>NZ_JBVHFT010000077.1:0-1007 GCF_055562215.1 Kribbella sp. NPDC020701 | reverse complement strand
TAGCCCGGGGCTTTCATGCCGGTTGGCTGTGGGGATGTGTGTCGTTGAACTGAAAGGTGCTCCTGACCAGCGACGATGTGGTTTGTCTAGGACCATGTCGTGCCGGATCGAGGAGCACCTTCCAGGTGAAGACTACCGGGTTCTATCCCTGTGTTCGGGTTGATGCGGCAGGATCGGGTGTGGTGTCGCGGGCTGGTGGTCTGCTGCTCACCGACGCGGTCCGGGCCAGTGGGCTGGGTGTCGAGTTGTCGTGGGCGCTGGCGCCATGGCGCAAACCGCTGGCTCGGCATGACCCGGCCAAGATCGTCTGTGATCTGGCGGTTGCTCTTGCGCTGGGCGGTGATTGTCTGGCCGATATCGCGGTGCTGCGTAGCGCACCGGCGGTGTTTGGCCTGGTGGCCTCGGATCCGACGGTGTCGCGCACGGTCGACGCGTTGGCCGCTGATGCTGATCGGGTGTTGAAGGCGATCGCCGTCGCCCGTGCCGCGGCTCGGGCGAGGGTGTGGGCATTGGCCGGCGAGGACGCTCCGGACGTCGGGATCGATGCGGCCAACCCGATCGTGATCGATACCGACGCGACCTTGCTGACCGCCCACTCCGACAAGCAGGGTGCGGCGCCAACCTTCAAGCGGGGCTACGGTTTCCACCCGTTGTGGGCGTTCGTCGACCACGGCAGCGGCGGCACCGGTGAGCCGCTGGCGGTGATGTTGCGGCCCGGGAACGCGGGCTCGAACACGGCCGCCGATCACGTCGCCGTGGTCCGTGACGCGCTCAAGCAGTTGCCGTCGCACCGGCCAGCGACCCGGCCCGGGCGCAAGGTGCTGATCCGCGCCGACTCGGCCGGCTGCACCCACGACTTCCTCGACTGGGTGGTGTCGCAGCGCATGTCGTACTCGGTCGGGTTCACCCTGCCCGACGACTTCGCCGACAAACTCGCGCTGATCCCCGACCAGGTGTGGCACCTGCCTACGACGCCGATGGCAAGGTCCGCGACGGCGCCTGGGTCG
>NZ_JBVHFT010000076.1:0-1049 GCF_055562215.1 Kribbella sp. NPDC020701 | reverse complement strand
GGGTCCTGACCCCGGTTCTTGGACACGCTGAATCCAGCCATCGGCTGGGGAAGCGAGATGATCAGGACCATGGCCCGCAAGAACTACTCCGAGGAGTTTCGTCGGCAGGCCGTCGACTTGTACGAGTCCACTCCGGGGGCGACGCTGCGTGGGATCGCAGCCGATCTCGGGATCGAGCGGGCCACTCTGGCTCGCTGGGTCGAGGTGTATGGCTCGGGCAAGAAGACGACCACCGACGGCACGACCGTCTCCAGCCCTTCGCGGGCACGCCGGCGCACGGCACCGACAGGTGAGCCGGAGTCGCCGGAGGCGAGGATCGCCCGGCTCGAGGCCGAGAACGCCGCTCTGCGGGCAGAGCAGACCAAGCTCACGACCGAGCGGGAGATCCTGCGCCAGGCGGCCAAGTATTTCGCCGGGGAGACGAACTGGTGAACCGCTTCCAGTTCGTCGCCGACCACTCCACCACCTCTGGCGCCGGGTCACGGCCTGGCTGGAGCGTGAAGCGGCTGTGCCAGCTCGTCGAGATCGAGCGTTCGTCGTACTACGCGTGGCTGGAGGCCGCCCCCGCCCGGCAGAAACGGGCCGCGGCCGACGCGGCGTTGGCGGAGCGGATCCGGGTCGTCCACGACGGCGACAAGACCCAGGGTGCTCCGCGGATCACCGCTGAGCTTAACGACGGTGCCGGTCCCGATGAGCGGATCAACCGCAAGCGGGTCGCCCGGGTGATGCGCGAGCACGGCATCGCCGGCTACCGGCGTCGTCGCAAGGTCCGCACCACGATCCCCGAACCCGCGGACCAGAAGGTGCCCGACCTGCTCAACCGCGACTTCACCGCCCCCGCACCGAACCAGCGCTACGTCGGCGACATCACCTACCTGCCGCTTGCCGACGGCAACAACCTTTATCTGGCCACGGTGATCGACTGCTACTCCCGACGCCTGGCCGGCTGGTCGGTCGCCGATCACATGCGCACCGAACTGGTCGAAGACGCCCTCAACGCCGCAGCCGCGACCCGCGGCAGCCTCGAAGGCGCGACCTTCCACAGCGAC
>NZ_JBVHFT010000075.1:0-1112 GCF_055562215.1 Kribbella sp. NPDC020701 | reverse complement strand
ATGCTCGTGGTCCGCCCGTAGCCGTCCATCCGGTACGTCGTCACCGACGGCGTGGACCCGTTGACATCGGTGACGGTGGCGACGATGTCCTTCGCCGCCGACCCGTCCGGATCGGCGTAGGAGAACGTCGTGTTGTTATTTCGGCGATCGGTGTAGCTCTTCGGCCACGACGCGTAGGTCGAGTTCTCCGTCGACGTGTAGTACTGGACCTTGGTCTCGGCGTTGCGCGGGTCCTTGACCGAAATCAGCTTGGTGTTGCCGTTGTTCGAGGTGTCGGAGTACGCGAACTGGAACGCCTTCACCGGCGCACCCGCCCCGAACGTCGCCGTCGCCGGATCGAACGCACCGCCGTCCTCGAGCTTGATCAACTGGTGCGAACTGTTGTAGCTGAGCTTCAGCGCCCGCCCGGAGATGTCCCGGATCCACACCAGCCCGGAGGTGTTGTAGCCGAACGTCAGGACCTGCCGGTTGCGGGAGTCGGTGACCGTCGTCAACCGGCCGGAGCTGTCGTAGCTGAACGACATCGTGTTGCCGTTGCGGTCCACCACCGACGTCTGCCGGCCCGTGTCCTGATTGAAGTAGAACCGCGTGCCGTCCGGCCGGGTGAACACCCACTGGTGTGCCGCGTCGGCGGTCAGGTCACGCGTCAAGTCCAGGCCGACACCGGGCGGCCGGGTGTAGGTCAACAGGTTCGCCGTCTCGGTGGCGAGCTTGTAGGTGTGGGTCGTGCCGTCACCGTCGACGAACGTCATCAAGTTGTTCACGCTGCCGCCGGTCGGCACCGACAGCTCACTGCCCAGCCGGGTCAAGGTCGCCGCCTGGACGGAGAATCCGAACCCGGCACCTGGGTCGGTGCCGTCCATGCTGTTGTACGCGAGCCGGACGAACGCCGACGGCCCGATCGACGGGTTCGACAGCGCGTCGTAGGACCAGACCGCGTTGCCGCTGTACAGGTTCGTCAACAACTGCGACCCGCCGCCGGTCTCCTCACCGGTATAGGACAAGAACTTCTCCAGCCCCAACTGGTTCGAGCCCGGGTCCTCGACGTAGCGATCGACACACAAGAGACCAGTGGTCATGACTGCACAGCCTTGCGTGGGCTCAGTGGTATT
>NZ_JBVHFT010000074.1:0-1192 GCF_055562215.1 Kribbella sp. NPDC020701 | reverse complement strand
CTGCTGGATGCGGACCCGTCCCAGGTCACCGTCTCCTGTCAGGTCACCGTGCGGTGTCACTCCAGGGGACCCACACATACCGCAGAAGAGCCGGAAATCCCCTCGCATGCGCGAGGCCCAGCCAGCGACTGCGTGACGCGCGTGGGCTAGATCCAGGGCGGACCTGCCCCACTCACCAACTCCCGGAATCAGTGGGGGGCATCAGATCCAGGGGAGGGCGGAGCGTTCGGTCCAGTACTCCTCGGGTTGTTGGGTGAACTCGGTGAGGGGGCCGGCGGTGGTGTGGGCGAGGTTGCTTGCCAGTTGTTCGGCGGTGGTGGCGCCGCTGAGGACGATGTCGGCCCAGGGCTGGACGGCGGCGGCGCCGATGGCGAGGGCGTCGGGGGCGATGCCATGCTGCCGGGCGAACTCGTTGAACGGGGTCTTGCCGGCCTTGGCGGTCAGGCGGCCGTTGGCGACGGCTTCCTTCACGACCACGAACCAGCCTGCGGCGTGCGCGTCGGCCAAGGCAGCGCCGGATGAGGTCTCGAGGACGTTCCAGGTCGCCTGCACGGCCGTGAACGGTGTGTCGAGCTCGAGTGCCTTCCGTAGCGTCTCGGCCTGACGCGGTCCACTCGTCGAAAATCCGACGCGTACGCCGCTGTCCGCCAACTCCCGCAGTCGATCGAGCAACCGCTTGTCACCGAGTGCCGGACTGTCCGACGTGAGGCTGTGGACGAGATAGAAGTCAGGCGGTCCACCAAGCGCTTGAAGCGTCTCCGGCCACTGCCGCTCGAAGGTCGCGAGGCTGTGGTCCTTCACCTCGTGCGTCTCCACATCGGAATGCCAATCAGCGACGTACGTGTACCCCCACTTCGAGCCGACGGTCAGTTGCGTACGGCGCTCCGCCGTCAGCCACTCACCGAGGAACTTCTCGGCAAGTCCGTACGAACGCGCGGCGTCGAAGTACCGAACTCCGTCCAGCCACGCCTGCTCGAGCAACTGATGTGTGCGCTCCCGGAGATCCTCGACCGCCCGTCCCGGCGGCAAGTCCTCGTCGTGCCCGAGATTGATGTACCCAGGACGCCCTAGTGCCGCAAGACCCAGACCAATACTCGCCATTGGTAGTTAGGGGCGCGGTGTCCGTAGGTTGGACCCGTTTCCCCTGTCCCCTTTCAATCCGTGCGTGCGGTTTTCCCGCACACGGCTTACC
>NZ_JBVHFT010000073.1:0-1199 GCF_055562215.1 Kribbella sp. NPDC020701 | reverse complement strand
CATGTTGCGTTCTGGAAGCTGGGCCAGGCCGGCGGGTGTGAGTCCCGTCCCGGTAGGTACCGGAGCGCCGGGTAGCAGGCCCCGGTTCATTGGAGAGATCTGGTGGGCTGAGCGGGGTGTCGAGAGCCTCTTTGGAGGGAGCAAGCACGCGGGCCGCAGCATGAAGCGAACACTGCAGCCTCGTCAGATCCACAGTGGGAGAGCCGAGCCGCTCATGTCACGGCGAAGGCCATGTCTGTCGGGCCCTGTTCCGGGGTCAGCTCGATGGGTCTCCTCGGGGTACGGGTGGTGGCACGTGTGCAAGGTCTGGTCCGGAACAGAAGAGACCCGTCTGTCCATGCCTGGTGTCGGGCGAGAGACCGGTCGTATAAGCCGATGGTGAAAGCGAGCGGAGGGCAGCGGGAGTCCGACGGGGTCGTAGTACCGGTGATCGGCGTGGAACATAACGCGCCAGGAGGGAAGGGCCCCGACTTTGGTCACGCGTACGGAGAGGGTAAGCGTCAGGGCATGACCGGGACCGCCCGGTCCAACAACCCCGGCGGGTCTCAGCCCGCCGTAGCTGGGGAGCGGCTGGTGCCGTCACCGGCGAAGGTGCGAAAACTTCAACGCACGCTATGGGCTGCGGCCAAGCAGTCTGAGGGGCGGCGTTTCCATGCTCTGTTTGACCGTGTCCACAGAGGTGACGTGCTGTGGGAGGCGTGGGAACGGGTCCGTGTGAATCGTGGCGCGGCCGGGGTCGACAAGCAGACTCTGGTCGCGGTGGAGGGCTATGGCGTGGACCGCATGTTGCGTGAGTTGCGTGATGACCTCCGCGCAGGGGTCTACCGTCCGGCTCCGGCCAGGCGGGTTGACATCCCGAAACCAGATGGTGGCAGGCGGCCGCTGGGGATCCCGACGGTCCGCGACAGGGTGGCCCAGCAGGCGGCCAAGCTCGTGCTGGAACCGATCTTCGAGGCGGATTTCTTGTCGTGCTCGTTCGGGTTCCGGCCGAGGCGGTCGGCGACGCAGGCGATGGAACGGCTCAGGGTCGGGTTCATCGAGGGTCGGTGCTTTGTCGTGGAGTTCGATATTCGTAACTTCTTTGGTGAGATCGACCATGACCGGTTGATGGCCGGGGTTGCCAAGCGGGTGTCGGATCGTCGGGTGCTGAAGCTGCTGCGGTTGTGGCTGCGGGCAGGTGTGATGGTCGAGGGGCAGGT
>NZ_JBVHFT010000072.1:0-1237 GCF_055562215.1 Kribbella sp. NPDC020701 | reverse complement strand
CTGCCGGGGAGTGCGGTAGTCGAGTCCGGAGTGGCGACGTCGTGAATTGTAGCGAAGTTCGATATAGCGTGCAATATCGCGGTAGGCGTTCTCGCGGGTGGGGTATTGTGTACGGTGAACACGTTCGTTCTTCAGTGCGGCGAAGAATGATTCGGCCATCGCGTTGTCGTAACATATCCCGGTTCGCCCGACCGATTGCCGGAGGTTATACCGCTTCAGCGTCGCGGCGAACTGGGTGGATGTGTAGTTACTGCCGCGGTCGGAGTGGAATATCGCATCGTCGGCGAGGTTGTGGTTCCGTGTGGCCATCTCGATTGCCCGCTCGATGAGCGGCGTTTTGTAATTGTCGTCCATCGCCCAGCCGATGACGGCTTTGGTGTGGCAGTCGATCACCGTCGCTAAATAGACCCATCCTTCCCAGGTTTCGATATAGGTAATGTCGCCAACCATTTTCTCGCCAGGAGCGGCGGCGTTGAAGTCGCGTTGGACGAGGTCGGGGATGTGGTGGGTCTGGCCGTCGGACGCGGTGAGACTGTGCCGCCAGGGCCTGGGCTGGCACGGCTCCAGGCCCAGCTCGCGCATCAGGGCGCGGACGAGCTCGGGGCCGCACCGCACGCCCCAGCCGGCTAGGTCGGCGTGGACCCGTCGGTACCCGTAGGTGCCGTCAGAGTCCTCGAACGACTTGTCGATCAGCAGCTTCAGTTCGTCCCGGCGCTGCGCGGTGGCCGACGCCGGCCGGTCTCTCCATTCGTAGAAACCGGAGCGCGACACGTCCAGCAGCGCGCACATTTTGGCGATCGACAACGCGGCGACCGTGTTCGTGGCGTTCTCAGTGTTCCCGCTCGCTGCGTGCTCTGCATCGATGAACTCGAACCTGTCGCTCACCGATGATCCTTGGCAAAGTACGCCGCGGCTTTTTTCAGGAACAAGTTCTCCTGCTCGAGCTCGCGATTACGGCGACGCAACTCGGCCATCTCGGCCCGTTCCGCGCCGGCGGGCGCTGGCTCTTCCCCGGCATGCTCTCGACGATAGGCGTTAACCCAGTTGCCAAGAGTTCCCGGGTTAATACCGAGCTCCTTGGCCACCTGAGCGATCGGCCGCGAGGTCTCCAGAACCAACCTCACAGCCTCATCCCGAAACTCAGGAGAGAAGTTTCTCTTCGGACGCGGCAAAGACTTTCCTTTCCAGACGACCCAATCTTAGTTGGACCGCTGTCCGGGACCTTCGGGGCACCTCA
>NZ_JBVHFT010000071.1:0-1318 GCF_055562215.1 Kribbella sp. NPDC020701 | reverse complement strand
CCCCGGCAATTCATGGGGCTCAGTGATGGCGCCGCCGGGATGCCGGTGGGGCGGGCTTGGTGATGGTGGTGCTTCGCGGGTACGTCGGTTGGCCGGCTGGCGCTGCCGGGTGCGGTTCTCCGAGGGTCCTTGTCGCTGGTGTTGAGTGGGGTCAGGCGGGTTCGGGGATCGCGGCGATGTTCGCGAAGACCGCGACGATCTGGTCGACCCAGGGCCAGCTCGCTGGGAGGCGGAGGCGTCGCCGTCTTCCTCCGTGGGTGAGCCGGGCGGGCACGTGGAGTAGTCGGTAGCGCAAGGCTTTCGGTTCGCAGGTCGCGAGCCCGTGAGCGTCGCCGGTGAGCGCGAGCAAGCGCAGCCACGCGACCAAGTCTGCGGCGATCGCAGTGACCATCAGCCACGACTGGTTGATCTTGAACTCACGCGAGGGGAACCGTCCCAGGCCGGAGTCCTTGGCATGTCGGATCCGGTCCTCGACCCGGGCGTGGGCACGGTGCCTGGCTTCGAGGAACGCCAACTGCTGACCCGGTGTCTGGGCGGTGTTGGTGGCCACGACCTGGTAGCGCCAGCCGTCACGCTCCTCGAACAGCGACAGTTGCGCACCCGGATGCGGTCGTTCGCGGCGCACGATCAGCCGCATCCCGACCGGCCACCCGCTCAGGTCCAGCAGTCCGGTCAGCTCGGCGACGTCGCCTCCTTCACGGACCCCGCCGTCGGCGTCGGTGGCGGGGGTCCACACATGCTTGGGGATCAGCGTGATCGCGTCGCGGACCTTCTCGGTGACCGGGAACCCCACCGAGTACTCCAGGCTGCGGCCGCGGACCTTGCCCTGTCCGGTGAGCCAGTCCAGCAGGTCGTGGGAGGCGCCGGCACCGTCGCAGCGGACCAACAGCTTCTTGCGGCGTGCTGCCGGGACCTGGGCGATCGCATCGGTCAGGACGGCGATGTGGTCGGCGGCGGTGTTGGACCCGGCTTTCCCGGTCCGCAGCATCCCAGCGAGGAACTCCTGGGTGTTGTCGCACCAGACGGCCAGCGGGTGGAACCCGAAGGTCTTCTTGAACGTGGGCGCGGCTTGTTCCTTGTCGCTGTGCGCGACCACGATGGTGGCGTCGACGTCCAGCACGACGACGTCACCGAGATCGGTGCCGGCGACCTTCGAGACAGCCAGCCCGGCGTCGCTGTTGGCGAGTCGGGCCCACACGTGGCGTCGCACCTTCGCCCGTGCGGTCTGGATCCTCTTCAACGCCGCCGGGGTGAGCTCGTCCAGGGCTCGCCACACCGTCGGCGCCGACGCGACTGCTCCCATGACCGGCGCTTGGTG
>NZ_JBVHFT010000070.1:0-1405 GCF_055562215.1 Kribbella sp. NPDC020701 | reverse complement strand
TGATGACGCTCATCTGAATCTCCCCAGACCTGCTCACTGAAATTCCCCACCCCGTGTGGCTCCACCGGATGTGGTGGGGCCCCTTCGAGACTGGCGGTCTCTGACCACACGCCGGCTACTCGAAGGGGCCTTGCTGTCCATGCTGACACGGGAGGAAGACATCGACGTGCACGCATTGCGTCGCCAGGGCTGGACGATCTCTGCGATCGCCCGGCACCTGGGCAGAGACCGTAAGACGATCCGTGCCTATCTGGCCGGCGAGCGGGTTGCCGGGCAACGCAGACCTGCTGGGCCGGACCCATTCGAGCCGTATGTCGGCTACGTCCGTGCGAGGTTAACCGAGGACCCGCACTTGTGGGCACAGACGCTGTTCGACGAGGTTGTTGCCTTGGGCTACGACAAGGCGTATTCCACGTTCACCCGGCAGTTACGTGCCCGGGGGTTGCGGCCGCACTGCGAACCGTGCAGCGCGACGACGGGCCGGGTGGCGGCGGTGATCGAGCACCCGGCGGGCGAGGAGACCCAGTGGGACTGGCTCGAGCTGCCCGACCCGCCCGAGTCGTGGGGGTGGGGCAAGACCGCGCATCTGCTGGTCGGCGCGCTGGCCCACTCCGGCAGGTGGCGAGGCACGCTGGCCGCAAGCGAGGAGCAGCCCCACCTGATCGAGGCTCTCGACGCGACGGCGCGCAAGCTGGGCGGCCTGACCAAGACGTGGCGGTTCGACCGGATGGCCACGGTCTGCTACCCCGCGTCGGGGAAGGTGACCGCGTCGTTCGCCGCGGTGGCCAAGCACTACGGGGTGTCGGTGGCGATCTGCCCACCCCGGCGCGGCAACCGCAAGGGCGTGGTAGAGAAGGTCAACCACACCGCCGCGCAACGCTGGTGGCGCACCCTGAGCGACGACCACACCGTCGAACAAGCCCAATCCTTGCTGGACAAATTCAGCGAGCTGCGCGGTGACACCCGGCTGCGCCCGGCCGGACCCGGCGGGAAGGCCAGCGTCGCGACCGTGGCCAAAGCTGAGCCGCTGCGACCGGTGCCGGCCACGGCGTTCCCGGCCACCATCACCGAGACCCGGGTCGTGTCCACGCAGGCCCTGGTGGCCTGGCGAGGCAACTTCTACTCGGTGCCACCCGAACTCGCCCGAGCGCAGGTGACCGTGTCGCAGCGGCTCGGCGCCCGCTGCGTCGACATCGCCACCACCGGCGGAATCGTGATCGCCCGCCACGAGCTGGCTCCCGACGGCGCCGGTGTGATGGTCCGCGACCACGGCCACGTCATCGCCCTCGAGGCCACCGTGCTCGCCGCCCACACCACCGCCGCCCCGCATCGCCGCAAGGAACGCATCCCACCCGGCCTCGAGGCCCGCGCCGCCGCCGAGACACTGCGCGCCCGGCAACAACCC
>NZ_JBVHFT010000069.1:0-1421 GCF_055562215.1 Kribbella sp. NPDC020701 | reverse complement strand
TCCGGCAATCCCCTGAAACCGTAGAGACTTGAGATTTGTTGTTTCGGTTGGCCTCTCCCGCTGGTTGGCTGGGGAGCTCGCCCGGAGTCGGGGTCAAGGCTGGCCGGAGGCCACCCGGAGGGCTGGGCCTTGACGCCGGGGAGGACGAGGTCAGACTCGGTGTGCGGGGGAGCCGGTCGTTCATGCTGCTTGTTCGGGTTCGTGGTCGTGGGCCTGGTGGGTGAGTTCGTAGGTGATCGGGGAGCGCATGCCGAGCGCGGAGTGGCGCCGGTCTTGGTTGTACTCCTCGATCCAGGCGGCCACCCGAGTGCGGGCCTGTGTCCTGGTGGTGAAGTGCTCGAGCCTGCGCAGTTCGAACTCCACGGTGGAGTGCCAGGACTCGATCACGGCATTGTCCAGTGCCGAGCCGGGCCGGCCCATGGACTGGGCGATGCCGAGCCGGGTGCATGCAGCCCGGACGGTGCCGGCGGTGTACTCGCTGCCCTGATCAGTGTGCAGGATCACCCCGGCGATCGCGTCCTTACCGCCACGGACCGCGACCGCCATCACCAGGGCGTTGTAGGCGAGTTCGGCGTTGTGGTGTTCCCCCAGGCTGAACCCGACAATGCGCCGAGACCTCATGTCCAGCACGCTGTCGAGGTAGAGCTTGCCCTCGTCGGTCTTGATCTCGGTGCCGTCGCCGTACCACTTCCGATTCACTGCGCTGGCAGGGAAATCACGACCGATCAGGTCCGGTGCCCGCCACTTGCCCCGGCCCGGCCGGGTGGTCTGCTGACGGCGGCGTGTGCGTCGCGCCTGCAGACCGAGCTCGCGCATCAGGGCGGCGACGGTGTTCTGGCTGACCCGCCAGCCCTCGTCGCGCAGGTCCGCGGTGATCCGCGGCGACCCATAGGTCCCGTGATGCTTGACGAACAACCACCGGATCGCGATCTTCAGCTGTTCGCGGCGCGCGTGCCGGGGCGAAGCGTCGCCGTGGCGCCACTTGTAGAACCACGCCTGGCTGACCCCCAGCGCCCGGCACGCTACCGCGTGCGGCACCCGGTAGGTGTCCCTCTGGGCGGCGATGAAGGCGGCCACGGCTACCGGCCCATCGCGTCCTTGACCCAGAGGGCCACCGAGCGCTTGAGGACATCACGCTCCATCGCCAGCTCCGCGTTCTCCCGCCGCAACCTGGCCAGCTCGGCCCGCTCGTCCTCGCTCAACTGACCGTCACTACCGTGGGCCCGCTTGTCTCTGGCCACCCAGTTCGCCAGCGTGCCCGCGTTCACGCCCAGCTCCCGGGCCACCTGCGCGATCGGTCTGCCGGTCTCCCGGACAATCCGGACCGCGCCCTCGCGGAACTCCTGATCAAACTTTCGTCGTGCCTCTGCCATCGCCCTCACCTTCTAAGGGGATGTCTCCACGCTACGAGGGGAAACCCA
>NZ_JBVHFT010000068.1:0-1433 GCF_055562215.1 Kribbella sp. NPDC020701 | reverse complement strand
GGCTCTTCACGATCGAGGGTGTAGTTGTGGTCTGAAGCCGCCGGTTTCGAGTAGTGATCTGGCGATGTAGTTGGTGAGGTTGCGGAAGCCGAGTGCTGAGCCGCGGAGGTGTTCGAGTCGGCCGTTGATGGCTTCGGTGGGTCCGTTGCTGGTGCCGGGTCGGTCGAAGTAGGCCAGGACGTCGGCGGCGCGCTTGTTCAGTGTCCGGCCGAGTGTGATGAGTTCGACGAGTGCGGTGGGCACGCCGTGGCTGACCGAGTCGATGAGCCGGGTCATCAGCTCCCGGCCACGGCTGCGGTCGGGTTCGCGGTAGGCGGCGATCATGCGCTGGTAGATCCCCCAGCTCGCTTCGACCTCGACGTGTTCGTCGGCCGTGAACAGGTCGGCCAGCCGCTGGGCCTGCTTGCTGGTGAGTAGGTCGGCGCCGGTGTGCAGGGTCCGCCGGGCGGAGTAGAGCGGGTCGTCCTTGCGTCCCCGGTGGCCGTGGATGGCTTGCTGGACTCGTCGTCGGCACTCGTCGAGGGCGTCGCCGGCCAGCCGCACCACGTGAAAGGGATCCATGACCGCGACCGCGTCCGGCAACTCTTCGGCAGCCGCGGTCTTGAAGCCGGTGAAGCCGTCCATCGCGACGACCTCCACGGCGTCGCGCCAGGACTCGGGCCGTTCGGTGAGCCAGGTCTTGAAGACCTGTTTCGAGCGGCCCTCGATCATGTCCAGCAACCGTGCCGGCCCGGTCCCATCGCGGATCGGGGTGAGATCGATGATCACGGTGACGTACTTGTCGCCGCGGCGGGTGTGTCGCCAGACGTGCTCGTCGACCCCGATCACGGCCACGCCGTCGAACCGGCCGCGATCATCGATCAGCACGCGTTTGCCCTCGGCAAGAACCGCGTCGTTGGCGGTGTTCCACGCGACCCCGAGACCCTCGGCAACCCGGGCAACGGTCAGGTGCTGGACCACCAGGGCTTCCAGCGCCCACCGCAACCCGCGCCGGGACAGCTTCGCCCGCGGCTCGGCCGCGCGGCTGGTGTCTTGGCGCCACACGTGCCCACAACCACTGCACCGGTAGCGGCGCACCGTCACGTGCAGCATCGTGGGACGCCAACCCAGCGGCTCGTGCGCCAGCCGCCGGACCACGCAGTCGCGAACGGTCCCTTCGCAGCCACACCGCCGACACCAGCCATCGGCGTCGCCGGCACCGACGACCCGGCACGCCAGCACCGCCCGGTCGGGCTCAAGCCGCTGACCGACGACCTCGAGACCGAGCTCGTCAACGCGGGCGAAAGTGGTCAGGTCAGGGCAGGTGAAGGTAGCGTCAGACACGTCGAGGTCTTCCAGATGGGCAGCGTGAGAACTCCCATCATCGGAAGACCTCGACCCCTACCCGGCCACCGACGCGCCCACCCCCGCTACACCCTCAACTGCGAAGAGCC
>NZ_JBVHFT010000067.1:0-1436 GCF_055562215.1 Kribbella sp. NPDC020701 | reverse complement strand
CTAGTACTCCAGCCGTAGTTCGTGATCTGCGGTGTGGCAGTGTGGCGGTCCAGGACGTAGCACAGCCACCGGTTGATGATCTCGGGTTGTGTGGACTCAAGACGGTCGCGCGGTGGCTGCGTGCCATAGCGTAGACCCTGATAGTTGGCAGCGTGGTTTCGACGAGCTGGTGGGGCGGATCGCGTGCCGGTTTGTCCGGGTCGAACCGCGTCGGCGGGTTGGGTTGTTCCTGCTGGGGTTGCTGGCCGGGTTGCCGCGGGTGAACTGCTGGACGATCGCCGAGCATGCCGGTGAGGTGTCCCCAGATGGCATGCAGCACCTGCTTGCTCGCGCGGCCTGGGACGCCGACGCGGTCCGCGACGACCTGCGTACCTACGTTGTGGATCACCTGGCCGATCCCGGCGCGGTGCTGGTGGTGGATGAGACCGGCGACCTGAAGAAGGGCACCCACACTGTCGGGGTACAGCGGCAATACACCGGGACGGCTGGCCGGATCGAGAACGCCCAGGTCGGGGTCTATCTCGTGTATGCCGCCACGCGCGGGCACGCGTTCATCGACCGGGCCTTGTATCTGCCGAAGTCGTGGACCACAGATCCTGACCGGTGTCGCGCCGCGGGAGTTCCCGACGACATCAAGTTCGCCACCAAACCGGCGCTTGCGCGGGAGATGATCACCCGGGCGCTGGACGCGGGCATCCCAGCGGCGTGGGTGGCTGGCGATGAGGTCTACGGCGCCGACTCCAAGCTGCGCGCAGGTCTGCAGGAGCGCCGGATCGGCTATGTCTTGGCGGTGGCCTGCGATCATCAGGTGACCACGCTGGCCGGCAAACACGCTGCCAAGGCTCTGGCCCGCCGTCTGCCGTCACGGGCTTGGAACCGGCTCAGTGCAGGAGTTGGCGCGAAAGGTCAACGCTGGTACGACTGGGCGCTAATCGACGTCACTGACGCCGAAGTCCCCGGCGGCCACGCCTTGCTGGTCCGCAGATCGATCAGCACCGGCGAACTCGCGTTCTACCGCTGCTACACACCCACCCCGGTGCCACTGGCGACCCTGGTCGCGGTGGCCGGGCGCCGGTGGACGATTGAGGAGGCTTTCCAAGCAGGTAAGGGATTGACCGGCCTGGACGAGCACCAGGTCCGCCGCTGGACGTCGTGGCACCGCTGGACCATCCTGGCGATGCTCGCCCACGCCTTCCTCGCTATCACCGCCGCCGCACAACGAGCCGAGACCAACTCGGCTCCCGGGCTCATAGCGTTGACCGCGAACGAGATCCGGCACCTGTTCACCAACCTGCTCGACCACGCCCGCCGCGACATCGCACACCTACTGCACTGGTCACGGTGGCGACGCCGCCACCAAGCCCGCGCCCGCGACTGCCACCACCGCCATCAGGCAGGCCAACTCGCCTGATCACGAACTACGGCTGGAGTACTAG
>NZ_JBVHFT010000066.1:0-1481 GCF_055562215.1 Kribbella sp. NPDC020701 | reverse complement strand
AGCAGGATCAGGTCGGTGCCCTGGGCCAGACACAACGCGATCC
The DNA here is from genome assembly GCF_055562215.1 of Kribbella sp. NPDC020701. Lineage (NCBI taxonomy): Bacteria > Bacillati > Actinomycetota > Actinomycetes > Propionibacteriales > Kribbellaceae > Kribbella > Kribbella sp. NPDC020701. The sequence goes on along the minus strand of NZ_JBVHFT010000066.1, from coordinate 1,438 downwards.
AGACCCGCTGCCGCTGGCCGCCGGACAACTGATCGACGTGCTGGTGGCGCAACTCGGCGGTACTGGTGACCGTCATCGCCCACTCCACGGCCTCCTTGTCGGCCGCGCTGGGCACCTTCAACGAGGTCCGGTGCGGATGCCGGCCGAACCAGACCAGGTCCTCGACCGAGATCGATTCCGGCGTGACCAGGACCTGCGGCAGGATCGCCAGCAACCGCGCCACCTCCTTGGTCGGGGTGTCCTGGATCGACTTGCCATCCAGGATCACACTGCCCTTCGCCGGTGGCAGCAGCCGGGCCAGCGCCCGCAGCGCGGTGCTCTTGCCGGAGCCGTTCGGGCCGATCAGCACACTGACCTTCCCGTCCGGAATGGTCAACGTGAGGTCATGGGCGATGACCTTCTGGTCATAGGCGAGCTGAACGCCTTGTGCCTGCAGACGCATGGCGGGTCTCCTACTTTCCGGTCTTCACGAGCAGGTACAAGAAGTACGGTCCCCCGACCACAGCCGTCACCAGCCCGGCCGGAATCTCCAACGGCGGAGCCAGACCCCGCCCGATCATGTCGGCGAACAACATCAACAACACCCCGAACAACGCGGCGGCCGGGATCGACGCCAAGTGCTTACCGCCGAAGATGCGGCGAGCCATGTGCGGTGCGATCAACCCGACGAAGCCGATCGTGCCGGCCACCGCGACCGCGGCCGCGGCCAACGCGACCGCGAACAACAGCAGCAGCCGCCGGGTCTTCTCGACCGGTTCACCAAGTCCCGCGGCCAGGTCGTCGCCAAGGCCCAGTACGTCGAGCTTGCGAGCCCAGATCACGATCAGCGGCACCAGCACGAGCACCCACGGCAGGATCTCCAGCACGGCACTCATCGACCGGCCGAACAGACTGCCGGTCAACCAGATCAGCGCCGCACTCACGTCCAGCGGGTTGCGCACCAGCAGGAACCGGATGCCCGCCTCGAAGGCCGCGCTGACCGCGATACCGACCAGCGCGATCCGCACCGGCGTAGCCCCACGGCGATAGGCCAGCAGGTACACCAGGCCCGCGGCCGCGAGGCCGCCGATGAACGCCGCCGGCACGACGGCCACCACCGGAATCCCCGGGATCGCGAGCAGCAACAACATGCCGCCGAAGCCGGCGCCCTTGGTAACACCGATGATGTCGGGGGCCGCCAGCGGGTTGCGAATCACGCCCTGCATCACCGCGCCGGACACCGCGAGCGCCGTACCGATCAGCCAGCACAGCAGGACGCGCGGCAACTGGAAGTCGATCACGATCGCCGCCGCTTGGTCGGACCTGTCGCCGACCAGCGCGTGCAGGACGTTGCCGAACGACACCTCGGTCGCCCCGATTTTCAGGCTGTATACGCTCAGTACAAGCGCCAGGACACCGAGCGATCCCATCAGTACGGCGGGATGCCGTTTGGCCAGCG
>NZ_JBVHFT010000065.1:0-1501 GCF_055562215.1 Kribbella sp. NPDC020701 | reverse complement strand
TGTCGCTTGCCAGCGTGATGGGACCACCTCGTTGCCACGAGCATGGGACCACCTGGAGGTGTGAGTGAGCATCACCGGTCTTGGTCCTCTTGGTCAACGGTGACGCGCCGGTGGGGGTGGCGTTGCCGGTAGGAGGGGCCCTCGATGACGAGCGTGTGCGCGCCGGAGGTGAGCCGGTCGACGGCCGACTGGGCGAGCAGCGCGTCGCTCATCATGGTCAGCCACTCAGACGGCTCCCGGTTCGAGGTCACGATGGTGCTGGCTCGGCGGTGCCGCTCGACGACGACCTCGTAGAAGTCGTTGGTCTCGGTGGCGTCCAGCATGCGCAGTGCGAAGTCATCCAGGATGAGCACGTCGACGCGGGCGAGCTTGCGGATCTCGGCCTCGAGGGTGTTGTCCAGCCGGGCGGCGCGGAGCCGGGTGAACAGCTTGTCGGCGCGGGCGGCGTGCACCGATAGGCGGCGCCGGATCGCGATGTGGCCCAGCGCGGACGCGAGGTGTGTCTTGCCGACCCCGACCGGTCCCAGGACGAGGACCCCGTTGCCGGCCTCGGTGAACCGCAGGCTGGTCAGGTCCGACAGCAGGGCCCGGTCGTAGCTGAGGTCGTCGAGTTCGTCCCAGGTGTCCAGGCGCATCGTCGGGTCGAGGCCGGCGGTGCGGGCGCGCAGCATCGCCGAGCGGGACTCGCGGCGGGTGATCTCGTCGGCCAGGATGAGCTCGAGGAACGCGGCGTGGCTCATCTTCTGCTGCCGGGCCAGCGCGAGCCGCTCGGGCAGGGTCTGGCTCATCTGGCCGAGCTTGAGCGCCTTCAGCGTTCGGGTCAGGTCGGCCCCGACCGGGTCGAGCGGTCCCGCTGTAGTGGTGGTCACTGGTGGTCTCCTTCGTGGTGAGTGCCGGCGGGGCTGGTGCCGGCCGGTGTGGCTGCGCCGCCGGGGATGAGGGTGAGCTGGACCCCGCCGCGCATCGCGTACTCGCCGGGATCGCGGGCGAACCGGCCCGAGGGTGAGCCGCTCGCGGCGGGAAGGGCCGGCTGTTCGCGCTCGGTGGCCTTGGCCAGCATCGCGGCGATCTTCGACACCGACACGACGTCGAGGTCCAGGGAACGAGAGCAGGCGGCCTCGACCGGGTCGGGACCGTAGCGGCGGACCAGGCCGAGCAGCCGGTAGACGCTGCGCATCCTCGTCCAGGGCAGCGGGTCGTCGAGCAGCCGCTCGGCGTAGATGCCGACGTTCTGGCCGTGCAAGGCGCAGGCCGCGATCAGCCGGGCCAGGTCCCGCAGCGCATACCCGGCCTTGTGCTCGGGCAGGTCGTCTCGGTGGGTGGACCGGCCGCCTGGCGGCTGCCGCGGGTGGGTCTTGGCCAGCCGACCGGCCCCGGCCCCGGCCGTGGAGTAGAGCTTGACCAGCTCGGAGTCGGCGCGCGCGTCCAGGTACTGGCCGAGGTGCTGCTCCGGCACCGAGTAGAGCGCCTTGGCGACCTCGACGTGGTAGTCGCGGTGCAC
>NZ_JBVHFT010000064.1:0-1555 GCF_055562215.1 Kribbella sp. NPDC020701 | reverse complement strand
TGGTCACTAGGGCACCATCCTTGCTGTGGGCACCGATACGGTGCCTGCTGTTGGGACTCGGCGGCAGCCGGGGTGACGGTCTGAGTTGGTCGCTCGTTGAGGGCCTCCATGACACCACCGCCCCTGGCTGTCCCGAGGCCGTGGACTGGCAACAGGGAGACGCGCCGCAGAGCGCCGGTTAGTGACCACCCAGGTGCCGGCCTCGTCGCCGCCGGGTCGTCGCTGCCACCGCAAGGAGTCGTGTTGTCTGCTGCTGTGTCTGCTGGTCTGCCGCCCGCGCAGTTGTTCGCCGGGCTGGACTGGGCCGCCGAGATCCACGCCGTGTGTGTGATGGACCCTGCCGGGAAGATCGTCGACCGGTTCACCATCGCCCACACCGCCGACGGGATCGCGATGCTGATCCGCCGGCTGGGCAAGCTCGCCGAGCCCGGTGACGTACAGATCGGGATCGAACGTCCCAACGGCCGGCTGGTCGATCTGCTGCTCGAGGCCGGTCACCCGGTCGTGCCGGTCTCGCCGAACGCCATCAAGGCCTGGCGCGACGGCGAGGTGCTGTCCGGGGCGAAGTCCGACGCCGGCGACGCCGCCGTGATCGCGGAGTACCTGCGGTTGCGGCAGCACCGGCTGCGCGTGGCCACGCCATACTCCGACGACACCCGCGCCCTGCGGACGGTCTCGCGAACCCGCACCGACCTGGTCGACATGCGCGTCGCCGCGGTCAACCAACTCGCCGCACTGCTGGACGACCACTGGCCCGGCGCCAAAGCCATCTTCGCCGACCTGGAATCGCGGATCGCCCTGGAATTCCTCACCCGCTACCCCACCCCGAACAGTGCCGCGCACCTCGGCGAGAAACGCCTCGCCCAGTTCTGCACCAGCCGCGGCTACTCCGGCAAGAAACCCGCCGCCGTACTCCTGCAACGCCTGCGGTCGGCCCCGGCCGGCACCACCGGCCCCGCCCTCACCACCGCGCTGCGCGACGCCGTGCTCGCACTCGTCGACGTGATCAAAGCACTCAACGCCGCCACCAAGAACCTGAACAAGTCGACCGCCGCCCGGCTCGGGGAGCACCCGGACGGCGAGATCTTCACGTCGCTGCCAAGGTCGGGTCAGATCAACGCCGCCCAGATGCTCGCCGAGTGGGGCGACTGCCGCCAAGCCTACGAGCACCCCGACTCCGTCGCCGCACTGGCCGGCTGCACCCCCGTCACCAAAGAGTCCGGCAAACACCGCGCCGTGCACTTCCGCTGGGCCTGCAACAAACGCTTCCGCGTCGCCCTGACCACCTTCGCCGACAACAGCCGCCACGCCAGCCCCTGGGCCGCCCACATCTACAACCAGGCCCGCCAAGCCGGCAAAGACCACCCCCACGCCATCCGCATCCTGGCCCGCGCCTGGATCCGCGTCATCTGGCGCTGCTGGCACAACGGCGTCGCCTACGACCCCGCCAACCACGGCGCCGCAGCCACACTCAACCACCGCACAGCCACTCCATCTGCCGCATGAGGTTGACACAGGGAGTGTCATGGGGCCTCCCGGCCTGGACTGAGGAGCG
>NZ_JBVHFT010000063.1:0-1561 GCF_055562215.1 Kribbella sp. NPDC020701 | reverse complement strand
TCTTGACTGTCGCAAGTCCAAGAATCCCTTACAGGACAGGCACTTCGGTGCTTCTACGGCACGAGTCGGCCGATCAGCCGTGAACTGTCCGGGCTCATGGGACCTGTTGACGAAGAAGGACCAGGCGAACGGCGTTACCGCGGATCTCGAGTCGCGCGGTATCCGGGCGGACGTGGATCGTGCGATGGACCGGCTCGTGAGGAATCAAGCGGTCTCTGGCGAGACCGGCGCACAGTTCACCGAGGAGCATCCTAGGGCTTACGTCCAAACGTTCCGCGGCTCTGGTGGATCCGTCTTCTTGGGACGCACGTTGACCGTGCTGAGCCTGATAGGCGACGCTCAGTACGCGTGGGAGGCGGGCAGGATCATGTCCGGTAAGCCGCCGAACTGCGGTTTGCTTCCAGCGCCCTTCGCGCAGTACGGATGCCCGGCTCCGGTATCATGAGACAGTCTGCTGTGCAGTCGTATCGGATCCGGTTGTCGATATGCAAATGTGCAAAGGTGGCGATTGTCGGCACTAGCAGAAAGGCGCCGAGGCATGACGGAACCGGTAAACCTTGACAACCTCGCGGAGTACCTTGCTGGCAGCTTCCCTGAATTCGTAGTCGATATACATGCGGTGTCCGTGGACGGTGATCCCGCTTGGCTTGCCGCGACAGAACTGCTGCGTGACGTATTCGTATCCAGAATCTTTCGACGCGCGGTTGTGGATATGGGAATGCTCGATCTGTGCTACGTGGCGGTCGAGGACATGCTGTCGTCTGGTGACGTTCAGGTACGGCAGTGCGTGGTCGAATACGTCGTGCCGGCAGTTCTCTCCGATGCACAATGGGCAGGCGACACGCGGGTACGAGCGGGCCCGCTTCTTGCAGCTGCGCTTGACATCGATCGCGGCGGGCGGCGGTGGCGAACCAAGGATGTCGACTACCATGAGAGGCGGCCATCGCGGAGTGCTTCCCTGGGCGTACACAGGTATCACGGCATGCTCTACGCTCACGCCTTTAGACCGCATGCTGATGGCGGATCAGGAATCGTGCGGCCGTTCTTAGCTATGGCTGCCGATATTGAACCTGAGGCGTTAGGATCCGAGCTCGCGGTGCTGATCCGCGATGTGCTGGGTTCGGAGATCCAAGAATCTGCCAACGAGGTAGCCGAGTTGCTGAAATTCGTGGGTGGCGTGGATTGGCGTGATTTTTACACAAACACTAGAACCGTGAGTATCACTGTGACGGACGACGATTTCCGTGCATATGTGGCACCTCGCCACAAGCGACAGGATGGTGAGTGGTTCGGAAGTAGGCCCGGCGAATTGTTGGAAGTCGATGACTGGCGGGAGCCAGATGCGATTGGCCGCGCCACACTCACCGCGCTCGCTGTCTCTTCAACAACGGGCTGGAGCCCTCGACAAGCTGAGCTCTGATCCACCGCCGCTGATATTGTGGATGTGAGGCAGGGATCCCGGTGAACAGGGCCGGACCCGCCGTGCCCGCAACACATCCAGGTTGTCGATACTTCCGCATCGGCCTGTCGGTGGACCGCCTACTGCCAGCCCGACGAGCCG
>NZ_JBVHFT010000062.1:0-1646 GCF_055562215.1 Kribbella sp. NPDC020701 | reverse complement strand
ACCTGAGTTGGCTCAAATTAGTGTGCAAGGCCTTGTCAGTTGATGAGTGCGAGTGCGTCGCGTAGGTCCCGTGGGAGCGGGTCGGCGGCGGTGAGGAGTTGCTTGCCGGCGCGGATTTGCACGGTGCGGTAGCGGCGGGCGGTGCGGACGAACTTCTTGATCGACCAGCCGGTGCGGTCCTCGATGAGCCGGGTGATGGCGAGGGCGGCGAACACGATGGTCAGGTGTGCCTCGATCGACTCGCGTTTGTGGTGGTAGATCGGCCGCGCCTTCAGGTCGTGCTTCGACATGCGGAACGACTTCTCGATCTGGAACAGTCGGTGGTAGGCGCCCATCACGAACTCGGGGTTGGGGTTGTCGATGTTGGTGATGTATGCCTTCAATCCGGCGAGGCTGCGGGCCTTGGCCTCGAGGTCGCGGTTGACCGACTTCTTGGCGCCGGCGATTTTGATGAAGCGGTTCCGCTTGACCGGCTCCTTCCCCGCGACCGCGCGTTCGGCTTTGGCGACCTGCTGGTCGATCCCGCGCAGGGTGCGGCGGGCCCGGTCGGCGGAGTAGTGGTAGTAGACGACCTTGTCCCGCCGGCCCTCGGCGCGCTGTTTCGCGGTGGCGGGCCACGGCTGGGTGAACACATGCCCGTCGGGGATCGGTTCGTCCGGGTGCTGGGTGCGCCACTTCTTCACCTGGTAAGGGATCTCGGGAATCCGCTCGCCGATGATGTAGGTCAAGCTGGCGGCTTCGATCGCGTTGCGGTTGGCCTCTGACACCATCCCGGCATCGGCGACCACGGTCACGTCGGCAAGCTGGTGGGTGGCCATGAACGCCTGCAGGGTTGGGATCATCGTCTTGGTCTCGGCCTTGTTGCCCTCGAACGCCTCGACCATCAACGGGAACCCAGCCGCGTCGGTGAGCAGCCCGATGGTGATCTGCGGCTCCAGCCGGCGTTCTTTGGAGAACCCCGGCTCACGGAACCCGTCCCCGGTGTCGGTCTCGAAGTAGAGCGTGCTCACGTCGTAGAGCACCAGGCTGGCCGGACCGAGCGCGGCGTGCTGGGCGCACGCCGCCGCGAGACGCTGTCGCCACGACTCCTTGGCGTACTCGGACAGACGACGCTTGAGGGTCGCGTACGAGGCAGGCTTGATGCCCACTTCCTCCAGCACCCGCAGGCTGTCCTGCTTGCTGGTGGGTTCGATGATCCGCGCCAGCACCAGGTCCCGGAACACCTCGTCGCCGTCGGTGGCCTCAGCGAACCCGAGCACCTCGAACGCTCGGCACAACGCGTCCCACAGGTGCGCCATCCGCGAGGCCGTGATCTCCGCCGGCCCGGCCTGGCCAGCGGTTTCCAGCCCAAGATCGAGCTCGAGCTGATCTTGGGCCAGCCGCTGCCGCGCCGAGACCTTCAGCGCCTCCAGTTCGGCCTCGTCGTGGGCGGAACCGAGGTGCTCGATGTCGCGCGAGCCGCGCCGGGTCGAGTGCACGATCTGCACCGCGGTCGCCCCCGACGCAGTCTTCACCGTCCGCACGTACGCCACAACAAGGCACCCTACGACCCCGGATTAGTGTGCAAAAACAGCCGGTCCCGAAGACAAAGCCCCAGGTCACGGCCCTGCCCGGCCGCCGAACCTCAGATCGTGAGCCAAGTCAGG
>NZ_JBVHFT010000061.1:0-1654 GCF_055562215.1 Kribbella sp. NPDC020701 | reverse complement strand
TAGCCTCGAAGTTTCACGGGGTTCCGGCGTGTCGCTGATGGCTGGTTTTTGGGTGTTCTGGGGGTTGTTGGGCGGGTTGGTGGCGTGGGCCGGACCCGGCTGTCGCGTCGGGTCGGCGGGTTCCGAAGGTCCTCGGGTTGTTGGGATGGGGGCTGTGGTTAGGTGGCTGGCCAGGGAGCGGCTCGGAGACGGTCGAATGCTGTTGCGAGTTGGTGTGCCCAGGGCCAGTCGGTGTCGAGTCGCAGGCGCCGGCCGCGGGCGGTGCGGACCAGGAGACCGGCGACGTGCAGGATCTGGTAGCGGTAGGTGGCTGGTTCGGTGCGGGCGAGGGTGCCGGCGAAGCACAGGGCCTGGGACCAGCAGAGTAGGTCGGCGGCGGCCAGCGCGAGTTCGAGCCAGCAGGCGTTCGCGGCGTATGCGTAGAAGGGCAGGTTCCTGAGGCCGGTGTCTTTGCCGGTGCGGATCCGGTCTTCGACGCGGGCGTGGCCGCGGTGGCGCTGTTCGAGGTCGGGGAGTTGGCCGCCTTGGGTGTCGGTGAGGAAGGCGGTGAACCGGTGCCCGTCGATGTCGGTGAACGTCAGCTGGGCGCCGGGGTGGGGGCGTTCCTTGCGGACGATGACCCGGGACCCTTGTGGCCAGTTGGTGAGGTTGAGCAGGCCGGTGAGTTCGGCGACCCAGGCGCCCCGGCGGGGTTGTCCGTCGGCGTTGTAGGCCTCGGTCCATGCGTGTTTCGGGGTGGCCAGGATCGCTTGCTGCAGGTTCTCGTCGACGGCGAAGCCCAGCGAGAACCCGATCCCGCGCTCGCGAAGCGCCGTGGCGAACATATGGGTGGCGCCGGCGGAATCGGCACTGGCCAGCACCTTGGGCCCGTCGGGCTCACCGGGCCGGGGCCGGGCGTTCTCGGGTAGCGCGGCGATCGCCATCTCCAGCACCGTCACATGGTCGGTGGCGGTGTTGGACCCGGCGTTCCCGGGTCGTAGCAGTCCAGCCAGCGCCTCACCACCCGACACGTCCGGGCGGTCCAGGTAACACAGCAACGGGTGAAATCCGAACCCTTTCTTCCACGTGGGCGCAGCGTTTTCCTTGTCTGAGTGCGCGGTCAGCAGGGTCGCATCGAAGTGCAACCACAACTCCTCAGTCAGGTCCGGGCCCGCGCCGGCTGCCCAGGCCCGCGTCCGTGCCTGCGTCCGTGCGGCCCGCAATCCCTCCAGCCGGACCGCATCGACCCTGTCGACCACCCGCCACGCGGTCGGGTCCGAGGCAACCAGCCCGAACAGCTTCGGCTGGTCCCGCAGCGTCCGCAGGTGCCGCAGCGCGTCGCCGCCGTCGGCGATCGTGACCGCGACATCGACCAGCACCTGGCCCGGTGCGTGCATCGGCGGCAACCGGTAGGTATCGATCAGCGCCGCGGTCCAGCCCTCGACCAGCCCCGTCTCGGCCGCCAACTCCCGCAACAACGCGGACCCGGCGTGCGACACGATCCCCTTACCATCCGCCGACACCTTGAACCGGGCCTTGCCCTTGCTACGCTTCACTCGAGAGTGCCTTCCTGTCCGGGATCATTGGTCCTTCGCAAGCCCAATTTTCCCTTACAGACAAGGCACTCTCGCCTTTTCACCTCACGTGTTGTCCAAATTCCCGTGAAACGCCGAGG
>NZ_JBVHFT010000060.1:0-1731 GCF_055562215.1 Kribbella sp. NPDC020701 | reverse complement strand
ACTCGGCCCGGTTCGACGGCGCCACCGGCACCTACGACATGGGATTCCGCGAATACAACCCCGGCCTCAACCGGTTCCTCAGCCGCGACATGTTCGACGGTGCCCTGACCGACATGGCGCTCGGCACGGACCCGTGGAATACCAACCGGTACATGTTCGGCGGCGGCAACCCGATCAGCCGCATCGAACTCGACGGCCACCTCAACGCCATCGATGATGGAGGCGGTAACGGCGGTACAACCCCCCGCCCCACCCCACCGCCCCAGCCGGATACGCAGACCGGACCGGGCGAGTCACCAGCTGACTGGATGCGCAGCCACCCGGATGCTGGGGGCGGCCTTGAGGTGAATCGTGAGGCCCTTGGGAACATTCTGAAGGACATCGGCTGGATGGGCCTTGGCGCCGTCGTAACCGCAGCTGGCGGCTCACTCACTGGTGGTGGCGCTGTTATCTGCGGTGGCACTGCCGGAGTCCTCTGTCCGGCTGGGGCGGTTGCGGTTGTCGGCGGCGTAGCGATCAGTGCAGCTGGCGCGGCAATCGCGGCGACTGGAGGGCAACGATTCGGAAGTGACTGGAGTCGTCTGCTCAGCGAGACTGGAGGATCAAGTTCTGGCGGCAGTAAGCTGTTCCCAAACCAGATGCCAGGCAGTTTGCCCGGCGAAGTCGCGGACGCTGAGCGGCTCGGCGTTAAGCCAATAACGCCGGCTTCAGCAGATTTTGACAATGTAATCAATTCTGGTCCGATTAAATGGGCGGTTCTCGAAGACGGCAGTCTCGCGGTTATCCCCAAGGAGGTGGCTGGCGTGGAATTGAAGCACTCTATATTGAGCGGTGGTCGTCCAGTGCAGGCTGCAGGTGAAGCGGATATCGCTGGCGGGAATGGGAATTACTTCGGGCTGGACATCAATAACAATAGTGGGCATTTTCGACCAACACCTGAGAGTACTCAAATCGGGATCGATGCATTCAGGTCTTTTGGAATCGGATTCTGATCAGTGGATTGGGACGATCTCGTCGTTCACAGTGCCGACCTGGAAGATTGGCTTTCACTCGAGCAGCCCACGGGTGACGAGCGTGCGAACTGGTGGCTAGGGTGGGTCCTAGTCTCCGTCGGAAAGGTCCAATCCGTTGTAGGTACTGGCGATATTCCCGATGCCGCGACTCTTGATCGAGTAGTTCGTGTCCTCAACGCGGCGACGGGTGAAGGGGCTGTCACCTCGGCGGATCGCGCGATCAGGCTGGCCAACTTGGCTGGCCTGATCGCGAGGGCAGGGGGGAGCGTTCGCTTCCCGCCCGATCTGCAGCCAGATGTCGCCATCCGCGAATGCCTGGAGTTGCTTCCACAAAACATTGCCGATGTGGAACTCGCTGCAAGTCGCTGGAAATCTCTGCCGATCGATGAGGCTCGGGTTCTGCGCAGAATTAAGAATTTGGTCGGTCCAATGATGAGACTAGCTCCGTACTTGGAAGATTGTGACCTCGCCGACAGGGTCGCGAGGTGGCGTGATATCTATCCGTATTTGCCGTAGGTTCGCCATACGGACGATCTGGGCGGGAATGTCGTGGGGATGACACAGAGCCGATGGATCTTCGGGTCCGAGTAGTGCGACTGGTAGACACGTTCAAGGTCACCACTGACGGCCTGGGCCGCACCACCCAGGTCCAGGAGCTCAAGACGGGAGTCGAGAGGGCGAAGACCGACTACACCTACGACCTCGACTCCAATGTGTT
>NZ_JBVHFT010000059.1:0-1980 GCF_055562215.1 Kribbella sp. NPDC020701 | reverse complement strand
AGTCGGGTCAGGACAGGACGAAGTATCGCAGCCAGAGGTACGGCGCGGCGACGAGGATTGTGATCGCGGTCATCACCACGCCTTTGCGGGTGAATTCCCAGAAGCTGATCGGGTGACCTGCTCGCAGTGCGATGCCGATGGCGACGACGTTCGCGCTGGCGCCGACCGCTGTGGCGTTGCCGCCGAAGTCCGCACCCGCGGCCAGCGCCCACCACAGCGCATGGGCGTGCGCAGGATCGCTGACGTTCTTGGTGAGGTCGAGGACGACCGGGCTCATGGTCGCGACGTACGGGATGTTGTCGACGATGCCGGACAGGACCGCGGACACCACCAGGATCAGCATGACGGCGAGCAGCGGTCTGCCGCCGGTCGCGTTGCCGACGCGGTCGGCGAGGTTGCCGATGACGCCGGTCTTGACCAGGGCGCCGACCATGATGAAGAGGCCGGCGAAGAACAGCAGGGTCTGCCATTCGACGCTGCCCATGTAGTCCTTGGTCGGCACCTTGGAGATGAGCACGAGCAGCCCGGCGCCGAGGAGCGCCACGGCGGCCGGCTCGATGTGGAACAGCGCGTGCCCGATGAAACCGGCGAACACCGCGAAGAGAACGGCGCCGGACTTCACGAGGAGGCGGGTGTCCTGGATCGCCTCCCGCTCGTTCAGCCGCAGGACGTTGTCGACCTTGTCCGGATCGACGGCGAAGGAGCCCTTGAACAGCCGGGGGAGGACGAGGATGAACACGATCAGCGTGATGACGACCAGCGGCGTCAGGTGGATGAGGAAGTCGTTGAACGTCAGCCCCGATCGGCTGGCGATGATGATGTTGGGCGGGTCGCCGATGAGTGTCGCGGTGCCGCCGATGTTCGAGGCCATCACCTCGGCGATGAGGAACGGGACCGGGCTGATGCCGAGCCGGTCGCAGACCAGCAGCGTGACCGGCGCGATCAGGAGCACGGTGGTCACGTTGTCGAGGAACGCCGAGGCGACCGCGGTGATCAAAGTGAGCAGGATCATCACCCGAAGCGGCGATCCCTTGGCACGTTTGGCCGCCCAGATGGCGACGTACTCGAACACTCCGGTACGGCGGAGGATGCCGACGATGATCATCATCCCGAGCAGCAGGAAGATGACGTTCCAGTCGATGCCGGTGTCGGGGGAGTAGAACGCGTGATCGGTGTCGGTCACTCCGAGGGCGAACAGCACCGCCGCTCCGCCGAGCGCGGCCAGCAGTCTGTGCGTCCACTCGGTCGCGATCAGGACGTACGCGATCAGGAACACGACGATGGCGATCACGGTCATGTGATCACCGGTCGGTCGGTCAGTGCGGTGTCGCGACCAGCTCCAGCAACCGCGACGCGGTGATCGCGCCGATGATCTCCTTGCCTTTCATGACCGCGACCAGTGGGCAACGGAGGCGGGCCATGATCGCGGCGACCTCGAGCACGGTGTCGTCGTGGTTCACAACCGGTAGTTCGACCGGCTCCGGGGGCAGCAGCTGGCGAACGGTGACGTTGGCGAGCTTGTCGGCGACCCGGTCGGCCAGCGACTCGTCGATCACCCGCGCCAGCGACGGGTCGTCCTGGACATAGCTGGGGACCAGGAACCGCACCACCTGCGACGCGGGCAGCACAGAGTGCGGCTCGCCGTTGGAGTCCACGACGATCAGGCCGGGCAGCCGCCGCGAGGCGAGTAGCTCCACAGCTTCCTGCGCGTCCGAATCCAGGCCGATGACCGGGAACTCCTCCGCCATTTGCTCTCCGTGCACATCTGCACGATACGCGCAGTCCCCAGGAGCCACAGTGGGCCAGGAAGCCGCACGATTCTGCCCGCGCCACCCAGCCTCCCCGGAGGTCGTCAACCAGCCCGCACCCCGGCTCGGGGACGAGCACTGCCGACCAGACTTCCCGGCGCTCCAGGCCCAACCCTCTCCCATCAAGCAGGCGATACGCAAACACCCAGCGCCGTGTCCGCGGTGCGGCGAA
>NZ_JBVHFT010000058.1:0-2527 GCF_055562215.1 Kribbella sp. NPDC020701 | reverse complement strand
TCCGGCCCACGCCACCAACCCGCCCAACAACCCCCAGAACACCCAAAAACCAGCCATCAGCGACACGCCGGAACCCCGTGAAACTTCGAGGCTAGGCTTGGTAGCCACCGCCGCCGGCCTGAGCACAGCCCTCCTGATCGGCGTAACCGTCATAGCTACCCTCGCTCTCCTGGTCATCGCCGCCACCACCATCCGCGCCCACTCCCCCAAGAAGGCGTAATGCCCACCACCCAGCCCAACTGCTCCATCGCAAGAACCCTGGAACTGGTCAACGACCGCTGGACCTTCCTGATCCTCCGCGAAGCCCACCTAGGCACCACCCGCTTCGCCGACTTCCGCGACTACCTCCACATAGCCCCCAACATCCTCACCAACCACCTGCACTCCCTGGTCGACTCCGGCCTCCTAGAAAAACGCGAGTACCAAACCCCCGGCGAACGATCCCGCTCCTCCTACCACCTAACCCCCGCAGGCGAAGACCTAAAACTAGTCCTAGCCGCCCTCCAGCAGTGGGGAGACGTCCACGCCCCCCGAGAAGCCGGCCCTACCGTCTTACGCCGAAACAAACAATCCAAGGAACTGGTGAGCGTCGGCTTCATAACTAAGGACGGCAACGCGGTCCCAGGCGAGGAAGTCATCTTCGAACCCGTCCCCGGCGGCCCCGCCGACCGAACCACCTGGCGCTGACGTTAAATTCAATGGCGAGTGGGTCGCGAGGGCTTCGAACCTCGAGTCATCGATCCGGTGACCCGACGCTATATTCCGCGCCGCGTAACGCGCTGCTGTGTTGCGACTTCAAACGGCGTCGACAGGGATGCCACGTGCTGGGTCAGGGCAGCCTGGTCGGTGAGCTCGAGTGTCCGGCGATTGCGCACGTCGGCCAGCACGGAGAATCCGTCGCCGCCGTCGGCAAGGAACGAATCAACGACGACGGTGTAGGACTGGCGCGTATCGTCTGATAGGGCCGCCGGCGGTGCGCCGCTCGACAAAAGTTCGACGCTGTCGATGTCACCCTCGTTCGCGCTCTGAAGGTGATACACAAAACGCAGGCCCGCCACTTGCAGAATTCGATTCTGCGGGGGTTGGAATTGCTGCCTCAGCACGGCCCAAATCTGCGCACCCGTGAGGTCGATCGTGACCAGGCGGTTGTTGAACGGCAATACGGCTGCCAGGTCGCTGCTCGTCACCACGCCGGCCTTGATCGGCGCTCGGATCGCCCCGGGGTTGACGAAGGCGATCTGGGTTTTGGTGGCATGACGGCGGGCATCAGCTACGAGATTTCCCAGCGCACTCTCGCCCGCGAGAGTAGACCCACCAGCCAGTGGCGGATCCAACTGCCGCAGCGCCGTGTTGACGCTGCTCACACGCGGCTCGTCGTCGCCACCACCGAAAACGCCGTGATCGATCAACAGAAACAGCGTCGCAATCGCCGTCCCGAGCACACCGAGAACGGCTCCGACCCCCTTCGCGTAATGGGTCACCCGTTTGACGACCGCACCGTCAGGCACGTCGCGAGGCTTCGACGAACGACCCTGCTCGCCCGTCGCCCCATCCGGCGCTTGCTGTGTCGCGCTTGACTGCTCCGAGTCATCCCTCCCCGGAGCGCGAAGCCATCGCCCCCTCACCACAAATTTCACGGTAGCCGCCGACGCGATGCAACGCGACCGGTCCAGACCCGGAAACCTGGTCGACCCGGCGAATGATTGCCGCTGATGGGGACGCGACGGTTGCTACCCGCAGATCGCTGGGGCGCTGTGCGGCCTCGAGGACGAGCAACGTCGCGGCATCGTTGACGGCCACGGGCAGTTGTCGGAGGGATGTCCGTCAGCCAACGTCAACTGCCGGTCGTGGCGCGAACTGCATCAGCTTGTCGGCACTACGCGAGAGGACGCCTGCCGTGATTGTGGTGCGCTCGGCCGACGACTCCTTCCTTGCATTCGACGGTCACGCGGCGGTCGGCTTCGCGGCCTACTCATTCCTCTGACCGGCGGTCGGCCTGACCCGCTCCCTCGATCTGAAGGAACTGTTCGTCTCGCAGGCGCAGCAGCATCGAGGCATTGGCAGCGCACTGATGGATCCCTGTTCGAGGCAGCTCGCAAGCACGATTGCAGTCGCGTGGAGTGGACCACCGACAACGACAATCCCGGCGCTCGGGCCCTCTACAAGACCTTTCGCGTTGAGCCAGCCCCAACCAAGCTGTTCTAAGCCTGGACAGGACCAGGCCCGCGACGAACAAGATCGGCCGTCACCCGAGGCCTGGTGCCTAGTACTGCTCGGGGGACCAGGCCGATGATCGGTCAGCCGTGACGGGCGGTCGTCTGCCGGACGAGGGCCGGCCAAGCAGTCGACGGCACGCGGCAGCGCGCAGACCGGGGGCGGAGCCCGCAAGGAAGGTACGGATGGGTCGGAGCGCGCGTAGTGGGGGCGACGTAGGGTCCTGACCCCGGTTCTTGGACACGCTGAATCCAGCCATCGGCTGGGGAAGCGAGATGATCAGGACCATGGCCCGCAAGAACTACTCCGAGGA
>NZ_JBVHFT010000057.1:0-3115 GCF_055562215.1 Kribbella sp. NPDC020701 | reverse complement strand
GCCAGTCTCGAAGGGGCCCCACCACATCCGGTGGAGCCACACGGGGTGGGGAATTTCAGTGAGCAGGTCTGGGGAGATTCAGATGAGCGTCATCAACGTGAAGGTTGCGAGGTTGCCGTTCGGCTTCGTGACCGTAGACCGCAGACCACGACCGTCATAGGTATAGGACCAGGTATCCAGCGAACCGGTGGGAGTGGCGCCGGCCTTGACCGTGTCGACCAGGTTCCGGACATCCCACGTGTAGCCGGTGTAACGAGACACGCCGAGCGTGTTCGCGTCAGCGCCCCGCTGCGCGTTGGTGGACAACACATTGGAGTCGAGGTCGTAGGTGTAGTCGGTCTTCGCCCTCTCGACTCCCGTCTTGAGCTCCTGGACCTGGGTGGTGCGGCCCAGGCCGTCGGTGGTGACCTTGAACGTGTCGGTTGCGGCGTTCGGGTTGTTGTCCTTCACCTCCGATTGCCGGCCATTGGCGTCGTAGCTGTAGGTGAAGGAGCGGGCCTCGACCGGGCTGGTCGAGACCAGCTTGATCGCGTCCGCGCTCACCACACCGTCTGCTGAGGGTTTCAGCGTGATCGTCTTCGCGACACCGTTCGGGAATGAGTAGTTGCCCAGATTGATCCAGGGTGTGGCCGCGGTGCAGGCGGACTGGTCGACGGTCTTGGTCGCGGCACCGGTGGAGTGGTTGATCGTGTACGTCGCCGCCGTCGTCGCGCCGGTAGCCGTGGGGCAGGAGGCGTAGACGTCGAACGAACCCGCGACATCCGGCAGCACCCGCCAGTTGGTCGCCCGCCCCGCCCCTGCTGACGCGGCCGCGCCGAGTGACCTGATCTATACCAACTCGCGATTCAAGGCAGCCGCCGTCGCCAGCGTCAACGACGCGACAGTCACAGGGGCCAGACCCCCCGCATCACTGCGCCGCTGGTTGGTCGATCAGCTACAGCGACAGACGTTCTGCGCGGCGTCTAGCTCCTCGTCGGTGCCGTAGATCACAACGCGGTCAAGGACACACCCCAGCGGAATCAACTCCTGATGATCGAACGAATAAGTCGTCTCGCCGATGCCCACTGAATAGACCCAGCCTCCCGGCCCCTCACTTCTGCCGAGCACGACCCCGACCGCAAGTGGTTTGTTCGAATCTACGTGAATACCGGGTCCTCGGGTGCGCACCAGCGCATAGAACGGCAGTGGATCCATCAGTGGGTGACCTCTCCGAACGGCGATACGTTGACGTGGGAGCCATCACGAGACAGCCACCCAAGTTGGGCCTGCCCAGTTCGCGACAACTGAACGTCCCACTCGAACGGCTGTCCAGCGGTCCTCGACGGGCCAACCACCCACTCGTTGCCGAACCTGTCGACGTAGCCACCTTGTGGTCCGCGAGGCAGCGGATTCACAGGATTATAGCCCCGCTCCGGAACGAATCGGATCTTCCCACTCGACGGCAAGCCCATGTCCGAGCCAGGGCCGGCTGCCTTCAAGCGGCTCCCGATCGACCAGCAGGTGGCATTGTGAACGAGGATCGAGTCCTCACCCGCGTGGTAGGTGTGCAGGCCGACGATGGTGAGGTTGTATGCGGTCAGGTCTTGTTCGCTGATACCTAGGCTCGCGACCGTGAACCGGTCACCATTCGCGCCGATGACGACGTCGCCGGGCTGGAGGTCAATCGCGTCGACCCAGGCCCCACGAGACGCGTCCCAGAACGGGTGGTGATCAGTGGCGTCGATCGTGGTCCCGTCTGCCAGCCCGACGGCAACCATGGTGTGCCAGCCGCGGTGCCGGATCAGATCGACGACCTTGCGCGTCATACGCTTCCCGGTGTCGGGATCGGTCGCCACGACCTCGTCGCCGAGCTTGACGTCCTTGATCGGCTTCTTCGTCCCGTCAGCCATGAGGACGGGGGTGTCGCCGGCGAAGCTGTTTACCTTGCAGGCATCGGCAGCTACCTTCTCGCCCGCGACTGCCTCATCGCTCAGCTTGGCGCCGTTCTTGGCCCACTTGCCGAAGGTGGCGAGCCAGCCGTAGAAGGGAACCATCGCAGCGCAACTGGCGACGGCGTTGGCAGTCTCGCCGTCATGGGCATACCAGGCGCAGTTCGCGCCGTCGGCTACCTCACCGGCGCCCGGGACCAGCCCCAGCCCATCAAGGGTGGCGTGAAGGAGCGGTTTCGCCGTGTCGACGATGTCCCCGCTCGCGTCACCCTCGAACTTCCACCCGCCATCGGGTTGGATCTTCAGTTGGCACTTCGGACACCTTTCCAATACAGACCCGACAATGAATCCGCCGCCGCCGCTCGAGTCCGTGGCGTTCATGTGGCCGTTCAGCTCGATGCGGCTGATCGGGTTGCCGCCGCCGAACATGTACCGGTTGGTGTTCCAGGGATCCGTGCCCAGTGCGAGGTCGGTCAGGGCGCCTGCAAACATGTCGCGGGTGAGGAACCGGTTGAGGCTGGGGTTGTATTCGCGGAATCCCATGTCGTAGGTGCCGGTGGCGCCGTCGAACCGGGCCGAGTTGAACCGGTACGGGTTGACGACGTCGGCGTCCTTGGCCGCATCGTCCCAGATGAGGTCGTCGCCGGTGGTGCCGGTCTTGTCCGGTTGGCCGTAGGCGGTGTACCGGTAGGTCGACGTGGTCGAGCCGGTGGTGTCGTCGGTGAGGGTTTCGACGTCGCCGTGCGGGTTGGTGCCGTAGTACGACTTCTCCGACGTGGTCCCATTCACCGGGGAATCGACCAGGGACAGGTTCTCCCCGCCGGTGCCGTAGGCATAGGACTTGGAGGTCTTCCAGGTCCCGGTGCTGTCTTTCTCTTCCTCGGCCGTCACCTGGTTCGCGAGGCCGACGAAGGTGTACCTGGTGGTGATCGGGCGGTGGTGCCGACCTTTTCGGACTGGTTGACCACCCGGTCGAACGGGTCGTAGGTCTGGTTGCGGGTGAAGGTCGGGGCGCCGGCCGAATCGAACTTCTGCTGCCGGGTGAGGCGGTCGTAGCCGTCGTAGGCGTTCTGTTCCACGACCTGCGATCCGACATCGGTGGTGGTGGCGCGCCCGAACGGGTCGTAGCGCTGGTTCAGCGTCGTGGCGCCGGTGACCGTTTTGGTGAGCCGGTTGCGGTCGTAGGT
>NZ_JBVHFT010000056.1:0-3439 GCF_055562215.1 Kribbella sp. NPDC020701 | reverse complement strand
TGGTCCTAGACAAACCACATCGTCGCTGGTCAGGAGCACCTTTCAGTTCAACGACACACATCCCCACAGCCAACCGGCATGAAAGCCCCGGGCTAATAGCCGCCCGGCACCCTCGCCGAAACTGCTGCTGCGCCTGGGGTCGTCCACTCCGGCGGCCAGGCGTGGACTGGGCTTACGGCCAGTGACTGCGCCAGATCGGCCGGCAACGGCTCGACTCACCGGCGCAAAGGATGACGTTCGAGTCTGGCTACGACGCCGCACTCGCCGTCTCCGTGGCGGTCGCCTCGACACGGGGACCGAGCAGATGGCAGGCGACAGGCAGGGCACTCCACTAGTGCGTCGGCTCGGCTGTCTCCACGCTGACCGGGTTCGCGATCGGCCGCGGGCTCTTGATCGAGGCTGCCCGGGACGATCGCGCCCGCTACTGGCCCGGCCAAGCCGTCCGCGACTGGCGGGACCTCGTCACACCCGCGGCCCGGATCCCGCGGTGACGCCGGCAACCAACTGCTGCACCAACTGCTGCACCAACCGCTGGAACTGCTTCAATGAACCCCGGAAACGCCACGTGATCGCCAGCGCCGTGATCGCCGCGAACTTGGTCGCCAACGACGCGCGCACCACCGACCAGCCGACGACGCCACGAGGCGCCCGCCCGGGGGCGAACCCAGGATGGGCGCCACACCATGCCACCTGACAGAAACTTACTCAACATCAGCTGAGGATGCTCCCGGACATCGATTCGGCCTGGATCATGATCACCGGGTCGTGGATCCTTGCTCCGCATTGCGCATGGGTTGCTGGCCAGGTTGCTCAGCCGAGCAACCGTTCCAGAGCCGGGCGGGCCTTCCGAGAGGGGACCCATCGGCTGGGTAATCCTCCAGGGCCTGAATCGCCTGTGAGTCGCCGCAGGTAGAGTCGGCAGCATGTTAGGAACCGATCCAGCGGCGAACGTGTGGCCCTTCACCGTCGAGACGCGAAGCGTCGAAGAGACGATCTCACTTGGCCGGGTCCTCGGCCCATCGCTCGGCGGCGGTGTTATTGTCAGCATCGAGGGTGACCTGGGGTCAGGCAAGACCCAGCTGTGCAAAGGCCTGGTGGCCGGTGCTACGGGCGCAGAGCCGGCGGATGTTGCGAGCCCGGCCTTTACGTTGATCAACGAATACCCGCGCGGGGAGCTCGGACCTCTCATTCACATTGACTTCTATCGCCTGACGTCACTATCGGACGAGGATGAGCAACTCTTCGACGAGGCATTGTCTGGCAACGTGTCCGGTGCCCTCATCGAGTGGGGTGACAAGTTCGTCTCTGCCCTCTCGAACACTTATATTCGCATCGGCATGACCATGTCCTTCGCGACGCCGCCTGTCTGCACCATAACCTTTGACGCGGTTGGCAGATCCACCGAGGTGACTCGGGTCCTTGAGTCCTGGACGCAGGCATGCGCACACTTCTGATCGATTCGGCAAGTCCAACGCTCCTCGTCAGCGTGCTTGATGACGATGGCATGATGGCGATTTCCAAACGTGAGAAAGGGAAGGCTGTCTCGGAGCTCCATCCAGCCATCGCGCGTGTGCTGGATGAGGTGCGGATGAAGCCTACTGACCTCAACCAGATAGCCGTCGTGCGCGGGCCCGGCAACTGGACTGGTGTCAATGTTGGGATCGTCGCGGCGAAGATGTTGGCCTTGACGCTCGAACTGCCGCTTCTTTTGATCTCGCGCATGCAGGCCCTAATTGATTGCGCTCCCAGTGACTGGAAGCATGGCGCAGGCGTCATCGCCACGGGCCGTATGGCGTACTTCTATGCCCGGTTCGGCGAGAACATGGTAGACCGATGGAATGCTGGCGACGCCTCAACCCGCTTAGACGTCGACGCGCTCCGCGTCACCTGGTCGCATGTTCCGGTACAGAACCTCGTTGCCCCTGCCGAGGATCTCGTCAGTCTCGAGCAGGCTGATCTAGTCGGTGGTGCGGAGTTGCACGGTGTGACCAGTCAAGAGATGCTCTCGATGTATGTCCGCCATGTGCGGGAAGAGTCAACCGAGCGACTGGTTGGTGAGAAGGTCCATCTCGCCCTGCCGGATTACGCTGGCGCGGACAAGACTATCCAGACCAGCGAAGGATCTTTTAGATGATTGTACTCGGATTCGAATCTTCTTGCGACGATACGGGAGTCGCAGTCGTTGAGAATGGCACAACGGTCCTGAGTAACATAATTGCGTCGCAACACGGCTTCCACCGACCGTACGGTGGAATTGTGCCATCCCTCGCATCTCGTCAGCATGCCAAAGCAGTGTCGATCGTGTTTACCGAAGCGATGCGGCAGGCGGACATCGGGCTGAAGGATATCGACGCGATTGCTGTCACGACCGACCAAGGGTTGGCTCTATCATTGTCCGTCGGGACCGCGGCCGCAAAATCGGTCGCGCTGGTCACGGGCGTGCCCATGATCGGTGTGCATCACGTCGAGGGCCATATTCAGTCATGCCTCATGAGCAATGACGATGGTCTGGATTACCCGTTTCTTTGCCTAACCGTCGCGGGCGGGCATTCTATGATGCTCGTTGCCGAGGCCTTCGGCAGGTACCGCCTGGTTGGAACTACCCGCGATGACGCTCTCGGTGAGGTCTACGACAAACTTGCGCGACGGCTCGGCCTTGGATACCCGGGCGGTCCCATTATCGATAGACTCGCAGCGGATGGCGACCCGGGCGCATTCGAGTTTCCTCGCCCAATGCTTCGGTCGGGTACGGATTTCAGCTTCAGTGGACTAAAGACTGCGGTGCGGCGGAAGCTCGACGAACTCGAAGAGAGTGGTGAATCGTTCGCAGTCGCCGACATCGCGGCATCATTTCAGGAAGCCGCTATGGACGTGTTAGTGGCCAAGACAATCCGTGCGGCACGGGCATCAGGAGTCAAGTCGATCGGCGTTGCCGGCGGTGTATCGGCAAATCGTCGCCTGCATGAGAGATTGGCCACCGAGGCTTCGGAAGCTGGTCTTCGTGTCCATTTTCCCGCCATGACCCTCTGTGTCGACAATGCGGCTATGATTGCCTCCGTCGGCTATTATAGGCTGTCACGTGGTGAGAGATCATCGCTTGACATCGACATTCGGGCCAACGCACCTATGGGAGAAACATCGATGACCTATAAGGTCGCGTCCAAGTACCGCTGAGCGGAGAGCATGGACATTTTTGAATGTTCGCGACCAGAGGGCCGTTGGTGACCTTGCGGGTGCGAGCACCCGTAAGGTCACGTCCGTCGGCGGCTCTATCTAACAGAGACTGTCAAGCCGCAACCGCGCCAAGCGGGGATCGCCGCAGAAGTACGAACCCCGGTTCCTGAACTAGCCTCGAAGTTTCACGGGGTTCCGGCGTGTCGCTGATGGCTGGTTTTTGGGTGTTCTGGGGGTTGTTGGGCGGGTTGGTGGCGTGGGCCGG
>NZ_JBVHFT010000055.1:0-3484 GCF_055562215.1 Kribbella sp. NPDC020701 | reverse complement strand
TACCAGTCCCCGAACACCTACGAAGCCCGCTACACCGCTACGCTCCCGTCAGCGGCGTAATCCACCACCGTGTCCAAGAACCGGGGGTAAGGCCCGTAGGTGCCACCGCTGTAGCACGCGTGGGTAAGACTTTTGAGCCGGTGAGGGGACTCGAACCCCTAACCACCGCTTTCTGGCCAATCAGTCGGCGACGTTGCGCGTCGATGCCCAGATCCCTTGTAATACGGGGGAATCCGATCGATCAGACTCCTCGTCGCCGGTCCGCCTCTAACGTCGCTTCGCGTTGAAACCCATGGGTTAAACCATGGGCGATCGCGCATACGATCTGGTGGCCTGCCGACGCCTTCCTGCTGCTCGCTGTGATTCGGGTCAGGGTGTGGGCTTGCCGAAGCGTCTGTCGAATAGTCGCCAGCCCCGGGAGCACGCGTCCGGTTCGGTATATGCCCATCCGGATATGGACGGGTACTGACCAGCGTTCGGTAACGCCCGTGGACACATCGGCGATGTCTCGAAGAGGTGGAGTCAACGGACCGATAGCGTGGTGTCACGATGTGTTGGCTGAGCTCGATCAACGATCAGACAGCGGATCGTCGATTTGGGTGACGATCCGGCATGAGACATCGATATCAATCACCTGTTGCAATCGATGAACTGGTTCTGGAAGTGGCCGACTGGCTAGACACTGGTCGGGCCGTTGTCGTCCATACAAACGTTGGAGAGGATCCGCCGTGAAGGCTCTGACCCACTCGCCTGCTGAGATCTTTGGGAACCAGATCCGGTATGTTGTACCGCTCTTTCAGCGCCCCTACGTGTGGAACGAGAAGGATCAGTGGAAGCCGCTGTGGGATGATGTCAGCGCGCTCGCCGATGCCATCCTGGACGCGCCACCGGTCGCTTACGGCACACCACCCGTGCCTCCGCATTTCTTGGGTGCCATCGTTATCGAACAGCAGCTAGCCCCAGTCGCCTACATCGGGGTGCGACATGTAATTGATGGTCAGCAACGCCTTACCACTATTCAGCTCTTGCTCGATGCGGCGCAGTGGGTAGTCGAGGAGCATGGCAACCCAATCGATTCTCAGGCCTTGAAGGTGCTCGTCCAGAACAACCCCCAGATGACACAGAATCCGGACCAAATCTTTAAGGTCTGGCCAACCAACCGCGACCAGGCCGCGTTCCGAGCAGCGATGGACAACGACACTGTCGTGCCGCCGAACCTGGCTGGCTCGAGCATCGCGCAAGCACATGCATTCTTCGTGGACCAAATCGAGGACTGGGCCGATGTCTCCGGTGATCCAGACAAGGCATCCCTTCGGCTCGCCGCCCTGGCTCAAGCGCTGCGCGAACATCTACGCGTCGTTGTCATCGACCTAGAGCCGGGCGACAACGCCCAGGTGATCTTTGAGACCCTGAATCACCGTGGTATGCCCCTACTTGCGTCGGACCTCGTCAAGAACCTTGTCTTTCAGGTTGCGTCTGCGCAACAGTTGGACGTCGACGATCTGTACACGAGGTACTGGAGCGAGCTGGACTCTGACTACTGGCGTCAGCCGATATCCCAGGGGCGGTTCTACCGCCCTCGCATCGACGTGTTTCTCAATCGCTGGCTCACGATGAAGTTGCTTCGCGACGTTCCTACGGATCGCGTCTTCACCGACTTCCGCGATCACATCGCACTCGTCGACCAGACGGCCATCGCGGCGCTACTAGCTGAACTCGCCGCAGATGCGAAGGTCCATCAATCGATGGAGAAGCTTCCAGCGAACACAACAGAGGGCCGCTTCTACTATCGGGTGCTGAGGGCAATGGACACCCAGGTGGTCGGTTCCTTCCTGATGTGGATCCTCCGTCACTCGGAGGACGAGATGCCCCGGGCGCAGAAGGAGAAAGCGCTGAGGTCGTTAGAGAGCTGGCTCGTCCGACGCGCGCTGTGTCGCGCCTCGACCAAGGAATACAACAAGATGGTTCTGGATCTGCTCAAAGACCTCGCTGAGGCGGGACCCGCGGTCGCCGGCGACACGACAGAGCGCTCGCTGTCGCAATCTGCACAGAGCCGCTACTGGCCCAACGATGCTTCGCTGGCCAACAGCCTGACGAGCGAGGCCATCTATAAGAACCTGTCGCGTGCTCGCCTCAGGATGATCCTCGAAGCACTCGAGGACGCCGCTAGAGGACCGTTGGGTGAGGGTCAACCCTGTCCGTACAACCTGACAATTGAGCACGTGATGCCGCAGGGCTGGAGGGATCACTGGGGCTCGGACATCCTCGGTGACGAGATCGCCGCATTGAAACGTGATCAGCTGGTCCAAACGCTGGGAAACCTCACGTTGGTAAACGCCAAGCTCAATCCGACACTCTCGAATCGACCGTGGACTGCCGTCCAGGCACAGGCCCGAGGTCTCGGCGGTGTGGGCGGCAAGCGTGACTACCTGCTGAGTCACAGCGAACTGAAGCTCAACGCTCATTTGGTCGCGGCGCACGCGGACACCTGGACAGAGGACGACATTCGCGAGCGGACCGACGCCTTGATCGATTCGATCAGCGCGATCTGGCCGTGCCCGGCTGAGGTACCGCAGCCAGACAGCGCGGAGACTCCCACCGACGAAGAGGTTGAGGTCGAGCTGGAGCTGGACGTCGAGGAGTCGACGCCACCGGGAAAGTACACCCCACTGCGGGAGTGGCTCGGAGCTCAGCAGACAGACGAGGTTCGGCTGACCTTCACTCAGATCGAGCAGATCCTCGGTTCGACGTTGCCAGAATCGGCGCGTCGCTATCAGCCACATTGGCGCAGCTATGCCGGGTCAGCATTGGTGCGGTCTATTCAGGACGCCGGCTGGAAGACGCAGTCAGTGGAGCTCAACGAGCGACGAGTGATTCTAGAACGTCAACCGCGAGAAGCCGACGACGAGGAAGCCCAACAGGTTGTGGCCGGGCTTCGGAGCGACCAGGGGCCCTACGTCAAGGAGCATGTCCCCGTATCGACACATTCCGACGTTAGCGAGCCAGTGAACCGTCCCGGGTTTGATGCACCCCTCGGTTATGTGTGAGCGACCGGTCGGTCGTCACGGGTTTGTGCATAGTAGTCGGCCTCGGCTTCGGCGGGTGGGCGTCGGTCGAGGCGGTGCATGAGCCGGGTGGTGTTGTACCAATGGACCCAGTCGGCGGTGATGGCCTCGACGTTGCTGAGGCCGGTCAGTGGTCCGCGGCGAAACGGTGAGTCGTCGCGGATGCATTCGGTCTTGTAGAGCCCGATGGTGGTCTCGGCCAGGGCGTTGTCGTATGCGTCGCCGACGGTCCCGATCGACGGACTGAGACCGTGGAGCTGCAGGGTCTCGGTGAAGTGCACAGATGTATATTGCGACCCGGCGATGCTCTCCTGTCTGTCAACAGGGCTGTTTCGGCGTCCTCCTCCGGCTTGTGATGGTGTGCCGGTGCTCGACGCGGTCAAGGTCGTTCAGCCGTGGGGTGCTCCATCTTGACCGCG
>NZ_JBVHFT010000054.1:0-3503 GCF_055562215.1 Kribbella sp. NPDC020701 | reverse complement strand
AGGAGAGAAGTTTCTCTTCGGACGCGGCAAAGACTTTCCTTTCCAGACGACCCAATCTTAGTTGGACCGCTGTCCGGGACCTTCGGGGCACCTCACTTGATAGCGCTCGCGGTAGGCGGCGATGTCGCGGATGAGTTGGTGCGGTAGTTCGGTCGACTCTGGAACGGAATCCTTGAGCTGTCGGTACCACGACTCGTTGGCCGACGCGGCTTGTTCGGTTAGCCAGTCTGCGCGCTGGGCGACCTGTGACTCGATCTCCTGGAGAGCAGCTTTGTAGGTGGGGTTGGAGACGTGGACGGCGGGCGTGAGAAGGCCGGCGATGAGCGCTGTTGCTGTCGAGCGCGTGCGTCGCTCCGCTCGGGCGATGATTCGTTCGACGCGGGCGTGGAGGATTGATGCGACATCGTTGGCGGTCGTGAGGGAGGACTGGGCGACGGCCTGGTGGAGGGTGTTGGGGACGTCGAGGCCTAGGAGTTCGGCTCGCCGGAGGGCGGTTATGAGAGGGCCGAACGCGGGGGAGGACTGGAGGGCGGCTTGGTCGACGGGGTCGAGGCCGCTGCTGGTGATGGCGGGACGGTAGCGTTCGCGGGCGTCTAGTTGGCAGAGGTGTTCGTGGATGGGGACTAGGCGGTCGAGGCGGGTGGCGTTGTCAAGTTCTGTTCGCATGACTTCGTGGGCTGAGCGTTCGATGCCATCTTGTTCCAGGATGGTCTCGAGGACGTATTGCATGGTTTGCAGGAGCTGGGGTTCGTGCATCTCGGCGGCCGTTGTGTGGGTGGCGACGTACGCGCGGTTGCTGTCGCGGCCGCGGGTCATGCCGACGTACATCAAAGCTCGAGTGAGCTTGTCGGTGACGAGTAGGTGTGCGGTGTCGACGGTCGCGCCTTGGGCGCGGTGCGCGGTGGTGGCGTATGCGAGTTCGACGGATTCGCGTACGTAGGCGCTGGGGAGGGTGACGGTTTGCAGGTCGTCGTTCTGGACGGTGAGCGAGCCGTCGTCCCAGCGGCGGATGACGGTCCAGTGGTTGCCATTCTGGACGAAGCCGCGTTTGCCGATCCGGAGGCGGCGGTTGTTGAGCCGGGTGACAATGCGGTCTCCAAGGCCTACATGGTTGCCGTCGTGGAGGACGATTCCGTCGGGTTCGACCTCGCCTGTGGTGACTCGGTCGAGTCGGGCGCGGGCGTTGAGGAGGGTGACGGTGGTGTTGTTGGCGGCGATGAGGAGACTGGTTTGGCCGGCAGTGGTGTCGGCTTGCCAGGCTTGATAGGCGGCGTTCTCCATGTCTTCGAGGGATCCGTGTGAGAGCCGGTCGTGGTCGTCGTAGAGATCGATGACTTGGTGGTGTCCGCTGCGGAGTTGGAGGCTCGCTTCGAGTTCCCAGTCGTTGCTGAAGCGCCATACGTCGCTGAGTTCGGCAGCATTGGTGTCGTTGGCGATGAGGCGGAAGGCGCCGCCGGTGTCTGCGGCGCCGAGTTGGGCGTCGTCGCCGACGAGGAGGAGTTTGGCGCCGGCTTTGTCGGCTTCGCGGGCGAGGGCGGCGAGTTCCATGGTGCCGGCCATCGAGGCTTCGTCGACGATGATGAGTTGGTTTCGGCGGAAGTGCCATCTGTCGCGTTCGGCGTATGCGCGGGCTAGTTCTGCGACGATCCGCTGGTGACGTCGGCGGCGGCCCGCGGTCTCGGCGGCCTGGGCTGCGCGTTCGAGCTCGCCGATCCAACGGTTGCGTTGATCTGCTGCGACGCCAGCGGACTCGTGAATCCATTTGGCGACATTGTCCGCGGAGAGTCCGAGAGTGTCGGACAGTACCGTTGCTGCTGCGGATGAGGGCGCCAGGGCGATGATTGACCCTTCGCCGTGTTCTGCTTCCCAGCGCGTTCTGATAGCAGCAAGAAGGCTGGTTTTGCCGGTGCCAGCTGGTCCGACGAGAGCTTCGACTGTCTGACCACTGAGCGCTATCCGGTGCAGTGCTTGGATCTTGTCGTCGCTCAGGTTGGGAGCGCGTAAGTGGCGGACAGGGATGGTCGGGCCGCCGAGCTTACCGGCGAGTTCCAGCAGCACACTTTCGGCGCCGAGGATCACTGGGGATGTGAAGATCTCCCCGCTGTGGATGGTGAAGACGCTCTGGCCGTCGGCGCGGCTGAGTGGTGCTGTGAAGGTGGCGGGTGGCGTGATGCTGATCGACTGGTGCTCGGCGTCGTGCACGATTGCCTCGAGCACCTGAAGGCGATCTTCGGTGGTCGCCAGTCGAAGCAGGCGAGTCTGGCGGGCTGCCTCGGCGAGGAGGTTCCAGCGCGTCCAGGTGGAGCGCTTCGTCTGCAGAGCGAGCACTGTCGTGACACCGTATGCGTGGATAGTCTCGGGGCTCAGGTCCGCGGCCATAACTGGCCGATCCATGGCCTGGTTGAGAACCTTCTCGATGATCGCGCCCGCTTGGCCGTGCGTGACTCGATCGGCGCGTTCGCGCCAGTTTCGCATCAGCTCAGCGAGCGGTTTGGCCAGGTGCTTGGCCGGACGGTTCATCAGGGTTGCTTGCTGTCGAAGGACGTACATCTCGCGTCGGCCGGGTGGATGGGCTTCGCCGGCGCGCTCGGTTAGGAGTGTGGCGAGATTGGTCTCGATCTGTTGAGTTCGTGCAGAGAATTCGCGCATCAGCTCGTCTGGGATTCCTTCGATCTCGAAGGCTGGGTTTCGGCGTTCTCCGCGTTCGTGGAGTTGCCACCTGACGCCTAGTCGGCGACTTAGGTCGTCGGCGAGCAGTGCGTTGTGTACTTCGGACATCGCCACGGCCGCGGCGTACAGGACTCTGCCGTCGACGGTGCGCCAGCGGCCGTCGTCTGCGCCCTGGACGCGGTTCGCGACGACGAGGTGGGTGTGGAGCTGCGGGTCGCCGCTTCTGGTGTCCCAGTGATCGAACGCGGTCGCGATGACACCGCGGGTCTCAATCTGCGCGACGCCGTCCTCACCGGTTCTAGTGAAGACGGCTTGCTCTTCGATCAACGTCAGTACGTCGTTGACGGCCTCGTGGTGGGCGGCGACGATCTGCTCTTGTACGCCGACGTCGGAGGTTGCCCACAGGGCTGATACTGACTTGACCGGGGAGAACGTGAGGTCGTAGCCGGCTATCGCTTGCCGCGTCTTCTGGCGTGCTTCGGTCTGTCGGATTTGCTCGATCGCATGTTCGCGCTGGGCGGGCATCATGGCCGGGTCAAGTGCGCGCACTTGCTCGGCGATGCGTTCCATGGGGGTCTTGTAGATGCGATACGGCTCGCCGAGCTTCGTACCCGTGAGCGGGTCTTCCGCTCGTCCGAAGAGTGCCGCCATCTGTTGTTCGGTGACCTCGTTTCCAGCCGTCAACTGGCCGTTGCCCAGTCCACTCAACCCGCGTCCAAACCATCGACCGACTGGGTATGAGGTGCCCCGAAGGTCCCGGACAGCGGTCCAACTAAGATTGGGTCGTCTGGAAAGGAAAGTCTTTGCCGCGTCCGAAGAGAAACTTCTCTCCT
>NZ_JBVHFT010000053.1:0-4103 GCF_055562215.1 Kribbella sp. NPDC020701 | reverse complement strand
GACCGCTGCCAACCCTTCGTCTGGACCAAAACCGCCGACGATCTACTCGACCACTGCAAACCCGGTCAAAGAACATCGTTTACGCGACACTAGCCACTGCGGGTTTGCGACCGTTCGACGAGCAGAAGAGGTTGATGTCGATTGAGCTGCGTGACCATCCTCAGCCGGCGACCGAGTACGAACTCGAGATCAGCGCCGAGGGACCGTTGGAGTACGTGCGTCTGCATGCCACGGACGGCACGGTGGCGGCTCGCGGCATGGTGGCGATCGTCGGCGACGACGCGGTGATGCATGACATCGTCACCGATCCGGCGCATCGGCGACGTGGGCTTGGCAGCGTGGTGATGGGCGCTCTGAGTCAACGCGCGCTCGAGCGTGGCGCTCGTACGGGGTTGCTGATGGCTACCACCGATGGGTTCCACCTGTACCGCAGGCTCGGCTGGTTGCCTGAGGCAACCATGGTCACGGGCTCAGGAGACGCGCGCGCGGTGGGCGGCGACCTTGGTGCGGTTCTGGCAGGCCGTTGAGCAGAACCGCTGCGTGCGGCTCCGGGTCGAGTCGAGGAAGAGGTCATCACAGCGAGTCGCCTCGCACTGCCTGAGGCGTTCGACGTCATCACTCCCGAGCAGCATCGCCACGGCGGTCGCGAACTCGGCCAACCAGCCGGCACCGAAGTGCAGGTGCCACGGCGCGCCCTCGTGGCGCACGAGCTGCGGTGCTGCCTCGGTATCCCTGAGCAACTCGTTCACCAGGTCGACGGCCCCGTCGATATCCGGTAGCCGGCTCAGAGCGTCGTACAACGTCTTGCCGCCGGCGGCGTAGTCCGCGACGTCCACTGCTTCGACGCGGTTGGTCGTCAACCGCAAGATCGCTTGGATGGCATCGTCGTCGGGAGGAACCGCCGGTCGCCCTTGGCGCGAAACGGATCCGAAGGTGTTCGCCAGCGCGATCGCCGCGAGCAGCGACGCCTTCAGGTGATCCGTGGCCTCCACCCACCCATTATGACGAGCCCCCAGGTGGTCGCGGTCATTCATGCGGAGGAGGCGGGTCAGACCAGGGCATGCCGATGCGTGCTACCAGGGTCGTACGCCGGGGTGGAACAACATCCGTCCGCGATCCGATGAAGCCAATGGTTGCTGGAAACAACAATGACGGACATGAACCTGGTGCAGTCTCTCGATCGCCGGGCAGTCCGTGGGACGTTGTCCGAAGCTGTCGTCGATCTGTCTGCCATTCGTGACAATGTCCGGACCCTCCGGCGGCTGGTCCCGCAGGAGGTCTTGGCCGTGGTCAAGGCCGACGCCTTCGGGCACGGCGCCGTACCGGTGGCTCGTGCCGCCGTCGAGGCGGGCGCGACGTGGCTCGGTGTCGCCCGCGCCGACGAGGCGCTACAACTGCGCGCGGGCGGCCTGACTGTTCCGATCCTTACCTGGCTGTACGACGCGGCCGAACTGATGCTGCTCGGCGATCTCGACGTGGACGTGAGCGTCTCGACCGTCGCCGAGCTCCAGCGCGTCGTCTCCATCCCTTCGGTACACAACGTGCATCTCAAGCTGGACACCGGACTCCACCGGGCGGGCAGTGCACCTGACCAGTGGATCGAGCTCACCCGGGCGGCGGCGCACTACGAGGCGCTCGGCGCCGTCGCGGTCCGCGGGATCTGGTCTCACCTCTCGCACGGCGACTCCCCCGAGGCCGTCCAGAGCCGGAGACAACTACAGCTCCTGCGGACCGGGGTGAGTCTCGCTCGACGTGCCGGTCTGCGGCCGAGCGTGGTCCACCTGGCCAACTCGGCCGGCGCGATCACGCTGGACGCACCCGACTGCGACCTGGTCCGGATCGGCGCCGGCCTGTACGGGATCGACGAGACCGGCATCGGGCTGCGGCCGGCGATGCGGCTGATGAGCAAGCTGGCGCAGGTACGCCGGATCCGCGCCGGCGAAGGGGTTTCGTACGGGCACGACTACATCGCGGACCGGGACACCACGATCGCTCTCGTTCCGCTCGGGTACGCCGACGGGATCCCGCGTGTCGCCGTACGCGAAGCCAGCGTGCTGTGCCGGGGCGTCCGGATGCCGGTGATCGGGCGGATCGCGATGGACCAGTTCGTCGTAGACGCCGGTGACCTCGCGGTCGAACCCGGTGAGCCCGTGACCGTTTTCGGCGATGGGTCGGACGGCGCTCCGACAGCGCTCGACTGGGCCGAGTGGGCCGGCACCATCCCGCACGACATCTACTGCGGCATCGGATCCCGGGTGCCCCGACGCTACGAGGAAGGCAACCGATGAAGGTCGCGGTGGTGATGGGCGGCGCGAGCCCCGAACACAAGGTCTCGCTGGCCAGCGGCAAAGGCATCGCGAAGGCGGTCGAGATCCTCGGCCACACTGCGATCCCCCTGGTGATCGATGCCGAGGGCAACTGGTCGGACGGTCAGCACGAGGCGATCGAGATCCTGCAGGCGTGCGACGTCACCGTCCCCGCCCTGCATGGCGAGTACGGCGAGGACGGCGTACTGCAGGGCTTCTTCGAACAACTGAAGGTCCCGTACGTCGGCAGCGGCGTCGCGGCCAGCGCGGTCGGGCTCGACAAGCACCTGACCAAGGCGGTCCTCAAGGCTCATGGGATCGCGGTCACCCCTGGCGTGACGCTGCGCGGATCGGAGTTGACCGACACCGAGGCCCCGATGCAGAAGCTGAAGGAAGCCGGTCTGGACTTCCCCTTGTTCGTGAAGCCAGGCAACGGCGGTTCGAGCTTCGGCGTGGCCCGGGCGACGAATCTGCCGACCTTGCTGACCGCGATCGCGGATGCCGCCGTACTCGATCCGCAGGTGCTGGTCGAGCGGGAGATGGTCGGCCGGGAGATCGATCTGGCCGTGCTGGAGTTCCCGGACGGGCGGGTGGAGACCGCGCCGGCGCTGGAGATCCACAGCGATCCGGGCCAGCCGTTCTTCAACGCGACCGCCAAATACGACAGCAGTGCCACGCGATTCGTCGTACCCGCGCCGTTGGAACCGTCGCTGGCCGAACGGTTGCGTCGTACGGCTCTGGACGTCTTCGAGGTGCTCGGGTGCAAGGGGCTGGCCCGGGTGGACTTCTTCGTCCCGGCGGACTGGGAGCCGGTGGTCAACGAGATCAACACGTTCCCCGGGTTCACCCCGGCGTCGCAGTTCCCCCGGATGTGGGCGGCCGCCGGCATGTCGTACGCCGAGGTAGTCGACACCCTGCTCCGCACGGCGGTGACGCAGCAGTGACCGTTCTGTTGAGCGACGAGCGGATCGCGCGGATCCCGGCGAACGAGAGCGGCGAGCCGCTGGTCGACCTGTTCACGCGCGGCATCGCGACGACCGGCCGGCAGTTCGTGCGGGAGAGCGTCGCGGACCGGCTGGCGGTGGCGGACACGTTCCTGCCGGCCGGGATCCGGCTGCAGGTGGTGGAAGGGTTGCGTCCTCTCGAGACCCAGCAGGAGATCTACGACGGCTACCGCGCCGAGCTCGAGCGCCTCCACCCCGGCATCTCCGCGCACGACGTACACGTATTGGCGAGCCGCTTCGTTTCCCCCGTCGAGGTCGCGCCGCACGTCGCCGGCGCGGCGGTCGACCTCACGCTGGTCGGAGCTCACGGTCCCCTCGACCTGGGTACGCCGATCGACGCGACCCCCGAACAAAGCAACAGCGCCTGCTTCTTCGCAGCCACCAACATCACCCGCGAAGCCCGGACGAACCGCGCGCTATTGGCCGACGTACTAACCGCCGCCGGCCTGGTCAACTACCCCACCGAGTGGTGGCACTGGTCCTACGGCGACCGCTACTGGGCCTACCTCGAGCACCACCCAGCCGCCCTCTACGGCCCAACCTCAAACCTCTCACCCCTGGCCTGACAACCCCTCCCACCCCGTCCGCAACCGCCAACCCCAACTCCACAGAGCTCTCTCGACTGCGGATCCGCGAGAGATCACGAGCATCAGGTCGGGGGCTAGTACCCCGTCTGGGGACCTGAGACTGGGTTATTGCGGCTCTCCTGCTTGATGTGTGGGTGATCTGTCCGCGCCTGGCGCGGACTGGCCGCCGTCGGTCCGCGGGGACGCCACCAGCACAAGGGGTTGCC
>NZ_JBVHFT010000052.1:0-4569 GCF_055562215.1 Kribbella sp. NPDC020701 | reverse complement strand
CTTGACTGTCGCAAGTCCAAGAATCCCTTACAGGACAGGCACTTCGGTGCTTCTACGGCACGAGTCGGCCGATCAGCCGTGAACTGTCCGGGCTAACCTGGTGAGAAAACCTCATTGACCGCGATTGGCTGACATCTTGGCCTCCCTTGCCCCGGGTTCTCGGCAAACCGCGCGATCAAGGCGTCACACAAGGAACCGTTGGAGGCGGCTGCTCGCAATTGCATCTGCGGCTTCGTCCGCTACTTTGGCGGCGGTGATCTCTTATGAATGCGCAGGGCTCGGCTCGTGCAGATCTCATCAGATCCTCCCCAAAACACGGACAGCGAGTGGGTTCAAGTCATCCGGCGACTCCTCGACGCGAAATCCAGACGAAACAAGGATTGACAAAATCGCGCCCCTCATCGCAGCTCTGAAGACCGCGGATCGGCTGATTGTTGGATCATCGCGACGTCCATGCAGAACTGCCAGCGCCGCCTCGTCGACCAGGCGACCATCTGGCCGCCATGTCAAGTAGACGCCACCCGCCTCGTCATCACCAAGATCAACCTCAACAGTTACTCCTGCAGAGGTACCCTCCTCTGTCTCGATCGACTGCGGCAGACCGGCAGACCGGAGCACTTCGAGCGCCTCTTGCGCCAGTGCCTTCAGCGCTCGCTGCTTACCAAAACCCACGCGCTCAAAGCTCGACATCAATCAACCCTCCACCATCGGATGGCTCACACCATAACCTGCAGCCACACGACGATTGTACATCCTGACATAGAGTCATTGTCACCCAACCTGCCGGCTCGCCCGCTTGATAAATTCCGTGAGCAAATCCTGCGCCGCCCGATTCATTGTTACGTCACCTCCATACGGAACGGACCAACTTACGGTTGCGTCGGGCGCAATCTTGTCGAGCATCGGTCCGCACGCCTCGCACGGCTGCCGCTCGGTATAAAGCTGGGTAATTCGGCTCGGATCTATACCCCGTGCATTCAATTGAGCGATAATATCATCTTCGGCATGAAAACCACCACCTTTGCTGAATCCGGTGAATATCTCATCAAGCCCCTCAACTCGCGCTGTTGCGACGTTTCTTGCGGCGTGATCCCTGCTGCTTTGCGGGCATCGAATGCAGCTTTACTTAGCTCGCCGCTGTTGTAATCAACTAACCCGCCAGAGCTTTCGTCATTACCGCCGGTCCGCCATTGCTGGGCGTCCCCTGCAATCGCTACCGGCCGCCAGCGCCCACTTCCGGTCGCTGCGATCGACCACGGCGATTGCTCGAGAGCAGGCCCTGGCCTATGGAGAACTGGGACTCGAGCTGACGGCGCTCATCGAGCAGTACGTCGACGAGTCTGCCGGCCATCGATCTGCCGTCGGTCGGCGTTCCTGAGGACCTCCCGATAGAAGAGATCAGGCAGGTGGTTCAGCAGGTCAAGGAGGCTTGGGGCATCGCTCCCGGCCCCGTCGCACACGTGGTCCGGCTGCTTGAAGCACACGGAGTACTGGTCCTCCGGCTACCTCAGGGGATCGATCGCAAGGTCGACGCGTTCTCCTCCGACGCAGGCCACCGGCCGTTGGTGATGCTGAACCCGGGCAAGGATGACAAGGCCCGGAGCCGGTTCGATGCCAGTCACGAGCTTGGGCATCTCGTGCTCCACCCCGACAACGAACCGGGATCAAAGCTCCTGGAGCAGCAGGCCGACGCTTTTGCAGCGGAGTTCCTCATGCCGCGGGACGAGATCATCGACCAGCTGCCGCGGCGCGTTGACTGGCCTGTCTTCCACGACCTGAAGCGCCACTGGGGCGTCAGCCTTCGCGCGCTCGTCTATCGCGCGCACGCACTGGGCACCCTGTCCGAGTCGTCCTATCGACGTGCCAACCAACGGCTAGCCGCGCAAGGACACCCAGAACCCGGCCCGCTCGGTCCGCCCGAGTCGCCGAGCCTCCTGGGCTCCGCCGTGACCCTCCTGTCCCAGGCCGGCATCTCTCTGGACACAATCCTTGAGGCCGGTCGACTCGATCCGGTCGAGGCCGAACCGATCATCGAAGCTGGCTCTGAGACAAAACCGCGCCTGAGTATGGCATCCGGCTGATGGCGAAAGACTCCCAGAAGTGCAAGAGGCCGCCGCTGTCGACAGCCCCTCGAGGGGCTACCTGACGCCACGATCCACCCAGACCCGGACGGGGGCTCGCCGCGCGGGCGATGATCGTCTTGGCCGGCGGCTTCCGGCTCCTCGTCGAGCCGTCCCACTCGTGCTGCTGCTGACCCTGGCCGGGCTGATCGTCCTGATCGTCATGCTCCTGCCCGGCGAAGACCGGCGCCGATTCGTACTGAAGCTGGCCCCGCACGTCGGGGCGCGATCGCAGCCATCGCCGGAACCCGCACTCCCCGTCGTAACCGGGTGGGTACAGGTTTCCACCGTCCGGCGTGGTCGACCCAGTCGCCTGCCGATGTTCGGGAAATTGGTTGATTCCGCTGACAGCGGAGGTATGCTATTTCCCGAACAGGAGGTAGACCGTGGCTACGACGACAGCGCCGCTGACGGAGGCTGACGTTCTCGTGCGGGGCAAGGAGATCCTCGCGGAGCGGTTGCCTGCGGGGTGGGAGATGCATACCGTGCCACCGTCGCCCGATCAGGGAGCCGATGGGATCGTTGATCTCGTCTCTCCGGACGGTGCACTGCGCCGGCTGTTGTTCGAGGCGAAGCGCACGGTCGAGAGCCGTGACGTCCAAACGATTTCCAACCAGCTCGCCAGGTACGACGCCGACCCGGCAAGCAGTCCGTCGGTCACCGGTGTGGTGGTGGCGCGCTATCTGTCGCCGCCGGTTCGGCAGAAGCTGATCGAGGCCGGTTTGTCGTTCGTGGATGCCACCGGCAACGTCCGGGTCACCTCCCCGAGGCCAGGTCTGTTCGTGTCAGATCGAGGCGCGGATCGGGACCCCTGGCGGGGTCCTGGCCGCCCGCGCGGCAGTTTGAAGGGCGCCCCGGCCAGCCAGGTGGTCCGGGCGCTGCTGGACTACGACCGCGCGTGGCCGATCCGGAGTCTGGTCGAAACCGCAGGGACGTCGACGGGTGCGGCGTACCGCGTGGTGCAGTTCCTCGAGGAGGAGGGGCTGGTCGAGCGGCGCGGGTCGCAGGTCCTGGTGCCGGAGTGGCAGCCTCTGCTGCGGCGGTGGAGCCGGGACTACGAGCTCGTCGCGAGCAACCGTACGAGCACCTGGCTCGCGCCCCGCGGGCTGGACAGGTTCCTGCCGCGCGTGGCCGAGGCGGAGCTCGAGTACGCGGTGACCGGCACGCTGGCAGCCGCGGAGTGGGCGCCGTACGCTCCGGCGAGATCGGCGATGATCTACACCCCGGACGCGGCGGCCGCGGCCGCCGCGTGGGACCTGCGCCCAACTGAAGCCAGCGCGAACGTCGTACTGGCCGAACCCAAAAGCACTGCCGTGTTCGCCCGGACCCGCGTCCGGACCGACGGCGGCTACCAGATCGCCGCGCCGGCCCAGGTCGCCGTCGACCTGCTGACCGGCCCGGGACGTAACCCGTCCGAAGGCGAAGAACTCATCGAATGGATGGCACGCAATGAACGAACCTGGCGCCAGTAGGAATGACCTGCTGGTCCAGTCGCGCTCCGCGCTGCTCGACGCACTCGTGGCGCTCGAGGAACACCGCGACTCCGTCATCGTGATCGGCGCCCAGGCGGTCTACATGCGGACCGCTGCGGCACCGGTCGCCCTGGCCGAGGCCACCAAGGACAGCGACCTCGCGGTCGATCCCCGCGAGCTCGGCGACGATCCCCTGCTTGAGGACGCGATGACGCTGGCAGGGTTTCACCCGAACCCAGACAGCCGTCAGCCCGGTGCATGGCTGAGCCCGGCCGGGATCCCGGTCGACTTGATGGTGCCCGCGTCGCTGACCGATGGCGGGAAGCAGACCCGCGGCGGGCGGATCCCGCCGCACAGCAAGAGCGCCACCCGCCGGGCCGGCGGGCTCGAAGCTGCCCTGATCGATAACTCGCCCATGGAGGTCTCCGCGCTCGACCCGGCAGACGGCCGTCGCTACACCGTCAAGGTGGCCGGTTGCGGCGCGCTCTTG
Organism: Kribbella sp. NPDC020701; assembly: GCF_055562215.1. Taxonomy (NCBI): domain Bacteria; kingdom Bacillati; phylum Actinomycetota; class Actinomycetes; order Propionibacteriales; family Kribbellaceae; genus Kribbella; species Kribbella sp. NPDC020701. The sequence continues at coordinate 487 of NZ_JBVHFT010000052.1, read as the reverse complement.
GTGGCGAAGCTCTACAAGATCGGGGAACGCGTCAACGACACCAACCCCACCCGCCTGCAGGACAAGGACGCCCACGACATCTACCGGATCCTCATCGACACCGAAACCGCGGACCTGGCCGAGACGTTCGAGCAGCTGCGTGCCGACGAGGTGAGCGCCGACGCGACCGAGACGGCGATCGGCTACCTGCGGGAGCTGTTCGCCGCCGGGCCGACAGCGCTCGGGGCGGAGATGGCCGGCCGCGCCGAATCCGGAATCGGCGATCCGGATCTCGTGGCCGCGTCGGTCTCGGCGCTCGCCGAGGACTTGTCGAAGGCTCTGCAGGCAGCACAGGAGCGCGGTGGTGGCCACAGTTGATCACCGGTTGAAGCTCACCCTCGAGCACCTGCTGCTAGCCCGGGGCTTTCATGCCGGTTGGCTGTGGGGATGTGTGTCGTTGAACTGAAAGGTGCTCCTGACCAGCGACGATGTGGTTTGTCTAGGACCA
>NZ_JBVHFT010000051.1:0-4639 GCF_055562215.1 Kribbella sp. NPDC020701 | reverse complement strand
AACCGACGTACCCGCGAAGCACCACCATCACCAAGCCCGCCCCACCGGCATCCCGGCGGCGCCATCACTGAGCCCCATGAATTGCCGGGGTGAGTCTTTGAACAGCCTTCGGAGCACGAGTTCGTCAGCTTCGGCCAGCCCGGGCCTGCCATGAAATCTGTCGACGTCACTCTTCCTCAGGGCATTGGCGTACCCGTTTGCCTGCGCAAGGACTTTCTGGAGATGATACGTCGCGCTTTTCCCCTTCCCCGTCTTGACCCCCGTCTCCAATTCGTTCCTCAAAGCAGTCGTCGTACGACCGTCATCTATTACCTTCGTGACGCCTGGACGCGCGTATTCGCCGTCTACGAGAGGTTGTAGCGCTGGGTCAACCATTGTCGGCGGCCTCGCTGGCGGCTGCGGGGTCGGCGTGTATTGGTCCCCGTTCTCGTCGATGGCGATGTGGCCGTCGAGTTCTACACCGGTGATGGGGTTGCCGCCGGCGAACATGTAGCGGTTGGTGTTCCACGGGTCCGAGCCTAGGGCGAGGTCGTTGAGGGCGCCGTTGTAGTAGTCGCGGCTGAGGTACCGGTTGAGGCCTGGGTTGTATTCGCGGAACCCCATGTCATAGCTGCCGGTCGCGCCGTCGAAGCGCTTGCTGTTGAACCGGTACGGGTTGACGATGTCGGCGTCTTGGCTTGCGATGCCGGTGATGGCGTCGTCGCCGGTGGTGCCGGTCTTGTCGGGTTGGCCGTAGGCGGTGTAGCGATACGTCGACGTGGTTGCGCCGGTGGTGGCGTCGGTGAGGGTTTCGACGTCACCGTGGGGGTTGGTGCCGTAGAACGACTTCTCCGATGTGGTGCCGTTGACGGGTGAGTCGACCAGGGACAGGTTTTCGCCGTTTGCGCCGTAGGCGTACGCCTTGGAGGTCTTCCAGGTGCCGCCGGTGTCCTTTTCCTCCTCGGCGGCGACCTGGTCGGCCAGGCCGACGAAGGTGTACCGGGTGGTGATGGATTGGGCGGTGCCGACCTTTTCGGACTGGTTGACCACGCGGTCGAACGGGTCGTAGGTCTGGTTGCGGGTGAAGGTCGGATTGCCAGCCGAATCGAACTTCTGCTGCCGGACGAGGCGGTCGTAGCCGTCGTAGGCGTTTTGTTCGACCACCTGGGTGCCGGCGTCGGTGGTGGTGGAGCGCCCGAACGGGTCGTAACGCTGGTTCAGCGTCGCGCCACCGGTGACCGTCTTGATCAGCCGGTTGCGGTCGTAGGTCATCGACGACACGGTGGCGCCGATGGTCTGCGTGATGGTGTTGCCGGCCGCGTCGTAGTCGTAGGACTCGTTGTCGCCCTTGTCGACACCGGTCTTGACCACCGCCGCGAGTTGCCGGGCCGGGGTGTAGGTGTAGGTCGACGCCTGGTCCAGATACAGCGACGTCCCCGCCTGCAGGACCTTCTCGACGTCCTGGGACCGGTCACTGTCGGGGTTGTAGCGCAGCGAGTGCGACGAGACCAGCAGGCCAGCGCTGGTCTTCTCGGTCAGGATCCGCTGCAGGCCGTCCTCGTGGTAGGTGAACGTCGCCACGTTGCCGTTCGGCTTGGTGGTGGTGGACCGCCAACCACGCGGATCGTAGGTATAGGACCAGGTGTCCAGCGGTAACGTCGGGGTGGCGGCGGCCTTGACGGTGTCGATGAGGTTGCGGACGTCCCAGGTGTAGGCGGTGTAGCGGGTCACGCCGACGGTGTTCGCGTCCGCGGGCCGTTGGGCGTTGGTGGACAGCACGTTGGAGTCGAGGTCGTAGGTGTAGTCGGTCGTCGCCTTGTTCGTGATGCCCTTGAGCTCCTGGACCCGGGTGGTGCGGGCCAGGCCGTCGGTGGTGATCTTGAACGTGTCGGTCGCGGCGTTCGGGTTGTTGTCCTTGACCTCGCTCTGCTGACCGTTGGCGTCGTAGTTGTAGGTGAAGGACCGGGACTCGGCCGGGCTGGTCGAGACCAGCTTGATCGCGTCCGCGACCACCACACCCGCGACCGCCGGCTTCAAGGTGATGGTTTTGGCGACACCGTTCGGGAACGAATAGTTACCCAGGTTCACCCACGGCGTCGCCGCGGTGCACGCCTTCTGATCAACCGTCTTCGTGGCCGCGCCGCCGGAGTGGTTGATCGTGTACGTCGCCGCGGTGGTGGCGGCCGTGGCGACAGGGCAGCTCGCGTAGACGTCGAACGAACCCGTGATGTCGGGCAGCACCCGCCAGTTGAACGTGTCACCGGCCTCCGGTGTACCGACGGCCGCGGCGGCGTGGGTGCGGTAGTTGGCGCCCTGGGTGTTGGTGCCGCCGGTGACCGTGGCCCAGGTCCCGGTCGAGCTGGTCTGCCAGGTGTCGGCGTTGTCGACCACATCGACGGGCTGCTGGGCTGCGGTGTCGGAGCGGGACTGCAGGCCACCGTCGGGGTAGTAGGCCCAGGCCTGGGTGCGTTTGGCGTCGTCGCCGGGCACGGTCAGGGTGCGGTCGGTCTGCTGACCCAACGGGTTGTACCCGTAGGTCGCGGTGATCTGCCACGGGTCGGTCGAGGTCTTGATGTCACCGGAGTCGTAGTAGGTGAAGTTCGTCCATTGCGCGGCCGGCGGAGCCGTGGCGGCAAACGTCGGCTCGGACTGCGCCTTGATCTCACCGGTCGGCCAGTACTGGATGAACGTGCTCGACGGCGTCTTGTACAGGTCGGTCGTGGTGTCGAACGCGGACTTGTTCTGGACCGGCCGGTTGTTCTTGTCGTACACCGTCTCGGAGTACCGGCCACTGGGCCGGGTCTGGCGGGTGACGTTGCCGGCCTCGTCGTAGGTCAGCGTGGTGACCCGGTCCTCCTGATGGGCACCGATCGGGGTGTGCGGGACGTGGATCGCGACCGGCTGACCGGCCGCGTTGTAGTCGGTCTTCTTCGCGTGACCGGTCTGGTTGATCTGCGACGTCACCAGACCGTCGGCGTCGTAGACCGTCTTGCTCGTGTAGCCGGCCGCATCGGTGACGGCGGTCGGGCGGTGGTTCAGGTCGTAGACCGTTTTGGAGGTGTAGTCGGTCGCCGGGGACACGTTCCGCAGCGGGTCCAGCACGGTGGTCTGGTTGCCGACGAGGTCGTACTCGTAGGTCGTCGTGGGCGTCTTGGTGGAGCCGTCGGTGTCGACGAATGGCGTCTCGACCTTCAGCACCTGACCGATCCGGTCATAGCTGTACTTGGTGACGAAGTCGTTCGGGTCGCTTGTGGTCGCGACACCCTTCGGCGCGGTCTCGGTGACCTTGCGGCCCAGCACATCGTAGGTGTAGGCGAGCTGCCGGCCGGTGGTGTTGTTGTCCGGCACCGTCTTGGTCAACAAGTTGTCCGCGGCATCGAACGTCGAGATCGACTGCTCGTTGTTCGGCGCGGTCTCCTTGGTCACGTTGTCGTTGAGGTCGTACTCCGTCGTCGTGGTCCGCACCACCGGGCCGTCGTACGGCTTCGAGATCTTCGTCGGCCGGCCGAATGCGTCGTACTCCGCGGTCGTCAACCGCTGGAACTGGCCGTTGACAAGGTCCTCCTTGAGCTGGAGCACGTTGCCGCGGGCGTCGTACACGAAGCCGGTTGTGGCCAGTTCGGGGTCGGTGATCGACAGCGGGGAGCCGCTCGGGTCGTAGTTGGTGTCGGCGCCGTACTGCGTCGCGTTACCGCGCGCGTCGGTGACCGTCGCCAGGGTCCCGTTCGAGTTGTAGGTGTAGGTCGGCCCGAATCCGAGTCCGTTCTTGACGGTCTTGACGTTGCCGTTCGCGTCGTAGGTGAACGTGTTGGTCCGGCCGCCGGCGCTCGTCTTGGACAGCAGCACGGTCGGTTTCGCGCCGGTGGTCAGCCTCTGGTAGGTCAGCACCACACCGGGGAGACCGTTCTTGACCGCCATCGCGTCCTTGACGACGAGTGGGTAGCCGGTGTTCGGGTCGTACTCCCACGTTGACACCGCGTCGTTGGGTTCCTGCAACCGGATCACGTTGTGGTCCCGATCCCAGGCCAGCAAGGTCGACTTCGTGCCGGCGACGGCGTTCTGGTTCGCATCCACGATGCTGGTTGTGCGGCCGAACACGTCCATCCTGTACGTCGTGACCGACGGTGTACTGCCGTTGACATCGGTGACCGTGGCCAGCCTGTCCTGCGCGACCGGGTCAGCATCGGCGTAGGAGAACGTGGTGTCGTTGCCGCGGCGATCGGTGTAGCTCTTCGGCCACAACGCGTACGACGAGGTCTCGTTCGGCGTGTAGTACTGGACCTTCGTCTCGGCGTTGCGCGGATCCTTGACCGAGATCAGCTTCGTGCCGCCGTTGTTCGAGGTGTCGGTGTAAGCGAGCTGGAACGCCTTGACCACGGCACCTGGCTCGAAGGTCGCCGTGCCCGAGTTGAATTTGCCGCCGTCCTCCAGCTTGATCAACTGTTTCGCGTTGTAGGTGAACTTGAGTGCTCGTTGCGAGATGTCCTGGATCCAGGTCACAAGGCCGGTGCTGGTGTCGTAGCCAAGCGTCAGGACCGTCCGGCTCTGGGAGTCGGTGACCGATGTCCGGCAATCCCCTGAAACCGTAGAGACTTGAGATTTGTTGTTTCGGTTGGCCTCTCCCGCTGGTTGGCTGGGGAGCTCGCCCGGAGTCGGGGTC
>NZ_JBVHFT010000050.1:0-4691 GCF_055562215.1 Kribbella sp. NPDC020701 | reverse complement strand
TCGCCGATCACATGCGCACCGAACTGGTCGAAGACGCCCTCAACGCCGCAGCCGCGACCCGCGGCAGCCTCGAAGGCGCGACCTTCCACAGCGACCACGGGTCGGTCTACACCTCCAAGGACTACGCCCGACTCTGCACGAACCTAGGCGTGACCCAGTCCATGGGCGCCGTCGGGACCAGCGCCGACAACAGCCTCGCCGAGGCGTTCAACGCCACCCTCAAGAGAGAGATCCTCCAAGACAACAACTCCTGGCCTGACGAGGCCACCTGCCGCCGCGAAGTGTTCCGGTGGGTCACCCGCTACAACACCCGCAGACGCCACTCCTGGTGCCGCTACCAGTCCCCGAACACCTACGAAGCCCGCTACACCGCTACGCTCCCGTCAGCGGCGTAATCCACCACCGTGTCCAAGAACCGGGGGTAAGGCCCCCACTCGATCACCACACTCCGCCGGTACCGAACATGTCGCCCGACGCGAATCCCTCGCGGTCCGTAGTTGTGGGTCCGCCAGCGATAAAGGGTGCGCTTGGGTACGCCGAGGTACGCCGCCAGCTGGTCGATGTCCCAGAGTGGATCAGTCGTCTCCGGCGTCTGCATCGTCGCCTCCTCCGTTTGACGGACTCGCCAGCTGCTCGTGTCGCGGCTTGCGACTGCCGACGCGCCTCCCGCGCAGTTCGGGAACTTGCTCGTGCTCGGACTTGATGACCCTGCGGATCTCTCGCACAGACCAACCGAGGATCTCGGCTGCGGCGTCAGCGCTTCCACACACCCTGGCAAGTTCGGCGGCTTCTGCGGCCGATGCTTGCTCGGCATCGCGGACTCGCTCATTGTGGCGTTCAGCTGCGAGGGTCCTGGCCTTGATCGCCCGGCCCAACGCAGCCTGTGCTCTAGTCGCACGCGCCGTTGCCGCTTCGATGCGTGCCTGGCGTTGCCGTGCACGTCGAAGGGCTGCAACTCTTGAACTGGACATCGAATCCCTCCGTCACCACTCGGGTCCGGCTGACAGCCGGCCCAGCTCGTCGTGATGGATCGCTAGGTGGTCGTGGGCAACTACACGCAAGTCAGGACGTCGCTGACTCAACCCAGCACGCCGAAGTTGGCGATCAACCGACACGATCAGGCGGCGCGCCACCGAGACCACGCGGGCGCCCGTCCGCTCGATGACCTTCTCGGGTTCACGCTTGTTCACTGCAGCCGCCAGACTCGTGATGTACCGGAAGGACGATCCACCAGTCGCCCACCCGTGATGAGCCATCAGGACGTAAGCAACGGACTCCGCCTCGACCTCGCGTATGCCCCGGCACATCACACTTCCAGCCGAAGCAATCTCCTTCGGATTGTGCATCCGCAGATGCGCGATCTCGTGCGCCAGCCGTGCGACCGCGGTGAGGTCGTCCAAGCCGCGTCTGATGACGACCGTCCGGGCTTGGTGGTCGGTGAACCCATCCAGACCTCGGTGGCCTGAGTTGCCTTCGATGAGCGTGTAGCCGGCGGAATAAACCTGCTGTGCGAGCGCTCGCCAAAGATCCCTTGTCGATGCACCAGGGGCCGACGCACTCGGCGGCGGAAGCGGTGCACCGTCGGTCTGGGAGACATCCCAGACCGACCCGACCTTGAATCCGAGCAGTCGCCCACCGCCCCGGGCTGACCGCCCCCGTTCGAGCTCGAGCTCGGGCCGACTCTCCTCGAGAGCCGTGCTCCTGCCTCGATGTTGGATTACAGGCGCCAGTATTCGAATGTCGTGGACCTGCTGGTTGTGCGGGATGGACCTCCCGAACTTCTGCCAGATGTCAGCTCGGGCCACCTGGCTGGCATACGGCATCTGCAGCGTGATCAGTACGACGTTCCGGAAGCTGTAGTTGCGTAGAGCAACTGAGGCGTCCAGCCACCTGACCCATTCGACGCCTGAACTGTGTCTGCGGATCTCCGAGTGCAACGCGTCACGTAGATTCTCGGGGGTAACTCTTGGCCGCTCCATCGATCCTCCAACTTGAGTCTGGGAGAGCTCAACGTTCGAGCCCTTCCAGATCTCGGTAGATCTCCGGAATGAGGTCCCAGTACTCCGGCCGATACCGGCCCCGCGGCGATCGCGTCGCCACTGGCCGGGCATCGGCGGGCTCCCTCGGGAAGGGTGGCGAGTCGAAGTGCTCGGGCCCGTACGGGCGGTTCAGGCCGGATGTTCCGGCGATTGTCCGCGCCGTACGCGCGGCGGTCGACAAGTGATCTGTGACTTCAGCGAGAGTTGCTGTCACCTCATCGAAGCAGGCCGCCAGATTAGTCCTCACCCACGCACGCTGCGGGTACCTCAGACGCCAAACCTGGGGCCGCCAGTCGAACTCAGGGTCGCGTTTGGCCAGCTCGACGCGCGGGACGAACAGGTGCCCACGCATGACCAACCACGCGACGGTCTCTTGCTGTACCTTCGCCACCCGATCGGCTGAATGCATCAGCTCGTCGATGACGTCTCGAAGGACCGCCCTGGCTCGCTCGTCTTGCAAGGGATCCTGAGGTTGCGTCAGTTGCTCGCCAGCAGACAGCCAGGCTCGCAGCACTCCGATCAATTCGATGAAAGCTGTTTCGGCGGGCCCCTCGCTGCGGCCGTTCACGTCTGAGAGACGAGTTCGCCACAGGTGTGCAAGGCGTTGCGTGGCTGCGCCGGCCATCTGCAGTGCTTGCACGAGGTCTCGGAATTCCTCCGCGGTCGTGCGGTGCCGACTCAGCCGAGCGGTGAGATGCAGGCCGTAACCGACGACCGTGCGCAACTGTGCTGTGGTCGATCGGAGATCGCGGGTCAGCACCCCGCGAGGAGCCGTCGCCTCATGCGCCGACTTCCAGCGAGCGGCGAGGACCATCACTTGCGACGGTTCATCGACAGCGGCGTCCGGCAGAGTTGTCGTCAATCCGCGCAGGGCGCCGATGTCCCGGGATCCGCGTTTGCGGATGGACTTGAGCTCTGCGATCAGTTCGGTCAGGTGATGGGACAGCCGATCCCTCGTCTCGTCACTGCCGATCGGCGCCGTATTGAGTCTCGCGACCGCTGCTCGAGCAGCCCGATCCGTGATCGAAGCAATGTCCGCCCGCGCCGCCGCGAGCGCTTTCTCGTCGCCCCACGCGCCGCGGGTGCTGCGGGTTTGCGATGCAAGTAGGTCACCTCCGGCGCCGATCGATCGGGCCAGCGCAGCGAATGGTCCCCCCGCAGCGGAGGTACCAGCGCTAGTGAAGTCACTGGTAGACAGTTCGAGTCGCAGCCAGCGGAAGTGATGGCGAGCGGCCGTTAGTGTCGCCTGCCAGCCGGCAACCACGTCAGTGGTGTCTGTGTCAGCAGCAGAGTTGTACGCGACGTCTGCGTCTCGTCTCGCGACCCGGAGGAGGTCCTCATACGTCGTACGCATCCTGGACCATCCGAATGTCCGTGGCCGCGGCCCGTAAGGCATCGGCCAGTGCCAGGCGCCAACTGAGGTCCTCGATCGGTACGTCGAGCTGATCCACCACACCGGCCGCCTGGTCGAACAGCGCGGCTGCATCGACATGGAGATCCCCATCGAAGGGCCCGTACGACAAGCCGAGCAACTGTTGAACTCGATACCGGCTGAAGGCCGTCATCGCCCATCGGCCGCCGGGCTCCTTCGCCTCCAATGCCTCGATGATCGCCTCAGCCTGGATCACCAGGTCCGTCACACGACGGGGTACTTCGAAGTTGTTCATGGGACTCCCTCTCGTCACAGAGAAGATGGGCCGGAATGATCCCGTTTCGGCCAGATCCGGATGAATCTGTGGATAACTGCGCCAACACACGACTAGGACCATGACGCGTAGCGCATCCAGGTGTTCAACGTTTGGGCCCGGGAGGCTCAGAGCAGAGCCGCCCATGACGCGACCGCTCCCAGCTCCGATGCGGGACCGTCGCGGCCCAATCCGGTCACACTTCTTGCATGCAAGGCGTTTCTGTCGCCGAAACGATTAGATGCGACCTGCTTGCCATCCCGACGTTGAGCATCTATGGACCACAGCCTCAACAGATCTGGGCGCGTCGGCGACCGAGCTTGCGAGTACTGCGCCGCGTTCTTCATCGCGCGTCGATCCGATCAACGCTTCTGCTCGGATCGCTGCCGCCTGCGTCATTGGCGCCTGCAGAAGGCGACGCTCAGCGCGTCAGCGCCCGAAGGCCATCTGGCCGCGCCACCGACACAGGTAGTTCGGCAAATCCTGCTCGGCCTGGTCGACGAGAACAGTCCGAACGACGCTGTCGAACGGGTGCGGACGGCGATTGCCGAGCTCACCGATCTTGAGCGGGAGGCAGTCCGACTCCGCAGTCAGAACGCCGCACTTCGAGCCCGAGCACTCGGTGCGGATTCATCCGGCTCATCGCCAGACGATTGCAGCGACGAGTGCTGAGCATCCACCGGCTGACTGCCGGCGACGGCTACACCTATCTCCTCAAACACGTTGCCGCCGGCGACGTCGATCGGCGCATGGCCACACCACTAACGGCGTACTACACATCATCCGGATACTGATGCGCCCCGCGTTTTCCGGACAGCTCTTTTAATGGCCAATTATGCTACGAGCTGCCGTTCCAGGTACTCGTCGTGGATCTGCCGGGGAGTGCGGTAGTCGAGTCCGGAGTGGCGACGTCGTGAATTGTAGCGAAGTTCGATATAGCGTGCAATATCGCGGTAGGCGTTCTCGC
>NZ_JBVHFT010000049.1:0-6231 GCF_055562215.1 Kribbella sp. NPDC020701 | reverse complement strand
CCGCGCCGAACGGTGCGGAGTCGGTGTCGACGTTCGATGCCGCCGACAACCTGCTGACGAAAACGGTGCCGGACAACAACACCACTGGCCGGCAGGTCGCGTATACCTACGACGTGCTCGGCCGCAAGGTCACCGAGACCGCGCCGAAGGGCGTCGCGACCACCACCGACCCGAACGACTTCGTCACGAAGTACACCTACGACCGGCTCGGTCGGGTGCTGAAGGTGGAGACGCCGTTCGTAGAGAGCGGGGTCGCGAAGACGCCGACAACGACGTTCGAGTACGACCTGGTCGGCAACCAGACCGCCGTGCTCGATCCGCTGCGGAACGCGTCCCCGGCGACGGACTACACCGCCAAGACGGTCTACGACCTGAACCACCGCCCGACCGCCGTCACCGATGCCGCCGGTTACACCAGCAAGACGGTGTACGACGCCGACGGCCTCGTGACCGCGGAGATCAACCAGACCGGGCACACGAAGACGACCAAGTACGACGAGGCCGGTCAGCCGATCGAGGTCTCGGTTCCGCACACGCCGATCGGTGGGCACCAGGAGCAGTGGGTCACCAAGCTGACCTACGACGGGGCCGGCAACGTCACCCGGCAGACGCGCCCGACCAATGACGACCGTCCGACTCCGCTGTACTCCGAGACCGTCTACGACAAGAACAACCGGCCGGTCCAGAACAAGTCCGCGTTCGACACCACGACCACGTTGTACAAGACGCCGGCGAGCACATTCATCCAGTACTACCCGACCGGTGAGGTCAAGGCACAATCCGAACCGACGTTCGCCGCTACGGCGCCACCGGCGTCGCAGTGGACGAACTTCACCTACTACGGCTCCGGTGACATCAAGACCTCCACCGACCCGTGGCAGATCACCGCGACCTACGGCTACAACCCGTTGGGTCAGCAGACCGACCGCACCCTGACGGTGCCGGGTGACGACGCGAAGCGGACCCAGGCCTGGGGCTATTACCCCGACGGTGCATTGGCGTCGCGTTCGGACACGGCCGCGCAGCAGCCGGTCGATATCGTCGACAACGCCGACACCTGGCAGACCACGTCAACCGGGACCTGGGCCACGGTCACCGGCGGCACCAACACCCAAGGCGCGAACTACCGGACGCACGCGGCCGCGGCGGTGGGTACGCCGGAAGCCGGTGACACGTTCAACTGGCGGGTGCTGCCGGATGTCGCGGGTTCGTTCGACGTCTATGCCTCGTGCCCGGTGGCTACTGGCGCATCGACGGCGGCGACGTACACGATCAACCACTCCACCGGCGCGGCCACCAAGACTGTCGACCAGTCCGCCTGCACCGCGGCCACGCCGTGGGTCAACCTGGGCAACTTCAGCTTCCCGAACGGCGTCGCCAAGACCATCACGCTGAAGCCGGCCGCGTCGGGTGTGGTGGTCGCGGACGCGATCAAGCTGGTCTCGACCAGCCCGGTCGACAACCGCTCTTTCACCTACAACTACGACGCCAATGGCCGGCAATCGGAGGTGAAGGACAACAACCCGAACGCCGCCACCGACACGTTCAAGGTCACCACTGACGGCCTGGCCCGCACCACCCAGGTCCAGGAGCTCAAGACGGGAGTCGAGAGGGCGAAGACCGACTACACCTACGACCTCGACTCCAACGTGTTGTCCACCAACGCGCAACGGGGCGCTGACGCGAACACGCTCGGCGTGTCTCGTTACACCGGCTACACGTGGGACGTGCGGAACCTGGTCGACACCGTTAAGGCCGGCGCCACCTCGACGAGCACGGATACCTGGTCCTATACCTATGACGGTCGTGGTCTGCGGTCCACGGTCACGAAGCCGAACGGCAACCTCGCGACGTACACGTATCACGAGGACGGTCTGCAGCGGATCCTGTCCGAGAAGACCAGCGGTGGCCTGCTGGTCTCGTCGCACTCGCTGTATTACAACCCCGACGGGGACCGTTCGCTGGACGTCGAGAAGGTCCTGCAGGCGAACAGCTCGTTGTATCTGGATCAGGCCTCGAAGTACACCTATACCCCGGCCCGGCAGCTCGCCGCGGTGGTCAAGACCGGTGTCGACAAGGGCGACAGCGAGTCCTACGAGTACGACGCGGCCGGTAACACTACCAAGCAGACGATCGGCGCGACGACGTCGACGATGACCTACGACCGCAACCGCCTGATCAAAACGGTCACCGGCGCCACGACGCTGAACCAGCGCTACGACCCGTTCGGGCGCGCCACCACCACCGATGTTGGTGCGCAGGTCGTCGAGCAGAACGCCTACGACGGCTACGACCGCCTCACCCGGCAACAAAAGTTCGATTCGGCCGGCAACCCGACCTACACCCGCAACCAGACCTACGACCCGTTCGACCGGATGGTCAACCAGTCCGAAAAGGTCGGCGCCGCCGCCTCGATCACCACCCGGTACACCTTCGTCGGCCTCGCGAACCAGGTCACGGCCGAGGAAGAAAAAGACAGCACCGGGACCTGGAAGACCTCCAAGTCCTACGCCTACGGCACCGGCGGCGAAAACCTGTCCCTGGTCGACTCGCCGGTCAACGGCAGCACGTCGAAGAAGTCGTACTACGGCACCAACCCGCACGGCGACGTCGAAACCCTCACCGACGCCACCACCGGCCAGACCACCTCGACCTACCGGTACACCGCCTACGGCCAACCCGACAAGACCGGCACCACCGGCGACGACGCCATCACCGGCATCGCGAACCAAGACGCCGACATCGTCAACCCCTACCGGTTCAACTCGGCCCGGTTCGACGGCGCCACCGGCACCTACGACATGGGATTCCGCGAATACAACCCCGGCCTCAACCGCTACCTGTCCCGCGACTACTACGAGGGCGCCCTCAAGGACCTCGCCCTCGGCACCGACCCCTGGAACACCAACCGCTACGCCTTCGCCGGCGGCAACCCCATCACCGGCATGGAACTCGACGGCCACATCGCCCTTGACGAAAATGGGCAGCCATATACGCCGAGGCCACCCTCGCCGGAGCCGCCGCCAACGATGGTGAATCCTGCCCTCCAAGGACTGGTCAACAATGAGTATATTCGCGGCAGGTCAACGACGGCTCTCTTGAATGAGTTGAAGACTGGCGCCAAGACCGGGCGTGTCAACAAGACCTATCATCTGGAGAAGGTTCTGAATCAAGCTCAAGGGTATGCCAAAGTGCTGAGACAGAGCGACGTAGATCAGTTCAACGGGCGGCCGGGGATGGCTCCTGCGGACGAGGAGGTGATCCGGCGGCTGTTCAAGAGATCTTGGGATATCTTGGAGACAGTGGATGAGGCGGGTCCGATTACAGCAGCGCTCAAGGAGAAAGGCAGGTATGAGGAGTTCAAAACGAGCATGCGGAAGCTTGCGCGGAACCAGGCTGTCTCGGGTGAAACCGGCGCGCTCTTCGAGGCCGAAGATCCTCGGGCTTATAAACAGACATTTCATGGCTACGGCAGCGCGAAGTTCCTTGGAAGTGCGCTTGGGGTGGTTGGTATGGCGGGGGATGCTCAGTTGGCGTGGGAGGCAGGCAGGGTCATGGCTGGCAAGCCTCCGAGCCGGGGCCTGCTACCGTCGTCCATCGAGTGTCTTGTGCTGAGATGCACTCCGGTTTCATGACGACGTGCGACCGGGCTGCGATGGCACGTCGCATCGATTTTGCCGAGGTTTGAGATGAATGGCGCAGTCTCAATAGACGTCGATAACCTTCCGGGGTATCTCGCTGAGAATTTCCCCGAGCTCGCCCGTCAGATAGAGGCAGAGTTACAGCATGGCGATCCGGCTTGGTCGCTTGCAAGAACGCTGGTGCGTGACGTATTTGTCTATGGAGTCTTTCGGCGAGCTGTGGATGCGGGGAATGACGAGATTCTCGATTTGTGCTACTCAATGACTGAGGTTTTGATCTCGGCCAAGGACGAAGAGTTGCGGAGCGTCGTGCTTGACTGTGTATTATCGGCAGTGTGCTCGACTGACGACTGGCTCCGTGTGACGCAGATGAAAGCGGGTCCTGTCCTGCGGAGAGAAATCGGGCTCGACTTGGGTGAATCCTGGAGGCGGCAGATGAGTCGTGGCGGTGGTGACATGCCGTTGCCGCGCTCCGCTGCGATTCAAGTGCATGAGTACGCCGGATCCATCTTCATGCATGCTCTTGTGTCGACACCGGATGGGTCTGTGATTGCGCCGCCTTTTGTTCGGTTGAGTGCTGCAAGTAGTTGGAGCGCTGTGGGTATTGCTGCGTCCAATCTCTTGCTCGAGCAGATTGAATCGGAGCCCCGAGAATCGCGACATCATGTCGACGAGTTCTTGAGGATTGTCGGAGAAACCGATTGGCGTGGGTTCTACACCCGTTCCCGCTCAGTCGACGTGATGACGTCGGAGATTGGGGCCGATGCGCGCATCTGGCCACGCCACAAGCATCAAGACGGCGACTATTTCGGGAATCGCCAGGGAGAGAGGCTGACAGTCACGGACTGGCGTGAGCCAGACGTGCTGGGACGAGCGATCCTTACTGCCATCGCCATCGCGTCAACGACGGGGTGGAACTCTCCGACATGAAGGGCGGCGGCGCGGATATGGTTCCTGCGCGTCGGCAATCTTGTGGTGCAGTCGGCCGGCGACTGCGGGTGTGGTGGTCGCGGACGCGATCAAGCTGGTCTCGACCAGCCCGGTCGAGTCGCGGTCGTTCACCTACACCTACGACGCCAACGGTCAGCAGACCGAGGTCAAGGACACCAACCCGAACGCGCTGACCGACACGTTCAAGATCACGACCGACGGCCTGGCCCGCACCACCCAGGTGCAGGAGCTCAAGGGCGCCACCAACAAGGCGAAGACCGACTACACCTACGACCTCGATTCCAACGTGCTGTCGACCAACGCCCAGCGCGACCCGGACGCCGGTACCGGCAGTCCCGCGGTCACGCGTTAGACCGGCTACACGTGGGACGTCCGGAATCTGGTCGACACGGTCAAGGCCGGCGCTTCGCCGACAGGCACGCTGGACACCTGGAGTTACACCTACGACGGGCGTGGCCTGCGTTCCACCTGACTCGTGAAGCGCCCCAGGTTCTCTGCCGCTCTTATGCGGGTTGCGGCTCTTGGTTGACAGCAGCGTAGTGGGCTTGCTCGAACTCCACGGCTGGTGTCATGGCGAGGGAGCTGTGGAGTCTGCGGTTGTTGTACCAGTCGACCCAGCCGGCGGTGGCGTATTCGACGTCGGCGATGGTCTTGTACGGCCCGTCGTGGAAGACGGTGGTGCGGATGCACTCGGCCTTGTAGAGGCCGTTGATGGTTTCCATCAGGGCGTTGTCGTAGGCGTCGCCGACCGACCCGATCGAGGGCCGGATGCCCTCGAGTTCGAGGTGCTCGGCGAGCCGGATCGACGTGTATTGACTCCCGGCGATGCTCTCCTGTCTGTCAACAGGGGCTGTTTCGGCGTCCTCCTCCGGCTTGTGATGGTGTGCCGGTGCTCGACGCGGTCAAGGTCGTTCAGCCGTGGGGTGCTCCATCTTGACCGCGTCTGCGCTCCGGCTGGTTGGCGGCGATGGAGGAGCTCCGCCGGGGTGTGGATTCATGCGGCTGGGCGCCGGTGGTAGGGGCGGCGGGTGATGTGTTGCTGGCCGGGGTTGAGCAGGTAGTAGACCTCACGGGCGAGGTAGCGTTTCAGGCATCGGATGGTCTCGAGCTTGGAGTGGCCTTCGGCGGTCTTGCGGGCGATGTAGGCCTGGGTTTTCGGGTCGATGCGGATGCGGCTGACCACGGCCAGGTGCAGGGCGCGGTTGGCTTGGCGGTCCCCGCCGCGGTTGAGCCGGTGCCGCTGGGTCATCCCTGACGAGGCCGGCAGTGGGGCGACGCCGCAGAGCATCGCGAACCCGGCTTCGGACTTCATCCTGGCGGGGTTGTCGCCGGCGGTGACGAGCATCTGGCTGGCAATCTCGACACCGATGCCGACTCGTGCGAGCAGTTGCGGGGCGAGGGCCTCCACCAGTGGGGTGATGAGGTCGTCGAGGCCGGTGATCTCGTCGGACAGCTCGAGGTAACGGCGTGCCAGCGACTTGAGCCCGACCCGGTAGGCGGTCACGGGGTCGGCGACATTGCAGATGTCAGGGCGCCAGGCGGCCACGACCCGGATCAGTTGCATGCGAGTGAGGTTACGGACCTGGTCACGCACTTCATCCGGCGCTTCGACGATGGTCATCCGCAGCAACTGCAAGGC
>NZ_JBVHFT010000048.1:0-6556 GCF_055562215.1 Kribbella sp. NPDC020701 | reverse complement strand
GTGGCGACGCCGCCACCAAGCCCGCGCCCGCGACTGCCACCACCGCCATCAGGCAGGCCAACTCGCCTGATCACGAACTACGGCTGGAGTACTAGATCGGAGTTGGTTCTGTGCGCGTGGTCGTCGTACTCGCTGTCTGCGGACTGCTGCTGGCCGGTTGTGGCAGCGACTCCGGAGCGGAGTCCCCACCAGCGGCGACGCCGTCCTCGGCCACGCTGCCTTCGTCACCCCAGCCGTCGCCGAGCGTCACTTCGACTTCGCCAGGCAAACGTCCCACCTCGCCCGCGCCCGCCGGGACGGGCGTCAAGACCGCCGCCAGCGACTTCGGGGTGATCTTGTTCGACAGCACAGGTCAGGCGATCTACCTGTTCGACAAGGAGAACTCGGCGACGTCGGCCTGCTACGGCGCCTGCGCGGAGGCCTGGCCACCGGTGCTGACGAAGGGACCGCCGAAGGCGCTCGGCGCGGTGAAGCAGTCGCTGCTCGGTACGACGAAGCGCACCGACGGCACCACCCAGGTCACCTACGGCGGACATCCGCTGTACTTCTACGCCCACGAGGCCAAGAACGAGGTGAAGTGCCACAACATCGAGGGCTTCGGCGGCCTGTGGCTCGCCGTCACCACTACCGGCCGAGCAGCCCCAGCCTGACGGCGTCGCCACCATCCTCACTGTCGTTGCTTAAAGCAACGCTCAGACCCGCCTATTCTTCCAGCAGGAGCTGCACCTGGTCACCGACATCTGCGCCTGCCGACTTCAGCGCCGCCTTGCTCACACCCACGCAGAAGCCGCCGCCTGCGACGAGCATGGTGCTGCCGGTGAACGTGGCGCCGTTCAGAGTTCCGGTGACACGTCGCTGCCGGCGCCCGCCGAGCTCGGGGACCACCTCTGCCGGGATGTCGACAACGGCAAGTCCTCCTGGCTTGTCCTCCCGCCACCGCCGCACGGTGCCGTTGATCTCGACTGTCGTGCCCATGTCTTCTCCAGGTCGCCTCGAGTGGATGGCTGATCGCCACCGGCTCTTGGTGGCGTCATCCTGAGCAGTCATGTACAGGGCGGTGTGCAGCCCCACCTCACCCTGCGCCGACCGTAGAAGTGAGTCAACACAAGCCTGCGGCAGGATGGTTGGAGAGATCGACTGTCCCGAACGGTGCGGCGGCTCCGACTAGGGGGAGCGGCCTGATCGGTGGCTGCGCTTCAGGGAGGTGTCCAGTGAAGTACATGATCATGATGGCCGGCGGTGTCGGCGAGAGTGTGCAGGACCGGTCGCCGGTGTGGATCGGAGGTTTGATGACCCTGATCATGGGCACCGACGGCGAGCTGCGGGAGTAGGGCGGGTTGGTCGACTCGCAGAAGCTCGCCGACCCGGCGACCGCGAAGACTGTGCGGTTCGTGGACTCCAGGGCGATTCCGACCGACGGGCCGTTCGCGGAGGTGACGGAGTCGGTGGCCGGGTACTGGATCGTCGAGGGGACCGAGGAGCGTGCGCTGGAGATCGCGGCCAGGGGCCCAGTACACCGAGTACCCGATGGAGGTCCGCCAGCTGATGGATCAGCCGCCGGACCTGTGACATCGACGAGCGGAAGGCTGACCATGTCCCGATTCGGCGGGATCAAACGGAAGGTGTTCGCCAGGCACTCCAACCCCTGGAGCGCCTGGACCCGGTGGGCGAGCACACCGCTCGTGTTCGTGCCGGTGTGGAATCGGCGCTGGGGCCAGGCCGCCCTGGTGGCGGCCTGGATGGCTGTGAACCCGATCGTCTTTCCCGTGCCGCGGCACAACCGGGCGTGGTCCACCCGGGCTGTGTTGGGTGAAGAACTGTGGATCACCGAACGCCCGCGCGACAAGGCAATGGCCGTCAACGCTGCGGCCAGCGTCGCCGGAGTGATCGCACTGGCGGCCGCCAGAAAGCGCCGGCCGGCACCGGTCGCGGTGGCCATCGTCGCGCAGATGGCCCTGACACTCGATTACTGGCGGCTGATGGCCGAGTACTACGAGCGGTCCCAGTGCCACCGCGATCGGCGCGAACCTGCCCGGCGCCGGCTGATGGGCATCACGTTGGGTGTACCTGATCGGCCAGGTCCTCGAAGTCTGTGACGAGCAGGTCTGGAGCCAAGAAGGTTTTTGGGTACGGTGTGCGGCGCCGGTCGACGTACCAGCCTTGCAGTCCGGCTCGCTTGGCTCCGTCGATGTCCCATGGATGTACTGCTGCGAGTGCCATTCGCTCGACGGGTACGCCGCACACCTCGGCGGCGTACTCGTACGCGGCCCGGTGTGGCTTCCAGCGACCTGGCTGCGTCACGTCGAGTCGGTGCTCGAGCAGTGGGAGCAGGCCGGCATCGGCGAACATCTGCTCGGACATTGCGGCGGTTCCGTTGGTCAGGGTCACGATCCGCAGCCCGAGTTCGTGCAGGCGCCGTAGACCGGGAACGACATCCGGGTGCAGGTCGAGCTGGGTGAACCCGGAGAGCACGCCCCGGATCGTCTGGTCTGTGGGTTCGATCCCGGCTGCGGAGAGTTGAGCGGCCAGGACGTCCGCGGCGATCGCGCCGAACTCGGCCGTTGCGCCGGCCGCGGTGAGGGCGAAGCCGTCGCGCAGGGTCGCGGCGAACCAGGTGTCCAGGCTGTGCCCCGGTAGTCCGGCGGCCTCGAATCGCCGGCGCAGCGGCGTCAGGTCGGACAATGTCTCGTTGACGTCGAGTACCAGCACGTCGGGTTCGTTTGCGCTCATGATGACCTCGCCTTATCTTGGACTAGTCGTTCCAAGATAGGGGGTGTCTGGTGGCCGATGTCAAACACTTCGATCCCGATCGAGTGCTGGCCGCGGCGGAGTTGGTGTTCTGGCAACGAGGCGCCGGCTCGACCGGGATCAGCGACGTACTGACCGCGACCGGGCTGAGCAGATCGAGTCTCTACAACGCCTTCGGCGGCAAGGACGACCTGTACGAGCGGGCCCTGCGGCGCTATCTCGATGAGCGGTCGCGGCCGATGTTCGCCCGCCTGGCCGTGGATCGGCGGGGATTGGCCGCGATCAGTGCCTTCTTCTCCCGGTTGATCAGGATGCGCTGCTCGGGTGAGTTCGCCGGCTGGGGTTGTCTGGTGTCCAACGCCCACCTGGAGGATCCGTCCCCTGGCGCCAAGACAGTGCTGGACGAACATCAGGCCGCACTGAGTCTTGCCCTCCACGCCGCGCTGAAGGTTGCCGACGACAAGGATCAGCTGCGGCCCGGTCTGGATCTGGCCGCCACTGCGGAGCACCTCACGCTGCTGGCGTACGCGATCAACCTACGCTCTCGTGTCGGCGTCGAGGCCGAACCTCTGCACGCCGCCGTACGGGCGGCCCTGGTCCCACTAGCTACCTGAATCCGTACTGCGGTCTGAGAGCTTGTCGGTCGACGAGTGGGTGCTGTGCCGTGAGGGTGGCCGGCTGCGACTGGCACGCTGACGTCGCACCCGACGTTACGTTGATAGCAGCAACGGCATGGTCAGCGGGGACGCCGCCAGTAAGGCGATGGCTTCGACTCGGGTCAAGACCAGTCCGCGGCGGAGCAGCATCCAGGCCAGGCCGCGGGTGAGGATCATCGTGATGCTTAGGGCAACAGTTGCCTTGCCGGGCGTGGCCGAGCCGGAGGCGAATCCGATCACCGCGCCACCGACGAGGCTGTTGAACAGGTTGCTGCCGAACAAGTTCCCGACCACCAGATCCGACTCGCCGCGACGCTGGGCCTGGATCGTGGACCTGCTCCGTGTTCTGACGCCTTACGGGTCCATGACGGTGCCTGCTGGAGAGTCGCATCGGCGGTACTGTCGGAGAGACCGAATGCGCCCTGCGTTGGAGCTGGTTCGGATGCGTGCGATCGTGATCTCCACTGCCTGCGGGCCTGTCCTGGCCGGCTGTGGCAGTGATCCGAGCGCTGAGCCACCACGACCGCGTCGGCCGCGGGACAGGCGATCTACTTGTTCTACAAGGAGACGTCCGCAGCCTCGGCGTGCTACGGATCCTGTGCCCAGGCGTGGCCACCAGTGGTGACTGCCGGGCGACCGGTGGCTGTCGGCGGGGTGAAGCAGGCTCTCCTCGGTACGACGAAGCGCACCGACGGCACCACCCAGGTCACCTACGGTGGGCACCCGCTCTACTACTACGCCCACGAGGGGAAGAACGAGGTGAAGTGCCACAACATCGAGGGCTACGGTGGGTTGTGGCTGGTCGTCACCCCTTCCGGTGACGCAGCACCGGTCTGAGCGGTGGGGGTGATCCAGTGAGGGTTGACGAGGTGTTGGCAGCTCATCGTGGCGCCGGGCGGGAGTTCACGGCCGGCGGCGTACGGAGTTTCGTCCTCGAGGACGGGCCGTCGGATGCGGAGCCGGTCGTCTGCTTGCACGGTGTACCGGCCTCTTCTTTCGTCTACCGTTCGGTGTTGCCTGAACTCGCCCAGCGTGGGTTGCGCGGGATCGCCTTCGACCTGCCCGGTCTGGGTCTGGCCGCGCGACCGGACGATTTCGACTACTCGTGGACCGGGCTCGGCGGCTGGGCGGCGTCCGCGCTCGACGCGCTCGGGCTTGACCGGGTTCACCTCGTGGTCCATGACATCGGCGGACCTGTCGGTTTCGAGTTCGCGGCCGCCGCGCCCGACCGGGTCCGTTCCATCCTCCTGCTCAACACGATCGTTGCCGTCGACACCTTTCGTCGTCCGTGGGTGATGGAGCCTTTCGCCCACCGTGTCCTGGGGCGGGCCTGGCTGACGGTGGCACAAGCACCTTGGGTGTTCCGCACGCTGATGCGGACGATCGGTTTCGGTCCCGGCGTACCGACGGAGGCCGTCGACGCGCACTTGCGACTGCTGCTTGGAGACGACGACGGTCGCGCCTTCTTGCGGATCATGCGCTCGTTCGAGCGAACAGTCGACAAGCGGCGGCGCTATGAGGCGGTGCTCGGCTCCGGTGAGCGGCCGGTGGGGATGTTGTGGGGCAGCAAGGACACTGCCTTGCCGCTGCGCACGTACGGCGTGCAGGCGCGTCTCGCGGCCCGGCTCGACGACATCCCCACGGTTCCCGGCAAGCATTTCCTCCAGGAGGACTTCCCGGCCGAGATCGCCGCAGCCGTCGCCGCTCTGGCCGATCGCTGACCGGCGAGGCCGAAGCTCGTTGCCGGGCCGCGTCGGCGGTTTCCACCCTTGCCAACGACCTCGTCGTACCGCTGCAGCTGAGCACGCCGTACGGCGAGCTCGACTTGTTGTATGCGGCAACGGTCTTCGGATCGCCGCGCGACGTCACCCTCGACGAGATCGCGATCGGGACCTTCTTCCCGGGCAACTCCACTACGGCCGCCATCCTCCGATCACTGGCGGCTTGAGAGCGGACTCGTCAGGTGGTTTTGGCGCGGTGTTGGAGGTAGCGGCGTTCGGGGCCTTCTGGGGCGAGCGATGCGGCGGTGTGGAAGGCGTGTGCGGCGTCGTGGGTGTGGCCTTGTCGGTGGAGGAATTCGGCCCGTGCCGCGTGGAAGGGGTAGTAGCCGGGGAGGTCGAGTTGGTCGATCTCGTGGAGTCCTCGGGCCGGGCCATGGACCTCGCCGACTGCGACTGCGCGGTTGAGGGCGACGACCGGGGTGGCGGCGACGGCGATGAGTTGGTCGTACAGGGTGAGGATCTGTTTCCAGTCGGTGTCGGCGAACGTGCCGGCGTCGGCGTGCACCGCGGCGATGGCTGCCTCCAGCTGGTAGCGGCCGGGCTGGTTGCGGCGCAGGCACCAGCGGACGAGGTTGTGTCCTTCCCGGATCAGATCGCGGTCCCACAGCAGGCGGTCCTGATCGCGCAGCACAACGAGCTCGCCGGCGCTGTCGGTGCGGCTTGGTCGTCGAGCCTGGGTGAGCAGCATGAGGGCGAGGAGCCCGGCGACCTCGGGCTCGTCGGGCATGAGCAGTCGGAGCGTTCGGCCCAGCTCGATCGCTGACTCGGACAGGTCCGGGGAGCCATCGGCCTGGCTGTATCCGGTGGTGTAGGTCAAGTAGACGGTGGCGAGGACCGTGCGGAGCCGATCGGGCAGTTCGGTGTCGTCGGGGATCCGGTAGGGGATGTTCGCGGCTTTGATCTTGTGTTTGGTTCGCACCAGGCGTTTGGCCATGGTCGGTTCGGTGGTGAGGAATGCCCTGGCGACGTCGGCGGTCGACAGGCCGCACAGCAGCCGTAAGGTCAGTTCGACCTGGCTCTGTGGGGCGAGTGCTGGATGGCAACAGGTGAAGATGAGACGCAGCCGGTCGTCAGGCACGGTGCCGGTTGCGGTCGCCTCATTGGTGGTCGTCCGGAGCAATTCGTTGCCTCGGGCATCGCGACGTACCTTGTCGATCGCGCGGTTTCGTGCGGTGACGGTGATCCAGCCGCCCGGGTTGGGCGGGATTCCGTCGGCGGGCCAGCGCCGTACGGCGATCGCGAACGCGTCCTGGACCGCGTCTTCGGCCAGGTCGATGTCGCCAAAGATCGCGACCAGGGCAGCGACGGACCGGCCGGACTCCGCGCGGAAGATCCGGCCGATCGACTCGCGGTCGGCCACCATGGGAGCTA
>NZ_JBVHFT010000047.1:0-9527 GCF_055562215.1 Kribbella sp. NPDC020701 | reverse complement strand
TTCGGCCCGCACTGGCCAGGCAAACTCGGCACCCTCCGGATGGCGCTGCGCTACCGCGGACACCGCCTCGTCGCCGAAGTCTCCACCACCGGGGTGACGCTCACCGTCGATCCCGGCCCCGGCGCGCCGATCACCGTCCGCTGCTTCGGCCGGACCCGGCATCTGAAGGCCGGCGAGTCAGCCACCTGGTCTCACCGCACCACCGGCGGCGAGTAGCTAGGGTGCAGGCATGGGGAGCAGCGTTTACGTCGCGTCGGTGGAGGGGTCCACCGGAAAATCCACAGTCGCCCTCGGACTGCTTCAGCAGCTGTCGCGCCGGGTCGACCGGGTGGCCGTGTTCCGCCCGATCGTTCGCCCGGACATCGCCACGCACGGTGGCCGTGACTACGTCCTGGATCTGCTCACGGCCCACGATGCGGTCCAGTTGGCGTACGACGACAGCCTCGGCGTGACGTACGACGAGGTGCACGCGGACCCCGACGCCGCGCTCGACGCGATCGTGCAGCGCTATCACGAGGTCGCCGACCGTGCCGACGCCGTACTCGTCGTCGGCAGCGACTACACCGATGTGGGGACGCCGACGGAGTTCTCCTACAACGCGAAGATCGCCGC
Source organism: Kribbella sp. NPDC020701 (assembly GCF_055562215.1). Taxonomy (NCBI): domain Bacteria; kingdom Bacillati; phylum Actinomycetota; class Actinomycetes; order Propionibacteriales; family Kribbellaceae; genus Kribbella; species Kribbella sp. NPDC020701. The sequence continues at coordinate 8,915 of NZ_JBVHFT010000047.1, read as the reverse complement.
CAACCTCGGTACGCCGGTCGTCCTTGTTCTCAACGGGTTCCAGCGCAGTCCGCGTGATCTTCGGATGATCGGCGACATGGCCATCGGGGAGCTCCGAGGCAACCACGGTTCGCTGGCGGCTGTGGTCGCGAACCGCGTCGCTCCGCAACAGCTCGCCGACACAGTCGCGGCACTGACCGGTGCCGGCGGACCGGCGTTCGCCCTTCCGGAAGAGCCGCTCTTGAGCCAACCTACGGTGGCCGACCTGCTAGGCCCGGTCGAAGGTCGTTTGCTGAGGGGCGACCCCGCGCTCCTCACGCGCGAGGTCACCGGCCTCGTCGTCGCAGCTATGACGATGCCGAACGTGCTCGACAGACTGTTCGACGGAGCCGCGGTGGTCACCGCGGCGGACCGCCCAGAGGTGGTGCTCGGAGTCCTGATGGCCCACGCGTCGCTCAACTTCCCGCAGATCTCCGCGGTCGTCCTCAACGGTGATTTCACGCTGCCGGCCCAGGTCCAGCGACTGATGGACGGCCTCGGGGTGACCTTGCCCATCCTCGAGACCACCTTCGACACGCAGGCCACGTCGGCGGCCCTGACTGCCGTCCGCGGGCGCCTCACGAAGGAGTCGCCGCGCAAGGTGGACGCGGCGCTGTCACTGTTCGAGCGGCACGTGGACGGCGAGGCCCTCCTCGATCAGCTCGAGGTCGCGCGCAGCAACGCGGTGACGCCGCTGATGTTCGAGCACCAGCTGATCGACGAAGCAGTTGCCCACCGCAAACACATCGTCCTGCCCGAAGGCGAGGAGGAGCGCATCCTGCGGGCTGCGGACGTCCTGCTCCGCCGGGGAGTGGCCGACCTGACCCTGCTCGGGAATCCGGTGACGATCAGCGCCAAGGCCGCCGGACTCGGCGCCGACATCGCCGCCGCCCGGGTCATCGACCCTGAGCACGACCAGCTCGCCGAGCGGCTCGCGGCGGAACTGCACCGGCTGCGGCAGCACCGCGGGGTCGACCTGGACCAGGCCCGGGAACTGATCAAAGACGTCTCGTACTTCGGGACGATGATGGTCCAGCTCGGTCTCGCCGACGGCATGGTCTCCGGGGCCGTGCACACCACTGCCCACACGATCCGCCCAGCGCTCCAGGTCGTCCGTACGGTGCCGGGGGTCTCGGTCGTCTCGTCGGTGTTCTTCATGTGCCTGCAGAACCAGGTCCTCGTGTACGGCGATTGTGCGGTCAACCCTGATCCGACGGCCGAGCAGCTCGCGGACATCGCGATCTCGTCGGCCGCGACGGCAGTTGCCTTCGGCATCGAGCCGCGGGTCGCGATGCTGTCGTACTCGACCGGCGCCTCCGGCTCGGGATCGGATGTCGAAAAGGTGTCGAAGGCAACCGCCATCATCCGGGAGCGGGCTCCGGAGCTTCCGGTCGAGGGACCGATCCAGTACGACGCCGCGATCGACAGCGCCGTGGCGAGGACGAAGCTGCCCGGTTCACCGGTGGCCGGCCGGGCGACCGTGTTCGTCTTCCCCGATCTCAACACGGGAAACAACACGTACAAGGCCGTGCAGCGCTCGGCGAACGCCGTCGCGGTGGGACCGGTCCTGCAGGGTCTGCGCAAACCGGTCAACGATCTCTCGCGCGGAGCGACCGTACGGGACATCATCAGCACCGTCGCGATCACCGCCGTTCAGGCTCAGCAGGGTGGCGCCGAATGAGCGACCACGTGCTGGTGATCAACGCGGGATCGTCATCGCTCAAGTACAGCGTGGTCGACGCCCGGACCGGTGCAGCGGCGGCCGCCGGTCTGGTCGAGCGCATCGGTGAAAGCCAGAGCCGCCATGTCCACCGCTCCTCGTCCGGGGAGTACGAGAGCACGCGGTCGATCTCGACCCACGAGGATGCGCTGCGCGGAGCGATCGATGCCTTCGATTCCGACGGGCCGTCGCTCGCGGACGTGGGCATCGCGGCAGTCGGCCACCGAGTCGTGCACGGCGGCTCCCGATTCTCCGCGTCGGCGCTGATCGACGACGCACTGATCGCCGAGGTGACCGATCTGGTACCACTCGCCCCGCTGCACAACCCGCCGAACCTCGAGGGAATCCGAGTAGCACGTCGGCTCTTTCCCGACCTGCCACAGGTCGCCGTCTTCGACACCGCGTTTCACCAGACGCTCCCACGGCAGGCGTACACGTACGCGGTGCCGTTGAACTGGCTGGAGGATCACGGGATCCGCCGCTACGGCTTCCACGGTACGTCGCACGCGTTCGTCTCCCGCGAGGCCGCCCGGCTGCTCGGACGAGATCCGGCAGACGTGAACGTCATCGTGCTGCATCTGGGCAACGGGTGCTCGGCGTCCGCGGTGCGAGCCGGGCAGTCGGTCGAGACCTCGATGGGTCTGACGCCACTCGAGGGGCTCGTGATGGGGACCCGTTCAGGTGATGTCGATCCGGCGATCCCGGCGTACCTGACCCGGGAGCTGGGCATGTCCACGGACGAGATCGACCTGGCTCTCAACACCGCATCGGGGCTGAAGGGGCTCGCTGGCGAGAATGACTTCCGTGAACTGTCGCGACTGCGCGCACAGGGCGACGAACGAGCCGACCTGGCCTTCGACGTGTACTGCCACCGGATCCGCAAGTATGTCGGCGCCTACTACGCCGTCCTGGGAACGGTCGATGCCGTCGTCTTCACCGCCGGTGTGGGTGAGCACTCGGCCGACGTTCGGGCGGCGTCACTGAGCGGCCTGGAACGCCTCGGGATCACCATCGACGACGACCGCAACAACGCCCCGTCCGCCGGAGCCCGCCGGATCTCCACCGACGACAGCCAGGTCGCGGTCTTCGTCGTCCCCACGAACGAGGAATGGCAGATCGCCCGCGAGACGCTCAGCGTCGTACAACCCTGACGGCCGTCAGCGAGCGAGGTCCGGGAATTCCGCGTCCGGTATGGCCACCGGCAGCCGGGTCCTGCACCACCTGACCCGGCTCCTGCCGGGCAAGCGGAACACCGTCGTACTCCCGGGCTTCCAGGTGCCAGGAACTTGCGTTCGCCTGAGCCGTCGCCACGAGTGCCGTTAGGTCCCGCAACAGGGGGACCTTCGGCACTGGGGACGGCAGCCGGGCGCCGCGACGCTGGTGACCATGGACGTTGACCCCACCGGCTGATCGCACCAGCAAAGGAAGGCCACCTATGCATGAGCTCACCGGAAAGCCATTGACCGCCGAGGAAGTATCCGATCTCGACGCCTACTGGCGGGCGGCCAACTATCTGTCCGCCGGCCAGATCTACCTGCTCGCAAACCCGTTGCTGACCGAGCCACTGCGACCGGAGCACATCAAGCCTCGACTCCTCGGTCACTGGGGTACGACGCCTGGGCTGAACATGCTCTACGCGCACCTCAACCGGGTGATCCGGCGCCGCGACCTGACCATGATGTACGTCATCGGCCCCGGTCACGGCGGGCCGGCCATCGCGGCCAACACCTGGCTCGAGGGCAGCTACACCGACACCTACCCGGACGTGTCCCGGGACGCGGCGGGGATGGCGCGCCTCTTCCGGCAGTTCTCCTTCCCCGGCGGCATCCCGAGCCACGTCGCACCCGAACTGCCCGGCTCGATCCACGAGGGCGGCGAACTGGGCTACTCCCTCAGCCACGCGTACGGCGCGGTGCTCGACAACCCGGAGCTGGTTGTCGCCTGCGTGATCGGCGACGGCGAGGCGGAGACCGGACCGCTGGCGACGTCGTGGCACTCGAACAAGTTCCTCGATCCCCGCACCGACGGCGCGGTCCTGCCGATCCTGCACCTCAACGGCTACAAGATCGCCAACCCCGCGATCCTGGCCCGGATCGGCGACGACGAACTCACCCGGCTGTTCGAGGGATACGGCTACCGGCCGTACCTTGTCGAAGGCAACGAGCCCGAGCACGTTCACCAGGCGCTCGCGCTGACCCTCGACCAGGCTCTCGACGACATCGCGGAGATCCAGGCCGAGGCGCGCGCTGACCTCGGCGCGCCACGCCGCCGATGGCCCATGATCGTCCTACGCACTCCCAAAGGCTGGACCGGACCCCGGGAGGTCGACGGTGTACCGGTCGAAGGGACGTGGCGATCGCATCAGGTGCCACTGGCCCACGTCCGGACATCGCCCGATCACCTGCGCCTCCTCGAGGTCTGGCTACGGAGCTATCGTCCGGACGAGCTGTTCGACGCCGAAGGCCGGCCCGCACAGCGGCTGCTCGCGCAGGTCCCGCCGGGTGACCGCCGGATGGGTTCGAGCCCCCACAGCAACGGCGGGCTCCTCAGCCAGGACCTCGACTTGCCGGAGCTCACCGAGTACGCCGTACCGGTCGAGGGACCGGGCGCAACCGAGCATGAGCCCACGCGGGTCCTCGGCGACTACCTGCGCGATGTGATGCGTGCCAGCCTGCCGCATCAGAACTTCCGCGTCTTCGGGCCGGACGAGACCGCGTCCAACCGGCTGGACGCCCTGTACGACGTCACCGGCAAGGCCTGGAACGCCGAGGTGCTGCCAACCGACGAGCACCTGGCGGTCGACGGCAGGGTGATGGAGATCCTCAGCGAGCACACCTGCCAGGGCTGGCTCGAGGGATACCTGCTGACCGGCCGGCACGGCTGGTTCTCCTGCTACGAGGCGTTCGTGCACATCGTCGACTCGATGGTGAACCAGCACGCGAAATGGCTCAAGGTCACTCGCTCGCTCCCCTGGCGACGGCCGATCCCCTCACTCAACTATCTGCTCACCTCTCATGTCTGGCGGCAGGACCACAACGGCTTCTCCCACCAGGACCCAGGATTCATCGACCACGTGGTGAACAAGAAGGCCGAAGTGATCCGGGTCTACCTGCCGCCGGACACCAACACGCTCCTGTCGACCGCCGAGCACTGCCTGCGCAGCCACGATTACATCAACGTGATCGTGGCCGGCAAGCAGCCCCAGGCGGACTGGCTCGCCCCGGAGGCTGCTGCCCTGCATTGTGCTCGCGGCCTCGGCATCTGGGACTTCGCCAGCAGCGACGACGGCTCCCCGGATGTGGTGATGGCGTGCGCGGGCGACGTACCGACACTGGAGACGCTCGCGGCGGTGAGCCTGCTGCGCGAGCACCTGCCGTCGTTGAAGGTCCGGGTCGTCAACGTGGTCGATCTGATGCGTCTACAGCCGGCGAGCGAACACCCGCATGGCCTGGCCGACGCCGACTTCGATGCGTTGTTCACGACGGACAAGCCGATCATCTTCGCGTATCACGGCTACCCCTGGCTCATCCACCGGCTCACCTACCGGCGGACGAACCACCACAACCTCCACGTCCGTGGGTACAAGGAGGAAGGTACGACCACGACGCCGTTCGACATGGTGGTACGCAACGACCTGGACCGTTACCACCTCGCCCTCGACGTCATCGACCGCGTCCCCGGTCTCGGCCAGCGGGCCGCCGACGTCCGCCAATGGCTCATCGACCAGCGAGCCCGGCACCACACCTACATCCTCGCTCACGGCGAGGACCTGCCCGAGATCAGGAGCTGGCGCTGGCCGGGCACGCGGACCTGACCGTGAAGAAGGTTGTCGCGGGCATCGACAGTGCCACGAGCCGGCTAGGACTGCGGGTGCTTCTTCGCGTGTTCGACGGCGAAGACGGCGGCTTCGGTACGGCGTTCGAGGTTGAGTTTGCGCAGCAGCGACGAAACGTAGTTCTTGACCGTCTTCTCGGCCAGGAAGAGCGACTGGGCGATCTGCCGGTTGGTCTTGCCTTCGGCGATCTCGGCCAGGATCTTGCGCTCCTGATCGGTCAGCGACGCATACCTGGGATCCTCATCGACAACCGGGTGACGCAGCCGCTCCAGCACCTTCACCGTCATCGTCGGATCCAGCAGCGACTCACCGGCCGCGATCCGCCGTACCGCATCAATCAGCGCATCGCCGTGCACCTGCTTCAGCAGATAACCCGCCGCGCCCGCCATGATCGCCGTGAACAGCGCCTCATCGTCGGAGTACGACGTCAACATCAAACACGCCGGTGCCAGGGGCGACGGTCCCACCCGACCCAGGACCTTCGGCGCGAAGGTGCCGACCGGCCCTACTCCTTGAGGACATCTTGCCCTGCCCGCCGAGATGCCTGCCTGATTGGCTGGAACTGCCGAAACAGAGGGAAGGCGGAGTCCGATGGACACCAGGTCACAGACCGCAGGCAAGCCGAGCGACCTCGGCATCCGCATCCGGGAGCGCCGCCTCGGCCTCGGCCTGAGCATCGCGGACATCGCGGAGCGAACGGGCTTGAGCCGGGAGCGCATCGTGCACGTCGAGACCCGGCCGTTCGCACTGACGGGCAGAGAACTCGCCCAGTTGTCGGCTGCCCTCGATATCAGCATCGGCGACCTGACCGGCCCGCACGAGTCGAGGACCCCGCGGCGTCCACCATTGGCACCCGTACTCGAGCCGATGCGCAAAGAGGAGTGTGTGAAGCTCATCGAGGCGGGGGGTGTCGGCCGGATCGCGTACAGCGGCGCCGACGAGCTGATGGTCATCCCGGTCAACTACTGCTACCTCAACGGCCTGATCATCTTCCGGACCGCGGCCGACAGCGTGGTCGCGCAGTTCGACCTGGCACCGATCGCGTTCGAGCTCGACTTCACCGACGAAGGCCTGCAGATCGGCTGGAGCGTCTTGGTGCACGGCCTGGTCCGTCCAGTCACCAGCCAGGAGATCGATGTCGCCCGTGACCGCGTGGAGCCATGGGCCGGCGGAACCCGCGAGTCGTACATGGCCATCGAACCCCACCGCTTCACCGGCCGCCGGATTCGCTCCTGGTGAACGCGGGAAGAGGGCCTCACCGTCAGGGCTGACGGTGAGGCCCTCTTCCGCTGCCTTCAGCGATCCAGTTCGTGCTCGCGCAGCCGGGCGCGGGCTTCGTCGAAGTCCTCGCGAGTCATCTTGCCGGCGGCGAAGCGGCGTTCGAGGATGTCGAGCGGCGACGGGAGGCTGGTGGGCGTCGGATGCGGCTGGTGGATCAGTCGCGCTGCGGCCCACGCAGCTCCACCAGCGACGAGCACCCACAGCGTCACCACAAGGAAGATCCAGCCCGCATCGGGGCCCATCGCATGCATCATCATTCCTCCTCGGGCTTTCAGGCGGCTGTTGCGGAGGTGGTGAGCAGGCGGCCGAGTTGCTCGCCCCAGCGGCGGGCGCGCTCGATCTCGACCTCGCGGATCGGCCCGGTCGACTCGTCGACGAAGAAGCTCGCCGACGGCGAGATCAGCCGGAAGCCCAGCTTCCGCAGCAGCTTCGCCGCCGACCGCGCGGCCGATCCCGGCAACCGGCGCACCTTGGCGATCCGGGTGTCGAACGTCGCCACCTCCACTCCCTTGGAGCGGCGCCCGGCGCTCGATCGCGTGTCGCTGGCCAGTGCGGCGAGCCACTCGCGGATCCCGACCTCGATCGGCATCACCACCTCGTCCTGCTTCACCGCGTCCCGCCGGGTCGAGACCCGGCTCATCGAGAATGCGTGTGTCGGCCCTCCGACGACCAGCAGCCCCACGTCGGCGGGGATCACAGTCGGCGCTTTGTACACCGCGACGATCTCGGTCGCGACACTCTGCCGCAGCCCGTCGCGGATCGCCCGCGCGATCCGCTCGGTGTTTCCGAACATCGACTCGTACACGACGAGCGCACGAACGGTCCCAGACATGGTCAATCCCTCCGGTCAGGGTCAGTACGTCGGAGCAATGAGTTCGCCGCGCCGGATGGCGCGCTGTTGCGGCACGTGCTCGCGCTCGGTGGTGGTCAGGTGATGCGGCACGATCGCGACCGGGCAGGTCATCGCGGCCACGGAGCGGCGGGTCACCGGGTCGATCGCGAAGGGGCCGCTGTGCGCGCCGACCACGACCAGGCCGACCTCACCACTTTCGTGCACGAGCGCGGCGGACGGCTGACGGCTGCTCAGGAAGCGCGTCACCTTCACATCCGGGAACTGGTTCGTCCACGGCGCAAGCGTCTCCGACAGCAGGTGATCCGCCCGGCTGATCCACGAGTGCTCGGGGTCCTCGTCGTTCCAAGCATGCTCGGCGGGCAGACCTGCGTGCACGACGACCAACTCGGCCTCCCTGCCGGCAGCGATGCCGAAGGCGAACTCGAGCGCCTCCGACGACAGCTCGGTACCATCGATGCCGACGGCAACCTTCCGATCGATCAGGGACGGCTTCCACGACGCCGGTACGACGACCACCGGGCAGCCGGCCCGACTGGCCAGCGTCAAGTTTGCCTGTGTGTTGACGAGCCGCTGCGGACCACGCGCGCGGGCCCTGCCGATCACGAGCATCCGCGCCTTCCGTGCCGCGTGCGCGAGCACCCGCAAGCGCGAGCCCTCACCGGCGACCGCAGCCAGCTCCATGGCATAGCCATGGTGATGCCGGACGTGAGCCACCGCGGCCCGCAACGCATCGTCCGCCAGCTCAGCCGGCGCCTTCGGCGAGTAACCCGGCATCATCGGCGAGAACGACCCATGGGCCGAGTACGGCGCCACCAGCACCAGCTCGGCGCCACACCGCAGCGCCTCGGCGGCCGCGTAGTCGACGATCCGCAGATTCTCGGCACTGCCATCAACCTCAACCGCCACCGGACCGGTCCGCGTCCACGTACTCATCTCTGTCACCTCTCTGTCACTTCAAGCCTGTCCCGCTTACCTCGACATCGGCAGGGCCACACAGGCCCTCCGCACCCGCCGGATGGACCGAGGTGCGGAGGACCTTCGACCAGCGGCCCATGCCCGTCACGACTCACGAGGGGCGGGGCAACTGCCAGCCCGCGTGCCGGCCGGTCAGTCTGCTCACCGCAGCCATGGGTACTTGCGGACGAAGTCCAGGCTGCTCCACCACTTGCCGAGGCCCCACACGTTGCCAGCAGCAACGAGCGCGAGCA
>NZ_JBVHFT010000046.1:0-9850 GCF_055562215.1 Kribbella sp. NPDC020701 | reverse complement strand
CTCATGACTGTTTGGCCAGTTGGAATGGCGGAGATGTGACGCAATCCTCAATTCGTGCGGAGCCGGCGTCGAAACTGCTGGACACTCGGTGGCCCGGGCTGGCGCCGACCGTACGGCGCCGGCTGCTGACCGAGGCCGACGGCAACCCGCTCACCCTGAGGCGGCCGCGATGATCGGCTGGCTGCTGACGGCGCAGAATCCGCAGCAGAAGCGGGCCGGGGCGGGGGGGTGAATGTCCGCATGGACAAGCCGACCTTGGCGGCTGGGTATGCGCCGTCGACGATTGCGCACGCGATGACGGGTGCACGGGTTCTACGAGTCACCGGCGCTACGGCCGCGGGCCGGTCATCAACCCGGTCCCACAGAACACCGATTCGGTCCTGGCCTGGGAACTCGCGGAGGTGGGGTTCAGGACGTTGATGCCTTGGCGGACATCTCTGGGCCGTCGAGACCGAGATCAACCACCGGCCCGTTACGTCCGCCTCGCGGGTGGACGCGTTCCTCAGGCAACCAGGAACCTCGGTGCTGCGGCGCACAGCCCTGCGATGTCGCGGCTGGCCCGCAGCACCGTGAAGTCCGGACGCACCAGTGCGGCCGCGGCCTTGCCGTCTGCGAGCCACTTGTACAGGGGCGAGTCGGGTTGCACCTCGAGCACCTCGGTCCCGCGGCCCGCTAGTAGCGCCTGCTGCTGAAGCGAGAGCGGTACGGCGGTCACGAACACGAACCCGCCACGGGTCACGTCGTCGTACCGCATGTCATCCGCCAGGAGCGCGTTCGGGCACAGCCGTCCGTTGAGGGACTTGCGGAGTCCGCGTCCTTCTACCAGTGCGGACCGGCGTAGCGGCGGCGTCTCGCTATCGAGGAGGCGGTTGCGGAGGCCTGGGATCCAGTGGAGCCGCGGGGCGATAGCCCTGCGGAGCATGTCACCGGCCCTGCCGCCCTGAGTCATGGACACACCAATGAGCTTGGCGAGCTGGATGAGCGCCCGGGCATGCGGTTTGCGCTCCACCTCGTAGGTGTCCAGCAGCGAGTCGGGCAGGTCGCCGGAGAGGACCCCTGCAATCTTCCAGCTGAGGTTCATGGAGTCGCGGACACCGGCGCAGAGCCCTTGTCCGATGAACGGCGGCGTCAGGTGGGCGGCGTCGCCGAGGAGGAACACGTTGCGGTCACGCCAGCGGTCGGCCAACTGCGCCCGGAAGGTGTACTCCGCGACACGCACCAGCTCGAGCTTGTCGCACGGGATGCCCCCGACCCATGGACCTATGAGAGGACGCAGGGCTTCGATGGACTCGAAGTCAGCGGCGGTCTCGCCCTCGCGGAGACGGAACTCCCATCGGTAGCGGCTATCCCCGATGCGCATGTACGTCGCAGCGCGCTGGGGGTCGCAGACCTGGTGAACGCCTTCCCACTGGTCGAGCTCGACCATGCTGGCCACATCGATCACGAGCCAGCGCTGCTCGAACTCGAGGTCCTCCATCGTCGCCCCGATCGCCGTGCGCACCACGCTGTTGGCTCCGTCGCAACCCAGCACATAGGTGGCCAGCACGGACTCGTGCTCGCCGGTGAGCCGGTCGGTGAAGTCCACCCGGACCCGGCCCTGGCCGTCCTGGGCGACGTCGGTGACTTCGACGTTCTCGCGCAGGCCGACCGTGGTCTGGTCCTTGAGGTTGGTGCGCAGCAGGTGCTCGAGTTCGGGCTGGTCGAACAGGTTGGCCCTCGGGTGCCCGTGCCGACCGCGGTCGCCCGCCCGGTCGAACACCGCGAACGCCCGGTGGTTCCGGTCGGTCAGCTGCAGCCCTCGGGTGGGCCGGGACACGGCAGCGAACTGCTCGCCGATGCCGAGCCGCACCAGGACCCGGTAGATCTCGTCGTCGAGGTGCACGGCCCGCGGCTGCGGGTAGACGCCGTCCCAGCGATCCAGCACGAGGCAGTCGACGCCGTACTGCCCGAGCAGGGTGGCGGCGGTGACGCCGACGGGACCGGCCCCCACGATGACGACGGGAATCGGATCGGCGCTGGTCCGCTGGGACCTGTTCATCGAAGGTCTCCGACCACGAGAAGGAGGAAGGTCAGGGTCACCACACCCAGGACGACGGCCGGGGCGATCTCGCGCACACCGTCGCCCTTGCGCAGGTGCGCGACGACTGCGCCACCCCTCGCGCGCATGGCGGGTACGGCGGCGAGCTTGGCCGACCCGAGGGCCGCGAAGGCCACGATGAGGAGGCCCGCAAGAAACGATGCTGGGTTCATGACAGTTCCAATCTCCAGGTGATCGCGAAGCGGTCGAGTGCGTCCTTGACCGGGGACTCGTCGGCACCAGGGGCCAGGCCGACGAGGGCGACGACCGCACCGTCCTCGACCGCTCCTCGGATGCCGGTGACCGAGGGCATGTCGCGCAGCGCTTCGGCGATGGCCTCTCGGGTGGCCTCGGCGCGCAGGGCGGGCTTGAAGGGCTTGCCGACGAGGGTGGCGGGGAGTGTGTCCAGCACGGTGACGGCCTTGGGTGCCGCTGCCTGCTCGGGCACGTGGTCGGACGCCCAGGCACGCAGCTCCTCGGGGGTTGCGTCGGCGCCTGGGGCGAGTGTGACGAACGCGACCGGCACTTCGCCGGCGTGCATGTCCGGACGACCTACCGCCTGCGCGGCCGTGACCTCCGGGTGTGCCAGCAGCGCGTTCTCGATGACCGACGGGTCGATGTTGTGACCGCCGCGGATGATCAGGTCCTTGGCTCGGCCGGTGAGGTGGATGAAGCCGTCCGGGTCGACCCTGGCCAGGTCTCCGGTGTCCAGCCAGCCGTCGCGCAGCTTGCCCAGCCCGTCCAGTACCGGCCCGTCAGGACCACGGTCGGTGACGTAGCCGGGGAAGACAGTCGGCCCGCTGATGGCGAGCACGCCGACCCGACCCGCTGGCAGGTCGGTCCACTGACCGTCGGCGGTGACCTGGACGGCCTTCACCCCCTGGTACGGCAGGCGCTGGCCGACGGATCCGGGACGCGGTTGGTGGGGAAAGCTCAGTGCGCTGACGCAGGTGGCCTCGGTGAGGCCGTAGCCCTCGACCAGCCGGATGCCGGTGGCAGACTCAAAGCCGTCCCGGACCGCTGGCGGCAGGGGTGAAGCGCCGACGACAGCGAAGCGGAGGCTGCTGATGTCGGCGTCGACCGGGCGGCCGGCGAGGACGGAGTACACGGTGGGCACCGCACTCATCGTGGTGACCCCGTAGCGTTCGACGAGCTTCCAGAACTGCGAGTACAGCGCCTGGTCGCGGTAGCCCAGGGGGCCTGCCCAGATGACCTGGAGGCCCCTGAACAGCGGGGCCAGCACGGTGACGAGGAGTGCGTTGACGTGGAAGAGCGGCAGCGCCGCGAACACCACCGCGTCGCGCAGCAGGCCGTTGGCAGCGATCATCCAGGCGTCGCTGACCTCGTTGGCGTGGGTGTGCGCGGCCAGCTTCGGCATCCCCGTCGTGCCGCCCGTGTGGAACAGTGCCGCCAGGTCGGTGGCCGAGGGCGCCTCCCCCACGAAGGCGTCGGCTGGCTGCTCCCCCGCCAGCGCGGAGAGGTAGGCGACCCGGACACCGTCGATCGGGAGTAGCTCCTCCCCTGCCGGGCCGACCCCCGTCGGGCCCAAGGCGTGCAGGGCGTCCATCCCGGCCTCGACGGCGAGCTCCCGTGCGCTCTCCCAAACCTCCGGCGCGAGGTCGGGACCCGCAGCCACGAGCACCCGGGCCCCCGACCTGCGCAGCAGCTCGGCGATGTGCTCCCGGGACAGCCCGCTGTTGATCGGCGCCGCGATCCCGGCGAGCTCCGCCGCGAGGGTTGCGGTGACGAGCTCGTCACAGTTCGGGGCGAGGAGCGCGACCCCGTCGGTCCGGCGCACCCCCAGCGCGTGGAGCACGTTGGCGTAGCGATGTACGTCGCCCAGCAGCTCGGCGTAGGTTCGCTCCGCCGGCTGCTCCCACCCTTCGCCGTCCGGGAGCACGGACAGGGCGACGCGGTCCGGCCACAGCCGAGCGGCCCGGAAGAGGAGCTCGTACGTCGTGCCCGGCAGGCCACGGTCGCCCAGCGGCACGGCCTCGATCGCCGCGAGGTCGTCCGGCGCGTCGTACGTCGGCCAGAGGCGGTCGCCCATCAGTCGCTCCTCACCACGGTGCGCTGCCGGCCGAGGTCGATCGCACCATCGTCGGTGCCGATGGTGACCTCGACGACGTCGCCATGCTTGAGGTACTTGGGGTTCTCGGCCTGCCGCTGGAAGAAGATCTTCCACTTCAGTGCGGGCGGCAAGAATGTGGCGATGATTTCGAGCGGCTTGGGCGGTGCGCTCAGAGCGGTGCCCTCCGGGGTCCCGGTGAGGAGCAGATCACCCGCGTCCAGCCGCTGGAACCGGCTCAGTCCCTGCAGCGCCTTCAGCGGGGAGTAGACCATGTCGTCGTCGACCACTGACTCCTGGCGCAGCTCGCCGTTGACCCAGAGGCGCAGGCGTAGGTCGCCGAACCGCTTGAGCTCGTCGTCCTCGAGCAGGACTAGCGACGGTCCGACCGGCGTGAAGGTCGGGTACGACTTGGACTCGAAGAACTGCGTCTTGGGCAGCTGCACGTCGCGGGCCGAGACGTCGTTGGTCACCACCAAGCCGGCCACGAACGAGGCCCAGTTGTCAGCCGTGACCGCCGTGCCCACCGGCAGCTCTCGGCCGATCACCAGGCCGATCTCGACCTCGTAGTCCAGGCAGCGCACGTGATCTGGGCGGATGATGTCGTCGAACGGGCCGCTGATCGAGCCCGACGTCTTCCGGAAGAACGCCAGCGGGATGGTGTCCGGGTCGAGCCCTGAGTCCTTCACATGGCTGGCGAAGTTCGTCATCTGCGCCACCACCCGGCAGGGGGCCGTCACCGGGGACACCACACCGAGGGTGGCCGGGTCGACTGTGTCCTTGCTCGCCCGGGCGGCCTCGATCTGCTCGGGCTCGGCGAGCAGCTCTCCGGTGGTCGTGGCGTCGGTGTCGATCCGGGCCGCGCCGCCGGCAGTGCGAACCCACCAGGCGTCGGGCGTACGAAGGATCGTGATGCTCATGAACTCGTCACTTTCAGGAGGCCGCGAAGGCGGGTCAGGTCGAACTCGTTGTCGTCACGCAGCGAACGAGCCATCGACACCAGCTCGTGCAACGCCTCTCGTCCTGGGGTGAGGCCCAGGAAGTCCTTGGTGGCCGGCGGTCCCCACTGGGCCAGCCCGGACACCGTCATCGGTGACCAACCGGGCTCCAGCGTGCAGTCGAACAGGTCACCGTCGGCGAAGTGCTCGACCAGCAGACCGTCCGGGTCGCGCCAGTAGTCGAAGATCTGGCTGCCCTCGATGTGCCTGCCGATCCCCCAGGAGCGGTGGAAGCCCTGCTCGCGGAGGTACTCCCCGCCCGCGGCCAGCACGTCCAGGTCCCCGACCTGGTACGCCGAGTGCACGTACCGGTGACTGGGGCCGAGCATCATCGCCAGCGTGTGGTGGTCGGTGGGAGTCATGCCACGGTCACAGCGGATGAAGCTCATGGTGGGGCCGCGCTCGCGCTGCCCCTCGTAGTACTTGAAGTCGCTGACGATCAGACCGAGGTGCTCCAGGTACCAGTTCAGGGTCTCGACGTACTTGGTGGTCTGCAGCACCACGTGGCCCAGTCGCTGGACCTTCGCGGGCCCACGCGGCGGGCGCTGCGTGGCGTTAGCGCGCCGGACGTCGTGCCCGAAGTTGAACACCTGCGTCGGCTGGGCCGGCAGGTTTGCGAGTTCGTGGGCGTCGGCGACGACCCGGACCAGCACCCCGCTCGGGTCGGTCAGGTCCACGGTGAGCCCGCCGATGCTCTCCGGCAGCTTCTCGACCTCCGCCCCGGTGGCGTCGGCAAGCCGCACCACGTCGGTGGAGTCCCCGGCCCGGAAGGCCGCACCGAGGTACCTCGAGCGTGGTCCGCGGCGCACGATCGCACAGGGCGCGCCGGCGTCGGTCCCGCGCAGCTGGAGCTCGTCTGCCGTACGGCTCACGGTGGTGAAACCAAACGCGTGCGCGAAGCGCTCCGAGGCGCCCAGGTCGGGCTTGGCGAACTCGAGCCAGGCCAGGTCGAGCACCTTGATGACGGGGTTCTTCGCGCGTCCAGGGTGCTCGGCGCGTAGCGCGCCCTGCTCGCTGTGCAGGTCGTTGTGAGTCCCGCGGTGACTGGTCATCTGCTGCTCCTCGGTTCGTTACTGACGATATCGTCACTCACGAGCATATGCTCAGTCAAGAGCATCTGAGGAAAACGTCATTTCTGACAGCACCACGCTAGAATGGGTGCACACCACCCGCCGATGGAGACGCCGAGGAGATCATGAGCAACGCACCAACACAGCAGGCCAACCGACTGGACCGGCGCAAGGCCCGGACCCGAGCGGCTCTCATCCGGGCTGCGCAGACGCTCATCGCCGAGGGCAGGACGAATGTGCCGATCCTGGAGATCACCCAGGCCGCTGACGTCGGGATGGGGTCCTTCTACAACCACTTCGAGACCAAGGAGGAGCTGTTCGAGGCCGCTGTCGAGGCAGTGATGGACGGCTACGGTCAGCTGCTCGACGACCTGACCGCCGACATCGAGGACCCCGCGGAGGTGTTCGCCTGTAGTTTTCGGCTCACCGGACGGCTCCAACGCCGGGAGCCGGAGCTCAGCCGGGTCCTCCTCAACAACGTGCTCCGGCTGCTCAGCGCCGACAACGGCCTGGCACCGCGCGCCCGGCGCGACATCGCGGCCGCCGTGGATGCCGGACGCTTCGACGTCGAGGACCTCGACGTCGCGGTCACGATGGCTGCCGGCGCCCTGATCGCCCTCGGCCAACTGCTGCACGACCAGCCGGAGCGCGACGTCGAGGCGACCACCGACCGGTTGACCGCGGACCTGCTGCGCATGTTCGGCGTCACGCGGCGGCAGGCGCAGCGGATCTGCTCGCTGCCGCTGCCGGAGATCGGCGCCGTTCGAGGCGACGGATCGGCGGCCTGACGCATCGCTCCGTGCGACTCCGAACCATTCTGACGAAATCGTCACTCTCGAGGTATCCTTCAGTCAGATGTGACAGCTGAACGTCGCCACCTGTGACCACGAGGAGATCCTTCGATGAACACCGCCACCACCTCCAGGCTCGCCGAGAGCGCTGCTTCCCTCGACGTACTTCTGGTCGACGCCGCCCTCGGCCCGGTACGCCGCTTCGTCCCCGACATGTCGACCGCGAAGTGGGCGGTCTCTCTCGCGCGCAAGCCGGACATCACCGCGCGGCGGCTCGGCGGGCTGGGTGCCGAGGCTAGGCGGATCCTCACCGGCGCCTCGACGCTGGCGCCGCACCGCGGGGACCGCCGGTTCACCGATGTCGCCTGGACCGAGAACCCGTTGCTGAAGCGGCTGGTCCAGCTCTACCTGGCCGGTGGACAGACCGTCGAGCAGTTGGTGATCGACGCCGACCTCGACCCACGCGACCGCAAGCGGGTGCGGTTCTTCCTCGAGAACGTCATCCAGGCGACAGCTCCTAGCAACGTCCCGCTGGTCAACCCGGCCTCGGCCAAGGCCGTCATAGATACTGCCGGGCTGAGCCTGGTGCGCGGGGGCAAGCAGTTGGTGACAGACCTGTCCTCGGCCCCCCGTTTGCCGGAGATGGTCGACGGCAGCGGCTTCGTCCTGGGCGACAACATCGCCGCGACGCCGGGCGGGGTCGTCTTTCGCAACGAGGTGCTGGAGCTGGTCCAGTACGCGCCGCAGACCGACGAGATCTCCGAGGTGCCGACGCTGGTGGTCCCGCCCACGATCAACAAGTTCTACGCGCTCGACCTCGCCCCGGAGCGGAGCCTCGTGGAGTTCGGCGTCCGGAAGGGCAGGCAGATGTTCGTCGTCTCTTGGCGTAACCCGGACTCGCGGCACGCCTCCTGGAACTTCGACACCTATGTTCGCGCCCTCCTCGACGCCCTCGACGTCGTTGAGGAGATCACGGGTAGCGCGCGAACGGTACTCGGTGGAGTGTGCTCCGGCGGCATCCTCGCGAGCATGGCAGCGGCCTACCTCGCCGGTATCGGCCGGCAGGACCGGCTGGCCGCGCTCTGCCTGGCGGTGACGGTCATCGACAACGACGATGCCGGGACGGTGTCCGCCCTCGTCGACGAGGGGTTGGCCGGCCAGGCCAAGGCGAAGTCGGCACGCAAGGGATACCTCGACGGCCGGGCGCTGGCCGAGGTGTTCGCGTGGCTCCGGCCCGGCGACCTGGTGTGGAACTACTGGGTCAACAACTACCTGCTCGGCAAGCGACCGCCGGCGTTCGACATCCTGTTCTGGAACTCCGACACCACCCGGATGACCGCCGCACTGCACGCCGACTTCATCGACCTGGCGATGGAGAACTCGCTGACCCAGCCCGGGGCCCTCACAGTCCTCGGCGTGCCGATCGACCTCGGCAGGATCACGGTCGACACCTACGTGGTGGCCGGCATCGCCGACCACATCACCCCGTGGGAGAACTGCTACCGCAGCGCCCAGCTCTTCGGCGGCACAACCCGATTCGTGCTGTCCACCAGTGGTCACATCGCTGCCCTGGTCAACCCGCCGGGCAACCCCAAGGCGTCCTTCCACACCAACGACGACCTGACGTCCGACGCCAAGGTCTGGCTCAAGAGCTCCGACGTCCGACATGACACCTGGTGGACCGACCTCGGTCTGTGGCTCGACGAACGCTGCGGCGCGCACCGTCCGGCCCCCAAGGCGCTCGGGTCGCACCGCCTGAGCGTGCTCGCAGAGGCGCCCGGCACCTACGTTCTCGACAAGTGACCAGGTTCCTCCGGGTCCGTGTCCTCGGCCACGACGTCCGGGTTGCCGTCCGGCCGGGCACGGCACCGGGGCCGCCGCTGGTGCTCTGCAACGGCATCGGGGCCAGCCTCGACCTGCTCCAGCCCTTCGTCGACGAGGTCGACCCGCGGATCGAGGTGGTCCGGTTCGACGTACCGGGGGTGGGTGGTTCCCCGATGCCGAAGGTGCCGTACAACTTCGCGATGCTGGCATGGCTCATCGCGACGCTGGTCGACCGGCTCGGCCACGACCGGTTCGACGCCCTCGGCATCTCCTGGGGCGGCGGCCTGGCCCAACAGCTGGCCTTCCAGTACCCGCGTCGCTGTCGACGACTGGTGCTGGTCAGCACCGGGACCGGGATGCTGATGGTCCCGGCCCGCCTCAGCGTGCTCAGCAAGATGCTCACCCCGAGGCGCTACCGCGACCCGGCGTACGCCAAGGCCATCGCACCGGTGCTGTACGGCGGCCGGATGCGCCGGCAGCCCGACCAGGTGAGGCACGTGGTGTACGAGCAGGAGCGCCTCGGGTCCAGGACCGGTTACTCCCTCCAGCTTCTCGCCGGCGTCGGCTGGTCGAGCCTCCCCGCTCTGCCACTCATCCGGCAGCCCACCCTCGTCCTCGCCGGGAACGACGACCCGATGATCCCGCTGGTGAACGCGCGGATCATGCGGGCGTTGCTACCCAACGCCACACTGCACGTCTTCGACGACGGCCACCTCGGCCTGCTCACCGCCGCCGACGAGCTCGGCCCGCTCGTCTCGCGGTTCCTCACCGCCAGAGCCGATGGCGTCTCATCGAGCCGCTGACGGCTCGCTGCCCGCTCTCGCAAGGTCTGTTGGCTCGGCGAACACAGGATCGCAACTCCTTCTGGCTGTCGACGTAAGGCAGCGAGCGATCTGCCGAGCTACGTCTTCACCACCGAATGCGGCACCTTCGTGCCGCGTGAAGGGTGCCGATCGCGGACGAGCAGGTAACTGAGGATTTCGTCATGTCTGCGGCACGACAGCTTGACCAGCCTGCAGTAC
>NZ_JBVHFT010000045.1:0-12723 GCF_055562215.1 Kribbella sp. NPDC020701 | reverse complement strand
CCGGCAAACTGTCACACCCAACTGCAAGAATCAGACCCAACGCGCGACTCCAACGCCCGCCCCGCCGAGCTCACCAGACTGATGAAAGATCCGGGTTAGTGCACTATGGCAGTCCTGACACGCCCGGGAGAGATCGCGAACTACCTCTTGCTTCAGGGTCAAGATCGCCACCGCGATGCACTCGTCCAGCCTCACAGCCGTGCAACGTGAACCGAATCCTTGGCTTCCGTCTTGACCCGATCACCAGCCGACCACTGCAGGTTGCTCGGCGCGACCACCTCACACCTGATCCATGCCGCTTCCAACGCCCGGCCGAGCCTGAACCCGGTCGGAGCGGCTTCATACGCCACCGCGTCCGGATCCGGCAACCACCCATGCCGGCTCGGGATGTCCTCGTGCAACGACGTCACGCTCGACTGCACGAGCTCACCCATTACGCCATCGATCGCCACCACCGATCGGGCGAGCACATGCAGCCCACAATTACATCCTCGGCAACCACCCGCGCCTCCCACAAAATGTCGGATCGGCCGAACAGGCAGCCCTACTTGGCAACCAACGAATTTTGGGAGTCAAGCCTCGCCCGCAATCCCGTCACCGCGAGGAGTTACGTCGCGCCAGCTAGACCCACCATTCTACGGGAGGCCCGGAAGGATCGACCGGGAACATGTAGATCAACGCTTCGATGCGCTCGTCTATCTGAGCGCCGTTGTACGGCATTCCAGCCGCCGCGAATCTGGCTCGGATTTGATACTTGACGATATCCAGCGGCGCGCCACCACAAAAGTCGAATGAGATCTCGGGCTGGAAGAAGACTACGAACCCTCGGTCTAGGTCGCAGAATTTGGAATGGCGTGGTGGATAACAGGAGGAGAAGACGTTCAGAAAGAACCGAACGCCCGAATGTGTGAACTGCCAGTTGTCACTCAGGACGTCAGCACGCATTGCTGCACGGCATGACGCGTCCGTATCGGCGAGGGCACGGAGATATCGGCCAAACCATGTCCGCACCTCCTCGAAGTCCGGAGAAGCGTTTGGTGTATCTACATGGGAAACGAAACCATGGAGCTGTTCACTCTCGAGGCGTGCGGCCATCTCGCCTAGCGCGACCGCATGACGCTCAACATTTGCATCGAAACTCACCGCGTGATCCCACTCAGGTCCGAGGGTCACTCGCGCCTTCCTTGCGAACGGACACTTCGTGGTCGCCATCAATTCGCGAAAGCTCTCTTCCATAAATAGCTCCCTCTGATCTGGTGAAGATGAGTCCGTAGTGCCGACTCCCGCTCTCTGTGGTATAGGTGGCCAAATCGGTCAGCACTGTCGCGCGGTCCGTGAATGCATCAACATAGTCGATTACCTGTCGGGCAAAGAACGTCTGCCTCTGCCCTGTGAATGCGTCGACCTTGTGTATTTCGTAGGCTCCGTCCGCACTTTCGGACGGCATGGACCCCATTCCGATGTAGTGCCGGACTATGTCCTTTATTGGGTCGGGAACAAATAAGATGAGTTCACCGGTAGAAACAAAAGACTTCAGGGCCGTGGTAAACGCAGGCAGGTCGTGAAGCTCAAGAGCTGTGTACGCGCAGAAGGCCAATTGATGCTCGCCCCGACTCATTCTCTCCGCATACGCGTGCAGATCCTCGTTGATCATCTCAACACGAGCCATTCGCGGAAACCGCGGCCCTGCATACGACAGCATTGACATGTCCCGATCCAGGAGAGTCCAGAGGATTCCAGGATGGCGCACGCGTCTGGCCAGCGTCCGACTTATGTATCCAGTTCCGCACCCGATATCTACGACACGCCGTGGCGCCACCCGAGCTAGAGCATCGTTCAAGATCGGGAGGACGAAGTTGTTTCTAGCTTCATCAGTCCGGCATCCGCGGTCCCATGTTGACGGGTCGATTTGTATTGGAGTCATCAGTCTGGCGGGCGCAGTCTAGATCGATTCGATCTTTTCCCATGGAAATTCATTTCTACCGAAATGACCATGGGAGGCTGTATCAAAATAGGACCAGGCCGCGCGCTCCTTCCGCCACAGATCGAATCTCTCCGCGATAGCGACCGGCGACAGGTCCGGGAATCGGCTCCTCGCCCACGCGCTCAAATCGCCTCCGCTCTCATCGATGACGCTAACCATCTCTGGCTGGATGCTGCCGATTGAGTATGCAAGCTTGACAGTCACCGAGTGCACGTCTCCCCGATGCTCCAGCAGAGCCGCCTTGGCCACGTGACGCGCCATATAGGCCCCGCTTCGATCCACCTTCGTCGGGTCCTTTCCACTGAACGCACCGCCTCCAACCGGCACGTTCGGTCCGTAGGCATCGCACACAATCTTTCGCCCGGTAACGCCGGCGTCACCCCTAGGACCCCCGATCGCAAAAGAACCGGTGCCGTTGACAAGTACCGATGCACGCTTCAGTTGATCGCCGAAGATTGGAACCAGCAGTTCTTGATGGAGTTGCTCTCTAATTGCCTGTTGAATTTCCACGCGATCGGTGGTGCCCCGAACCTCGTGCGTATGCTGGACGCCTAACACGACCTTTACCGGTCGACCATCAATTCCCAGCGTAACCTGCGCCTTCCCATCTGGACACATCCATTCGTAACCCGGCGAACCAGCTCGCGCGTCCAAGGCGTGGCAAATCTGCGTGACATATGCGTACTCTAATGGCATCAATTCAGGAGTCTCATCGATCGCGTATCCGATCATAACCCCCTGATCACCAGCACCTCTGCGATCAGAACTTGCCTGCAGTTCCGGCTGCTGCACGCCGACAAGATTGATGATCCGCAAGGGCAGGCCGGAATAGCCCGAAGCCCTGATGACCCTCAAGACCACCGCTTCGTAATTGACCGCTGAAGCCACGACCTCTGGTACTCGAACTTCTCCGGCCAAGACAACTGTCTCATCTTTGGCGAGAACCTCAACCCCAGCACGGATGCCTTCGACGACTGCCGTCGAGGCGGACCCCAGAAACTGCCTCGCGCCGTCTAGGAACTCATCGAGGATCGCGTCGGCGATCCGGTCACAGAGTTTGTCCGGGTGTCCGGCTCGGACTTGTTCGCAAGTACGTGATGGATTGTCCATAGCGGTCCGCCTATCACCCTGTCGCTCGGTCCTGCAGATTCGACGTTGCTCGTATCAAGTAGTTTTGGGATCGACGGACTGCGGCGATGTCCGGCCGGAGCGACAGATCCGCGCCGGGTGTATCTACTTCGGAGGAGCGGCAGGATTTGCTGATCTGGACAGCTGTTGCCAAGGGCCAGACATAGCGAACCGTGGGATCGCCCGCGCCTTTAAGGGGGACCAAGTAGTCGTCGTAGTTTCCGGAGATCACCTGTTCGGCCAAGTGCAGGGCAAGGTCCGGAAGGCCGGACGTCAGAGCCAGATAAGCCCGGAGTGCGGTCATGTCGAGCCACTCGAGTAGGAACCCGCTGTCACCAGCAAATGCTGATCCGTCAACCAGAATACGTTCAGCCTCGGCCGAGCGGCCCTGACGGAAGGCGAGAACACCGCGTTGGAACCAGTTAAGAACCGCGACGTGGATGTCCGCCTTGAGAGCCCACGGCGTGACGCGCGATGACCACGCCTCTGCGCCTCGGGCGTCGGCTGCCCACGACGAGTTGAGCGCTGCCATGGAACTGAGACGCTGAATGAGCATGTTTGCTCCGATGCCCTGTGCGTACGCCATTCCCTCGACGGCTTGGCGCTCCGCCTCGGGGTAGTCGCCATGGAGAGTTAGTGCCCAGACATGTCTGATTGGTCCATAATCGTGCGGTATCGTACCCGCCTCGAACTCGATCGAACTCGAGGCCGCGAAGCCATCCAAGCCGCCTTCTTGCCCCTGAATAATCTTGATGAGCGCGCTACGGGTCAGAAATTCTTTGTCGATCCGAACTCGATCGGCTCGCGTCAAGGAATGACCGAGGTCATCCATGATTCGGTGCGCGCGCCGGATGCTTTCGCCCGAAGCCTGAATCTCGCCACGCAGTACCTCGATGCCGGCACGCACGAGGAGCGCGGAGACGGCTCGCTCGTCGACAAATTTTCGACTCGCTTCCCGATTCTCGAGCCCGTGTATCGTCAGAATTGCGTCATCCAACCTTCCTTCGTTCTTGAGATATAGAGCAGCATCGACGTACAAGTCATAGACAGCCTCGGCCGGGAGCACAGACGTGATACCTTCCGGCTGTTCCAGAAACATATCGACCAATTTGGTTCCGGCCGGGTGATCAGCGAGTTCATAGCCCACCTTTGGGTACCCACCGATACGGTCCTGATAGATTCTCCAAGCTAATTCGGCGTCGCCTGCACCCAGCGCCTGAAAGGTCAATTCCTGAAGGAGAGCAAGCTCATGCTGGTTCGAGATATTGACTTGTTCAGGTAGTTGGGCCGCAACGATCTCGTACGCTTGCCGATGAAACGCTTCGGGATCCACGATCTCTCGGTAGAAATATTCTCTGACGATAGGGTGCAATGCCACGGTCGTCCTGCCGGTTGCCGCCTCACGCTGTTCAAACAGAAGGCCGTAACTCCGAAGGACGGCCGTGACAACTCGAGAATTGATAGCGGCTGGAACGTCAGTAGGGAGAAGACGTCGGCGCAGAAGATAGGGAGCGAGGCTAGATATCTCCAGTTCACTGGCTGGGGAGCGGAATACGGACGCGGTCTGGAGGTAGACTAGAGCCCGAGGGTCTAGCCTGGCTTCATACCAGTCGAGGATTTTGTGCATTGGGGCTTCCATCGCGTCAGCACTCTTCAGCACATTGTTCGCCTGACGGACATCTCCACGGTAGGCCTCTCGCAATATGTCTCCCAATAGGGCGATGGAGTATGCGTGGCTATTGAGATCGCCGACGATGTTCCGCATAGACTTACGGGGTCCCCGTACGCCCTTCTTTCTGAGGAGTGCAAGCCCGTCATCAGTCGGCAGCCGGCTGAGATCCATTGCCAAGAAGTTGCCGGAACTTATCCGCTTCAATTCCGGCGGAACGACCCGAGAAGTGCAGAGGATCGTCAGCGCCCCACACCCTCGCTCCGCAGTTCGCTGGAGGAGGACGCGAAGCGCTGGAACCGCCAGCGCACCGTCACGCGAGCTTAGGAGATCGTCATGCACGGTCACGACCTCGATGCCGTCCATGACCAAAACGAAGCTTCTGGCGGAGGCTTCGATGATGTCCGGGATATTGAGGAACGAAGGCGTTGCCTGAATGTAATCAAGGCGATCTCGCGCCCGCAGAAATGGATCGATGTACCTTCGAAACTCGTTGAAGAAGCGCTCGAGGCTCGGGTCTTGCGAGAATGACCAAACAAATACTGGCGCACCACGCTTGATGGATCGGCGTTTTTGGAATAAGTCGATCCTGTTCGCCAACTCCTTCAAGGTCGCGGACTTTCCACATCCACCAAATCCGTGCAGCAATGCAACGCCGGACTTCTTTTGTGATAGAAATTCCGTGAGCGCTCGAAGCTCCGCCTTTCTACCTACAAAGTCACCTGTGTCGGCGATGATCCCACCGATGACCCGGGGCGTCGTGTCCGAAGTCTCCACTTCGACGCTGCCGAGTTTATCCGCCGATTTTTGGACAAGATACCCCGCTACTCCGCCTAGCGCGCCGCCCACGACACCGAAATCGGCGCCAAGAAAAGATCCGGCAAGTCCCCCCACTCCTGCGCCAACTATCGGGGCCGCCTTGAGAACTGTCGCCGAAATTCGTTTGAGATTGTTTCTTGGATCCATTCTCCCCCCAAAGGTGAGGACGCGTGCTGTAATCGCCTTTTGGTGTCCGTCTCAGGAGGTCAAATACACCGAGTCTGCACGCGACCAGGTGATCGTAGGTCTCGACTCATGAGTGCGCATCTGGTCAGAGGGACTGAGTGGGGAATTCGCCATCGCGGTCCGGAGCCAATCGTGGTTGGCCGAGTGGACGCAACCCGGGCGCTGCCATCCTCACCGGTGCGATCGAGGTGGCCCGTCTGCCGCTCGCTCGCTGTCGCAGACCTTGCATGATCCCCCCGGATAGGTCGGCTGGTCCCTTGGTTGGCATATCGGGTGCGCTCGTCGAACGTTACAGCGATCAGTGCAGACGGTCGGGGCATACATGGCAAAGACTCGCTCGGGTGTCCAGTCGCTTGCGCGACCAGGCTGTCCGTGGCCCTGCGCGCTGAGCGGCGGTGAGCGCGGAGTCCGTCGTCGATATTGTGTTCGTGAGCCGAGGCATCGATCGGTCTTTGCCCGAGTGATGCTTTGAATATTGGCCGCGGCATCATGGCGATGTTGTCGAGCACGGAGCTGGCGAGCTGGCTGCAGGCGGGACGTAGCTAGGACCGTGATCGCGCTCCATCCTCTCGGCCGTGGAAAGTGCCGGTGCCCGGCACTGACCCTTGAGCGGGGTGTTGAGAATCGATTGTTTTCTCGACACCGCAATCACTTACCATCGCGTCAAAACCGGCCACCCTGAGAACATGGGGCATGTCCGCCACTGATATCTCTCGTCTCACCTTGAGCGATGCCGCCACCCGCTGGGTTCTTGCCGCAGACCCGGCCATGGCCATCGTCGGCCATTCGATCAAGGTCGATCTTGACTGGTGGAACGAAGCCCGTAGGCGGCTGCGGCAACGACCAGCGCGTTGGGAACAGTTCGCCGCACAAGCGTCTTCGGCTGTTGCGGTTCGGCCGTGTCATCGGCAGCGGCTGCCGCCTCCTCGGCCGCACCCAACTCGTCACGGTGCTCACCCCAGACTCGCGATAGCTCACGACCGGCGGCTGACGTGTCCGAACGCGGCGGCAGCCCGTCAATCCCGAGGATGTGCGGCAGCGCACTACAGATCTCGCGGATACAGTGCGCAACGGTTACGAGCCTCGGCATCGACCACCCTGCGGGGTCCATGCCACCTACGGCCACCTCGTACAACCCGCCGATAGTTGCATCTTGCTTTAGCATCTCGGCACGAAGTGATTGCCGCTCCGGCGTCCAGATGCCCGTCAGAGGAGGGTCCGGCTCGCGCGGTTGCTGTGGCGCGCGCGCGGGCTTACCTAGTGGGGACGCAGGTGGCAGCTCGGCCGTGCCGGGTTCAACCACGCCGCCTACCTCCTTTCGGACCGCCCGGATCGCGAGCACCGGATAGTGGGCTGCTTTGCCCGAACTGAGCAGGCCCCACCGCCAGTGACTACTGGACGACATCCTGCCACGGTTTCCAAGTCGTTCGGATGCGTTCGGACCGGCCCAGCTCACGCTTGTTGCCCTGGAACGACCGTGCGCGAAGGGGTGGACACCGCATGCGCGTGCTCCGCCCGGCAGGGCTGTGGGTGCTCGGATCTGGTCGGACGATCGGGCGAGCACGACCTCGAGCGGCCCGGCCAGCTCAGTTCGGCGACGCGCCGGTGTCATCCCCGCTCCAAGGCCGCCGACGGCCGAACGGCGGCCACACCACCGTCACTACGCGGCGCACAGTGATCGCCGTGTCGCGGTGTGGGCAGAACCGATGCTCCGGGACCTTGGCCCCGTCGCACTTCCCGCACCGCCAGGCGCCGGCCACGGCATCAGCATGCGCCCGTGACTCAGCTCAGGTCACCGTACGGCGATCGGTTCGGCGGCGAGAGCACGATCCCCTCGGCGTGCGCCTTGGAACGGATGGCGTCCTCAGTGCCGTTGAGCCTGACGCTCATCACCCCTGCCGGGCTGTTGCCGTCGGCCAGTTCCCGCAACTGCTGCACCTCATCGTCGGTCCACGCCTTTCCGCTGCCCGATGTCGTCTCAGGCATAGTCAGGTTCCTTCGCCGTTCGGGACTGTTGCTCACGGCCCCGGTACCGAAAGTGACACACCTCAGCTCGAGATCGCGTGGCCACAGCCCAGTAGCGCGGTGCATCTCAGGATGATCCAGCTGGGCAGCGACCGGAGTGACACGGCGAGGTCGGCGAGGAGCGGCCGGCCCGAGGCGAGCGGGTGGCCAAGCGCCACCGCTGCTCGAGATCCGCGCCAGGCAAGCGAGCTCGCGTTGCACCGCTCGACGGTCACCTGACCCCGCGAACGACCACATCGCGGTCCGCCGCGCCCAGAGGCAACCTACGCGAGGAATCTGAGGAGCGGGACATCGAAGAGATCCGGCTCCCGTGGGCGAGCCCAGCTTGGGTTGGCGATCTCCACGACGTACAGCTCGGTGAGAAACTGCACTGTTGCTCCCAGGAGGTGGCTCGTGTAGCCACTGGCGGAGTGGGATTTGAGGCCGACGGAAACGTGGATATGGGGGCGAAGCTCATTGCTTGCGTCGTCGTAAGCCAGGGTGCCGCCGGCTAGCGCTTCGGCGTACTCGAGGTGGACCGAGCTCCAGACAGGAGCCTCGGGGTTCTCGAGGCGTTCGCAGGTGCCGACGAGCTCGACGTCGTGAAAGCCGGCGATGAACATGGGGATGAAGCCCTGGCGGATGTTGTGGGTGCGGCAGAAGTCGGTGAGGGAGGTGTAGAAATCCTCGCCGTGGTCGAAGCGGACGGCGAAGGTTCGGCCGGGGGTGACCTCGGCTGCTTGCACTGGCTGCTCCTTCAGGGATTCTCAGATTGGTTGATCTTGGCAACGTAGCGGAGCGCTGTCATGAGGCCGTCTGTGGATAGCAGCCGGCTGCTTGGATGCGCAAGGCCGTCGACCCCTGCCACGGCAAGTTCGCGGCAGCGCGTCGCGAACCAGACCCAGGAGATGTCGAGGTATGTGGCCATCGCCTGGAGCCGACCGGAGGACGACGGGTGAGCGATGATCGACTTGGCCCGGGCGTTGCTCGCGATGTCGTGATAGGTGGACCAACGTGACGACGGTGCGTCTGTGTCGACGTACCAGAGGCCAGTGCCGCGCAACCAGTTGGCCACGATGAGGTCGTCGGCCACGACGAACCCCTCGATCTCACCGAACTCAGGCTCTGGGCTGACCTGAGTCTCAACGCCACAGGATTCCATCAGCGCAAAAGCGAGCAGTAGCAGAACCCGCTCCCACCTAGGCGAGGTTCGAACCTCGTGCTCCGGGATGCAGAAGCCTCGGCGCGAGTTCGCGTACCTCGCTGAGGTGTTCTGGAGGTAGCTGAACTTGTGCGCCCAAAGCAGCCACGCTGCAGCCTCCTCGCCGCGCTGGTCTCGACTCCAGAAGAACGGATCCGTGCTGAGCCTCGGCAGGTGCCGGATGATGTGACGAGCGCAGAAATCGGATCCAAGCCAGTTTCTCGATACGTCGTTCAGCTTCGGCACCTCGCTCAACGTCGCCGAGGACGCCGACCGATCCTCGTAATGCGCCAGCGATCGCTGGTACGAGTCCAGAGCACTGTCGTCAGCCAGAATTGCGGCGTCCGTGTTCGTCACAGACCACACAACCGCGGCCGTGAAATCATCCAGCCGATAGGCGCTCGGCAATCGGTGCGGTTCTGAACGTCGTACGGCGCCGGCCGCAAACTCCCGGCCGTCCGCGACATGGAGGACTGGCCCTTCCTCGCTGAGCATGGAGGTGACGAGCAACGTACGGCGATGAGGTCGTTCAAGACCCGCAAGCAGGTCGATCGGACGTTCGAGTACGACGCCACCGTCAACCGGGATCGAGGGTGCGACAATTGCGGCCAACTCGACACCACGGAATGACCGGCCACCGGGCACATCGACGAACCCAGCATCAGGCACAGCATCGCTCCGTGCCAGATCCAACAGAGAGACGATACGACCGCTGGCAGCGTCCGCCACAGGCCGCGCCCGCCGATTCTCGAAGCCGAGCTCCGCGTCATCAGTCGCGCTGAGTACCTCGCGTAGCGCAGCCCGCACCTCCACGATCGGCCAGGAGTACCACCCGCGTTCCCAGTCCGACACGGACTTTGAAGTGATCCCTCCTGGCCGCCCGGTTGCCCGGAGAATCGCCGAGTTCACCTTCTCGGCCAACTGCGCCTGCGACATCTCACCTCTTGCTCGGTGCAGTTTCAGGTTGGGCTTCCGCTCAGAGTCAGTCACGGCCCTGCCCTGCCAACGTCAGCTGCTCGCTCGGAAGCGAGTGCACGCGATCGGTGCCGACGTACGCCACAGCCAACTGACGACCAGAACCGTCACCAGCGAGGATGCGCACTCGCGCCGAGGCCTCAAAACCCCGTGGAACGTCGCCACGCCGGCCCTTGATGACAACCCTCCCGCCGATCAACTGGCCTTGCTGCTCGTGGATCCACCGCTCGACGATGCTCCGCGCGGTCGCCTTAGCTCCCCGGCTGAAGAGACCGGTCCTGACCGTATCCGTATTCCACGAGCCGCCTCGTCGCCAAGTGGCAATCTCGAAGGTGTACCTCACGCGACCCCTCATCGCTTCCTCCCGAGTTTGATACCCGAAGAGTGCTACGAAGAGTCGGGACGGCGCGCGGGCGCGAACGGACGC
The DNA here is from genome assembly GCF_055562215.1 of Kribbella sp. NPDC020701. NCBI lineage: Bacteria > Bacillati > Actinomycetota > Actinomycetes > Propionibacteriales > Kribbellaceae > Kribbella > Kribbella sp. NPDC020701. The sequence continues at coordinate 2,330 of NZ_JBVHFT010000045.1, read as the reverse complement.
GTCCAAGACCTCCTGCCTGCGCTCAAGACGTCCCAAGATGTCTTAGGTTATGTGCATGGCCAACGAGCGACTGCGAGCCGCGATGCTCGAGAACGGCTTGACCACGCTCACGCTTGCGTCGGATCTCGGCGTCGATGTCAAAACAGTTGAACGCTGGGTCAATGGTCGGATGCCGTACCGGCGTTACCGGTACGCCGTGTCCAGCCGGCTTGGTGTTGACGAAGGCTACCTCTGGCCAGACGCGCTTACCAAGGACCAGGTCACGGCAGCATCGGCGAGTGAGGTCCTCGCCGTCTATCCACACCGATCCGAGGTACCGCGGGACGCCTGGCGACGACTGTTCGAGTCGGCTGACGCAGAGATCGGCGTACTGGCGTACGCGGGCCTGTTCCTGGCCGAGGATGCCGGCCTGCACCGGATCATCCGCAAGAAGGCGAAGGCAGGCGCCAGGGTCCGGTTCCTTGTCGGGGATCAGCGCGATCCGCACATCGCCGAGCGCGGCGAGCAGGAAGGCGTCGGCGACGCGCTGGCCGCCAAGATCCGCAATGCTCTGGTCCTCTACCGACCACTTCGCGAGGTCGAGGGAGTCGAGTTCCGGATGCATCGGACCGTGCTCTACAACTCGATCTACAGGGCTGATGATCAGGTGCTCGTCAACTCCCATGTGTACGGCGCCAGCGCATCCCACGCGCCGGTGTGGCATCTGCGTAAGGTGGCCGGCGGCGAGTTCGTCAGCATCTACCTCGAAAGCTTCGAACGAGTCTGGGACACCGCCGTACCGCTATCGGAGGATTGATGCCACGACGAATTGACTACTACGACGACCCCACAGCTCCGGCCGCGAACAGCATGGTGCCGTCCGTCAACGTTGTGGTCGAGAACGATGCCGGTCAGATCCTCATGATCCGGCGCTCCGACAACGACAACTGGGCAGTTCCGGGGGGCGGCATCGACCTTGGCGAATCGATGTCGCACGCGGGCGTCCGCGAGACGCTGGAGGAGACCGGCATCGAGTGCGAGATCACCGGCGTCGTCGGCATCTACACCGATCCGAAGCACATCATCCTGTACACCAGCAACGGCGAGGCGAGGCAGGAGTTCTCGATTCTCCTCACCGGTCGCTTCGTCGCTGGGGAGCCGACGCCGAGCAGCGAGAGCACCGAGGTGCACTGGATCGAGCCCAGTCGACTGGCCGAGCTCACGATGGATCGATCGATGCGCAAGCGTGTCGATCACTACCTCGAGCGGCCATCAACGCCGTACTTCGATTGACCGTCCTCGCGCCATCCGGGCCTCTACATTTCGGGTCGCACATCGGAGCAGCGGAGCTGACCGTCGGATCGATCGATGAACCACGTGGTCGGTCGGGTACCGCACCAGAATCTCGGCGATTCGGTCGTCCACGCTCGTTGGTACGCCGTCCACCGCCGTACTCAAATCGCAGTAGGTGAGCGCATCTAACAGTCCGGCCGGCGGCGTGCCGAACTCATCAGCTACCGCTGGCATGCCTCGCTCCTCAGCCTCGATGGCTGCACCGGTGTGGTGGGCAACGAGCTGACACACGACCTGGGGCACGTCCGGCAGACCGCGAAGGTACCTCGCACCGTCAAGGGAATGGAATCCAGTCAATGCCACGGCTGGCGCATAGCCGATGTCATGCAGCCAGGCGGCGACCTCGACCAGGTCCGTCTTGTCGCCCAACACGCCAGCAAGCGACCTCGCCTGCGCCGCCACACCTTTGGTATGCGCCCAACGCCGGGGGAGCTCCCGTTCGAGGAGGCCCCTGGCGATTTCTCGGGCGTCGTTTCCGACCGGGCCCGGAACCCGCACCGCTCCACGGCGAACCGGTGCAACGTCCGGTAAGGAACCACCACACCACGGCGGGCCAGCAGCTCCTCGATCTTCATCACGCTAAGCGTGTAGCCGGCATTTTGCGCTGCTGTGGCGAGTCGTCGCCACAGGAGGCTGTACTCACGATCCGGCATCCACGGATACCGCCGGACATAGGCAACAGCTAGCGGCATGTTCGGTTGGGTCACGAGGGTCATTCGTCCATCCAGCGCCGGAACTTCCCGTTGAGCTCGTTCCACCATCGGCTCAACCGTGCGCGAACCTGCGCCCAGCGCCGTTGGTTCATTACAAGGATTCACCGGACCGCGCTGACCATGCCGCTGGCGAAGTCGTCTGGCTCGATCGTTACCCGCAGTCCTGAAAACCGCCGAGCAAGCCCGTCCGCACGATCGACAACGAGTCCCGGCCGTCGTCGCCGCCGCTCACCCAGGCACGGATCTGCTCCTCGTGCGCCACCAGCAGCTCCCACGACCCACCGT
>NZ_JBVHFT010000044.1:0-12838 GCF_055562215.1 Kribbella sp. NPDC020701 | reverse complement strand
GTCGTCGTCGTTCGGTGAGACGGTCTTCGAGAACTGGGAGTCGGAGTTCTTGCAGATGGGGATGTATGTGCTGCTCACGACGTTCCTGGTGCAGAAGGGGTCTGCGGAGTCCCGGCCGATCGATGGGCCCGCGGAGCAGGACGTGGATCCGCGGGTGCATCGTGATGATCCCAAGGCTCCGTGGCAGGTGCGGCATGGTTCGGCGTTGGTGCTGAGGCTGTACGAGAACTCGCTGGCGATCGCCTTCGGGGTCGTCTTCCTGTTGTCTTTCTGGCTGCACGCCGTGAGGCGCCGGCGCGTACACCGAGGATCAGCAGCTGCACGGCGGCGAGGCTGTCACCGCCTGGCAGTATGTCCGTACGTCGCAGTTCTGGTTCGAATCGTTCCAGAACTGGCAGAGTGAGTTCCTGGTCGTGGCGGCGATCATCGGCGGCTCGGTCTACCTGCGTCAGCGTTCGTCGTCGCAGTCGAAGCCGTTCACGCACCGAACGACCAGACCGGGGACTGACGCGAACGGCCTGTCCAAGCGGGTCAGCGTGTTGAGGACGTCAGGCGTGGTCGCCATCGAGCAGTTCGTGCAGGTCCGCGATCGCCTCGGTGATGTCGTCGTAGTGGTTCTGGGCGGCGCGGGACTCGGCGCTGATCACGCCACACCGGTGCACCCGGCGGAAGTCGCCGTACGGGAACTTGTAGTGGCCCTTGGTTTCGTTGTCCATTTCGGTATCGATGCCGAGGTACCACTGGCCGTACTCGCGCCAGCCGTGCTTCTCGAGATAGGCGTTCTCCTCGTCGGCAGTCGGTGCGTGCTCGCTCCAGTCGTCCCGCTCGTCCAGGACGGTCTGTGCTTTCCGCGCCAGCTCCAGGGCATGGTCGAACGCGACCTTGTTCAGCTTCACTGTCACCGTGATGTCCCTTCGAGCGAGTTGTCGAGGCCTCGTGGTGTCATCGTCACTCCCGGGGGAGTTGCTCGTCCGGATCCTCGTCGGGGTCGGGGTCGGGTTCAGGGTCCGGGTACGGCGTGGTGTCGGGATCGACCTCGGGGCGGCCTTGGCCGGGGAACGGGCGGTCGGGGTCGAGCGGGTCCGGCAGCGGCGGGACCGGCGGAACGGGTGTGGTGCTCATGGAATGGACCTCCAGGTGTGGTTGGCAGGCGATGACGCAGTCTCCACGGCTGATCAGTTGCCGCGGTGGTGGAGTTCTGGGAGTACTTCGGTGCGGTAGAGGTTCATCATGTCGATCGTGTGGGGTCCCATGTTGGCGACGTAGATTTCGTCGAAGCCGGCCTCGACGTACGGCGTGAACGCGTCGACGTGGACGTCGGCCTTGGATCCACAGGCGACGGATCGGGCGGTCGATTCCTTGGTGACCAGTTGGCTGGCCTGCTCGAAGTGCCGGGGTGACGGGAGCACCTGCGCCAGCTCGCCTGGCAGGCCCGAGTTGCCCCAGATCCGGTGTGCCTGCTCGATGCCTTCCTCCTCGGTCGGCGCGTAGCTGACCTTGAACCCGGCCTGTGCGGGTTTGCTCCCGCCGCCGTTGTCGCGGAATCGTTGCAGCAGTTCGGCGTCCGGCTTGGTGGTGATGTAGCCGTCCGCGATCCGCGCCGCCACATCCGTTGCCTCCGGCCCGAATCCGGACATGTAGATCGGCAGCGGCTGCTGTGGCCGGGTGTAGATCCGGGCGGTGTCGACCGTGTAGTGCTTGCCGTGGTGTGAGACGAACCCCTCCTCAGTCCACAACCGGCGCATGATCTCGACTGCTTCCTCGATCATCTCCAGCCGTACGTCGACAGTCGGCCACACGGATCCGAGTACGTGCTCGTTCAGGGCCTCGCCGGTTCCGACGCCCAGGGTGAACCGCCCGTTCAGCAGCACGGCGCTGGTCGCGGCCGCCTGCGCGATGATCGCGGGATGGATCCGCACGGACGGGCAGGTGACCGCGGTCGTGACCGGCAGCTGACAGACCTGCGAGATCGCGCCGATGGCGGACCAGACGAACGCGCTCTGCCCCTGCTCGTCGTTCCATGGATGGAAGTGGTCGCTGATCCAGAGCCCGTCGAACCCGGCCTCCTCGGCCAGCCGCGCCTGCTCGAGCAACTCGGCCGGCGTGTACTCCTCGCTGGACAGGAAATACCCGATCTTCACACGATCCTCCGATCACTCGCTTGCCCGCCGGGTGCCCGCAAGCGCGCGATCCATGCGCGCTGAATGAAGTGCGGCGCACCGGGCACCGGACGAACCCGAGCCAACGGAAGGAAGCGGCACGATGACTAGCACGGTCGCCGATGTGATGCTGGAGAGGCTGCGGGACTGGGGAGTCGATCATGTCTTCGGGTACGCCGGGGACGGGATCAACGGGCTGTTGTCGGCGTGGGAGCGAGCCGGTGACGAGCCACGGTTCGTGCAGGCGCGGCACGAGGAGATGGCGGCTTTCGAAGCGGTCGGCTATGCCAAGTTCACCGGCCGCGTCGGGGTCTGTGCGGCGACCAGCGGTCCCGGCGCGATCCACCTGCTGAACGGCCTGTACGACGCGAAGCTCGACCACGTCCCGGTGGTCGCGATCGTTGGCCAGACGGCGCGGTCGGCGCTGGGTGGGAACTACCAGCAGGAAGTGGATCTGATGTCCTTGTTCAAGGATGTCGCGAGCGAGTACTGCCAGCAGGTGATGGTGCCGGAGCAGTTGCCCAATGTCTTGGATCGGGCGATCCGGATCGCGGCGTCCCGGCGTACTGTCACGGCGCTGGTGGTGCCGGCCGATGTCCAGGAACTCGACTACGTCGCTCCCGCGCACGCGTTCAAGATGGTGCCGTCGAGTCTCGACCTGACCTGGGCGGCGCCGGTGCCGGCCGACCACGACCTGCATCGCGCCGCGGACCTGCTGAACGCGGGGGAGAAGGTCGCGATCCTCGTTGGTCAGGGCGCGCGCGGTGCCCGCGAGGAGGTCATCGCGGTCGCCGACCTTCTCGGTGCGGGGGTCGCGAAGGCCTTGCTCGGCAAGGATGTGCTGTCCGACGAGCACTCCTGGGTCACCGGGTCGATCGGGTTGCTCGGCACGCGGCCGTCGTACGAGCTGATGCGAGATTGCGACACGCTGCTGGTGATCGGGTCGAACTTCCCGTACAGCCAGTTCCTGCCGGAGTACGGCGCGGCGCGAGCCGTGCAAATCGATGTGGACCCGACGATGATCGGGCTGCGCTACCCGTTCGAGGTCAACCTGGTCGGGGACGCCGCCAAGACCCTGCGCCGGATGATTCCGCTGCTCGAGCCGAAGGCCGACCGGTCCTGGCGGGAGGATGTCGAGAGCAAGGTCGACCGCTGGTGGCAGGTGATGGAGCGCCGTGCCCGCACGTCGGCGGATCCGGTGAATCCGGAGCTGGTCTTCCACGAGCTCTCGCCCCGGCTGCCCGAGGATGCGATCGTCACTGCCGACTCGGGTTCGGCGGCGAACTGGTACGCGCGACACTTGCGCTTCCGTGGTGACATGCGTGGGTCGTTGTCCGGGACGCTGGCGACGATGGGACCGGGCGTGCCGTACGTGGTCGGCGCGAAGTTCGGTCGACTGGGGCGACCCTGTGTCGCGCTGGTCGGAGACGGTGCGATGCAGATGAACGGCATCAACGAGCTGATCACGATCGCGAAGTACTGGCAGGACTGGGACGATCCCCGGCTCGTCGTCGCGGTACTGCACAACAACGACCTCAACCAGGTGACCTGGGAGCTGCGCGCGATGGGCGGCTCACCCCAGTTCCTGCCGTCGCAGGAGCTGCCGGACTTCCCGTACGCCGACTACGCGCGCAGTCTCGGACTCAGGGGAGTCCTGGCGGCCAAGCCCGAGGAAGTAGCGCCGGCGTGGGAGGAGGCGCTGGCCGCGGACCGGCCCTGCCTGGTCGAGTTCCTGACCGATCCCGCCGTACCGCCGATCCCGCCGCACGCCACCTGGGACCAGCTGGAGAAGGCGCTGGAGTCGATCGTCCGTAGTGATTCCGACCGCGTCGACGTGATCAAGGAAGGCGTGAAGTCCAAGATCCAGGAGTTCCTGCCCGGCCGAGGAGGAGATTCGTGGTGACTATGCCAGAGGTCGACGTCAGTCCGTTGAGTGACGAGGAACTGGAGGGGCTCGATGCCTACTGGCGAGCGGCCAACTACCTGTCGGTAGGGCAGATCTATCTGCTGGCGAATCCGTTGCTGCGGGAGCCGCTGCGGCCGGAGCACATCAAGCCGCGGCTGCTCGGGCATTGGGGTACGACGCCTGGCCTGAATCTGATCTATGCCCACCTGAATCGGGTGATCCGGCAGCGGGGACGCCGGCTGATGTCGGTGATCGGGCCTGGTCATGGCGGTCCGGCGATCGTGGCCAACACCTGGCTCGAGGGGAGCTGGACCTCGGCGTACCCGAACACCACGCGGGACGAGCACGGGATGGCGCGGCTGTTCAGGCAGTTCTCGTTCCCCGGCGGCGTCCCGAGCCACGTGGCGGCCGACGTCCCCGGGTCGATCAACGAGGGCGGCGAGCTGGGCTACTCGCTGAGTCACGCGTACGGCGCTGCCGCCGACAACCCGGATCTCGTGGTGGCGTGTGTGATCGGTGACGGTGAGGCGGAGACCGGGCCGCTGGCGGCGTCGTGGCACTCGAACAAGTTCCTCAATCCGGCGCGCGACGGCGCGGTTCTGCCGATCCTGCACCTGAACGGCTACAAGATCGCCAACCCGGCGCTGCTGGCGCGGATCGGTGACGAGGAGCTGACGGCGCTGCTGCGCGGGTACGGTCACGAGCCGTACCTGGTCGAGGGCTCCGACCCGGCCACGGTGCATCAGGCGCTCGCGGCGGCCCTCGACACGTGCATGGACCGGATCGACGAGATCCAGACCGAGGCGCGGTCGGCGGCCGAGCCACCGGACCGGGCCGCGTGGCCGATGATCGTTTTGCGGACCCCGAAGGGCTGGACCGGTCCGCACACGGTCGACGGCGAGCCGGTGGAGGACACCTGGCGAGCACATCAGGTCCCGTTGTCCGGCGTACGGACGAACGAGGAACATCTGCGGCAGTTGGAGTCCTGGCTGCGCAGCTACCGGCCGGAGGAGCTGTTCGACGACACGGGCCGGCCGGTAGAGCGGTTGCTCGAGCTGGCGCCCGGGCCGGAGCTGCGGATGGGGTCGTCGCCCCACGCCAACGGCGGGCTGCTCACGCGTGATCTGGAGCTGCCGCCCGCCGAGGAGTACGCCGTACCGGTGAAGGCGCCCGGGGCCGAGGACGGGGAGCCGACGAAGGTCTTCGGCGCCTACTTGCGGGATGTCTTCAATCAGAATGTTGACAATCTGCGGCTGTTCGGGCCGGACGAGACCGAGTCGAACCGGTTGAACGCGGTCTACGAGGTGACGAACAAGGCGTGGCTGGCGGGCCGGCGGGACACCGACGAACACCTCGCGCCGGATGGGCGGGTGTTCGAGATCCTCAGCGAGCACACCTGCCAAGGCTGGCTGGAGGGGTACCTGCTGACCGGCCGGCACGGCGTGTTCTCGTCGTACGAGGCGTTCGTACACATCGTCGACTCGATGGTGAACCAGCACGCGAAGTGGCTGAAGACGACGAACCGGCTGGAGTGGCGGCGTCCGGTTCCGTCGCTCAACTACCTGCTCACTTCGCACGTGTGGAGGCAGGACCACAACGGGTTCTCGCACCAGGACCCCGGGTTCATCGACCACGTGGTGAACAAGAAGGCGGAGGTCGTCCGGGTCTACCTGCCGCCGGACGCGAACACGCTGCTGTCCACCATGGACCACTGCCTGCGGACCCGGAACTATGTCAACGTCGTTGTCGCAGGCAAGCAACCGCAGCCCAACTGGCTGGACTGGGAGTCCGCCGCCCTGCATTGCGCGCGCGGGATCGGTGTGTGGGACTTCGCCAGCAACGACCAGGGTGATCCGGACGTCGTGATGGCGTGTGCGGGCGACGTACCGACGATGGAGACGCTCGCCGCGGTCAGCCTGCTGCGTGAACACCTGCCCGAGCTGCGGATCCGGGTGGTCAACGTGGTCGATCTGATGCGGCTGCAGGGCGCGACCGAGCATCCGCACGGGCTGCCGGACGCGGAGTTCGACGCGCTGTTCACCACCGACAAGCCGGTGATCTTCGCCTACCACGGCTATCCGTGGCTGATCCACCGCCTGACCTATCGGCGGCACGCCCACGACAACCTGCACGTGCGCGGGTACGTCGAGGAGGGTACGACGACCACCCCGTTCGACATGGTCGTGCTGAACAACCTCGACCGCTATCACCTGGCGATTGACGTGATCGATCGGGTGCCGTCGCTCGGGACGCGGGCCGTGGTGACGCGGCAGTTCTTCGCCGATCAGCGCACGCGGCACCGGGCCTACGTCACCAAGTACGGCGAGGATCTGCCGGAGGTTCGTGAGTGGCGATGGACCTCCTGATCGTCAACGCGGGGTCGTCGAGTCTGAAGCTGCGGGTGCTGTCGCCGGACGACGAGGTGAAGGACGAGCGGTCGATCGCGGACTGGGACGGTTCCGGCGACGCGCTCCCGGAGCTGGAGGCGGGCGCGGTCGTGCATCGCGTTGTTCACGGTGGGTCCCGGTTCGGCGGCGCCGTAGTGGTGGACGACGAGGTGGAGGCGGCGATCGAGGAATTGGTGCCGTTGGCACCTTTGCACCAGCACCGGGCGCTCGACCTGATCCGGGCATCCCGCCGGGGCGGCCGTCAGGTGGTGGCGTGCTTCGACACGTCGTACCACCGCAGTATCCCGGCGGCCGCGGCGACGTACGCGCTGCCGGCGGAGTGGCGGGAGCGGTTCGGGCTGCGCAGGTTCGGCTTCCACGGGTTGTCGCACGAGTACGTCGCTCGCACGGTAGACGCGCGCCGCATCGTGAGCTGCCACCTCGGTGCGGGAGCGTCGTTGTGTGCGATCGACGATGGCGTGTCGGTGGACACCACGATGGGGTTCACGCCGGTCGACGGGCTGGTGATGTCGACGCGCTCGGGCTCCGTGGATCCTGGTCTGCTGCTGTGGCTGCAGACGACCGCTGGACTCGGGGCGGAAGAGATCGCGGATGCGCTGGAGCATCGCTCGGGTCTGCTCGGGCTGACCGGCGAGACCGGCGAGCTGCAGGACATCCTGGCCGGCCTCGGCGATGACAGCTATCGGCTCGCGTACGACGTCTACCTGCAGCGACTCGTCGGTGAGATCGCCCGGATGGCCGCTTCGCTCGGAGGCGTCGATGCGTTGGTGTTCACCGGCGGTGCCGGCGAGCACTCACCGACAGTGCGCGCTGCGGCCTGCCGCCGGCTCGACTGGCTCGGAATCACCCTGGACACCAAGGCCAACGAGGCCGGCGACCACGTCATCACCGCATCTGGATCGCCGGTCGACGCTTACGTCGTACCTGCCCGCGAGGACCTCACCATGGCAGCGCAGGCGCGGCAGCTCCTCGGTTAGGGCCGTCGTTGGCCTTCCCGGGTGTTATCTACCGCCGCGTCGGTCAGGCTGGCGTGAGTCCGGCGGGCCCGTTGGACTAGGAGCTGGTACGCCGTCGCCATGTCGGTGGCGGCGGCCTCGGCCAGGACACCCATGGCCTGTTCGATCACCATCCGCCCGGCGACGGCGTTGAGAAGCGGACGTATGCCGACCGCATGCTGTTCCTGCAGACCCAGACACGATCGCTCAGCGGGGAAGTTTGCGGGTCTCGATCAGCTGCTGGGCGACATCGCGCAGCTTGGTGTTGGTGTCTTGGGAGTAGCGCCGCAGGACCGCGAACGCCTGATCACTGCTCATGTCGAAGCGTTCCATCAGGATTCCCATCGCCTGTCCGACCAGCTTGCGGGCATCAACCGCTTGGGCCATGGATACTTCCTGCCGGGCGGTGGCAACCGCGACCGAGGCGTGCCGGGCCAGAATATGCGCGATTGCTTCGTCGTCGGCCGAGAACGCCTTCGGCTTGGCGTTGTACAGCGACAGGACACCGGTCGTGTGATCGCTGACCTTCATCGGGACCTGTAGCGCACTTCCGATCCCGGCGTTCGCGGCCGCGGTCTGCCAGCGCGGCCAGCGGTCGTCGGTCGCGACATCGGGAATGGTGATCGTGTCGCCGGACAACGCGGTCAGCATCGGACCCTGGTCGGCCTCGATCTGGATCCGATACAACGTCTCAGCGACCGGATCGGTGAGCGCCCCGACCTCTGCGCGGCCACCGCGAGCTAAGAGCGCGACGCCGGCATGCGTGCAGTTGGTTGCCTGTAACGCGAACTGCACCACTGCCTCCAGGGTCTCGTCCACCCCGGCAGCGTCGTGTAACTCCAGCGCGAACTGCGCGAACATACCGGCGTCGAACACCTCGGGGGGCTCTGACAGGGCCATCTCGGTCTCCAAGCGGGATGTGGTTGTGGTGATGCACTCGGGCGGCCGAACCCCGCCGATGCCGTGCTAGCTCTGGTCTCGCATCTGTTCATTGATACGCAGGGCTTCTGCGAGCTGATCTTCCAAGATGATGATTCGGCAGGCCGCCTCGAGCGCGGTGCCTTGGTCGACGAGCTCACGGGCCCTGGCCGCGAGACGCAGTTGGTAACGCGAGTAGCGGCGGTGACCGCCGTCGGAACGCTGTGGGGTGATCAGTTTTGCCTCGTCCAGGCTCCGTAGGAACCCCGGCGTGGTGCCGAGCATGTCGGCTGCCCGACCCATGGTGAACGCGGGGTAGTCGTCATCGTCGAAACTGGCCGGCCCGGCTGCCGGATCTGAACTCATCGAAGTCTCTCCGTGTGGATCTGGGGTCATCGAGCCTCCGTGCCGATTAGCCCCGGTGCGTTCACACCGGCGCCGAGGGTCGTGAATTGGCAACGCTGTAACTGTCTACGTCAGCTTCGATGTTCTTCTCTGTCAGCATCAGGAAGACTATATCGGTCGATCGGTAATGTCTATGTTTGCCACCATAGATATTACGAGAAGTCCATGACAGGTTCGGCGCCGAATGCAGCCGGGGTGTGGCGCGACGAGCGTGGCGGGCAGGCCGTTTCTGACTGCGGGTCTACGCGCACCGGAGGCCCGCATCCTCCGGTAGGCGCCGGGCCTGTCGACGATGTGTGCCAGCAAGTCCGCGGGTCCGGCGCAGGGCCTCGCAGCTGCCACGGCGCGAATTGACCTGGTTTCGGCTGGGTACCTGACAGGCGCGCTGCACGACGAGGAGATTGGGTCGATGGTCGTTTCGGATCAGGTGCTGCCGGGTGACCTGTCCCTGGACGTGACGTGGTTCCCGTCACGAACTCGAGCACGAGCGGCAGTTCAGGCTCGAGCAACTGATCAGCCTGTCCTACGAGGCCGACGCACCGTGCTCGATGGCTCATGAAGAAGTCCGAGCCACGCTGACGGCCGGCGCCATACGGGCGTTGGCGGAGATCGACGCCGCACTCCTCCGCCTCTCCAAACCCACTTTCGGAGCCTGCGAGTTCTGGGGGCGGACGATCCCCGTGCACCGGCTGGTCGGGATCCCGACGACCAGGCTGTGCCCGCCCTGCGAGCGCTCCCAGCCAGGCCATCACGGGTAGCGAGCGGACATGCGGACTTATCGATGGATCTGGCGCGCGATCTCAGGACTCTGGATCGCACTGGGTACATCAGCGGGTGTTGTCGCCCTTCCGCTCGTGGTGGGCAGCTCCCCGGCTGCGATCAGGTGGTACATGCGGAGGCTCAGCTGGGACCACCGGAGGTCAGCGTTCTCGCTGGCAACCGCCAGCACGAGCGATCTGTGCAGGCAATGGCTGGAGAGCTACGGCGAACTGAGTCGCGCGTCTTCGCACGCGGCGCCTCTTCGCGTGGTGATGGCTCGGCAGCGCTGTCTCGACGAGCTCGAGCGACGTGATCCGGATGGGGTGCGCGCCTGGCTGGCCTCGCCCGCCAGCGCCGACGGCGATCCGCGGCGCTTCTTGTCCGACACCAGCGGCTGAGACGCCGCCGGCCCGAGCTGCTTCCGGGACCAATGAGGTTCGCAATTCGCTTCCAGCGGCCGCGGACCGGCCCGCTGCCTGCGTCTCGGGTGCATTCGGCTGCGGAATCTGCGAGGGTGGAATCATCCGCTTCGGTGCCTGGACCGGTGTGTGGCGAGGCTACCAACTGCGTTCGGGGATGAGTAGATGGATCAGGTGGATAGGACCACGCTGCTGGCGCGGCTGGCGAGGCAGATCGCCGAGTACGGTCCGGATCAGCCGCTGGAGACCCGTCTATGCCGCGCGTATCTGGCGATCGTGGGTGGGGACGGAGCGGCGATCACCCTGTCCTACACCGAGCCGAGCCGGGTGACGCTGTGCGCCACCGATGACGCGGCGGCGCGGCTGGAAGACCTCCAGGAGGTGCTGGGCGAGGGCCCAGGCCCCGCTGCCTACGAGGCTGAGACCGCCATGACGACCGATCTGCGCGTCGACCGCGGCCGATGGCCGTTGTTCACCGACGCTGCCCGCGAGGTGCCCGGCGTCCGCACCGTGTACGCCGTACCGATGCGGCCCGGTCAGCACACGATCGGCGTACTCACTGTTCACCAGAGCGCCGGCCAGCTGCCGGACGGTGACCACGCGCAATTCCTGGCCGATGCGATCGGCGCCGCGCTCATCAAGGATCCGCCACCGCCGGTCGGGTCCGATCTCGACCCCGGGCCGTGGTCGACCCGGGCGCAGATCCACCAGGCGACGGGAATGGTGCTGATGCAGCTCCGCATCAGTCCCACCGACGCGATGGCGCTGATGCGAGCGCATGCTTTCACCCACAGCATCACCCTGGCCGAGGTCGCCGAACAGATCACCAGCCGACGGCTGCGATTCTCAGATGACGCCGAACATGACGTCGAAAGCGAGAGCTAATGTCTGCCACCACTGCTTCTCAGGCGTTCATTGACGCTGCCGCGGCCATCGTTCAGCAAGACGACGTCGCCGACATCCTGTTCCGTCTCCTGGACGACTGCTCCGGACTGACCAACGCAGGCGCGATCGGGCTGCTGGTGAAGGACGGCCACGGCCGGTTGGAGGTCCTGAGCGCGACCTCACATCAGGCCGTCGAGCTCGAGCTGTACCAGCTCCAACACGACACCGGCCCGTGTGTCGACGCGGCACGCGACGGGGCACGGCAGTCGGTGCGGTCACCCGCCGAGGTGACCGCGCGCTGGGGCAAGGTCGGCGAAGCGATCGTCGCTGCCGGGTTTCATGCCGTCCACGCAGTCCCTCTGCGTTGGCACGGCCGACTCATCGGTGCCATGAACGCCTTCCACACCAGCGTGGAGACAGCCGACGACGAGAGCCTGCAGCTGACACAGGCCTTCGCCGACATCGCAACTGTCGTCATCGTCCAGCCAGTTGTCGTCACCAGCGGCGAGCTCGACGAGCGCGTCCGCGCCGTGCTGGGCGGACGGACCGTCGTCGAGCAAGCCAAAGGTGTCCTGGCCGAGAGCGCGGGCATCGACGTGGCCACCGCATACCAACTCCTCGTCCAGCGCGCTGTCCGGAGCGGCTCCACCCTGACCGAGGCCGCGACCGCGATCATCGAGCAAGCACAACGCCGCCCCTGACACCAGCGATCAGTGCTACCTGCGTCCTCCTTCAGCTGGTGGACTGACGTTCGAAGATCTCGGTGATCTCCTCCACCGACAGTTGCTTGGTCTCCGGCAGGTACGCGACCACGACACGACCGCGATCGCGGACAGCACCGCGACGAGCACCATCAACCAGGCCAGTCCGAAACCGCTCAGCAGCGTCGGCACCAGCAGGATCAGCGCGAAGGTTGCGATCCAGTCGGCCGAGGCGGCGATTGCTGCGGTCCGGCCGCGCACCGCGGTCGGGAAGTACTCGCCCTGGATCAGCCAGCCGGTTCCGCCGACACCGATCGCGAACGCGGCGATGGAGATGTCCAGTGCGACCAGGATCAGCACGACCCGGGTGATGTCGTCGGTGAAGGCGACCGCGGCGATGGCCGCCTTGACGTCGTCGTCACCGGTCTGCAGGTACGGCTGCATCAGCTTGGGGCCGTAGTAGAAGGTGAGGTTGATGCCGGTGATCTGCTGGAAGACGAAGAACACCGAGACCACGACCAGGGCCTGCTTGACCCCCCGGGTCCACAGCGGTTTCCCCTTGCCTGCTGTCCGTTCCTGTTCCTCGACGGCCCGGGCGTTGTGCTCGATCTGTTCGGCGCTCACGTCGACGCCGAGCTTGCCGAGGGCGTCCGCGTGTCGGCGTACCGTCCTTGCCGCATCAGCCAGCGTGGTGACTCGGGCATCCGGGTCCGCAGTACGAGCGCGAAGAGGGCCGGTCCTGCCTCGCGGATCAGGTTGGTGAGGCTTGAGCGATGTCGCGTTTGGGTGAAGGCGAGGTTTGGGGGAGAGGCGCCGAGAAGGCCTTCGCTTCGGATGTTGTAGCGCTCGCGATCGGCGGCTACATCTCGCACGCCATGCCGGTCTCATCCTCCCTTGGTGCGTGCAGTCGCATTTGGCGCGAGGGCCGATCACACGACGAGTGGCGGATAGTTCATGCTCGCCGCGCCTCGCTGACCACCGGAGTCAGTCTGGTGGCGGGCCGGACCCAGGTCGTCTTGCAGGTCGCAGTGGGTGCGCAGTGTGGGTGGGCCGGGCGTTGAGTGGGTATGGCGGAGCGGTGATGGGACGGTGGTTGGTCGAGGGATCCGCGGCTCCGCCGTGAGGAGTTGGTGAGGGTGCTGGTGCCGGACAGGCGAGCAGGTGCCCGCACGGGAGGGGGCGACTGTCTGTCGCTTGCCAGCGTGATGGGACCACCTCGTTGCCACGAGCATGGGACCACCTGGAGGTGTGAGTGAGCATCACCGGTCTTGGTCCTCTTGGTC
>NZ_JBVHFT010000043.1:0-13889 GCF_055562215.1 Kribbella sp. NPDC020701 | reverse complement strand
TGCCGACCCTCCCGCCCCCGCCGCCCGAGGCCCCGGGCCATGCCACCCTCGCCCGCGCCTTCGACGCGGTGGCCGCCCAGTACGCCGCCGCCCGCCCCGGCTACCCGCCGGCCCTGTTCGACGCGGTCGAGGAACTGGCCGGCCGGCCGCTGGCCGGCGCGCGGGTGCTGGACGTCGGCGCCGGCACCGGCATCGCCACCGCACTGCTCGCCGCCCGCGGCGCCGAGGTCACCGCCGTCGAGCCGGGCGCCGCGATGGCCGGCCGGCTGCGCGCCGCCCACCCCGCCACCCCGCTCGTCCGCGCCCTCGGCGACGCCCTGCCCTTCTCCGACGACGCCGGCTTCGACCTCGTCGGCTACGCGCAGTCCTGGCACTGGACCGACCCGGCCCGCTCGGTCCCCGAGGCACTCCGCGTGCTGCGGCCCGGCGGCGCGCTCGCCCTGTGGTGGAACGTCCCCGACCCCGGCGTCCCCTGGGCCGCCGAACAGGAGGCCCGGCTCGCCCGCCGCCTCCCCGGCTACCACGCCCACGGCGTCGCCCCGGAGGCCCCCGACCTGATCCGTGGCCTCGGCCTCGGGCTGCGCCCCGCCACCCGCGTCCTGCACTGGACCCGGCGGGTGCCCCTCGACACCCACCTCGCGATGCTCGGCAGCCGTTCCTACTTCGCCGCCATCGGCCCCGCGGCCGCCGCGCCCGTCCTGGAGGCCGAGCGCACCGCCCTCCTGGACGTCTTCCCGGACGGCACCGTCGAGGAGGCGTACGCCCTCGATCTGACCGTCACCCGCCGCCCGTCCTGAACCTCAGTACGTGCGCTCCGGCTTCCCCTTGCCGTACAGCCAGGTGTGGAAGAGGCCGGTCAGATCGACCTCGGTGCGCTCCTGGCTGAAGGCGATGAAGTCCGCCGAATCGGCGTTGCGGTAGCGGTACTTGGCGGGCCACTCCTTCAGGATGCGGAAGAAGGCCTTGTCGCCGACCGCCCGCCGCAGCTGCTGCAGCACCATCGCGCCCCGCTCGTAGACGGGCGTCTCGGTCACGTTCTTCGCCGTGCCCGGGTCGCCCGGCGGGAAGGCCCAGAGCGGGTTGTCCTTCGGGGTCCGGTAGAGCGCGTCGAACTGCTGCTGGGGCGTCTTGCCGCCCTCGTGCTCGTCCCACAGCCACTCGGCGTAGGTCGCGAAGCCCTCGTTGAGCCAGGTGTCCCGCCACGTCTTGGGCGTCACCGAGTCACCGAACCACTGGTGGGACATCTCGTGCACCACGGTGACGGTGTCCGGCGCGCCCGCGTAGACCGGTCTGGTCTGCGACTCCAGGGCGAGCCAGTCGATCCGCGGCGGGGTGTGGTCGACGATCGCGCCCGCCGAGGAGAAGGGGTACTTCCCGAACAGCCGGCTCTCCCAGCTGATGATCTGCGGCAGCCGGCCCAGCGGTCCCTTGCTCGCGGCGACCTCCGCCGGGTCCACCGCGACGTACAGCGGCAGCCCGTCGCGCGTCCGGGAGGTGTGCACGTCGAACTTCCCGATGGTGGCGGTGGCGAGGTACGTCGCCATCGGCTCCGGGTTGTGCCACTCGAAGGTGGTCTTGCCCTTGGCGGTCTTCTCCGCGCGCAGCTGCCCGTTGGCGACGGCGGTGTAGTGCTGCGGAACGGTGAGCCGGAAGTCGTACGCCGCCTTGTCCGAGGGGTGGTTGTTGCTCGGGAACCAGGTCATGGACCCGGCGGGCTCCCCCGACACGAACGCCCCGTCGGGGGTCGTGACCCAGCCCTCCGTCGATGTGTCCGGGTCGGTCATCTCCTGCGGGGTGCCGTCGTAGTCGACGCCGGTCCGGAACTGCGCGCCCTTCGCGATCGTCTCGGCCGGGTGCACCGTCAGCTTGTGTCCCTTGCGGGAGAACGCGGCGGCCCTGCCGTCGACCCGGACGGCGGTGACCCGCAGCCCCTGCAGGTCGAGCTTGAAGGACCGCAGGTCCTTGCCGGCCCGGGCGGTGAGCTCGGTGGTGGCCGCCAGCCGCTTGTGCGCGACGTCGTAGTCGAGGGTGATCCCGTAATGGCGTACGTCGTAGCCGCCGTTGCCGAGCGCGGGGAACAGCGGATCACCGACCCCGCCGCTGCCCGCCGTCCCCCCGCCGGCACCCGTGCAGGAGGACAGCAGGAGGGCGACGGACAGCGCGGCGGTCGCACCGCAGCAGCGAAGGGGCCGGCGGGTCACAGCGCTCCCAGAGGTCGGTGATCACAGCTCCCCGACCCTACGGTCATTTGCCCCGGAACGCCGCTCAGTTGCCGATCCGGCCGCATTACGGGCACCGGACGGCGCCCGCTCAGGGCGCGGTGGACCGGGCGGCCGCCCGCGCGGTGCCCTCCGGGCCGCGGCGCTGCTCCTCCCAGCTGCCGAGCGCCGCCGCACACGCGTGGTCGAGGTGCCGCAGCCCCGACAGGTCCAGTTCGATCTCCCGGTCGCGCGGCAGCGCCTCCAACTGGTCGAGCAGCTTCGGCAGCCGCAGGAAGGTCGCGTTGCCCACGGCCCGTACGTGCACCACGCCGCTGCCCTCCAGGCCCGCGACCTCCAGGTGGACGTGCGAGGTCGCCCACGCCGACTTCGCCACGGCCATCAGCAGCCCCAGCAGCACCCCCTCGAACATGTTGGTCGCCACGATCGCCACCGCCGTCGCCGCCAGCACCACGGCCTCACCACGGTGCTCCCGCCACAGCGGACGCCACGCCTTCACCGGGATCAACTTGCCGCCCGCGTGCACCAGTACGCCCGCCAGCGCCGCGAGCGGCACCACTCCCAGCGCCGCCGGGAACGCCGCCGCGAAGACCAGCAGCCACACCCCGTGCAGCACCCGCGAGGTCTTCGTCCGCGCCCCGGCCTGCACGTTCGCGGCACTGCGCACGATCACCGCGGTCATCGGCAGCGCGCCGAGCAGCCCGCACACCGTGTTGCCGGCGCCCTGCGCCATCAGCTCCCTGTCGTAATCGGTCTTCGGCCCGTCGTGCAGCCGGTCCACCGCGGCCGCGCTGAACAGCGACTCGGCCGACGCGATCAGGGTGAAGGCGAGCACCGTGCCCAGCGTCCCGGCCACCGCCCCGGCCTCGGTCAGCCGCGCGAAGTCCGCGCCGCCCGGCGGCTGGACGACATCCAGCAGGCCCCGCACCTCGACCCGCGCCACCGGCAGGTCCCACCCGGCCACCACGGCGGTCACCAGGGCCACCGCCACCAGCGGCGCCGGCAGCACCTGCGGCGCCTGCGACGCCAGCCGCGCCAGCGGCCGGGGGAGCGCCGGCGCCAGCTGCCGCAGCCGCGGCCAGGCCACCAGCACCGCGATGGTCGACACGCCGACCGCCAGCGCGCCCAGCGCCGGGTCCGGCCCGATGGTGTCCATCGCCAGCCGCGGCAGCCCGGCCAGATTCGCCGGCCCGCCGCCCGGCGCCTTGGCGTCCGCGAGCGCGTACAGCTGCCCGGCGATCAGCACCAGCCCGATGCCGGCGAGCATCCCCTGGACGACGGCGACGGAGATCGCCCGGAACCAGCGCCCCAGCCGCAGCACCCCCATGACCAGCTGGAGCACCCCGGCGATCAGCACCAGCGCGCCCAGCGCGCCGAGCCCGTAGTCCTGCACGGCCTCGAAGACCAGCACGGTCAGCCCGGCGGCGGGCCCGCTGACCTGAAGGCTGCTGCCCGGCAGCAGCCCGGTGAGCAGCCCGCCGACGATGCCGGTGACCAGCCCCAGTTCGGCCGGCGCCCCGGAGGCGACGGACACCCCGACGCAGAGCGGGACGGCGACGAGGAAGACGACGAGGGAGGCGGTGAAGTCGGCGCGCCAGACGGCCGGCGAGCGCCACGAGCGGTCGGCGGGCCGGGCGGCCGGGGACGGTATCGAGGGCCGGGACGGGCGCGGGCGGGCAACACGGAACCTACGCATGAGCATGCCTCCACGGTTGCGAGATGCGGTGGCGCGCGTCCGCCCGGGCCCGGGGGCCGGGCACCGGCGCGAGCCCGGGCCCGGCCGCGGCCCGGGCAGGCCGGACCGGCACCGGGCGCCGCGCGCCAGGAAGGGGGAAATGCGAGGACGGCTGGATCCGTCGGATGCGCGGGCCGGGGGAGGCCCCTGGGGCAGCTCTTCGCGCTCAGCAGCGGAAAGCGAGGTGGCGGACCGGCAGTTCGCCCGATCTCGACAGCGGTACGGCCTGACGGCCGGTCAGCGGGACGGTCACCCGCAGCCCGCCCTCGGTCCGTACGGGCCCGGCCGTGGAGACCGGGGTGCCCGGCGGTGCGGGCGCGCACAGGGTGGCCGCGGAGCGTCCGCCGCGGCGCGGCTGGCAGCGGTCACCGGCCGCTTCCGGATGGTCGGAGGGGTCCGACGCCACCGGGGCGGAGCCCGGGGAGCCGGTGCCGGCGGCGCTGTTCCCGGCCGCCGGCGGGGCCGCCGCCCGCTCTCCGTACGTGCCGCCGGCGACGAGCGGCAGGGCCAGTACGAGGGTCACGACGATCAACAGGAGCCGGCCGAGGCCGCGGACCTGGATGGTCGTCATCGTCGCCCCTTCCGGCGCGGCTGGACACGTCCCCCCATTGTGTCGAGGCGGACGCGCCCGGCCGCCACCCGTTATGTAACCACCCTGTAAACGCAGGGTTATCGGACAGGAAGGAAGGGTTCCGTTCGCTCCGGCGGCCGTCGGAGCGCCGCCCGTGCCCCCATGCGCCGTTGCCGAACCGTCCGCCCACCACTCCGCGGCGCACTCACCCCACGGCCCACCCCTGACGCCACCCCTTGACGTCATCCCTTCCCCCGCACATTATTCATCGCATGATGAATTACGGTGGTGACGACGACCCCGCCTCCCCAGCCGGCCCCCCACGTTCGAACGGCCCCGGCACCCCCGCCGTCCACGCCCACGACCTCACCGTCGTCCGAGGCCGCCGCACCGTCCTCGACGCCCTCACCTTCGCCATCCCCCCGGGCCGCATCACCGGCCTCCTCGGCCCCTCCGGTTGCGGCAAGTCCACCCTCCTGCGCGCCGTCGTCGGCACCCAGGCCAAGGTCACCGGCACCCTCGACGTCCTCGGCCGGCCCGCCGGCGACCCCGGCCTGCGCCCCCGCATCGGCTACGTCACCCAGGACCCGTCCGTATACGACGACCTCACCGTCCGCCAGAACCTCGACTACTTCGCCGCCGTCCTGCACCCCGGCCGTGGCGCCCGCACCCGGCGCCGCGAAAGCGTCACCCGCGCCCTCGAGGACGTCGACCTCACCCGGCACGCCGACGCCCTCGCCGGCCACCTCTCCGGCGGCCAGCGCAGCCGGGTCTCCCTCGCGGTGGCCCTGCTCGGCGCCCCCAAACTGCTCGTCCTCGACGAACCCACCGTCGGCCTGGACCCCGTCCTCCGGCGCGACCTCTGGCACCTCTTCCACGCCCTCGCCGCCGACCGCGGAACCACCCTCCTGGTCTCCTCGCACGTCATGGACGAGGCCGAGCGCTGCCACCGGCTGCTCCTGATGCGCGAGGGCCGCATCCTCGCCGACGGCACCCCCCGCGCCCTCCGTGACCGCACCGGAACCGCGACCGTCGAGGCCGCCTTCCTCCACCTCGTCGACGAGGCCGCCGCCACCCCCGCACCATCGGGAACCACCACCGAGGAGCCGGTCCGATGACCCCCGACGCCACGCCCCCGGCCCGCCGGACCCCCGCCGCGGCCCTCTCCCCGTCCCGCACCCTCGCCACCACCGCCCGGGTCCTGCGCCAACTGCGCCACGACCCTCGCACCGTCGCGATGATGCTGCTCGTCCCCTGCGTGATGATCGCCCTGCTGCGCTACGTCTTCGACGCCCGCCCGGAGACCTTCAACAGCATCGGCGCCTCGCTCCTCGGCATCTTCCCGATGATCACCATGTTCCTGGTGACCTCCATCGCCACCCTGCGCGAACGCACCTCCGGCACCCTGGAACGCCTGCTCGCCATGCCCCTCGGCAAGGCCGACCTGATCAGCGGCTACGCCCTCGCCTTCGGCCTGCTGGCGATCGTCCAATCCGCCCTCGCCACCGCGCTGTCCGTCCGGGTCCTGGGACTCGACGTCACCGGCTCACCCTGGCTGCTGCTGCTCGTCGCGGTCCTCGACGCCCTCCTCGGCACCGCCCTCGGCCTGTTCGTCTCGGCCTTCGCCGCCTCGGAATTCCAGGCCGTCCAGTTCATGCCCGCCGTCCTGATGCCCCAGCTCCTCCTCTGCGGCCTCTTCACCCCCCGCGACACCATGCAGCCGGCCCTGAAAGCGGTCTCCGACGTCCTCCCGATGTCCTACGCCGTCGACGGCATGACCGAGGTCCTCCACCACCCCGACGTCACCACCGCCTTCCTCCGCGACAGCCTCGTCGTCACCGCCTTCGCCCTCCTGGTCCTCGCCCTGGGCGCGGCCACCCTCCGCCGCCGCACCGCGTGACCGCACGCCCGCCCCGAACCGCCCACCCACCGGACAGCACCGGCCCGGCACCCCGCACGGTGCGAGGATGACGGCAAAGGCCCAGCGCAGCGGAAAGGCGAACCCGCACCATGACCCAGAAGGTCGCAGTCCTCGGCACCGGCAAGATCGGCGAAGCGCTCCTCAGCGGAATGATCCGCGGCGGCTGGGCGCCCTCCGACCTCCTGGTCACCGCCCGCCGCCAGGAACGCGCCGACCAGCTCCACGCCCGCTACGGCGTGGACGCGGTCAGCAACGCCGAGGCCGCCAAGTCCGCCGACACCCTCATCCTCACCGTCAAGCCGCAGGACATGGACACCCTCCTGCGGGAACTCGCCCCGCACGTCCCCGCGGACCGCCTCGTCATCAGCGGCGCCGCCGGCATCCCCACCGCCTACTTCGAGGAGCGGCTGGCCGCCGGCACCCCCGTCGTACGGGTCATGACGAACACCCCCGCCCTCGTCGACGAGGCCATGTCCGTCATCTCCGCCGGCACCCACGCCACCGGAGCACACCTCACCCGCGCCGAGGAGATCTTCGCCGGAGTCGGCAAGACCCTGCGCGTCCCTGAGTCCCAGCAGGACGCCTGCACCGCCCTGTCCGGCTCCGGCCCGGCCTACTTCTACTTCCTGGTCGAGGCCATGACCGACGCGGGCATCCTCCTCGGCCTGCCCCGCGACAAGGCCCACGACCTCATCGTCCAGGCCGCCATCGGCGCCGCCGTGATGCTCCGCGACAGCGGCGAACACCCCGTCAAACTCCGCGAGAACGTCACCTCCCCGGCCGGCACCACCATCAACGCCATCCGCGAACTGGAGAACCACGGCGTACGCGCCGCCCTCATCGCCGCCCTGGAAGCCGCCCGCGACCGCAGCCGCGAACTGGCCACCGGCAACGGCTGACCCCCGCGCCGGTGGGGACGGCCGACCGCCCCCACCGGCCCCGGCTACGCCAGCAGCCCCATCGCCCGGTACGCCGCGTCCACCCGCGGCCTGGCCATGCCCCGGGCCCGCTCCGCGCCCCGCCCGAGCACCTCGTCCACATACGCGGGCTCCGCGGCCAGCGCCGCGTGCCGTTCCCGCACCGGCCGCAGCGTCTCCACCACGGCCTCCGCGACGTCCTTCTTCAACGCCCCGTACGAGTCGTACGCACCGGCCAGCCGCTCCGGATCCCCGCCCGTGCACGCGGCCAGCACATCCAGCAGATTGGCGAGCCCCGGCCGCTCCGCACGGTCGTACACCACCTCGCTGCCCCCGTCGGTGACCGCCCGCATCACCTTCTTCCGCACCACCTCCGGCTCGTCCAGCAGATAGACGATGCCGGCCGTCCGGTCGTGCGACTTCCCCATCTTCGACGTCGGCTCCTGCAGGTCCATCACCCGCGCCGCCACCTTCGGAAGCGTCGCCTTCGGCACCACGAACGTCGCCCCGTACCGCTGGTTGAACCGGATCGCCAGATCCCGCGTCAGCTCCACGTGCTGCGCCTGGTCCTCACCGACCGGCACCTCGTGCGCCCCGTACGCCAGGATGTCCGCCGCCATCAGCGCCGGATACGTCAGCAGCGACAGCCGCACGCTCCCACCCCGCGCCTGCTCGCGCGCGGTCTTCTCCTTGTACTGGATCATGCGCCGCATCTCCCCGTCGGAGGCCGTGCACTCCATCAGGTACGACAGCCGCGCATGCTCGTCCACCCGGCTCTGCACGAACACCGTGCACACCTCCGGATCCAGCCCCGACGCCAGCAGCAGCGTCGCGGCCTGCCGGGTCAGCCGCCGCACCCGCGCCGGATCGTGCTCCACGGTCAGCGCGTGCAGATCCACCACACAGAACAGCGCGTCCGCACGGTGCTGGTCCTCCTCGACCCACCCGCGCACCGCCCCGAGGTAGTTCCCCAGCGTCAGATGCCCCGTCGGCTTCACACCACTGAAGATCCGCGTACGCCCCGACGCCGGAACCGTCATCTCGTCCATCCGTACTCTCCCGAAGTCCCGCACTCCTCCGAGTGCGCATCGAGACCGCCGACCTCACCGGCCGTTACGGATGCAGAAACGCGAACGGCCGCCGAAGCGGCGGCCGTGGTCATGCATGCACTGCTGGGCGGCCGCCGTCAGGCGGGCCACCACTGCTGTACGAGCGCATGCGTAGTCATGGACCCCAAAGTACCCGGCAAACCCCCTCCCCGCGCGGGTTTGAACAACCCCACCCCCTCGTGTAGTGTCCTCCGAGTTGCCACGGAGTCGACAGGCTCCGAGCAACCATCCCGCCGCTTCGCGGCAAACCACTACTGCACGGCCCCTCACTGGGAACAATTTCGGCATGCCGAAATTCGGACCGCGGCGCGATTATGTGTCGACGAGGAATTCCGCTAACGTAGTGATCACGCCGAAAGGCGCGAACAAACCCCCTCCGACGGGGAATCAGAAACAAATTCGAACCGGCAACGGCACGAACAAGATCTGATAGAGTCGGAAAGGCCGAAAAGCGAAAGCCGAACGGCCAACCCCGCTCCAACAGGGGGCCGGAGACGGAAACGGATCTGGTAAGGTTGGAACCGCGAAGAAGCCGAAAGGCCGAATCGCACCGGCGAAAATCGGGACCGCAAGGATCTGATAGAGTCGGAAACGCAACATCGAAGGGAAGCGCCCGGAGAGCCTGGTGAAACAGGCACAAAGGAAGCGTCCGTTCCTTGAGAACTCAACAGCGTGCCAAAAGTCAACGCCAGATATGTTGATACCCCGTCCACCTCGGTGGATGAGGTTCCTTTGAAAGTCCATCGGCATCCATGTGATGCGGATGGCACACACAGCGAGGACGCTGTGAACGACCGGACCTATTCCGTCTGGTCGTTCCGCTCTCGTGTGTGTTTCACCCGATTACGGGTAAACATTCACGGAGAGTTTGATCCTGGCTCAGGACGAACGCTGGCGGCGTGCTTAACACATGCAAGTCGAACGATGAACCTCCTTCGGGAGGGGATTAGTGGCGAACGGGTGAGTAACACGTGGGCAATCTGCCCTTCACTCTGGGACAAGCCCTGGAAACGGGGTCTAATACCGGATACGACACGGGGTCGCATGACCTCCGTGTGGAAAGCTCCGGCGGTGAAGGATGAGCCCGCGGCCTATCAGCTTGTTGGTGGGGTGATGGCCTACCAAGGCGACGACGGGTAGCCGGCCTGAGAGGGCGACCGGCCACACTGGGACTGAGACACGGCCCAGACTCCTACGGGAGGCAGCAGTGGGGAATATTGCACAATGGGCGAAAGCCTGATGCAGCGACGCCGCGTGAGGGATGACGGCCTTCGGGTTGTAAACCTCTTTCAGCAGGGAAGAAGCGAGAGTGACGGTACCTGCAGAAGAAGCGCCGGCTAACTACGTGCCAGCAGCCGCGGTAATACGTAGGGCGCAAGCGTTGTCCGGAATTATTGGGCGTAAAGAGCTCGTAGGCGGCTTGTCACGTCGGATGTGAAAGCCCGGGGCTTAACCCCGGGTCTGCATTCGATACGGGCAGGCTAGAGTTCGGTAGGGGAGATCGGAATTCCTGGTGTAGCGGTGAAATGCGCAGATATCAGGAGGAACACCGGTGGCGAAGGCGGATCTCTGGGCCGATACTGACGCTGAGGAGCGAAAGCGTGGGGAGCGAACAGGATTAGATACCCTGGTAGTCCACGCCGTAAACGTTGGGAACTAGGTGTGGGCGACATTCCACGTCGTCCGTGCCGCAGCTAACGCATTAAGTTCCCCGCCTGGGGAGTACGGCCGCAAGGCTAAAACTCAAAGGAATTGACGGGGGCCCGCACAAGCAGCGGAGCATGTGGCTTAATTCGACGCAACGCGAAGAACCTTACCAAGGCTTGACATACACCGGAAAACCCTGGAGACAGGGTCCCCCTTGTGGTCGGTGTACAGGTGGTGCATGGCTGTCGTCAGCTCGTGTCGTGAGATGTTGGGTTAAGTCCCGCAACGAGCGCAACCCTTGTTCTGTGTTGCCAGCATGCCCTTCGGGGTGATGGGGACTCACAGGAGACTGCCGGGGTCAACTCGGAGGAAGGTGGGGACGACGTCAAGTCATCATGCCCCTTATGTCTTGGGCTGCACACGTGCTACAATGGCCGGTACAATGAGCTGCGATACCGCGAGGTGGAGCGAATCTCAAAAAGCCGGTCTCAGTTCGGATTGGGGTCTGCAACTCGACCCCATGAAGTCGGAGTTGCTAGTAATCGCAGATCAGCATTGCTGCGGTGAATACGTTCCCGGGCCTTGTACACACCGCCCGTCACGTCACGAAAGTCGGTAACACCCGAAGCCGGTGGCCCAACCCCTTGTGGGAGGGAATCGTCGAAGGTGGGACTGGCGATTGGGACGAAGTCGTAACAAGGTAGCCGTACCGGAAGGTGCGGCTGGATCACCTCCTTTCTAAGGAGCACTTCTTACCAGCCTTTGGTTGGTCAGAGGCCAGTACATCGGCGAATGTCTGATGCTGGTTGCTCATGGGTGGAACGTTGACTATTCGGCACGGTTGGTTGGGATCATTAGTACTGCTTCGGCGTGGAACGTGAGTCTTGGCTGGTCGGGTCGGGCACGCTGTTGGGTATCTGAGGGTGCGGACTTCAGGTCTGCTCCTTCGCGATGCCGGCCCCAGTGAACTCAGCCTTCGGGTTGGGGTGGTGGGTGGCTGGTCGTTGCTTGAGAACTGCACAGTGGACGCGAGCATCTGTGGCCAAGTTTTTAAGGGCGCACGGTGGATGCCTTGGCACCAGGAACCGATGAAGGACGTGGGAGGCCACGATAGGCCCCGGGGAGCTGTCAACCAAGCTTTGATCCGGGGGTGTCCGAATGGGGAAACCCGGCAGTCGTCATGGGCTGTCACCCGCTGCTGAACACATAGGCAGTGTGGAGGGAACGCGGGGAAGTGAAACATCTCAGTACCCGCAGGAAGAGAAAACAACCGTGATTCCGGGAGTAGTGGCGAGCGAAACTGGATGAGGCCAAACCAGTCACGTGTGATACCCGGCAGGGGTTGCGTGGTTGGGGTTGTGGGATCTCTCTTCTGTTGTCTGCCGGCAACAGGACGAGTCAGAAACCGTTGATGTAGGCGAAGGACATGCGAAAGGTCCGGCGTAGAGGGTAAGACCCCCGTAGCTGAAACATTAGCGGCTCGTTTGAGAGACACCCAAGTAGCACGGGGCCCGAGAAATCCCGTGTGAATCTGGCGGGACCACCCGTTAAGCCTAAATATTCCCTGGTGACCGATAGCGGATAGTACCGTGAGGGAATGGTGAAAAGTACCGCGGGAGCGGAGTGAAATAGTACCTGAAACCGTGTGCCTACAAGCCGTGGGAGCGTCGCACAGAGACTTGTCTCTGTGTCGTGACTGCGTGCCTTTTGAAGAATGAGCCTGCGAGTTTGCGGTATGTTGCGAGGTTAACCCGTGTGGGGAAGCCGTAGCGAAAGCGAGTCCGAATAGGGCGTTGAGTAGCGTGCCCAAGACCCGAAGCGGAGTGATCTAGCCATGGGCAGGTTGAAGCGGAGGTAAGACTTCGTGGAGGACCGAACCCACCAGGGTTGAAAACCTGGGGGATGACCTGTGGTTAGGGGTGAAAGGCCAATCAAACTCCGTGATAGCTGGTTCTCCCCGAAATGCATTTAGGTGCAGCGTCGTGTGTTTCTTGCCGGAGGTAGAGCACTGGATAGGCGATGGGCCCTACCGGGTTACTGACCTTAGCCAAACTCCGAATGCCGGTAAGTGAGAGCGCGGCAGTGAGACTGTGGGGGATAAGCTCCATGGTCGAGAGGGAAACAGCCCAGAGCATCGACTAAGGCCCCTAAGCGTGTGCTAAGTGGGAAAGGATGTGGAGTCGCAGAGACAACCAGGAGGTTGGCTTAGAAGCAGCCACCCTTGAAAGAGTGCGTAATAGCTCACTGGTCAAGTGATTCCGCGCCGACAATGTAGCGGGGCTCAAGCACACCGCCGAAGTCATGTCATTGCAGCAATACTTCTAACGGAGGCTGTGATGGGTAGGGGAGCGTCGTGTGCCGGGTGAAGCAGCCGCGGAAGCGAGTTGTGGACGGTTCACGAGTGAGAATGCAGGCATGAGTAGCGATACAAGAGTGGGAAACTCTTGCGCCGATTGACTAAGGGTTCCTGGGTCAAGCTGATCTGCCCAGGGTAAGTCGGGACCTAAGGCGAGGCCGACAGGCGTAGTCGATGGACAACCGGTTGATATTCCGGTACCCGCTTTGAAGCGCCAAACATTGAATCAGGCGATGCTAAGTCCGTGAAGCCGCCGTGGATCCTTCGGGTGAAGCGGAGTGGTGGAGCCGACGAACCAGACTTGTAGTAGGTGAGTGATGGGGTGACGCAGGAAGGTAGTCCAGCCCGGGCGGTGGTTGTCCCGGGGTAAGGGTGTAGGCCGTGTGGTAGGCAAATCCGTCACACGTTAAGGCTGAGACCTGATGCCGAGCCGATTGTGGTGAAGTGGATGATCCTATGCTGTCGAGAAAAGCCTCTAGCGAGTTTCATGGCGGCCCGTACCCTAAACCGACTCAGGTGGTCAGGTAGAGAATACCGAGGCGTTCGGGTGAACTATGGTTAAGGAACTCGGCAAAATGCCCCCGTAACTTCGGGAGAAGGGGGGCCATTTCTGGTGATGAGATTTACTCTCTGAGCTGGGGGTGGCCGCAGAGACCAGCGAGAAGCGACTGTTTACTAAAAACACAGGTCCGTGCGAAGCCGTAAGGCGATGTATACGGACTGACGCCTGCCCGGTGCTGGAACGTTAAGGGGACCGGTTAGTCATGATTCGTCATGGCGAAGCTGAGAACTTAAGCGCCAGTAAACGGCGGTGGTAACTATAACCATCCTAAGGTAGCGAAATTCCTTGTCGGGTAAGTTCCGACCTGCACGAATGGCGTAACGACTTCTCGACTGTCTCAACCATAGGCCCGGTGAAATTGCATTACGAGTAAAGATGCTCGTTTCGCGCAGCAGGACGGAAAGACCCCGGGACCTTTACTATAGCTTGATATTGGTGTTCGGTTCGGCTTGTGTAGGATAGGTGGGAGACTTTGAAGCCGTGACGCCAGTCATGGTGGAGTCATTGTTGAAATACCACTCTGGTCGTGCTGGATGTCTAACCTGGGTCCGTGATCCGGATCA
The DNA here is from genome assembly GCF_055562215.1 of Kribbella sp. NPDC020701. Taxonomy (NCBI): domain Bacteria; kingdom Bacillati; phylum Actinomycetota; class Actinomycetes; order Propionibacteriales; family Kribbellaceae; genus Kribbella; species Kribbella sp. NPDC020701. The sequence continues at coordinate 289 of NZ_JBVHFT010000043.1, read as the reverse complement.
GGGACAGTGTCTGGTGGGTAGTTTAACTGGGGCGGTTGCCTCCTAAAGAGTAACGGAGGCGCCCAAAGGTTCCCTCAGCCTGGTTGGCAATCAGGTGTTGAGTGTAAGTGCACAAGGGAGCTTGACTGTGAGACTGACGGGTCGAGCAGGTACGAAAGTAGGGACTAGTGATCCGGCGGTGGCTTGTGGAAGCGCCGTCGCTCAACGGATAAAAGGTACCCCGGGGATAACAGGCTGATCTTCCCCAAGAGTCCATATCGACGGGATGGTTTGGCACCTCGATGTCGGC
>NZ_JBVHFT010000042.1:0-14030 GCF_055562215.1 Kribbella sp. NPDC020701 | reverse complement strand
GTTCCGCAATGGGGTGAAGGTTGCATTGGTTTGCAGGTTGCTGCGGTGGGGTTGCACAGCGATCCTGAGCAGGGGGCGACCTGGCCAGACTCGTAGGCCCAGAACTCCCGAAGGTGTCCCGAGTCCCAAAGTAGGCCTGGAACTCCCGTACCTCTTGCCAAATAGCAAGTAGCGATCTGATCTCGGAGAGGCCTGTGTTGCCTGGCAACGCGTTTCATAGGTGGTCGCTCATGAAACACGACGGCGGCCGCTCGCCGTGCACCGGAGCCCGTGTTTCATGAGTTGTTGCAAACGACTGGACGAGTGAAACGTACTCATGAAACAGTCGGTCGCTGTGAACACCGACCACCAGGACTACCAGCGGGTGGAAGCACTGGCGTGCCCGATGTCCACCTGCGCAGTACCGGCCGGTTCGCCCTGCCGCACGACGAAGGGGAAGGTCGCGGTCCAGTACCACACCGCCCGCTTCCGGCTCGTGCCGCGGCTGGCCAAGGCGCTGAACGTGCCGACACCGGCCGTACGCCGGCCGGGCTCTGTATGGACCGAGCTCCCGCGGCCAGTCGAGCTCGGTGGCGAGTCGGTCGGGCATGTTCGGATCGGGTACGCTCGCGCGTCGACGACTCGCCAGTCTCTGGATTCCCAGCTCGACGCGCTCGCCGAGGCCGGTGTCACACGGGTCTTCTCCGAGAAGATCTCCACCCGCGCCACCCGGCGGCCCGAGCTGGAGGCCGCGGTGAAGCTGGCCCGCGATATCCGCGGCTCCGGTGTCCGGGTCACGCTCGTCGTCCACGAACACAAGCGGCTCGGCCGCGGCATCGAACTGGCCGCTCTGGCCGAGGAACTGAAGGCCAACGACATCGGCCTGGAGTTCCTCGCTGGCGAGCTCCAGGGCTCGCACGACCCCTCCGGGGTGGTGTTCACCGTGCTGGCCGCCCTGTCCGGTATGGAACGCGAGTACATCAGAGACCGCACCCTGGAAGGCCACGAGTCCGCCCGCAAGCGCGGCAAAACCATCGGCGGCACCGGCGTCACCGACCAGGACATGCTGTCCATGGCCCTGCACCTGCGTGAGCAGGGAGTGAGCCTGCGCGACGTCGCCAAGCGCCTGGTCATCACCACGGGCAAGAAGAAGGGGCAGCACCCCTCGCCCGCAACCGTGCTGCGGATGCTGCGCGAGCACGGCTAACAGACAGCAGCGCCCAAGCCCGCGGAAACCATCGCCGAAGCACATCCGAACGGAAAGTCACGGTAAGCCGCCGAGCCGAGACCTGCTAACGGGACTTTTCGTTCGGATGCTCGTCATGCCCCGGACCGTTGCCCTGGCGCGTTCCTGGCCGCGGAGGAGATCCTGCAGGCGTGCCGGACCACGTCGTACGGTCGATGACAAGCCGGTGGATGACCAGCCGAAGGAGACGGTGATGACGATCAAAGTGTTCCTGCTCGACGACCACGAGGTGGTCCGGCTGGGACTGCACCAGCTGCTCGACGCGGAGCCGGACATCGAGGTTGTCGGTGACGCCTCGACCGCCGCGGAGGCGATCGCCCGGATTCTCGCCGTACGGCCCGATGTCGCCGTTCTGGATGTTCGGCTGCCTGACGGCGACGGCATCACGGTCTGCCGCGAGATCCGTTCGTCGATGGACACCCCGCCGGCCTGCCTGATGCTGACGTCGTACTCCGACGACCAGGCACTCTTCGCCGCGATCATGGCCGGCGCGGCCGGCTACCTGCTGAAGCAGGTCCACGGTGACGCCCTGATCGAAGCAGTACGACGGATCGCCGCGGGCGAGTCGTTGCTGGACCCGACCATGACGGTGAAGGTCCTGGAGCGCCTGCGCCACCCGGTCGCCGACGAGGACCCGCGGTACGCGTCGCTCACCGAGCAGGAGCGCAGGATCCTCAGCGAGATCGCCGAAGGCAAGACCAACCGCCAGATCGCCCAGTCGCTCTACCTGGCTGAGAAGACGGTCAAGAACTACGTCTCGTCCCTGCTCCGCAAACTCAACCTCGAACGCCGCACCGAAGCCGCCGTCTTCGCCATCGAGCACGCGAAGAAGAACCCGCCGTCGTAGGTCATTGCCTGCCGACGACCGAGCGGTGGATCTCCTCATGCCTCGGCCGGGAGCACCCGCGCCGCGATGAACCCGCGGCCGTCGCCGGCGGCTGCGGCTCGTGGTGGACCGGCAGGGTGGTCATCAGCCGGGGAAGTGGCCGGCTGGGCGGTCGGGGTTGCTGCGTTGGGTGGCGGCGATGGCAGCGCTGATGTCGGCGGCCCACTGGCGGACGTCGGCGGTGCGCTGACCGAGCCCGCGGACGCGGTCGATGACGTCGAGGGCGAGGTGGTACCGATCGAGGTCGTTGCGTACCGCCCCAGGTCGATCGCATCCATGGTCCCAACGTTTGCGGCAGCGAAGCTGTGGTCACCCAGAGCCAAAGGTCCCGGTGTCGCGGGACCCAACGGCACTGGCCTGGGGAGGCCGCGCCGAGGTGAGCTGGTGGGGTGTCGAGAGGAGACGTCATGACGACGGTCGAGCAGCCCGGTGCGGGATGGGACGTTCTGGCCTCGGACGGGTCGGTGCTGCGGATCCGTCCGCTCCGGGAGGACGACGAGGCTGCGCTGGACGCGATGAACCGGCGGGTGTCGGATCGGTCGATCTATCTGCGGTTCTTCGGGATCAGCCGATCGTCGGCCGACGAGCACACGCATCATCTGGCGACCGTGCATGATGGGCATGTCGCGTTGGTGGCCGAGTACGGCGGTCAGCTGGTGGGTGTGGCGAGTTATGAGCCGCTGCGCGCGGGCGAGGCCGAGATGGCCTTCCTGTTGGAGGACTCGGTCCACGGGCGGGGAATCGGGACGCTGTTGTTGGAGCAGCTCGCCGCGACGGCCCGGGAGAACGGCATCCAGCGGCTGCTTGCCGACACCCTGGCCGAGAACGCGGGGATGCTGCGGGTGTTCGCCGACTCCGGGTTCGAGCAGGTCCGCCGGCTCGACAGCGGTGTGGTTGAGCTGGTGCTGGACACGGCGTACCGGCCGTCGACGCTGGAGCGGATGGCCGATCGCGAGCGGGCGGCCGAGAACCGCTCGCTGCATCGCGTGTTCGCTCCGCGGGCGGTCGCGGTCGTCGGAGCCGGTCGCAAACCCGGCGGCATCGGCCACGAGGTGCTCCTGAACATCGTGAAGGGCAACTTCACCGGCGCTGTCTACGCGGTCAATCCGCGCGCGGACCGGGTCGCGGAGCTTCCGGCGTACCCGTCGATCGGGGACGTGCCCGGTGAGGTCGATCTTGCGGTGATCGCCGTTCCGGCCGAGCAGGTGCCGCAGGTCCTGACAGAATGTGGCGAGCGAGGTGTCGCCGGCGCGGTGGTCCTGACCTCCGGTTTCTCGGAGCTCGGGAGTGCCGGACGCGAGATCCAGCAGGAGATCCTCGAGATCGCCCGCCGGCACAGCATCCGGCTGATCGGCCCGAACTGCCTCGGCTTGGTGAACACCGACCCGGCGATCAGCCTGAACGCGACCTTCGCCGAGGTCACGTCGATGCCCGGATCGCTGGCGATCGCGGCCCAGTCGGGTGCTATCGGTATCGCCGTCCTCGATCAGGCCGGCCGGAGCGGACTGGGCATCTCCGAATTCGTCTCCCTCGGCAACAAGGTCGATGTCAGTGGCAACGATCTGCTGCTGCACTGGTGGGGTGATCCGCGGACGGCGGTGATCGGGTTGTATCTGGAGTCGTTCGGGAATCCTCGCAAGTTCGGTGGCCTGGCCCGGCTGGTCGGGCGGACGAAGCCGATCCTGGTCGTGAAGGGTGGCCGGTCGGCCGGTGGACGCCGGGCGGGGGCTTCGCATACTGCCGCGGCGGCGACGCCGGAGACCGCGGTGGACGCGTTGTTCGCGCAGTCCGGCGTACTGCGGATGGACACCGTCGAAGAACTCGTCGAGACGGCACGGGTGCTCGCGGCCAAGCCGCTGCCACGGGGCCGGCGCCTCGCCGTGGTCGGTAACGCGGGTGGTGCGGGTGTGCTCGCGGCCGACGCGGCTGCGCGGCTGGGACTCGAGCTGCCGGAGTTGAGTGCGGCCGTTCAGCGTGAGCTGGCCGCAGTAGGTAGTGGCAATCCCGTCGACCTCGGTGCGGCCGCGTCGCCGCAGAGTCTGGCTCACGCGGTGAAGGTGGTCGTGGACAGTGGCGAGGTCGATGCGGTGCTGGTTTGTTATGCGGCGACGCGCGCCGGTCGGGTCATCGACGTCTTCGACGCGATCGCCGGGGCCGCGGTCCAGGCCGAGGTGCCGATCGTGGTGAACTGTGTCGGTGCGATCCACGCCGCGCCGGAGATCGAACTGGCCGACGGTCGCCGGTTGCCGGTGTTCCCGTTCCCGGAGAGCGCCGTCCGGGCGTTGGCGCAGGCCGTGCGGTATGCGGAGTGGCGGTCGCGGCCGCAGGGCGCCGTACCGGAGCTGGCCCGGGTCGATGCCGTCGGAGCGCGAGCTGTTGTGCGGTGGTTCCTCGAGCGCAATCCGGACGGTGGCTGGTTGGAGCCGCTGCGGACCGGCCAGCTGCTGCAGTGCGCCGGGGTGCAGGAGATCGCGGTGCTGGCCGCGTCGAGTCGCTCCGAGGCGATCCGGGCCGCGGAGTCGGCCGGCTATCCGGTCGCGCTGAAGACTGCTGCGTCCGGGGTCGTGCACAAGACCGACATCGGCGGGGTCCGGGTTGGATTGGCGAACTCGGTGGAGGTGGCCACGGCGTACGACGAGGTCACCGCGGCGGCTGGGGATCCGCAGGTCGTGGTGCAGGCGATGGCGCCCAGCGGGACCGAGCTGGTCATCGGCGTGGTGCGGGACCGGCTGTTCGGTCCGCTGCTGATGGCCGGCAGCGGCGGGATCCTCACCGACCTGCTGGCCGACCGCCAGTGGCGAGGACTGCCGCTGACCGACCTGGACGCATCCGACATGATGCGTTCACTGCGCTGCGCGCCGCTGCTGGCCGGCTACCGCGGCGCGCAGGCCGCCGACCAGGAGGCCGTCCTGGACGTCATCCACCGCATCGCCTGGCTCGCCGAACAGGTCCCCGAACTGGCCGAGCTCGACATCAACCCGCTGATCGCCGGGCCGTCCGGCGCCTTCGCGGTCGACGTCCGGATGCGCCTGACGCCGGCAACGCCTGAACCCGACTGGTACGCCCGCCGGATGCGCGGCGACCAGCCCTGATCAGAGCCGGATCCGCTCGAGGTGGCTCGGGGTTACCGCGGTCCAGTCAAGCTCATCCTGGATCCTCCGGACGAGTTCGGCGCGGGCGTGGTCCTCACCGTGCACGACATGGACGACCTCCGGTGCCCCGGGCGTGGCGGAGAGCCAGGCGATCAGCTCGTCGGAGTCGGCATGCGCGGAGAACTCGGGCAGTCCCACGACCTGTGCACGGACTGGGACGTACCGGCCGTGGATCTTGACCGACCGGGCGCCGTCGAGCAGGGCCCGGCCCCGGGTTCCCGGCACCTGGAAGCCCGGGAGTACGACGGTGTTCCGCTTGCCTGGCAGGAGCCTGGCCAGGTGGTGCAGCACCCGGCCGCCGGTGGCCATGCCGGACGCTGAGATGACTATGGACGGACGGCCGGGATCACTGATCCGGATGGATTCCTCCACCGAGTGGACCAGGCGTAGGTCGCCGGGATCGAACGGGTCCGGGCCACCGACGACCTCGGGCCGCAGCTCGGGCGACTTGCCCGCGACAGCGGCGCGGTAGACGTTCAGCGCAGCCAAGGCCATGGGGCTGTTCACGTACACGGGCAGCCTGGGAATCAGGTGGTGGTGAGCCAGGTGGGTGAGCTCGTGAAGCAGGACCGCTGTCCGGTCGATCGCGAAGGCGGGCATCAGGACGACCCCGCCACGGGCGGCGGTGGTGGTGATCAGCCGTGCCAGCTGGGCGTGGTCCAGCGGTTGGTGGTGGCGATCGCCGTACGTCGCCTCAACCAGGATGGTCTCGCAGGCCGGCGGAAGTTCGGGTGGTAGAAGCAGCGGATGCTCCTGACGGCCGAGATCGCCGCTGACGAGCAGGCGCCGGTCGTCCTGCTCGAGGACCGCGAAAGCCGAGCCGAGGATATGGCCGGCGCGATGCAGCGTCACAGCGGCGTCACCGGGCAGTTCGACCTGGCCTACGGACGGCCGGAAGAGGCCGATGGCTCGCTCGGCATCGGCCGCGTCGAACAACGGCAGTGGCGGGTCGTGCCGGGAGTACCCGTGCTCGCGCGCGTGTTCGGCGTCCTCCACCTGGAGATGCGCCGCGTCGCGCAGCACGATCGCCGCGACGTCCGCCGTACCCGGGGTGCAGATCACCGGGCCGTGGAAGCCTTCGCGGACCAGGCTCGGCAGGTAGCCGCAGTGGTCCAGGTGGGCGTGGGTGAGGACGACGGCCGACAGTGACTCCGGGTTCACCGGGAACGGATCCCAGTTGCGCCGGCGCCAGCGGGCGTCGCCCTGGAACAGGCCGCAGTCGACCAGGATCCGGTGCTGGTCCCGCTCGACCAGGAACTTGCTGCCGGTCACCGTCCCGGCGGCGCCGAGGAAGGTGAGGCTGATCATCGCGCGTCTTCGAGTGGTTGCTCGAAGCGGACGGCGACTCGGCAGAGGGCGCGGAGGGCGGCGATCGTCTCGGCGATCTCCTGGTGGCAGGTGGGTGGGTGGACGGTGCGGTAGAGGTCGTTGCGGAGGTCTTCGAGGTGGTCGACGAGGTGCTCGATTTCGTCGGCGACGAGGGCCTCGTGCGCTCGCTGGTGGGTGAAGCTGGGCAGGATGCGGCCGCGGTAGGCGGTGATGGTCTGCTGCGCTTCGGCGAACCGGCGCTCTTCCAGGAACCAGTTGTCGGAGGCGCTGGTGTCCGCGATGCCTTGGAGGTCGGCCTCCCAGCGTTCGAGCTCCTGCTGCAGGGTGGTGGTCATGGCTGCTCCCTGGTGGGAAGGAAGTCCGCGAGCGGGCGGCGGGCGGTGCCGGTGCCGGGACGGGTGTGGCTGAAGCGGATGATCATGTGGGCGTACCCCGGCCGCTGGGTGAGGGCCTGGACCTTGCGGCGCAGGTCCTCGAACTCGAGCGGCTGGTTGAGGAAGGACGCGCTGACGCCGGTCCGGGTCGCGGTCAGCAGGACGCGTTCGAGCGCGGCGCCGGCGGCGACCTGGTCGGCGGGCTGGTCGTAGTCGGTGGACAAGATGGCGAGGTCCGGGTGGGTCTCGAAGGTGGTCTGCTGCCGCATCCGGTCGGTCGGCCGGGTGGCCAGGTCGCGGACGGCGGCCGGGTAGCTGGTGGATCGCGGTCCGAGTGCGGAGCTGGGGATGCCTTCGGTGGTCCGTTGTCCGCCGACCCAGTGGGCGCGTTCGGCGCGGCGGTGCCAGTCGCCGATCTCGCGCAGGTCGGTGTCCAGGACCAGGTCGAGCACGGTGCGGACCTCGGGCTCACCGAGCCAGGTCAGCTCGGCACCTTCGGCGTACGCCGCTCGCACCAGAGCGACCCGGATGGTCTCGGCCAGCGGGGTGGGATCGGACGGGTTGCGGTCGGTGTGCCGATGCGGGATCTGCTCGGCCAGCGCGCGCAGTGCCTCGTCCGGACTGCTGACGGGCTCGACGACGATGCGGGCCAGGAGATCGGGCTCTTCCGGGTACGGCGCGAGGCCGAACCAGGTGCCGTAGCCGAGGGCGGCGGCCGCGCAGCGCAGGTTGAAGGTCGCGGCGCCGGCGGCGATCCGCATCGCCCGGCCGGTCGGGTCCTCGGCGGGCAACGTGCGCGACCCGTCCAGGAACAGGTCGATCACGTGACCGGCCACCTCGAACCGCCAGGGCTGGGTGTTGTGCATGCTGGGGGCGGCGATAGCCGCTGCGAGCATGCTGTCGACGTGCTCGGCCGGCAAGTGCTGGTCCGACATCGGAGGCTCCTCCCACTGGTGATACTTCAGCCTCGCGCAGGGGGAGACGGTCGCGCTGCAGGCAAGAGTCCCGACCAGCAGAGGCCGTTCGGCAGTCAGTCGCCGATCGGTGCCCTGAACTCCACGACGGTGCCGTGCGGCTCATTGCCGGTCAGCTGGACGCTGCCGCCGAGGGCCAGCGCCCGTTCGGTCAGGTTGCGCAGACCACTTCTGCGGTCACCGGCCCCGATGCCGACACCGTCGTCGGAGATCCGGGCCGTCACCTCACCCGAGCCGACCGCAACCTCGACAATCGCCTCGGACGCCTGGGCATGGCGAACGATGTTCGACAGCGACTCCCGGACGGTGGCGAGGATCTGCGGCTGGACGAGATCCGGTACGACGGTGTCGATCGGGCCGGTGCAGATCAGCCGTGGCCGGAACCCGAGCGGTTCGGTGTACTCGGCGACCAGCGCCTGGAGATCTCCGCGCAAGGACCTGGAATCAGGTGGCTGCTGGAGTTGGAAGATCGCCGCGCGAAGGTCGTGGATGGTCGTGTCGATGTCATCGACCGCCCGGCTGAGTCGTTCCTGATGTTCGGGACGGGCGAGCCGGTGCATGCCCTGGAGTTGCAGGCCGGTGGCGAAGAGTCTCTGGATCACCAGGTCGTGCAAATCCCTCGCGATCCGGTCACGATCCTCGAGGACGGCGAGCATGTCGCGATCGTGCTGTGCCTGGGCGCGTTCGAGCGCCAGCGTGGCCTGACCGGCGAGCATCCGGACCAGGTCCGCACCGTCGGAGCTCCGGGTGTTCGATCCTTGTTCCATGGCGACCACGAGCAGACCGCCGGTGCCAGTGCGACCTGCCGGCAGCGGCGCCAAGGTCGTGCGTCCGAGAGTGGCCGCTTCGGGCAGGTCTGCCGCTCCGCCGGCATCCTTCAGCAACTGAGCCAAGTCCTCGATCACCACCTGCTCGTCCCTGCTGCTCGCGAGACCGAGCACAGGCAGGTCGGCCGGGACCCGGCGGCCGAGGAAGCGGTGGAACTGCGGTGGTCCGTCGACGGCGCGCACGGTCAGGTCCGCGTCCTCGGCGAGCAGGATGGCAGCGACGTGTGCCCCGGAGACCTCGCGGGATCGCTGCACAATCAGCTGGAGTGCCTGGTCGGGGTCGAACTCGCCGAGCATGAGCTGGGTGATCTCGGCGGTGACCTCGTGCCAGCGCCGGCGCTGCTCGGTGTCGGCGTACAGGCGGGCGTTGTCGATCACCACACCGGCGGCCGCGGCCAAGGCGGTGACCGTGCGTTCGTCGTCCTCGGTGAAGTCGGCGCCGCCGGTCTTCTCGGTCAGGTACAGGTTGCCGAAGGCGTGCTCGCGGGTCTGGATCGGGACGCCGAGGAAACTCTTCATCGGCGGATGGTTCGTCGGGAAGCCGTAGGACCTGGGGTGTTCGGCGAGATCATGCATGCGCAGCGGCTCGGGGTGCTCGATCAGCAGACCCAGGATGCCGTGACCCTCCGGGTACGGGCCGATCGCGGCGATCTCCCCGTCGGTCACGCCGTGCGTGATGAAGCGGACGAGCCGCTTGCCGTCGGGGCCGACCACGCCGAGAGCGCCGTACCGGGCTCCGGCCAGTTCGCAGGCCGCGGTGACGATACGGTCCAGGGTGCTGTTCAGGTCGAGGTCCGCGCCGATGCCGACGACCGCGTCGAGCAGGGCGCGCAGCCGCTCCTGGGTGTCCATGATTTCGTCGACGCGACCGAGCAGCTCCTGCAGGAGGGCATCAAGACGCACCCGGGACAGTCCGGCGAACTCCAGCGCCCCCTCGTCCCAGCCTCCCCGCCCCGCCCCAGACCCCTCTGCCACGGCCCCACCATACGGACTACCCGCGGTGGATGGAAACCTTCGACCGGCACCCCTACGCGCCTGCCCGCGGACGCTGCCCCCACGGCACCAGGCGCCGCCCGTGCAGAGACTCGATCCCCAGCCGGACCAGCTCCGAATCGTCCAACGGCAGCCAGGAATGCAGTGGCAAGGCGGCGCGCAGCACCGTCGCCTCATCCGCGGTCACCACCGACAAGTGGCCGATCGCGGTCACGGTCCAGCCGACATGCCGCTCCAGATCCACCTCGTCGCCCTCGAAGGCCACCACGTCGCCGCGCTCGGCAGCCCGGAGCTTGTCACCCGGCCCGGTGCTGAACACGATGGTGTCGTCATCCAGCACGAAATTGACCAACCGGACCGCGGGAAGACCGCCATAGGTGTAAACCAGCCGCCCCAACGAAACCGAGCTGAGCCGACGCAGACAATCGGACTTGCTCAGAATCTCCAGACGCGTGTGGTCCAAGCGCAGCTGTGTAGACATCGGAGGCCTCCAAACGGGTGGACAATCGCCTTGACCTGCCCATCCGCCAACAATCGCCCCCGGCGGAATGCCCGCGTCAGGGTCGAAAGTCCTGGACTGCCTGGACCCTCTGGCGAGGGGGCGTTGATGGCCGGCTGATCGACGTGGCCGAGCTCCGCCGGATGGCCTCCTTTCGCCGCGGCGATTTCTGTTGGCCGTAGCAACGATTGTCGGCGTCATCGTTCTCGATGTCCGCCGTCGAAGCCTTCCGTCAGCAGGCTGCGGACCCCGACTGACCTCAGGTCCGTGTGGCGCCGGCTGGTCTCTAACGGGACCTTCGGCCCTGTGCCCGCGGCGGGAGGGGCAGGACCGTGAGAGGCGGAGGTGGCACACACATGACCACAATGCCGACGACCGGCCGCTACGTGTTCGACTTCGCCGAGGGGAGCATGGACCAGAAGGACCTGCTCGGGGGGAAAGGCGCCAATCTCGCGGAGATGACCCGGCTGGGTCTCCCTGTTCCACCGGGATTCACGATCGCGACCACGGCATGCCGTGCCTATCTGGCAACCGGCGACCTGCCGGCCGGACTGGCCGACGAGATCACGGCGCACCTCGGCCGGCTGGAGCAGGCGATGGGCCGCACGCTGGGTGACCCGGCCGACCCGCTGCTGATCTCGGTGCGCTCCGGCGGGAAGTTCTCGATGCCCGGGATGATGGAGACCATCCTCGACATCGGGCTGACCGACGAGTCGGTGCACGGGCTGGCGAAGCACTCGGGCGACGAACACTTCGCGTGGGACTCCTATCGACGGCTGCTGCAGATGTACGCGCGTACCGTTCTCGACGTACCGGACGACCTGCTGCAGGCGGCAGTGTCCACGGAGTACGCCGAGTGGGGCGTCGGCACCCCGGAAGAGCTGCCGGCCGCGGCGATCGAACGTGCCTGTACGGCGCTCAAGCAGGTGATCGCCGATCACGCCGGCCGACCCTTCCCGCAGGACCCGGCGGAGCAGCTCGACCTTGCGGTCCGCGCGGTCTTCCGCTCGTGGTCGACGCCCCGGGCTCGACTGTACCGGCGCCAGGAGCAGATCCCGGACGACCTCGGAACTGCGGTCAACGTGATGGCGATGGTCTTCGGTAACCGCGGTCCGGACAGCGGGACCGGTGTCGCGTTCACGCGTGACCCTGCGTCGGGTGCGACGGGAGTGTACGGGGACTACCTCCAGGACGCTCAGGGAGAGGACGTCGTCGCCGGTGTCCGCAACACGGTTGCGTTGGCTCAGCTGGCCGAGATCGACCCGGTCAGCCACGCCGAACTGCTGACCGCGATGTCCACGCTGGAACGGCACTACCGCGACCTGTGCGACATCGAGTTCACGATCGAGCGCGGCCGGCTGTGGATCCTGCAGACGCGGGTCGGCAAACGCACCGCTGGAGCGGCCTTCAGGATCGCCGTTCAATTGGTCGACGAGGGCCTCATCACCCTCGACGAGGCGCTGCTGCGCGTCACCGGCGCCCAGCTCGGGCAGCTGATGTTCCCACGGTTCGGCGAGCAGCACGGCGTACCGGCGTTGGCGCACGGTGTCGCCGCCTCGCCGGGTGCCGCGGTAGGTGTCGCGGCCTTCGACTCGGCTGCGGCCCAGCGGTTCGCCGCCGATGGACGGCAGGTCGTTCTGGTCCGCCGGGAGACGAACCCCGACGACCTGCCCGGCATGCTGGCAGCCGTGGGAATCCTCACCACCCGTGGCGGGAAGACCTCGCACGCCGCGGTCGTCGCTCGCGGAATGGGCAAGACCTGTGTGTGCGGTGTGGAAAGCCTGTCCGTGGACCCGGTGGCGCGCCGTGCCCTCACCGCCGAGGGCGTTGTGATCGAGGAAGGTGACGTGCTCTCACTGGACGGATCCGCGGGCGTCGTCTACGGCGGAGAGGTCCCGGTCGTTGCCTCGCCGGTCGTGGAGTACTTCGAGGGCCACCTGAGCCTCTCCGATGCGGACGACCTGGTTCGGGCGGTCGACCGGCTGCTGCGTCACGCGGATGGCCGTCGCAGGCTCGGCGTCCACGCGAACGCCGACACTCCTGCCGACGCCGAGCGCGCCCGCCTGTTCGGCGCGGGGGGCATCGGGCTGTGCCGTACGGAGCACATGTTCCTAGGCGAGCGACGCGAACTCGTCGAGCGGCTGGTGCTCGCCGAAGGTGCCTCGGAGCAGCAGACAGTGCTCGAGGAGCTCCTGCGGCTCCAGCGCGACGACTTCGTCGGGATCTTCCGCGCGATGGCCGGCCAACCGGTGACCGTGCGGCTGATCGATCCGCCACTGCACGAGTTCCTGCCCGACCTGACCGACCTGTCGGTGCGGGCAGCCGTCGGCCGAGCCACCGGCACTCCCGATCCGGATGCTGAGCGCCTGCTGCCGGCGGTCCAGCGGATGCATGAGAGCAACCCGATGCTCGGGCTGCGCGGTGTCCGGCTGGGGATCGTCATTCCGGGACTGTTCGAGATGCAGACCAGGGCGATCGCCGAGGCGGCAGCCGCGGTGACCGCGGAGGGAGTGACAGTGCGTCCCGAGATCATGGTGCCGTTGGTAGCCGGCGAAGCAGAGCTGCGCCTGGTGCGGCAGGAGATCGAAGGAGTCCTCGCCGAGGTGGCGACTCGAACCGGTCTCACGGTCCCGACCCGGATCGGCGCGATGATCGAGGTACCAAGGGCGGCACTGGGTGCCGAGCGGATCGCCCGGTTCGCCGACTTCTTCTCGTTCGGCACCAACGACCTCACCCAGCTGACCTGGGCATTCAGCCGCGACGACGTGGAGGCATCGATCTTCCCGCGCTACTTCGACGCCGGGATCTTCGCGGTCTCGCCGTTCGAGTCTCTGGATGCCGAGGGTGTCGGCCGGCTCGTCCGGATCGCCGTCGCCGAGGGACGCGGCGGCAACCCCGACCTGGTGATCGGTGTCTGCGGTGAGCACGGCGGCGATCCGGCATCGATCGCCTTCTTCGCCGAGGCCGGTCTGGACTATGTCTCCTGCTCCCCGTACCGCATCCCGATCGCCCGCCTCGAAGCAGGCCGCGTCGCCGTGGCCCCCACCTCCGTGGAGAGCGACACACGCTGATCGGCGCGGCCTGGCCGACCCCCCCTTTGCCGGGGAGGTCGGCTGGGCGCATGGTGGAAACGTGGCCGGAACGAAGTGGCAGGAACTCAGTCCTCGCAGGCGCCGCCTCGTGATCGCAGGTGCCGCCCTCGAGGGCGCCTTGAAAGCTGCCGCCCTCGCTGACCTGGCGCGCCGCCCGGCGACCGAGGTCAATGGCTCCAAGACGCTCTGGGCGCTCGCCATCACGCTCATCAACGCGGCCGGTGCGGTGCCGATCGCCTACTTTGTCTACGGTCGCAGACCGCGTAGCTGATCAGTTGGACGGCCAGGTGTGGGACTCGCCGGCCTTCAGATGCCGGGTCCGGCCGAAGCAGCGGACGGTGATCGGCGCGCCGGGGCCGGGATCGACGCTGAGCGTGACCCCGGTGGTGGAGACTTCGGCGACGAGGCGGTGTCCGCGGTAGCGCAGCGCCATCCGGAGGGTGCCGAGTTTGCCTGGCCAGTGCGGGCCGAAGCGGAGTACGTCGTTCGTCGTGCTGAGACCGGTGAAACAGCGCTGGATGAGATCGGTACCGCCGGCCATCGCGGCGAGGTGGATGCCTTCGGCGGTCGTGCCGGTCTGGGTCGGATCGCCGTCGTCGCTGTGCAGTGCCTGTTCGAGGAAGTCCAAGGCTCGATCGGGATCGAGCATCGCCAGTCCCCAGGCGTGCACGACCGCGCT
>NZ_JBVHFT010000041.1:0-14327 GCF_055562215.1 Kribbella sp. NPDC020701 | reverse complement strand
TCCGGCCCACGCCACCAACCCGCCCAACAACCCCCAGAACACCCAAAAACCAGCCATCAGCGACACGCCGGAACCCCGTGAAACTTCGAGGCTAGTAGCGCATCGAACGTAGTCTCGCCCAGCCGATCCTCTTCCCCGATGTGCGTGAAGAGAATCGCTCGCAGTTCGGCCTCGAACTCGTCCGCCTCCCCGTCGGCTGGCGCGATGTTGCACACTCGCTCAACGAAAGCCTGCGGCAGGTACTCGACGGAGACCGGAGCCGATCGTTGGTGCCCGTCAGGTAGCTGCGCACGGCGCGCCGATCCGGTTGCCCACTCGAGTTCCGCGTAGTACTCGCCGGCGATCTTCGCGTTTGTCGGGCGAAGGAACCGCGTCGGTGTCAGGAAGGCGAACTCCCGGTCGCGGGCCGAGTTCCCGGCCAACGCGATGCAGTCCAGTAGTGCAGACTTCCCTTGCCCTTTGTTGCCGACGACTGCGACGAACCCGCTGTTCAGTGGGATCTCGTAGTCGAACAGTACGTTGTCGGCGTCGTCCGAGGTGACTTTGATCTTCGAGACGAACTGTTCTGGATGCTTCCGGATTCGGGACAGCGGCGGCGGCTCGAGTCCGACGTAGACGCGGCGATCGAACTCTTCGAGGGCGTACGCGAGCCCTGCAAGCGTCGGGGTCGTGTTCATCCAGGTCTGGCACGCGCCGAGTCGCATGTTCTCGGTGGACTCCGAGAAGTGG
This sequence comes from Kribbella sp. NPDC020701, assembly GCF_055562215.1. Taxonomy (NCBI): domain Bacteria; kingdom Bacillati; phylum Actinomycetota; class Actinomycetes; order Propionibacteriales; family Kribbellaceae; genus Kribbella; species Kribbella sp. NPDC020701. Next base: position 13,598 of record NZ_JBVHFT010000041.1, on the reverse strand, counting down.
TGCGCGTCGCTGCAGTCGAGAAGGCGGTGCGTGACGTTGCTCGAGCGCAACTTCTCGACATCGGATGTCCACCGGGATGTGTCCTCGAACGCGGTGAAGATGAAGTGTGCGGAGTTGATGACGGTCTTCTTCGCACCGATCGACTGATCGTTCCACTTGATGTCGGCCCATTCGGTCTTGCCGATTCCGAGGAGTGCCTTGCCTCTGAAGTAGTCGCGGGAAAGCACATCCTTCACATTGCCCAGCGATACATTGAGGTTGTTGAACCCTTCGACCAGGTCCGAACCGTACTTCTTGCGCTGGTCCTCCGGGACGGATTCCTTGATCTTGCGACCGAGGTCGGCCATCGACTCCCGCGTGATAACGCCGCGCCACCCGAGCGACTCGTATTCGGGAGAGACCATGACCTCGGATTGAAGCGCGTTCAAGAACTGAGCCTGGATGATCTCCGGGTCCAGTTCCGGATCGAAGACAGCGTGCAGGTTGACGCGGGACAGGTTTCCAGCCGTGCCCCCGAACTGATCGAGACGCATCTCGACGACCGGAAAGACTGCCTCCAGGTTCTGCAGCCTCCCACGGTTCCGAGCTTCGACTACTCGACGGTAGCCGTCGAGGAACCAGTAGTCGTTGATCCCGATAACGGCGATGTCCTCGGGCAACGATTCCAGTTCGTCGAGGAACCGTGACCACGTTTCCTCGTTGTCACCGCCGTACCCCTGCACGATGGATGCCGGCGTGTGCACGTGCAAGTCCCAGATGCGCCAGGTCGCACCGCGCCCAGTTGATGTGTCTGACCCCGCCATGTGACTTCCTCCCCCACCGGCTCGTACGCCGCCGGCCCCGGGGATAGGCTAACCGCTGAAGTCACCAGGAGTACTCAGTCAGTCGCCGTGTCTCGGCAGAAGGACTTCCGCGTCGGGGGTTGGGACGTGCTCACTGGATAAGTGATAGGCCGGAGGTGGTCGAGGTGGATGCCATAGGTCGCGACGAGGGTGCTGACGAGGTGGTGGTCGACTTTGATGCGGCCGGCTTCGATGAGTTCGATTCTGGTTTGGGGCCAGTTGAGGTGGTCGGCGACTTGTTTGCGAGTCATGCTGGCTTCGCGTCGGAAGGTTCGGAGGCTGAGGCCTATGTGCGGCGGGCGGTCCTGCCGATGGGGGAGAGCGGTGCGGAGCGCTCGGCGCGTGTTGGAGGGTCTCGGTAGCGACCGTGCCGATTTGGACGACTCCAACGCAGATGGCGACGAGGCCAATGCTCGATTTCAGAAAACCACCCATCTCGCGCCATGCTATTGACGCTCTGACGCTGGCGGGAGTCGGTCAGTTGCTGAAGGTTGATGCGTACGACGGTCATTGCGGGGTCGCTGCCGTCCTGCTTCAGATAGACGCCCTGGCGGTCCGCGTGCAACCTGCGCGCGTCACTCCCGCCATCACGGGAGAGTCGAAAGCCGATGTCATCGAGGTCCCGCAAACCGAGCTCCTTCAACTCCAGGATCCCCGGGCTGTCCCGTTGATGGGTCCGTTCTTGATCTCTACGTCGCCGACCGTGCCCATCGCAGTCGAGATCTCTTGCGGATCCGCGAAGTCAAGGCGTACTCCTTTGACGTACGTCGGACCCTCGAGCACGACCTACGAGTACGTCTGCGAGAACTACGAACTGCGACGGAGGTGCCGGGTTGGATGTCGCGATGCTTCAGCGGGATCCGGAAGCGGTACATGCTTTGGCTAGGGCTTCCTTCGTCTGTTTCCGGGGCTGTGGAGTTGATGCATCCAGTACTCGGGCGGCCGAGGTTGTTGCGCAGGCAACGCCCATTCTGAGGTCGGGGCTGGATTTCGCGGGCTCCAGTTCCGCGTCGGAGCCATTCGGCGGACAGCTTGCAAGGTTCGTACGACACCTGGCTGTTCGAGTTCCGCGGTGACGACATTCAACAGCAGCAACCGACCGTGCGAATCGCGCTGCGGGTCCCAAGTACGTGCGATCACCTGGCAGTGGCTGGTCGCCTGAAAGATCGCGATCCGGCATGTCTGACCGTCGGTGCTCGGGCGTATCCAGACCAGTCGAGCGCCTGCCGGCAGTCGTTCTCGGCCAACGAGTGCGCCGTTCGCGACCTCCTTGGCCGGGTCCAGGAACGGAACTGCGTCGACATCGCCGCCGGAATCACCGTCACCGAGGCCTGCGGCAGATGCAGGATCGTCCGTGCCCATCAACTCGAGCAGGTCGCCATCCGCGTGAGCTTGCCAGAGATCAACCAGATCCGTGGTCCTCGCCAGGAGATGCGGACGCGAGAAGACGGCGAACAGATCGTGGGCTTCGAGTGTGAGGGCAATGCGGTCGCGATCGGCGATCATGCACTCCTCATTGCCATCCCATGCGTTAAGCCCGGCGGTCTTCAGCAGGGCATTTCTCACGGCGTCGATTGCGACGCGCGGTGTGACGTGGAAGAACTCCCGGCGCGGAGAAACTCGGAAGTCGGCCAGAATCTCGTGTGCGGCCGCCTCGACCGCTTCGGGCATCGAGGTCAGCGCTCTGAACTCCACACTGAACGCAGTTGGAACCCCTGTCGTCTGCAGCTCCTGGGCCCGGCTTTCGGTGAGCTTTCTGGTCCGTCCGACCTTGACCATGCCTGGCATGGCGGGATTGCTCAGAACGTAGACGAACCCGACGGTGTGTTTCGGCACGCTTTCGCTCCGGCTAGAGGATTCGGTCTTGATGGGAGCTGGCTTCCTCTCTCAATGCGTCGAGGAACTCGGTATCAACCGCATCCTCCTCGTCAGCGTCGATGCCGTCTTCGGGATCGTGATCGGTATAGTCGGCGCACTCGCGGTACAGCAGATGGCAGCCTCGTATCCCGTCGAGTAGATCCTCCAGGAGATCGTGTGCGGGACGCACTGGGTCCAGCGGCGTCAAACGCGGCATCAGCTCAGCTAGTAGTTCCTGGTCGCCGGGTCCGTACTTCTCGGCCTTTGCCTGCGCTTGTTCGATCTCGTCGACCAGACCTTCTGGGTCGGGGATCTTGCCTTCAGCAACCGTCATCGCGGCTCTTACTAGGCCAAGGATGACCGACCTAGGACTCTCGCCGGCCTCAAGCATCTCCAAGACAGCAGTCGGGGTCCGGACGGCGAGTGCCTCGATGTTGTCGGCTTCGGCCACCACCAAGGTGGGATCACAGTCAGCCTGCTCGGCGGCGACTTGCGCGGCGGACTGCAGCCAGTGTGCCGCGGCGATTGCGGCCGCCGTGGCATCGACCTCCTCGAAAAGTCTCGCAGATCCCAATGGCTCATCCTGGAAGATGGCATTGGCCGCGATGACCTGCAGCGGGGATGCGTCAGAACGTGTCAGTGCCACAGCCTGCTTCGCCCGACCGGTCAGGTCACCGCGCTCGGCCCGTTCGACCGCGTCGATTTCCTGCGTGACGTCATCGACCACCTGGTCGATCAAGTCAGCGCTACTTACTGAATGCAGCGCCCGTCCGACGCGGTGAGCTGCCTCCTCGACCCGAATGTATGACTGCAACAGGTAGCCATGTTGGGGCAAATTGGGGTTCCGCACGGCGTCGGTCACTCCGGCGAATGCGTCGCGTTCTCCTTGCCTTCGCCATCCTTCGGTGTTCGGTTCCATGCTGTCTGCGGAGCTTGCTGGATTGGTGTAGCAGCGCCACAGCTGCCGCGACAGGCTGGAGAGGGCGGACGCCATGCGTAGGGCGTCGTTCTCCGGGGTGTCAGTTGGCAGCGTAGCGAGGGTGTTGGCGACGCGGCCTATTCCGGTGTTCCAAGTCGTGACCAGGGCTTCGCGGCTCTTGTCGTACGCATAGTCCGTCATGACGACATCCTTCCAGTTTCGGTGCCGGACCGCGGCAGGATGCAGGACCCGCAGGTGACCGGCGTGGGCCAACTTGCTCTTCAACGACGGCACGAGCGGCGGCCGCATCGACCATGGCAAATCTGCCGCCACCCGGGGTCAGCGACCAACCTCTGGACAGACCCTGATCGGAGACATGAGCGCTGGGCTCCATGGTCTTGGGCGGTTGCCGACCTACTCGTCGTCTTGGGTTCGGTAGTTGGGGTGGGTGAGGTCGGCTCGGACGGCGAGGTGGAGGGGGAGAGGGGTGAGGGTGCGGTCGTCCCAGGCGATGGTGTGGTCGCAGAGGCGGGCTGTCAGCGTGGCCAGGTCGGTCTTGTTCCAGTCGCCGGTGCGAGCGATGGCGATTTCGGTGGCGGTGTAGGAGTGCCAGTCGTCCTGGAGGAGGAAGCGGAGGTCTTCTGGCACCGTCCACGGGGTGTAGTCGGCGCCGGCTCGGCCGCGGCCGCCGCTCCGGTAGACCCGCGAGGACTTTCCGAACAGCCAGACTCCGCTGGTGGGCTCTTGATAGAGACAGTGTTCGGGCGTGGCCGGTTTCCGTGGGTCGCCTGGTTGGCGTCCGCCGGAGCGGTTGACTGGCCGCGGGATCTCCTCGCTGTTGTTGCAGCGGACGATGGCGACGTTACGCAGTCCTGCGAGGTTGGCGGCGGGGAGCAGACCGGTGGTGAACCGGCGGTTCTGGAGTCCTGGCCAGAAAGATCTGGTGGATGGCGCGTCAACGAAGAGGACAACGGGACCGTCGGGGAGAGAGTCGAGGATGGACTCGATGTAGAGACGCGTAGGCACGATCTTCTTGCCGCGGCCGTGAGCGGTTGAGCCGATCGGCCCTGAATGGAAGGCAGCCAGGGCTCGCGGATGCGGGGCCCATTTACTGTGCTTGTCGCTCCACATACGTACTGGCCAATGAGCGCTCGGATCGTCGGTAGCCTCGACGTCGACCGCGGTGACGACCAGTCGCGGGAGTACGTCGGGGCGCCGCGACATCTGCGACCTGAGGTGCAGCCCGACCAGGTGGACCTTCGTCGCCGTTGTGCCGGCCAGAAAGTTGCCGAGGGCGCTCTGTGCCAGCTCAGGGTGTAGCACGCCTGCGCTGCGCAACAGGAGGTCGGATGCGGCATTCTCGGCTGCGTAGTCGACGTCGGGCTCGGTCTTCTTCCGCCGCTTGGACTTCTTCTTGGCCTTATTTTCGTCGGTATCTGGCGGCTCCGGCTGGGTTGCCAGGAACTGGGTGGTGATGTCGCGATTGGCGAGCAACTGCTTTACAGGATTCTTCGCATCGTCCAGAGGCTTTCCTTCGGCCATGTCAAAGGCCGTCTCGGCCCAGGCGAGCACAGTTGCCCGGGTGTTCTCGAGGATGCTGTCGATCTCGGCCAGTAGTCCGGATCGGTCGTGGTTGCCGTGCTGGAGCAGTTTCACCGCGCGGTGGAACGAGACCTCGAAGCCATCGCACGGAGTGGAGACCTGGCCGTCGACCGAAGGTACGGAGCCTTTGGCGAAATTCTCGAGTTGCCTGGCCATCCGCGCGCGGGCCTCTGAAGTCGCGTAGAGGCAGAGAAGGCGAACTGAGTCCTGGTCTGCTGCTCGTATGGCGTTGACGATTGTCTCCGGCAGGACCTCGATCGGTGGTCGCGGCGTCTGCGTAGCGGGCTTCTTGGGAGCTGCTGCGGTCTCCTTCTTCGGGCGGGACGCCTTCTTGGTCGGAGCCGGAGAGCCGAGGCGCTGTTCTCTGGGTGTAGGGATCTTGGCCGTCTTGTCCTTGGGCCAGTTCAGCGGCTCCAGCGCCGGGCAGTGGGCGTCAACGTGCTCGGCGACTCGAAGCATCACCCTGGCTCCGGGGCCTTTGCCGATCGGGTGCCGCTGAGGCCCCGGCACCAATGGTCGAACGCGGCCGGGTTCGGCCGGCAGTTGGGTGTCGAGGGCAAGCGTCTCGACATCACAGGCCTCGGCGATCGCGGCGGCGAAGTCGCGGATCTCCTGGGTCCAAGTGTCCTCAGAGGTCTTGAAGTTTCGGATGGGTACGCGCAGGACGGGCTTGGTTGTGTCGCGGCGATCGATCCATGCGGTCTTGTTTCCCCGCCACTCGGTGGCGATGCGGGACATGCCGACGTCGAAGGTGACGACGAGATCCGCCATCCCGGGCAATGTGATGATGCGGGGCCTGATCCTCAGCATTGCGTAGCCGACCCAGTCTTTCCATTGGTTGGACACCGGTTGCTCCCAGCTGAGGAGCGATCCGACGGTGTCCATGCGAAGCGCGATGTGGGGGCGATCAGCTTCCAAGCTGAGTGGCCGGTTGAGCAGCGCCGCGATGCTCCACTTGGCGCTCTCGAACAACCATCCGGGCGCGTCGACGGTGCCAGACTCGTCCTGGTTGACGTACTCGCTGATCTTCATCTGGGTCGCTGGCGATGACCCGAACGATGCAGCGAGGGTGTCGCGCTTCTCACCGCCCCGGAGCAGTTGCTCGAACGTTTCCAGACAGGTCTGCAGATGGAATGGGCTGATCGGTGTCGCCGACAGGATCATGCCCTTCGTCCCGTTGCTGCGCTCTTCGTCCGACAGGGCCCACTCGTCGACCAGGTGGACGGGGCCGCAATGGGCGGCAACGAGGCCAGTGACGAGTTGGCGGTAGGCAGGCCGCGTCGGAGCACTGTCGTCGAATCTCCCACGCGGGAGTTGGCCCCAAGCATCGGCGAAGGCATCGCTCCAGCGGTGGACATAGACATCCCCGAGCAGTGCGTCGATTCGGTCGGCAGGGATGCGATATCCGAGCGTCTTCAGCATTCGCCGTCTCCTTCAGGCAGTTCGTGTTTGGCGGCTTCGTCGTCGGCGAACGTGAAGAACGCGTCGAGGGTGGTCCCGTAGAGCTCCTGCATCAGGGGGAGTTGCCCGGTCGACTCCCAGTGAGTCCGCAGGCGGCTGATCAGGGACGCGAAGGTCGAGCCCCCGTTGCTGTCCAGCATCGCTGCATCGGCGAGGTGAACGCGCGCCGGCGTGCCACCACGGCGGGCCCGGCCGACGAGCTGGATGAGTCCGTTCATCGTCGCAGCGGCGATCGACAGCTGAACCGGAACCGGCATTCCACGGAAGTACGGCAGGCTGCTGACGATGTCCTCGAAAAGCCGACCAGCCAGCTGGACTCGCTCGTCGAGGATGTCGGCCGGCCGGCTGGGGCGACTCGGGGCCAGCAGCCGATCGTTGGCGTCCGCGGCGAGTGGATAGGCGTTCACATGGGCAAGCAACTCGGTGGGCTCGTCGACGACAGGCATCGGCCGGACCAAAAGCCAGATCGAGCCGAGTGCCGACTTGTTGTCAGCGCCGATGATGTTGAGCCCTCGTTCCACCCGGGCCAGGGGTGCGATGAGGATATCGACTTCGTCTCCCAGGCCAGGGAATTCCTCGAGTTGGTCGGCCCGGAGTTCGTGCCAGGCTCCGGCCGGCCTCTGCACGATCGGCCCGATCAGATCCGAGGCGCTCGGCGCGGTCGTGTCCCCGACGAACGAACCAGCTGGCCTGATCGCCAGGCAGATGCGTCCTGGATCCGCGCCGCCCCGGACCAGGCCTTGAGCAACGACGCGAGCTCCCTGGTACGACGTCGTAGCCAGGAGTATGCGGCGCCGGTCTTTGTCCTCGTTAGCGAGGCGTGCCAGTTCATTGGTCAATCGGCTGGTCCACAAACCTGCAGCCAAGTCTCGCAGCGCCCGATCGCGATCCTGCCCGGACCGGCCGGAGACCTTGATGGGTTGTCGCTGGCTGTCGATCACGCGGACCGGATGGATGCTCACAGCGGAGATGCCGATATCACTGACCCACCAGCGCGGTTCCGCGTGCACATGATGATGTGGCGCCATCGGGAAGTACGCGGTGGCTGACAGGCCGAGTACGGGGCGCCGAACGCCGGCACGGCACAGCGAGGTGATGTCGCCGATGGACATCGTGTAGGTATGTGGGTCGCCACCGAACGCGGCTGCACTGAGCTTGGCCGGCTGACGGCCGCTCGGATCGACCTGCTGCCGGAAGGCGAAGAGCAATCGACCGAGCGGACCGTTCGGATGTACTCGCCACCGGCTGTACGGGCCGAATGTCTCGGCGATCTCGCTCGCGATGGGTACGCCGACTCCGGCGAGGTGCGGCGCGGCGTACACGAACTGGCGTAGGTGTCCGCGGATCCGCTCGAGCAGCGTGCGCTGAAGCACACGATCGATGAAGCGCGCCCGGTCGGCCTCGTCGGGGATCCGGTGCTCGAGGGCGGTCTCCAACTCGACCCGGCTTCGCTCGAGGCGATTCGGTCCGGCGCCGACATCGGTGACCTGGGCGAGTGCGGCTCGGACCTCGGCGAACTCGTGAGGTTCGTTGTCGTCCGGAGCCCCCTCGCCCGGGAACAGTGAGCGGAAGCCAGCGGTCAACTCGTCTGTCAGCGGCTCGTGGTCGGCGAGGCCCCACAGGGTCGCAGTCTGTACGCCGTCCCAGCGCCGTGGGACGAGCCAGTATCTGGTGTTGCCGTGTTTGGATCGCGTTCTGCCGATCAGGCCCTGATCTAGCGCGGCGACGTACGTGGAGGCCAGGAACTTGGTGTGATGCACCATGCCGCGCACGCTGGACTCGACGCCCGGATTGATCTTGCCGGTTGCGAGGACGAACTCGTTCTCCAGCGTATGCAGTGGTGTGCCGAGGCGGCCGCGTTCCTCGAGCAGCAGGCCCCGTGCGGCCTGGTCGATCACTGTGCGCTGGAAGGTGTCGATCTCGTCGATCACGACCAAATGGCTGCGGCGCAGGACCAACTCCTCGATCGTGGTCCGGTCCGTGGTGGTTCCGTCGTCCTCGATGGGCAGATGCAGGCGTCCGCGGTGGAAGTTGACGTGGCTCGTGACGATCACCGAGGCGGTCAGCGCGGCGCGAGCCGGACCGAACTTGCCGCAGGTCGTACGCCATGGACAGGCGTACACGCGCTGGCGATCGCCTTCTTCGACGGTCAACCGTACGCAGGGCTCGTGGCCAGGCTGCCAGTGATCGACGGCCGCCTCGCTCTCTGCCGATGCCGCCAACGCGCAGCCGTACCCCAGTTTGCCGAGTGTCCACAGGCCGTCGGGATCCCAGCTCGGCCGGGAGCGAAGGATTCCGTCGAGCCTCTCGAAGCTGCCGGTCGGTGACATCAGCGGAGCGACGGTCCCGGCCAGTCCGAGCACTTCCAAGTGGGACTCGACGGCCCGGGCGAGCTTGAGAACCTCTGCGTTGCTGGGGACGAGCACTGTGAGGACAAGGCCTTGCTGGACCATCCAGCAGGCGAGAGTCTCAACCAGTCCGACGCTCTTGCCCACTCCGGTCGGTGCGTTGAGCAGAGCTGTGTCTCCCGCGGTCAAGTCGAGGAGGCCGTTGAGTCCGACCAGCCCGTCGCGACTCTGCAGCCCCTTGAACAGCCGATCGACCTGCTCGGCGTGGAAGCCGTCGGTGCCCTTCGCCGCGTCGAGCTTCGCCGCCAGGTCACGCAGTTCACCGACCGGAACCTTGATCTCTTGCTGGGCGGCCGAGGTGACCAGCGGCGGCGCGGACTGCGTCGCGGCGGCACCGTAGTCGCGGATCGTGAAGTGCTGCTCGACAAACGGACTGCTCTGCCCTGCGGCGCGGCGCCGGGCGGTGGTGTAATACGAGCCCGGGACAGCCGTCGGGAGACACCTACTGTTCTTTCGGTGATCGCGGGTGACCGTTGCCAGTGCCTCGTCGACGAACTCACGAAGCGGCATACCCGGCGTACAGGCGATCCGAAGCTCTTCGGGCTGATCGGACTCGAGACTGCATCCAGGCAGTGCGTCGTCCTCGAGCGCTGCGGACAGGCTTCGGCGGATCCACTCGCTGTCGGCATACTCTGCGCGACGCGCGTGCAGGAGTTGGACGACGCGATCGGTGTCGGCCGGCTCAAGCGTCGGCCAGGCCGACCAGACGTCAACGTGGCCGTCGAGCAGGAACGCGATGTCACGGCTGGAAACGACTGAGCTGCCGTCTGCGGCGTGAAGGGGGAAGTGGACGGCGGCGAGGCCGATTGCTGCCCTCAGCAGGGGCAGCGTGGTCTTGTCGAGCTTCGTCATCAGGCCTTTCTCTTTTCCCGGCGTGTGGCCGCGGTCACGCGGCTCACCAACTCGTCCTCGGTCAAGATCGTGTGGTGAGGCAGGGCGTCGACCAGAATCCGTTTCTGCGCTGCATGTGTTCGGGGTACGACGATGTAGCGCGCCCGGACCGGCTTCTCCTCGAGATGACGCAGCAGCCCCTCGGCTGTGCTGTGTTCCTTGACGTCGACGTCCCATCGCTGGTCGCCGACCACGATCTCGAGGTCGTACCGATCCAGGTCTGGATACACCTCGACCTCAGCGCCGAGACGGCGGAGGACAGCGGCAATCCGGAGCTCGGTGCATCCGGGGACCACGATGAATCGCCAGACCGCGTCGTCCACCTGGACCGCGGTGTCCGCGCTGCGGGCCGCGGGAGGACGCCCGACACGGCGACCGTCCGGGTTCGATCGGGTCAAGGCCGGTGCCGACCGCGGCTTCTCGACGACTACGAAGGTGGCTCGGTGATGCGGATAGGGGCACGTGACGACCAGTCCGTCGACGGCCATCGGCCATCTGCAGTCCGGGCACGGCCACCACCAAGAGGATCCACCCGAACGGAACACCTTCCCCGCCGGGAGGTCGGTGTAGTCCGTGACACGCGTCGCACCGGTCGTGTTGTAGGCGGTTGCAATGTCCTGCACCGCCCCGGCCGGATGCTCGACGAGCGTGCACCGCGTTGTCCGGTAGGCATCTGGATCACCGTCGGCGACCAGTTTCCCGAACACCTGTTGCTGAACGGTTTCGCGCTGCGCCCAGGCCCAGCTCGGCAACCACTCCGTGCCTGGATCGACTCCGGAGATCACCGAAACCATGACGTCCGCTGCGGCTTCCTGTGCTTGTGCCGAGAGTCTGTCGTCCGAGGTGAGCAGGATCATCGAATCGACGTTGTGCTGGTCGGACTGCGGGCCCTCAGGCAGGTCGGGAAGCAGCGCACCGAGAGGTTGCCGGAGCGCCTGGACGAGTTCGGTCGGCGCAACCGGACCGCTTCCGGGGCCGAGTTCTGCCATGATCACCCCCGTCATGCGGGCGACTTCGGTGACCGAGCGAACCGAGTCTTTCGATCGAACGGACCAGGCGCAGGCGGCTCGGAGTGCTGCCGAGGTGATACGGGCGCGCTGTTTGAGGCGAGCGGAATCAGTCGTCGTCACTGGTCGAACCTCCGTCGTATGTCGAGTGCTGGAGGAGGTGCGCGACCTCGTGCCTGATCCTGGGGGTCGCCGCGCGCGCACCGAGGGCGCGCAAGAAGTCATCCGCCGGCCAGGCGCGCAGCCAGCCGATCCGGGTCAGGTACAGCCCGACGCTTCGGATCCGACGCCGATCTTCGTAGTCGAGTAGGTAATATCCGGCGAGCTGCCACAGGACGTCCGGCCGCAGGAGTTGAGGTCTGGAAACGGCCTTGATCTCCAGCAGCATGTCGCCGACCTGGAGATCGGCGTCTGCGCCAGCGACATCCGAGCTGCCGATGAACGTCGGTCCCGCGACGCACTCGCTGGGCTCCGTTCTCGATCGCAGCGGGTCCAATACGGACTCGGCCAGCCGGGTCTGTGCATCGAGGTCGCGGACGGCGTACTCCGGCACTTGCCCCAACAGGTCGCTGAGATCACGAGCTCCTTGACCAAGCGCCAGTGGTCCGTGCGCGGGCCGGCGCGCGTCACGAAAGACCTGCTCGAACCATGCCATCGCGAAACAGATCGCGGCCAACCTGGTCTCCGCCACAGGACGCAAGAGCCACCCGCGATTACGCTCCTCTGGCCGCTCCGCGTGCAGGAGGTCCAGGTAGGCGTCCGCGAGCTCGATACCCAGCGCTCGGAGGTCAGTTGGGCAGGCGGAGACGCCTTGGACGACGGCGTGCGGCACTTCGGGAGCTACGAATGAGGTCCTGATCCGATAGTCGATGGCATGCCCGAGCAGACTCCACTGCGTCATGGCGCGTCCCGGTGCGACCGGAAGGCGAACACGGCGGACCGGCAACTCGGCCACGACGGATCGCTTCACAGCCGCCGAACGGGGCAGCTGTGCTTCGAAATACTTCCTGAGCGGATGGTTCTCCTGCCCCAGGGCTGAGGTGAGGCTCATGTCCCCGGACCCTAGACACTGCCACCGACAGTATCTGAACAATTGCTAACAGACAGGAGCATTCGGACCGGTAGCAGCTGTTGCTGAGTCGGCGGCCGCCTCAATGGGAGAGAGAACCCAGGACTTCGGTCGGAATTCCTCTACACTAGAGATGTTGGTGTTGAGGTTTTCCTGCATGGGAGGTGTTGCTGCGATGCCGACGATTGACGAGCTGCTGGCTGAGTTGCCCGACACCTTCCGCTACTCCGAGGCGTTGGAGCAGATCAGCGAGCGCCAGCTTCGCAGACTGCTGACGGACGGTCGGATCACGGCTGTCTCGCGTGGCCTGTACCGAAAGAGCGAGTGGCTGGGCGACGACGGCTTGATCGAGATCGCCTCCAAGTCGCCGCAGGCCACGATCTGCTTGCGCTCGGCGCTGGCCAGGCATGACCTGATCGACGATATCCCGGCCGAGTTGGACATTGCGGTCCCTCGTGGATCATGGATGCCGGAGACGATGGCTCCGGTTCGCTGGCGGAGCTTCGATCCGGCCACGTTCTCGATCGGGCGGGAACTGCTGGACATCGGGGGTGGCCGTAGCATCGGGATCTATTCGGCCGAGCGGAGCATCGTTGATGCCTATCGGCTGCGCCATCTCGATGGCGCCGATCTGGCCAACGACGCACTGAAGCGTTGGCTGCGCCGGGGAGGTCAGCCGTCGGAATTGCTGCGGGTCGCGAAGGCGTTTCCGCGCACGATCACGCCGTTGCGCCAGACACTGGAGATACTTCTTTGAGCCGAATCTCACGGGGAACGCCCGCCGGGGACGCCTACCTCGACCTCAAGAACCAGGCGCAGCGGACAGGGCGCACCACCCAGGAACTGCTGCAGCTCTACATCCTTGAAGGGTTCCTCGCCCGGCTGGCCGCCAGCGACCTGCGCGACAGCTTCGTCCTCAAGGGCGGCGTTTTGCTTGCCGCGTTCGACACGCGTCGCCCGACCAAGGACGTCGACCTTGCCGGCATCAAACTGGTCAACTCCACCGAGACCGTCCTCGACCTCGTTCAAACCGTACTTCGTGTTCCGGTCGCCGGCGATGACGGCATCGTGTTCTTTCCCGAGACCGCTACCGCGGGCGTCATCCGGGACGAGGAGCAGTACTCAGGCGTACGGGTTCATGCCGAGGCTCGGGTGGCCAGTGCGCGGCTGACGTTCCATGTCGACGTCAACGTCGGCGACCCGATCTGGCCTGAGCCGGCAACTGTCGCGGTCCCGCGGCTTCGTGGCGGTGAGCCCATCCGCCTGTGCGGCTATCCAATGCACATGGTTCACGCCGAGAAGATCGTCACAGCTGTCCAGCGAGGTATTGCCAATACCCGGTGGCGTGACTTCGGCGACATCTGGACCCTCGCCCGGCGGCATCCGATCGCCGGTTCCGACCTTCAGCGCGCGATCCTCGAAGTCGCCAAGGCTCGCGGTGTAACCCGGCTCTTCGCAGTTGAGGGTGTAGCGGGGGTGGGCGCGTCGGTGGCCGGGTAGGGGTCGAGGTCTTCCGATGATGGGAGTTCTCACGCTGCCCAT
>NZ_JBVHFT010000040.1:0-15189 GCF_055562215.1 Kribbella sp. NPDC020701 | reverse complement strand
CACCTTCCGATCCTCGACCGGAACATCCACGGTCACAGTCAACGCCATAACCCATGATCCCACGGGGTAAAGCTATTTCGTTACCGCGACACTAGATGCAACCGATCAGCGCGCGTACCTCCGCACGAGTCGCACGCCGCTTGTGACCGTCCGAGTGGGCAGCCAGACCCACGTCATCGACGATGTCGTTTCCGACCCGGAACTTGCACGGCAAGTCTTCGACGAACTCGCCGAACTCGATGATGGGGGCAAACTGTCCGGCAGCCAACGCCAGGTAGCGCTCGGGCTCGACATGATCCTGCACAGCTCCCCATCGTCGCGTCAAGTGAACCACCAGTAGATCCGCGACACTCGTCCGCCGACTGATTCGCGACAGGCTAGCGTGCTTGGCGACGAACTGAGCGCCTGGCCAACGCACGGAGCAGCCGATGACCGGACGATCTTCATGGCACCGCATCGTGAAATGAAGGCCTGGGTCGCGTCTACGGCGCACGGCAGGGCTCGAGAGGCATGAACTACCTCCGGCAGCGCGTAGGGCTACGCAGCCCGAGGCAGGCGCACAGCTTCCCTGATCCTGTCGTTGCGCAAGGGCACGTACTGGCCTTCGACGGCGCAACCTCCTCCGAAGATCTTCATGAGGTCAGCCGATGCTTGCTCACCGAGCAGGGTGGTATCCGCCTCGAGCATCCGGTTGAGGCTGTCCGTGACCTGGGGAACGGTCAGCTTCTCCAGTGCGCTCTGCAACTCTGCAGAGGCGCCGTCCTCAAGTTGAGCGTTCGACAGTGCTCTCATGTTGTCGGCGATGACGGCCGCCGCGAGCATGATTTCGAGGACTCGTCGCTGCGCTTCTGCGCTGCCCATCCTCGTCCTTTGCTCGGCGAGCGCTACCTCCACCTCGGACGCGAACGCGGCAACGGCCGGCGTGGCCACGTCGGAAGTGAAGGCTTCGGCAGGTTCTGCCCCTTCTGAGAGCGTGACCTTCTTTGCCCGGCGTTCCCTCCACCAGGTCCTGACGTGCGGCGCCGCCTTGAAGGCGCCGATGGTCACCAAGACTCCCAACGCGATGCCCGCAGCCACCTTCAGCAGATCGGACTCGTCGTCTTCATCGTCCTCGACGCGGCCGCCCAGAGTCGCGTGGGTCTCGAGCTTGTTCGTGTCGTCAGCCCGCGCGAGCGGACTGGAACCACCGGCCGAGAAGTGCGTATCGGTGGGCCGCCCGACCCACATCGGCTCCCACACCAAGTCAGAGTTCAGGTCATCGGAAGTCACGGTCCAACTGTAACGGCGACGGCCGACACTTCGCCGCCTGTGAGGCCACGCATCCATACGTACGGATCAACCGCGATCCGCGCTTCCGACTGTCGCACATCACCTGGCGGACGTGTCTCGCATCTGTCGACGGAGGACACACCATCGTCGCGTCATGTCGCGTCAGAGGCCTGACAAGCTTCTCTACGTCTTCAAGACGGGCCCCTCCAGGGCCCGAAAGCGCGCCGCCACCGGAGGGCGGGCCGCCTGCCCTCCACTCCGCTTCGCTCCGCTCCAGGCGCGGCCCTTGGCTAGGCGCGCACACGACAAAGGGTGCCGGCGTTGGACACCGTAGAAATCGTCAACGGCGGCACTCCGAGGATGCACGCTTTGGCCGGCCACTCGCCGCCGCGGGTCAGGCGGCCTTGTCTGGTGGCCGCCGGTCTGGGGCTTCGCATCGCCCCGCTAGCAACTATGGGAAGTGCGGTCCGGCACGGCACGCGTCAAGGGCGCCTCCGGCGTCGCAAGCGAGCGAGCAAGCTCGCCCCTTGACCCGCACCGCACCGAACCTTGAGTCGGCAGCTATCGGGGCGATGCGCAGGACTGGCCGCGCGCTTTGACACCTAAGCGTCAGCCGGGGCTGAGCGCGCGAGGGCAGCACCGGAGCATGCCTCGCCCGACCCACTCCTCAACCACACGCGGCACCCGTGGATCCCGGACGTAGGCGAGGCAATAGCCGCGTTCTTGCGCCACTCGGGCTTGCCACCATCACGGGATCTCCCAAACAACTCGAGCGACGAGAATCGAACGATCCACCTCAAGGGGTCAGAAGGTGGATCTGACGTCACTCGTCGAGCGCCTTCATAAGGGCGTCCTGGGCGTCGCTGTAGAAGAGGAACATCACCTTCGTCGCCACCTCGTCGCTGACGTCAAGCAGCTGCCGGCGAGCCGATACCGGAAGCAGCAACGAAGTGGCACCCTTCTCCATCGCGTGCTCCGCCAGGGCTGCCGCGTTGAGAACGGTTTCAACCCCACCGCCAAGCGAGAGATTCCCGACTGCGATCAGCCCGCCTCGCATCGACCGCTGAAGCATGGCCGAGGCGAGGGCGAGGAGAATCGGCAAGCCGAGGCCGGCGCCTGACTTCGCCGAGTCGAGCGCACGAACCTGTGCAGTGAGGTTGTGCTCCCGCGGGTCTCGGTCGCCGACGAGCGCGCGTGCCTGGGCGATAAGATTCTGCTCCGCGACCTTAAAACTTTCCCTGAGCGGTGCCGGAGCAGCCTGGTTGAGGAGCCCGCGGGCCCCGGCACCGGGAGTGTCCGCCGCCTCGATGCGATACAAGCCCGGGCCCACATCGCCACCGCCTTCGGCGATGGCCCACACCTGTCCCGGTGGCAAGGGGTCGAGTCCGATGGAGTCGGGGCTCGCCAGCTCCGGCGTCGAGACGAACTGCTCGACACCTTCACCGATCCGGTACCCGAACTGGGTATTGCGAAATTCGGCTGCGCCGACCCGCCGCTGCTGCTCCTTCACGCGGCGACGGCACTCCAGGGCAATGCGAACGGCCCATTCCAAGTCGTCGTCGGAGATCGGAGCCTCGGCGTCTGGGTAGAGGAGCTTCAAAAGGCCATCGACGGTCTTGTGCACTGCGGATAGATCGCGTCCTGATAGTGCGTCAGAGTAGTTGACCCGCCCTTGGATCGACGCCAGACGCGACTGGCTCCGCAGGTGCGACCAGCACTCAGAGAGGAAGTCGCTGACGAGACCGAAGTGATGAGTGAAGTAAGTGGTGTTCAGCTTGGGAACGTCCCACCCAGGCAGGTAGGCGTGGATGCGGTCCATGAAGGCGGTGTCGTCACGCATCTCCGGGGGCAGGGGCGACAGCAGGTGCCCGATTCGCTGTTGGTGCGCAACGTCGACATCAAAGTTGCCGACGAGCACTATCGATCCATCTGCGCGGATGGACTCGCGTCCACGCGAGAACTCGCCGGACTCCATGTAGCCCTTCATGATGTTGACCCCGTCCTTCTGGTCGAAGGAGACGCCCGAGACTTCGTCGAAGCAGACGACGTCGTACTGGGCAACGAGTCCTCGCTGTCCGGTCGCATTGTTGACGAACATGCGCGCGACCGTCGCCTTGCCACCCGAGATCAGGTGGGCGTACGGGGAGACCTGCTGGAACAGGTGTGACTTGCCGGTGCCGCGCGGACCGAGCTCGACCATGTTGAAGTTGCGCTGAACGAACGGGACCATGCGCAGCAGCAGGACATCCTGCTCACGGGCGTGCAGTTGCTCGGGTTCAAAACCCACTGAGCGAAGCAACAGGTGCTTCCACTGCTCGGTCGTAAACTTCGCACGCCCCTCAGCGAGTCGCTCGAGGGAGTCGCGGGTCGAGAGCTGGATGGGCCGAAGGGAGCCGACCGCGAACGGCTTGCCGTTGCTCTCGTCCGCGATCACCGCGTCGTAGTAGAGGTCGACCTCGGCATAGAAGCCGCCGGTCAGCATCCGCTCGTTGTCACGCACGACCGCATCGTCGATGCGGACGTCCTTGAGTCCCAGACTGGGCAGCTCGGCGAGATACACGTTCGACTTTGCATCCAGGCGCGCCTTCACGAGGTCGATGAGCTTGATCGTCATGCGTTCGCGGGCGCGGGACTTGAAGAGCTCCTCTTCGCCGGCGCGAACGGTTCTGTCTGCCAGCAACCGGCGAACGACTTGGAGTCCCTCTTCGATCTCTTCCGGATCGGTGGTGGCGCAATACCGTCCGATGAGGAACTCGCCGACGTACGTCGGAACCGGGTAGGCCCCCTTGAACTGCTGCGCGAGGTCCTTGCGTACGACGTAACCCTCAAATGCCGACGCCGCCAGCTCGTCGATCGAGTCGAGCGTGATCGTGTCTGTCATGCCGCGCCTCCCACCGTCGTTTGGCGTTGAGCGACGACAGTGCCGTCTGCTGCGAGAAGGACGACGTACGCCGTGGTCCCCTCGGCGGCCTCATCCTCGTCGACGAGCACCTTGATCTCACCGGGCTCAGAGGGCGACTTTGGGCCGCCGACCGTCGTGGAGGAATCGCCGGGAGCAAGGCGGATTTCGGCAAGGACGTCCGCCTCGGCTGGCCCGAAGTCAACCCGGCACCGCTGGCCGGTCCAGCGGATGCCTTCGATCTGGGCAGGGCCGGCGGCAGCTCCAGCGCTGGCAGCGACCTCAACAACAGGGATGACACATTCCTGGTGGCTCAACCCACCGTGCTCGTAGATCGTTCCTGCCTCGAAGGCAGCCGCACCCGGAGCACTGACCATCTCAATCGAGCTGTCCCAGGTCCAGTCCACAATCGGGAAGTCGGGACGCGCGGCATCAACCTTCAGCCGGGCGACGCGCGGTTTGCGCGCGGCGTCACCGTCTGTGACAGCGAGAGGGAGGTTCACCTTTAACGCAGGCGCAGCTGGCATCAAGAAGCCGTGGTCAGTCACGACGACAACCCGCCGCCACCCCGCATCGAGCAGGGTCTGGATACGCTCCGACACCAGATCGAGCTGCTGGTCGAGCATGTCAGCAAGGGCATGACCGTGGGCGTGTCC
Organism: Kribbella sp. NPDC020701; assembly: GCF_055562215.1. Classification (NCBI taxonomy): domain Bacteria; kingdom Bacillati; phylum Actinomycetota; class Actinomycetes; order Propionibacteriales; family Kribbellaceae; genus Kribbella; species Kribbella sp. NPDC020701. The sequence continues at coordinate 10,365 of NZ_JBVHFT010000040.1, read as the reverse complement.
AAGCTCGTCGATCGTGTTGGTTTGTGTCCAGCCGATCTTGTTGACGTCGCCCGTCTCGCCCGTCTTCCAGTCGAGGTACTGCACACCTGCCGCCGCAAGCGCCGCGCGGAAGATCTGGCCCTTCACTGAACGACCTTGGGTGTCGGCCGCGTCGAACGCCTGGCCCGCACCGAAGCTTGCCGCGATGGGCGCAACTGCAGGTTGGCCGGTCGGGGTGAGCGTCGGGAATGCCGCGAGCCTTGGCGAGACTGAAACCTCGAACGATGCGAGGCGCTTGGCAAGTCGTTGGGCGAGGTCGAAGCGCAGGGCGTCGACGAATGCCACGCAGGTCCCGGCTGGGACGTCGAGTCCAGTCTCCCCCTTGTAGCCCACTACCGCTGCGGCTTGGAACGTGCGCGCGGACTCCTCGACCCACGGGTCATAGATCCCCTTGAGTGCCTTGCACACCGCAGAGCGATTCGACGCCGTTGTTGCCGCAGCAATAGCACGCACGGCCAAGTCGTCGAACTTGTAGCCCTCTGTCGCGTGCCAGGCTGTCTGCGCTTTCAGGTCACCGGGGGGCGCGGGGGCAGTCGACAACTCGGCCAACTCAGCGAGGTATCCCGCGGCACGAGCAAGGGGTGCCTGTCCAAGTTCACCCCAGACGCTCTCCTCACGTCCCAGGTGGGTGACAGCGAGTTCCTTGACCGCCGCGCGGGTCTGGCCGAGATCGCTCTCCCCTTCCAGATCTGCCAGTGCTTTTCGGAGTTGGTTCTCCTGCTCTTGGTTCCACGATGACCAAGAATCAGGGTGCGGGTCACTGCCACCAAAGAGGTCATCCTCGGGACGGGCCTTGTCCAAGACTGACGGAAGGTTCGGGTAGCGATGCGGGTTGTCAGCGAAGCGAGCCCAGACGTCCTGCCATGCGCCTTCACGAGCACCGAGGCGTGCAGCCGCCGTGAGCGCACCATCCTTGGCTGGATCGAATCCGTAGGTCGATCGACACGCCTCAACGAACGCGTTCCAGCGTGCTCCTTGGAGGGCCTGCCGGGTGTCGTCGGGGTCGTTGAGCCACTCCAGGAGCGTCCGAACGCTGTCGGTCATCACGAGCGAGTGCAGTCGCAAGGCATCGAGGCGTCCCATACGGCGCAGTTCGTCGACGTCTTCTGCAAGGAGGCGGTCGAGCACGCTCGTCAGTGCCGACTTGGTCTTGGCGTCACCAGCGATGTCGAGGCCGGCTCCATTCTTCGAGCCGAGGAAGGAGTGCGGGCTCCAGGCCGCCTGGCTGTGTGCAGACGGCCACCAGTTGGAACGGAGAGCCAGGTCGACGAGTGGCGACACGTCAGGGTCGAGGCTGGTGACGTCCGACAGTGAGCTTCGGCCGTGACCAGGCAGGTAGATCACCCACGGGTTCTTATCGTTGCGCTCCGCCAAGTGCGACGGGAGCTCGACCGAGTCGGGTGCCGACAGGACTGCGCGGATCCAGATCGCCGGCCCTTGAGCCTTTGCCGTGTCGTACTCGCCGAGTACGAGGATCGGCACGGCTTCTTGCAGGAGGCGGATCACCGGCTCCCAAGTACGGTCCGGGTCGGGCCAGAACACGGCTGCCGGCGGGGTGCTGGACCCGGCGTTGTACTTCGCTGCCTCACGCAGCGCGTGCGCAACAACTGCGCGCACGGCGGTCACGGTTTCACTCCTGCCAGCCGCCGTGCCTCACGTCGCTCCTGCAGCGTCGGGTGGAGATCGTTGATGCGCTCCGAACCGTCGACGTTCGTGCCCCGATCCTTCTTCCAATGCACGTTGACCCTGGACCGCAACACACCTGCCGTCACGAACGGGCGGATGTTGAGTCGCACGCCGTCGTCAAGGTCGGGGTTCCAGCCGATCGGCTGCTCGTGCAGCTCCTTCCACCGCACATAGACGTCGTACGGCGCCGCGCCATCGAGGATCAGCTTGAGCTTCTCCTGCAGGGTTTCGGCCGCAGCGAGACGCGCATCCGCCCCTGCGCGAGCGGCAGCGGCCTCATGCTTCTGCCGCTCGATCCATGCGCCAAGCGACGTGAAGGTGAGCTTCTCAAGGGTTCGATGGTCGAGCCGGTGATAGTTGACGACTGCCGAGAATCCGTCCTTGCGGCCATCCCAGATGTGCCACAGGAAGGGACGGTTGTCGAAGACCTTCACATGTTCCGCGAAGAAGGTGTCCTGCAGCCAGTCCTCCAGTCGCCCGTTCTTCCCACCGGCGTCGGTGACGAGAGCCCGTTCGAGACTGCTCGACCACTTGTCGCCGAAGGCCGCGGCAAGAAGCTCACGCAACCGAGTCGCAAGGTCGTGCTCACCCGGGAGCGACTGCAACGCGGCAAGGCCGTCACTGTCGACGAACCGGTCGAGATCATCATGCTGCTGCTGTGGCCACCGGTAGCCAAGCAGGCGCGCTACCGCGACCTGGAGCGGATGGGTTGATGAGACGACGTCGCCATCGAACAACCACTGAGTCGGACCGCTGGATGAGGGCGTCGGTATCCCATCTGGAAACATCGACTGAACTTCGGCACGCCAAAACTCTGGATCGAACGGGAGCTGAAGCAAGGTCTGCGGCGAAGTCAACTTCCAGGTTGGACTTATCTTGGCCAACTCGGCTTTCAACGCGCCCGACATCGCGAAAGCAAGCAATGGCAACGCATCTCGTGGGCGATTGGGAACGATTGCAAAACAACTCGAATCATACATCTCGCCTCGATAGACGTCGGTTCGCGCGCCAATCTGGCTAACGACAACACCCCGCCTTCCCCAAAGAGGTTTGCCGCGCCTCCAGTTCTGCGCCGCGTGATTGAGATGCCTAACTGACTCGGCAAGTTGGGCCATTGAGCCTGACTCGTCCTCCCATAGGACGAGCTTCTGCCGCCCAGTATACAAACCCTCGCCGCTCGGAGAACTCTGAAGAAACTCCCACTGGGTCCCGAGCTCCGCAATCTCCCAGAAAAGGATCTCAAATCGATTCCCGTCGCCAGCGGACATTCCATTCCGAGCGTCTGCAAAGTCTCCGATAGTAGATGTGATCGCATTCCCGTCAGGCCGTGGACCTGAACCAGCGATAACAATGCGACTGTCTACCGAAGCCAGCCACGCTGACTGGGACTGGACAGTCAACGGTGTCGAAAGGAGACGGCCCGGCTTCTCCGTGAGCTGCACGCTAGAGGTATCCAGCGTCATCACTGGGTCGTCCCTCAGGCGAGCACGAGACCCAACGAGCAAGACCGGGTTCACCCTAAGTGGCGTTGAGAAGCTGTTGATGCCGAGTAGTGCAACGAGCCGGATGGCGTGGGCCCGAAGAAGGTGCTGACGAAACTGACGCCCCGCCCGGATGTGCATCCATTCGCTAGGCAGCACCATTGCGTAGGTTCCACCCGACGCCAGGAGCGACTCTGCACGTCGCAACATCACCAGCGCCAGTTCACGCTTGGCCTCGTCATAGTGTGACTTGACGAATGCCTCAAGAAGTGGAGACTGCTTCTCCAGTCCAAGGAATGGCGGGTTGGTCGCAACCAGCGTGTATTGGCGAGACAGGTAGTCCGCAGATTGTGCTAAGTCACCTACTGATTGACTGAGCACTCCTGCCGCTGGGCCAAGGAGATCGCGCCTGTCCGACCGAAGTGCACTAGCCACATGCGGCGCAAGATCCGCCCAATCGATCGACTCCAGCCCAGCGTCCTCGGCTATGCGGACCGGATCAATCAAGCTCCCCAGTGTGTCAGCGTCCAAGAAGAGCGAGTGTATACGCGCCAAGCCGGATCTGATCAACTCGTCACCCTTCGCCAGCGCAATCCACTCTGCAAGCGGTACACGTGACGGAAGACCGACACATGCCACGTTCGGAGCACGGAGTGGCCTGAAGCCTCCTTGCTTCCACGCCTCCAAGGCCAATGAAAAGGCCGCGAGTTGTGTGCACCGGGGATCGAGCTCGAGGCCGTGCAGGTTGTCTCGCAGAACAGCGTCCTGGGCGTCCGCCGGGGACAGGCCTTCCTCCTCGGCCCTCATTCGCCAGAGCATCCCGAACATTGCGACGAGGAAGTGTCCGGAGCCGCAGCACGGGTCCATGACCGTGACTTCCGCCGCAGTTGTCGGCCACTCGTGGAACGTGCCGGCAGCCGGGGTGCCATCGTCGAGGCGGCGCAGGTACTGCCATGAGTCCATCAGTGGAGAATCCGGGTGACGAGCCGCCCACCACGCACCGAGAGAATTCTCCAGGAGGAAGCGAACCATGTAGTTCTCTGTGAACAGCTGCGTGATCGAGGACAGATCCGACCCCCCGATCTTGACCCCAGACTCGCTGACGCGCTTCTTCTCAGCGGTCTGCCAGAACTGGTAGACCCAGCCGAGGGCGTCCTCGGTGACGAAAATCTCTGTCGGGATGCTGAGAAGGATTCGCTCCAGTCCGAGACGGTGCTCGGTCGCGAAACGTACTTGGACGGCCGGGTCGTCAACGCGGAAGACGCCCGGCAGGATTTCGGAGGCGAATCGGGCGGCGACCGACCAGCCGTCGGGCTCGCCAAGGTCGTCAGCAAGGTCCGCGCAATCGTCGAGGGTCAGGGAGGTGTCGCGGAACTCGGGGTGACGCAAGAGACCGTTGACTTCGAGGAATCGGGCGAACAGCAGTCGGTGCCACTGCTCGTACGCGACTTCACGGACAAGGTTCGTAAGGTTGGCGCCAACTTGAGCCGTGTCGTCGCCAAGTTGTCGAGCCTTCTCCCGTAGCGCGAGACGCAGCGCGTTGTCGTCGTCACTCAAGTAGGACGGGCGACTCGGCTCGGCCACAGCGAGCGCACGCAGGGCGTCACCTGCAGCCAGCTCAGCTGCGGTCCGGGCTCGTTGGACCGCGCCGTCGAGATGACGACGCTGGCCGGCGTTGAGGACATCTGCCATCAGCCCTTCACCACCACCGTGTCGTGCTCGGCAAGTGCCTGAGTCAGCTTCGCCCGAAGGTTGGAAATGTAAGTCTCAACGTCCTCAGCACTACTGAGAGTAGCTGCGGGCACCGTGACCGTGCCCGCCTTGGGCGCCGTCAGTCGGACAGCGGCCTCGAGTGCCTTCGCGGCACGGGCTGGCACCGCGTCGATAACCGCGCCCCACAACGAGATCGGCCGCTGCTGAACTGCTTTCAGAACTGCAGCAGCGTCACCCAAGTCCGGCTCCCCCTCCGGGGCCAGGTTGTGATGGCTGAGGAGTTGCTGCTGCTTGTCGGGGTCGAGCGAGGCCCACGCCGCCTGGTGGTTCAATCCATTGACGGCGAGCTGCCGCGCCTTCTCCAAGGAGTCCGCGGCCTGGGTTACCGCTTCACGCACCGCGCTCGCGAGGTCGGTCGCGATCGGACTGGTCTGATCGTTGTCGGCCAGTAGTTCCCGCGTCTGCTCGAAGGCTTCCAGCCGCGAACGTGTTTCGGCTGCACCATCCAGATCCATGGCGGCGCTCGACAGCGCACGGGCAGTTGCGAGCGCCTCTAGCCTCGACGCGCGACGCTTCTGAAGTGTGTCGAGACGATCGGCGAATTCGATCAGCTCGTCCTTCGCCGCGAGAAGAGCATGAACGCGGTCGTTGCCAGACGCACTCTTGACTTGTTCGATGCTGGCCGGAAGAGCGGTCTCGGGCAAGGGTGCAGGGCCGCCGATCGAGCCGGCTCTCTGAGCGAGCCCGCTGACCGCCTGCTCAGCGCCGTGCACCAACGTCTCGTTGTCTGCCGTCACGCCAAGCTTGCTCAACAGGCTGCGAGCTGCGATCTTCTCGGTGGACTTCAAGACGGTCGACTCGCGCCTCAGGTGCACGGTGCCAAGGCGGGTCTGTGACAAGACCTGGCTTGTCGATGCGTCCGAGCCATTGATCGTGGCGCGGATGAGTCCGTTGTCGAGCAGCACACCAACCCCTCCCATGAGCGCGTCACGCGGCCACCCGAATGGAGCAGACAGAACCGCCTTCTCCACGTCGCTCGCAGGAGTTCCAGCGCCGCCGATCCGGCCGAGAATCTCCTTGACAACGGGATGCTGCTCGGGGTCGGCGTCGTACCCGACTAACTTCAGCGCGTCCGCACCGGAACCCTTCTTGATCCGGTCGATCACCTGGTTCCAGCGAGCGTCATCAGCTACATCGAACTTGCTGAAAAGACGCGTGGCTGCCGACTGAGCACCGTTCTCGATGCGGTCCCGCAAGGCTGTCCCAGTCGGGGCAGAGCCTCCACCAAGTTGAACACTCGCCTTGGACAGGATGTCTCGGACATGGTCGCTGAGCTGTCCCTGGGCACGCGAAAGTCGGGACTCCATCGCGCGTCTTGCCTGCTTGCCCTCATCGTCCTGCGGGATTCCCTGCTGATCGAGCGTGCGTTGCGCAGCCATCTGGTTGCGCACCGCCGCCGCGAATGCTTGTGCTTGAACCCGGGGGAGATGCACGAGGACGACCGCCGAGTCAGCGCCAAGACCACGAGCCAGATCCTCGAACTGCTTAGCGGTCGTGCCGTCATCCCACTCCGAGCGGAGCCACACAGGAATCATGTCGGAGGTTGGCGGCGGGGCGCTGTCGACGTGCAGGACGAGCTTCCTCGCGACCTTCGCCTTCCCCTGCGGGACGGACGCCGGCAAGGCCTTATCAACCTCTGCGCGGAGCCGGGTGTCGCGTTCCGTGCTGATCTCGCTGTCTGTGAGCTGCGCAGAGTGCCGACGAAAGGCTTCGTCCCACGTCCGGCCGGCCGCTGTCTGGAGTCTGTACTCCTCGCCATCCTGTTGGAGGATGCCTTCTTCGGTCAACGAAGCTAGAACCACCGGCGCCTCCTGGCGAAGGGCGGTGCCATCGTGGGCCAGATCCTCGACGAGCAGGTCGACGAGATGGTCGACGGTGGCGCGGACCCCGATGTCGCCGGGCGCCACGGTCGGCAGCAGGCTGATGAGGTGGATCAGCCCGAGGATGCGTCCTCGCAGGGGTTCCTTCTGCCCCTGCTCGTGAATCAGGCGTTGGGTCTCCTTGAGCAGCAGACCTGCACCGTTGAGGTCCTCATGCTTCGCCGAGTAAAGGTAGTCGGCGCCGACGACGGTCCCGACGGGCTTGGTCGCAACCTGTCGGTTGGCGTCATGCACGATGCGAAGTTGCGAGCGTAGTTGTCCAGCTCGGCCCGCGTCAGCCTGCCGCAGGACGCTCTCCCAGAACCTTCGGCGGCTGGGAAGCAGCGGGTAGTCCTCGGGCAGATTGCTGTCGTCCTGCGCAGTGTGCTGGATCTTGCTGCCGACGAGTTGTCGAGAGATCTGGCCCGCTACGTCAGAGAGAGCCTTCTCCAGCGTCGAGCGCTCGGCAGGTTCCTTGCTGAGGAGAACCCGTCGTACGACAGCGTCGACGTCCTGGTTCTTAAGTACAACTTTGACGGTGAAGCGATCCTGAATCTTCTGAAGGGTGGCGTCGGCTGTGAGCTCCTGCTGGCCAGTTGCGACGAGAAGGACCCGTCCGTCTAGCTCGCGCGAGACCGACTCGGCGAGGCTCCGCACCTCCCCCGCCCGGCCACCGTCGCCGCTGATGTACTCCTGGACCTCGTCGAGCACGATGAGGGTCGGAGGGATGACGTCTCCGCCAACGTGCTGGAGGACCTTCCTGAGCAGCGTCATGGTCTCGTCGGTCGACAGTGCCCGCGCCTCGGGCGGGAACTGGCCGCGCAGAGCCTTCCGGACGTCCGCGCCACTGGAGGCGAAGCTGGGGTCGACAGCAAGGATGGCGTCTGCGAGGCGGGTGCTGAGGTTGTATTCGCTAAGTTCCTCGATGAAGTCTCCGCCGTTCGCCTCGACGTGAGCCTGTACGGCTTGCAACTCGCCCTTGCTTGAGAGCCACAATGCAACCTGGGCCGGTTCGACGCGGCTTGGAAGGCCAGCCGCTCCAAGCACGATGGCCAGGAATACCGCGTTGAGCGTGTCACCGCTCCGGTCGAGCGCGCCTGCCGCCGACCAAGGGGCGACACCGTCGCGCTTGCCGATGGTGGAGAGTTCGATGAGCAGGTCACGGATTCCTTGGGGCAGGTTCGTCAGCCCCCGAGCCGAAGCGCCGGTCGGGAGCGCGGTGTCAGTCCAGAGGTGCTGGAGCACCCGCACTAGATGTGACTTGCCACTTCCGTAGAAGCCGGACACCCAGACCGCCGGCTGGGTCGTGCTGCTCCGATGACGAATGTAGGAGTCGAGGATGCGCTCAAGGCCGTGCTCGTACTCCCCTTCACAGACGAAGCTGGTGAGCTCGTACTCCAGAACTTTCCACTGCTTCGAGTCGTCTGGCCGGTCCACATTCGTGACACCGTCGTTGGGGATCTCAAAGTCTAGCGGGCGACGTGTGAATAGCTCGTTGTTGATAGTCACGCGATCTCCTTCTGAGGGTCGATGACGCGAGCGCGATAGTTAAAGCCATCGCGAGCATCCAGCAAGCGGAAGGCATGGGTCTCGGGATCGTGGAGTCCCGGAAAGAGAACGAGGAGTCGTCCGTTCACCTCGTCGTCGATTGCCTTGATGACACTCGACGCTCGTAGGAAGGGAAATACCGACCCGATGCCGACGAGGGCAACCACGTCGTCGGCCGGAGTCGCTTCGATCTGTCCACGAACCTTCGTCACGAGTTCTGCCTCGAACTTGTCGATGATTGCGGAAGTGAAGTCACTGGGCTCCTCAAAGAACGCCTCCGCGTGCCGGTGCGAAGCAAGCCAGCGGCCGAGTACATCGGTGATGTCGATGAGTGTCCAGCCATGACCTGCTTGGCCTGTGGCCAGCTCCAGGCGAGGGAGGGCCGCACGCATGGTGCGCTCCATATCAGGCGGATAGACGAGCATCCACACGCGCTCGCCGCCGGACAGACCTGGGCGCCACGGGAGACTCAGCTCCCCAGCGTAGGCGTCTACGAGGTCGGACACGCGGCTCATCAGCGGGCCCCCTCGATGATCGGGAAGCTAACGTCGACCACGTTGCCTGCCACAAGCAGGTCGATGAGTCCTTGGGTGTGAGCGGCGCGCAGGGCATCGAGCCCGCTCCCCGGCGGAAGGTCCAGGAGCGCCGCCCAGGGAGTATCCAGGACACCGGCGCCACGGTTGCCCGCCAAGTGCCCCAGGTAGGCGGCGAAGGCGACGGCGGCTGGGAGTGCCTCGACCGTCTGTCGGAGCTTCTTCGTTCTGCCGGCGAGGTGACCGGTCTGGGTCCAGCAAGCGCCCGTGTTCCGCCCTGTCTTGCCGAGAGTCGTCTCCGAGAGGTCTGCCCCGTAGATAGCCGTCACAGCCTTCGTGAGGTCGTCGGAGGTGACGATCGCCCCTGGGGATGCCTGGTGGATCGCCTGAAAGGAGGCGCGGAGGATGCCGTCTCGCGTGAAGGCCAAGATGCCGGCCATGAGGGGTTGCGCGGCCGAGTCGACATCCCAAAGCCGCCGCAACGCGGCAAACTCTCGCCGGGCCGGGTCGAGGAAGTAGAGCTCGCGAAGGTGGCGGAACGAGCGTTGGCGGCCAGCCTGCGTCGGTCGACCCAGCACGTTCTCGTCGACGACCGCCTCGCGATAGCACTCGTGGGGCGCGTCCGCTGGCACCGCTCGAAGAAGCTCGACGAGATGCGGGACGCCGATAGTGTGGCTGGCCGTGGTGCGCAACGACCCGAGGGCGAAGTGGCCCTCCTGGGCATCGGGACCGGTCATCTGCGGCGAACTCCTAAGTGCTACGGGTGCCGTGAGAGAGTCCCGCGACACCATGTCCGTGCTGTGCTACTTGCACCCTCTGAGGTTAGCCGATGCACCGCATAAGGCTCCCACCTGTTTGCCACAACTTTGGTCACGAACCGGGGGCAGCTGACGGCAGACGACAAGGAACGACAACAGGCAAATGCCCAGGTCAGAGGCCATTTCCTGAAATGATGAGCGCAAATGCACAACGCCATCTCACAATCCGCGGGTTTGTTGTCGGACTGCGAGCGCTATGTCACGTCGCGTTCTCAGCTGCCGTCCGAATATCTGTACTCCTCGAGTCTTCTGCGTGCGAGATCACGCTCCTCCTCTGAGAAGAGGGAAGAAAATTCGGGTCGGAGAATTATGTTCTCAACAGTCAGATCTAGACGATTACGCTCCCACAACGCGACGAACCCGTCGGAAACGGAAGAGGACGCAAGGAGCCTGCGCGCAGTCTCCAAAGCACCATGGCGAGACAGCATGCTGAGGTAGAAAGTGGCGTTGTAGCCGGCCTCGTTCTTGGCTCGGACATATACGTCCTTCATAGCTCTCTCGAAGGCTCGCATGGCGTCCGGTTGTGCTTCTGGTGAACCACCCCGGGTTTGATGCGCACCTCCTTCGTTGGGAAGGTGGCATTCATGCCGAGCAAGTACGACGAGCAGACCCGCGCCAAGGCGGTTCG
>NZ_JBVHFT010000039.1:0-21237 GCF_055562215.1 Kribbella sp. NPDC020701 | reverse complement strand
TCAGGAACCCTGGGAGCGCCCGATACCAGCCATCCTGACGTGTCTATCGCTGTGTGGGTCAGGAGCCCTGAGAAGCCGGCAGAAACAGTCTCACTATCGGAGTGATGAATCGCCTTGTTGTGCAGGGGATTGCCTTGTCTCGCGCGGAGTGTCGCGGCTTGGGCGATGGCGCGTTCGACGAACGCGGTGTGCTTGGACGTCGAGCACTCCCAGCCGACGATCCGCCCGGCGAAGGCGTCGATCACGAACGCGGTATAGCAGAACCCGGCCGGTGTCCGAACGTAGGTGAAGTCCGCGACGAACAGCCGGTTCGGCGCCTCGACGGCGAACCGGCGGCCGACCAGGTCCGGTGCCCGGGTCGCGGCCGGATCCGGGACCGTGGTGCGGACCTTCTTGGCCCTGGTCGCACCACGCCAACCGTTCGCGCGCATCAGCCGCTCGACGGTGCAGCGCGCCACCTCGACACCTTGACGCTGCAGGTGGGCCCACATCTTCAGCGACCCGTACAGCGACTCCGGCTTGCGCCGGCCGTGCTCGTCGGGCTCGTAGTACCCGGCCAGCACCTCGGTCACGGCCATATCCCACAGGGCGCGTTTCGACGGCGCCCGGACCGCCCAGGCGTAGTAGGTTCTCGGGGCGATCTGGCAGCCGTGCGCGGACAGCGCGGCGCAGATCGAAGCGACCCCGAACCGAGCCTTGTGCTCGGCAATGAACGCGCAGATCACCGCTGTCGCGGGTCGCTCTCCCGCGCGAAGAAACTGGTCGCCGCCTTCAGGATCTCGATCGTGCGTTCCAGCTCGGCGTTCTTCCGCTTCAACTCGCGGATCTCCCGTGCCGACTCCGACGTCACCCCATCGGTCTGACCGGTGTCGATCTGCGCCTGTCGGACCCACCGGCGCAACGTCTCGGCCGTCATCCCCAACCGGGCCGATACGGCCTTGATCGCCGCCCACTCGGAGTCATAGTCGTCAACGTGCTCGATGACCAGACGAACCGCCTTGGCGCGGGTCTGCTCGTCGTACTTGCTCGGCATGAATGCCACCTTCCCAACGAAGGAGGTGCGCATCAAACCCGGGGTGGTTCATGATCTCTTGGAGAGTGGTGCAACACCTGTCTTTGTTGAGGGTCCCATGGATGCCGCGGCCGTGGATGAGTTGAGCCGGCTGACGTCTCGTGGATGGGCTGGTCTGGGGGTTTGCGGGACGGCGCTCTCGTTTCATCAGGCCTCGATGGTTCATCAGTGTTCCGGAAGCGACACCGTGATCGTGGGAGTCGACGCAGACGGTGGCGGCCGCCTTGCTGCGGTGAGGTGGCTGGATGACTTGTCATCCGTCTTCGAGCGGGTGCTTGTCGCGGAGTTCCCGTCGGGGCACGATCCTTCGTCGTTGCTTGAGACGCCGGCTGGTGCGGATCGCCTATTCGGGGCCCTGAGTTCGCCCAGACCGCTGGCTGAGTTGGCGATTGAGGTCGAGCTGGCTCGCTGGTCGCGGGTACTGGATCACATCAGCGGTCGCGTAAATGCGTTACGGCGGGTGGCTCCGCTCGTGGCGCGCCTGCCGCACGACCAGGTTGCTGGACAACTGGGCGAGCTCGCGAAGGTTCTTGAGCTCGATCAGGAGATCGTGTCGCGCGAGGTTGTCGAGACGCTTGGGCGATCGACCCGTCGGGCGTTGCCGAACCGCGCGTTGGATTCGTTCGCGGGATCCGATCCTCCTGATGCCGGACCTTCGCTGTGACGCCGGGATCGCTGATTCCGGTGGTCCTTGATGTCGGATTCCAGGTTCTCTGTCAGCCGTGCTGGGACGACCTTCGTAGCCGTTGAGTTGTCGGCTGAACGGAGGTTGTGATGAATGCGGTGTCCTCGGATTCCGAGAATGCACTGGTCAGTGGTGAGCGTCAGCGGATGATGATCGCTCACTTGGCGGCGAGCAGATTCTTCCGTCGCGAGTTGCTCAGGGCGAATGTCGGTTGGCAGCTCGAGCAACTGAAGAATCGCGGCGCCACGGGGGTTCTGAGTACGGAGTCGAACTGGAAGATCGGCTATGCGCCTGACTCCTACACGCGGCTCACGGATCACCTGCGGGAGAAGGGCTTCGACTTTCGCACGCTGATCAGGGCGGGGTTGGCCGAGTGGGCCGATGAAGGCAACGCGGTCGATGTCTTCCGGGATCAGTTGATGGTGCTGGCGCGGGATGAACGACTGGATCCGGTCGGGTTTGTCGGCATCGGGCAGGGCGCGAAGCCGGCCTTCGAGGCGTCGCCGACGACGTTGATCCACCGTCCGTCGAATGCGTTGGTCGGTATCGAAGAGCAGTTGGAGATCCTGACTGAGGGCGCGTTCGTCGTTGTGGTCGACGATCCGTTGGATGCGATGGCGGTCGAGAGCCTCGGCCGAGAGGCTGGCGAGCGATGGGCTGGCATCCCGCTGTGCGGTTCGCAGATGTCGTCGGCGCAGGCGAGGACCCTGTACCGCTACACGGTGACCGACACGGTGATCGTGGCGCTGGACGGCGATCAGGAGTGGCGGAGCAGGGCTCTGGCGTCCCATCCAGACCTCTCCTACTTCTACAAGCGCGTGCGCGCTGTGGAGATCCCGGACGGGCACACGCCGTCGAGCCTGCTGCAGACCGACGACGGGGCTCAGCGGCTGTACGACGCGATGGTGTCGACGCGGCCCCTCGAGGACTACAAGCCACGGCGCCAGCATCTGCCGGAGCTGGACGACCCGAGCCCGTCGCCGGTCGGCCCGACGCTGTGAGGAATTCCAGGAGTCCGGGATTTCGTGCTCCGGGTTCAGATCAGTCCGGTGTACGCCGAGATTGGTGCCGCAAGCAAACAAGCGTCAATCTCGGGCAGCGGTCCGAGATATCTGGATACGGAGTGAGCCAATGACTGAAGAGCTTCAGGCGCTCCTGGTCGAAGCCGCGGACTCGGGCTGGGCAGAGGAGCCGTCCACGCGATTGGCCTCGGCCATCGAGCGGCGGATTGTTGCCGAGCTACCCAGCCGGCTTCGCGCAGCCTTGGGTAACGAAGAGGCGGCGCAGATCGCGCGAGTCTTGGCGTGGGAACGCTGCCGTCGGCTGGCAGAGAAGCCTCCGACCGGTCAGGTGACATGGGGGTACCTGGCGAACCTGGTGCGGTGGCGCTTGGCCGACGTCGTACGCCAGGAAGCGAGGCGCCGTCAGCGGCATCCACTGATCGATTACCTGCCCGAATCCGAGCAGCCGAGCATGCTCATGGAGCTGGGCATGCTGCTCGATCGGATCGCCGTCCGGCTGGAGCGTGCGGGACTTGCGGTCGGCGAGGTACGGCGGCGCCTGGTAGCAGCGGCCGACGGACCGAGCTTCTCACGGCACGCGATCGCCGCGCGAGTCCGAGCCATCGGCGTACCCAAAGACCAAGCAGACGGACTCGCTTGGCTGCTCCACACCGGACCCATCCGGAAATCCGCGCTCTCACGCCTCGCCTCCGGCCAGCCGCCCGATGTGGTCTTCGCGGATCTCGCCGTCCAGCGGTGGATCAACCAGGCCGCCGGGAGGTCGCCTCGGACACCCATCAAACGCCCTCGATTCGGACGGCCGCCAGGCCCCGCGTGGCATGACCGCTGCGGACTGGGCCTCGCTCGCACCGCCTGATCCGGAGTTACTCGGTGGTCACGAGGGCTCAAACGTTGAGCTCCTATGAACAACCTCGGATCACGTCCACGCCGTCGGAACTGGCTGGTCAGGTATTACCGCGCCCAGCTCCGCTTCTACCTGCGCTTGCAGTCGGCGCTGCGCATCGTTCTGCCGCCCATCGCACACGCACTCATCGCCCGGCTCACGCCGGTGAAGACACGGAGGGAACTCTGACATGCGTCGAGTCATGAACTCGAAGCTCGCCGTCCCGCTCATCATCCTCGTCCTGCTCGTCGTCGTGATCTTCGTGCTCGTGACCCGCGTTCACGACACCCCCGACGTAGCGCGCGGCGACGCCGGGCAACCGGGCGTGCAGGTCGCCGGCACGACGGCACCAGGAACCACGCAGCTGGCGCCACTCACGGTTTGGGCACGACCCACAACAACGGATCCGAAGCAGTATGCCGTCGCCTTCGGTACGACGATCTGGACCTACGACTCGGCCGCGCACACCTATGCACAGTGGCAAGACGCCGTCACCGCCTTCGCCAACCCGTTGGAGGCCCCAGACGCTGGACAGGTGGCTCGCAGCATGCTGCCGTACGTGAGCCAATGGGAGGAGCTGAAAGTCCACAACGCACACGCCAGCGTGCGGGACGTGACGGTTGCAACGACACCTGAACTGCAGGCGCTCGCACGGGATCCGCGGGCGCCGGCTGGCTGGTACGGATTCGTTGTCCGGGGCATGCAGGAGGCCGTCGTCGACGGGCAGACGACCAAGACCTCACGGCATCTGACGATCGGGGTGATCTGTCGTCCGCGGTGCACGTTCTGGTCCGCCTCCAACGAACTGCCGCAGTGATCATCAAACTAGCGGCAGCCGGTGTCCTGCTGGTCACAGCCGCCTGGCTGGTGCCTCCGCTGGCTGTCGCAGGCAAAGGTTCCGATACCTGCAAGGCGGTCCAGACCCTGAATCAGGTAAGCCTTGACGCTGAGCAGGCTTCCAACGTGGCGGTGATCGTCGGCGTCGGTGACAGGTTTGAGGTAGGCGATGCGGGCAAGGTCATCGCGGTCATGACGGCCATGACGGAGTCATCGCTGCGGAACGTCGACCATGGTGACGCAGCGGGGCCTGACTCGCGCGGTTTGTTCCAGCAGCGCGATAGTTGGGGGCCTCTCGACGTACGGATGGATCCGGCTGGTGCGGCGGGGCTGTTCTACGCCGCGCTCGCGAACGTGCCTGGCTGGACGTCGATGGAGCCGTGGATGGCCGCGCAGGCAGTCCAGCGGTCGGCGTTCGCGGACGGCGAGAACTACCGCAGCAACTATGAAGCAGCGGTTCGTCTTGTTGGCGCGACACCAGCCGTGGGTGCCTGCGGCAACTGGGGAGTTGGTGATACCGACCAGGTGCCTGGCGCACAGGCGGCCGTCGATCGGGCGCTGAAGCTGGTCGGCAGCCATGGCTACTACCAACTGTGCGCTCGGCTGGCTTCCAACATTTGGGGCCGTCCACACTCCGGTTACGCGTCTGCAATCGAGCAATGGACCCAGATGGTCAGCAGCGGAAACGCTCATCCCCATGACCGGCGGCCACCAGTAGGCGCGTTGCTGTTCTGGTCGACCGACGGGCCGTATGGGCATGTCGCCGTGTACGTCGGCAACGGCCGCATCGTGTCCAACGACATCGGCGATCGAGTCCCAGGCCAAGGCGGTGTGTACCTCGTCGAAGTCGCGGCAATCGAACAACGCTGGGGCGCCACCTACCTGGGCTGGGCGCCGCCGATCTACCCCACCACATGAAACCAACTCATTGGCGCTGTCGAGCGCCGGGAGGCAAACGCATGCTCAGCTTCTTCTACCTTCAAGACCCGGGAGTGAGTCCGAACTCCAACGGTCTCCCCGGTCTGCCGGCGCTCCGTCAGATCGTCGGCGCGCTACAGACCTTTGGTCTCGTCATCTGCGTGGCCGCGTTCGTGATCGCCGCGGACGCCTGGGCGGTGGGCAGCTTCGGCAACAACTCTCACTACGCCGGCCGCGGCAAGCTCGGCTGCCTCATCGCTGCAGGCGCGGCGATTCTCATCGCCTCGGCCAACCCGATCATCCGCTTCTTCAGCGGCATCCAGGTCGGCTAGGAGGACCAGCCAATGGCTTGGAGCGATTGCCTCCTTAACCCTGTCAGCTGCGTCGTCGGCAGCGTCGGCGAGTCAGCCGCGAACTCGGCCTGGGACTCGTTCCTCCGATGGTCGGCCAACGGACTGGCCGATCTCTCGGCGACGGTGTTTCACGCCTTCAGCACGAGCACCTCGCCAAGGTTCGACCAACAGTGGTGGCAGGACAACCTGGATCTGATGGTCGGACTGTCACTTCCGATTCTGGTGGCCGTCTTCACCCTGCAGTGCATTTCAGCCGCCATCCGCCGCGAACCTGGCCGACTAGGGCAAGCAGCGCTCGGAGCCCTACTGGGAACAGCGGGGGTGCCGCTGGCAGTCGGCGTCATCGCGAGCTGCGGCAAGCTCGTCGACGAGATCTGCACCGACATCCTCGGCAAGGCCGCTACAGCCGATGGCATCAAAAGGATGACCGACATCACCGGATTCCTGACCGCGGGGACGGCCGGCGGCATTCTGCTGTTGGCTGTCCAGCTCGGGCTGCTCGCGATGTTCTCGCTGTACTTCGTGATGCTGGTACGCGAGGTCGCACTGGTGGCGTTTGTTGTCTTCGCCCCGGTCGCGATGGCCAGCTGGACCTGGTCGGCGACCAGGCACTGGCTTCGCCGGTGGGTTGAGATTGTCGGTGCGCTCTTGTTCTCGAAGATCGCGATGGCCCTCGTGTTCACTTTGGGTCTATCCGCCGTGGGAGTGTCCGGACAGGGAAATGCGTCGAACCTCGGCACATTCTTCGCCGGGATCCTGCTGATCGGCATGGCCGCGTTCGCCCCCTTGGCCACCTACTCGTTCATCCACTGGGCTGGTGATCAGGGACACGCCATGACCCGTGTCTTCCAGGAGGGATCGGCCGGCGTCGAGAAGGGCAAGGAGGAGCTCGAACGCCTTCAAGAGTGGGTGGCCGGAGGCCTCAACGGATCCGACCAGGACGAACCATCACCAGTCGTCGGCGACGACGAAGCACCTGATGACGAGTCGGCACACGGCGGAGGCGACGACGCCACCGAAACATCTGACCACGTGACAAGTCCGGCCGACGGTCAGGACGGGTCGAACGACGATCCGGGAGCGGCAGTCCAGCCCTCGCCGGCAACACCAGCGACGACCGACACGGACTCCGACGCGACAGGCGGCGGCGCAACGGGCGGCGCAACAGGCGGCGCAAGCCAGGCTTCCGGACAGGGAGGATGAGGATGTCGAACGCGATGTCCGCACGCTTCCCGCGACCGCAGCGCAACTCGCTACTGCTCGGTCTGCGACCGATCCAAGTGATGCTCGTGGTCGTCGGTATCATCCTGGCCGCGCTCTCGCTGCTCGCCGGTTGGCCAACCCTGCCGCGATTGGTTGGACTCGCTGCGTCGTCACTTTGCGGCCTGATCGCATTCGGCCGGCTCGAGGGACTCCGAGCGTACCGGTGGGTCGTCCTGCGCGTGGCTCACGTCATCCGCGGCTGGCGCAAGCAACAGTCTTACCGAGCCAATGTGCTCACGCCTCGACGGCATGGGTATCTGCAATTGCCCGGAGATGCGAGTCCGCTGCGGATCATCGACACGCGATCCTCTGTCGGTGCAGTTCACGATCCAGTCCGGCGACGGCTGATCGCGGTCGCCAGGATCGACGGCCCGGCGCATCTCCTCCAGAACTCCGACGAACAGGACCGGCGAGTCGCGGCGTACGGACGCATGATCGCTGGACTGTGCCAAAGCAACCGGATTGCCCGAGCGCAGATCCTCGAGCGGACAATCCCGGACCCCGGTGACGGCCTGGGCGAGTGGGCTCGCAAACGCAGTCTGGACAAGACCAGCGCAGCCGGGGCGATCTACAGCGACTTGCTGCAGCACGCAGCTCCTGCGGCAGCCCGGCACGAGACACTGTTCAGTTTCGCGCTGAACCTCGACGCAGTGTCCAAGGAGGTTCGCAAGTACGGCGGGGGACTGGCCGGAGCCATGGCAGTCCTCGACTCGGAATCGCGCGCATTCCAGACCTCGTTCGCCGCCGCCGGCGTCGCCGGAGCCTGGCTCAACGCCTCCGACCTGGCATCAAGCCTCCGAGTCGCCTTCGACCCTGCGGCGACGCGGACCCTCTTCGATGTCGACCCTGCCGACGCAGCGCCGCTCGCCGTCGACGCCACCTGGGATCACCTGCGTACGGACTCGTCGTTTCATCGCGTTTACGTCGTGACAGAGTGGCCGCGCGTACGGGCGATGCCGTCCTTCCTGAGTCCGCTCTTGCTCAAGCCCGGGATCCGGCGAACGTTCTCGCTCGTGCTGCAACCAGTTCCAATCGGCAAGGCCCTTCGTGACGCACGTCGCCACCAGGTCGAGCGAGTGACAGACCGCACCACGCGCAAGCGAGTTGGGCAACTGGAGACAGAGGAGGACCGTCAGCTCGACGCCGACGTTGCCCAACGAGAGAAGGACCTCGCCGCCGGGCATGGCGATGTGCGATGGCTCGGCCTGATCGCGGTGTCAGCTGACACCGAGGAGGCGCTCGACGAGGCATGTACTGAGATCGAGATCGCTGCCTCCCAGGCATTGCTCGACGTACGGCGTCTCGTTGGCCAGCAGGTCGAGGGATTCCTGGCCGCGGCCCTGCCGTTTGGAGTTGGTCTCGGATGACGCCGAGCACAGGGTGGTTCGAACCTAGTGAGACAGACCGCCGAACCAGACGTGCCAATCGTCGAGCGAGTCGATCGGCTCAGCGTCGCACGCCGCCCGCCGTGCCCACTGAGGATCCGACCGAGCGGCCGCCGGCTGAGACTGTCGGTCTGCGTCGGCGGCTGCCTTTACTGGTCGACGACCATCGCGCAACCACACGAATCCTTCGGATCGCCTACCCGTTCCTCGCAGAAGGGGGATTGGGGGCCGACGGCACCTACATCGGCAACGACGTCTTCAGTGGAGGGTCGTTCGTCTATGACCCCTGGGTGCTCTATCAGTCGCGCATCATCACCAATCCCAACGTGCTCCTGGCGGGCGTCATCGGCAGCGGCAAGTCCACCACCGCCAAGGCATTGATCACGCGTTCGATCGCGCTCGGCCATAAGGCCTATGTCCCGTGCGACCCGAAGGGTGAGTGGACACCGGTTGCTGAGGCGGTCGGCGGCTCGGTCATCAAGCTTGGCCCGGGTCTGTCGACGAGGCTGAATCCACTCGACGCGGGGAGCCGTCCGGGCGGAGTGACGGACGACGACTGGAACCGGATTGTCAGGTCACGACGACGCGCACTGCTCGGCACGCTCGCCGAGTCCACGCTCGGCCGTCCGCTGACCCCCGTCGAGCACACCGCCCTCGACCTTGCTATTGACAGGGCGTCTCAGATCCCGGTGCCGACGATCCCTGATGTCGTCGGGGCCTTGTTCTCGCCGGAGAGTGGCAAGAGTACGTCGGAGGCCGACAGTCGAGAGCTTGCGCATGCGGTCAGGCGACTTGTGCATGGTGATCTCGCGGGCATGTTCGACGGCCCGTCGACGACTCGATTCGATCCGTCGCTGCCGATGGTGACGCTGGACTCCTCATGGATCGGTGCTGGAGGCAATGACCAGGCGCTCCGCCTGACGCTGGCCTGCGCGTCGTCCTGGCTCGAGGCGGCCGTTACAGATCCTGCCGGCGGTAAGAGGTTCATCGTGTACGACGAAGGCTGGCGGGTGATGCGGGATCCCGCATTGCTGCGTCGCATGCAGGAACAGTGGAAGCTCTCCCGCGCCTGGGGCGTCTCCAACGTCTTGATCGTGCACCGTTTGTCCGACCTTGCAGCGGTCGGTGATCTCGGCTCCGAGGCCCGCGCTCTCGCCGAAGGACTGTTGGCTGACTGCTCCACCCGGATCATGCTTCGCCAAGAACCCGATCAGCTTGCCCGTACGGCGGCGCTGCTCGGTCTCACGGACGTCGAGCTGTCCACGATCGCGAAGCTTCCGAAAGGCCGTGCGCTGTGGCGG
Organism: Kribbella sp. NPDC020701; assembly: GCF_055562215.1. Taxonomy (NCBI): domain Bacteria; kingdom Bacillati; phylum Actinomycetota; class Actinomycetes; order Propionibacteriales; family Kribbellaceae; genus Kribbella; species Kribbella sp. NPDC020701. Next base: position 11,518 of record NZ_JBVHFT010000039.1, on the reverse strand, counting down.
CTGCCCAGCCGGTCGTTCGTCGTACAGCTCGTTCGCCATGCCCGCGAGGTCCGGCTGTTCGACACTGACGGAAGGATGTGACATGGACGCACGTGGTCGGTCGCCCCGAGATCTGTCGGACTTGATCATGATCGGCGGGGGAGTCCTCCTCGCCTGCGCGGGGATCCTCTACCTTGCCGGTGGGCTCAGCAGCCTGCTCACCACGCACGAGTGGATCCGGACATCCTGGCCTGATGCACTCCAGGTCGTGCTCGACCCACGCCATCCCGCACGCGTGTTCGGGCTGCCTCCCGGCACGTTTCATCCCGCCTTCTATTGGTTTGTGCTCGCCGTGCTGCTGATGGTTCCAGTCGCCGGCGCCGGCGTTGGCCGCTACCTGTGGACCAAGCGAGGTGCTAGCGACGCACGCCGTACGAGATGCCTTGCCAGGCGTCCTGGTCTCGCTACCGCCGCCGACATCGACGCCTCCGTTGGACGAAACCAGGTGCCGCGGCGCGGTCAGTCCGCCCGGCCCGCCGTACGTCGGCCGGGGCCGTCAGATGTCGGACGGTACCTGGGACGATCGCGCGGACGACAGTGCTGGTCCTCGGTCGAGGACTCCGAGATCGTGCTCGGACCACCTCGTTCGGGCAAGGGCCTTCACCAGATCATCGGTGCGATCATCGACGCGCCCGGTGCCGTCGTGACGACCTCCACCCGTCCGGACAACCTTGTCGCCACCGTCGAACTACGCCGAACCGGAGGGCCAGTCGCGATCTTCGACCCACAAGGCCTCGGACAGGTCGAAGGCATCCGCTGGTCGCCCGTCCGCGGCTGCGAGAACCCCACTACCGCCATCGTCCGCGCCAGCGGCCTCGCGGCGGGAGCAGGATTCACCAAGGGCGGAGTCTCCGACGGCGCGTTCTGGCACGGGCAGACGGAGATGGCGTTGCGAGGCTTGCTCCACGCCGCCGCCATCGACGGCGCTGGTGTCGCGCAGCTCTACCGATGGAGCCTCGAACCAGCCTCAGCAATCGAAGCAGTCACCATCCTGAACCGCTCCGACGATGCTGCGGAAGGCTGGGGCGACACGCTCGACGGCATCGTCCGTATGGACGGCCGAACCAGAGACGCCGTCTGGGCAGGCGTGCGCTCCGCCCTCTCGGCACTCGCGGATCCCGCCGTACGCCGATCCTTCGACCCTGCTGAAGGCGAAGGTCTTGATCCCAAGGCCTTCATCGCCGATCGCGGCACCATCTACCTTCTCGGCACCGGCGTCGGCGCGAGTGCGACCTCGGCATTCATCGCGGCCCTCCTCGAGGACATCACCGAAACCGCCCGCCAATTCGCAGCTGGTAACTCCGGTGGCCGCCTTGAGCCGCCACTCGCACTCGTCCTCGATGAGATCGCCAACCTCTGCGCCGTACCATCGCTTCCCTCACTTATGGCCGACGGCGGCGGTTCGGGCATCTCCACCCTCGTTGTCATCCAGTCCCTTGCCCAGGCGAGAGACAAATGGGGCGAACAGGCCGCCGCAGCACTATGGGACGCCGCAACTCTCCGCCTCATCCTCGGCGGCTCGGCCCAACCCCGAGACCTTCAAGACCTTGCCGCCGTCTGCGGCGAACGCGACGAAGAGATCCGCAACTGGAGCCGCGGTCCAGATGGCAACCGCACCATCTCCACCAGCACTCGTCGCATTCCGATCCTTCCACCTGACGTCATCCGGACTCTCCCTATGGGCACCGGCATCCTGCTCGCTCGCACAGCACCGCCGATCCTTCTGAACATGACCCCCTGGCCGGCCCGGCCAGATGCTGACCGAATCCGCGCCAGCATCGGCCACGCAGCTCTACGCGGAGAGCCGACCGAATGAGCCCGCGCGAAGACCTGCTCAAGTCCTTCGACCTAGCCACTGACGACCCATTCATCATCTGCTGGCGAGACCTCGACTCAACGACCGCCACCGAGGAACTCGACCGCCTCACCACCTGGGTCGACTGGCTAGTCAGCCGCTACAACGTCGACCACAAACTCGTCCCACCCTGCTGGTCCCACCACGGCGCCCTCGTCGAAGAACTCTCCGCCCTCCGCACTCTCTGGGAAGCCTCATACCTCGAGGACGCCGCCCCCTCCAGCCCTCTCGCCTTCCACCGAGAACTAGACCTAGCCCTCCGCCGGCTCCGCGAGTGGACCTCCCGCCTCGGCTGCTCCAGAACCGAACACCGCCCCGAAGTCTGATCGATACGCCGTTCGAGCGCCGCAGCGGCGCCTCTGTGTCGGCATGACACATGACTGTTCGTCATGAGGTCAACATGCTCCAGCGTGCGATGCCTTCGCAGATATCCGCGCTCCCTTCGAAGATGGTGTAGATCTCTTCAAGGCTCGCGGACGGTTCGCGCCGCAGGCCGGGAATCTGGGTCTGACCCGTGCGTTTGTCTTCCAACGTTTGCTCCGCCGTGATCGTCGTTTCCAGGATCCCACGGAACTGTGACGGAGTGGATATTTGCCTATAGCAACCTTGAAAGGGCTTTGATCCAACGATAGGTGACTCAGTGACGGACCTGTCCGCGGCCGATGCGCGAGCGGTGCGACCGTGGCCGCCGCGATCGTGCTCAACTTGGAGACTGACTGGACTGGCCAGTCATCAGATGCCAGCACGACACCGCCCGGGGGCGCGCCGACCGAACGTCCTTGATCCGCTAGAGCCGCCAGGCCAGCAATCATCGGGAAGAGGTCCAGGGCCCTTCTGATGCGAGAGATTTGCTCCCATCAGGAGCCCGTAGGCAATCGGAAGCAACAACCTCCTTGGTGATGCGCCTCAACTGGCTTGCCAAGAGCATCTCAGCACCATGGGCGGCTTGTCGCAGACTCGGCGGGGCGGCGCACGAGACCGATGGTCCGGATGCCATCCAGACCGTGTTCCGCGACGACTTCGACTGCCGAGTCAACAATAGGTTGGGGCTACCCTTGGCCTTCAACCCCGCCAGTCGCGGAGCCTAGTCCGGCGCGTTTGCCCTCCGCAGGCCCGTTAGGTCCACTCGCGTACGGCGTCGACATCCGGCCGGCGCGACCTATCGCCGGGCAGGACACCGAGGTAGTAGGCGGCGTCCGCGTGGCCGGCTCGGGTGGCACGCTCCAACCAGCCGCGTGCGGCGTCTAGGTCTGGCGGTTCCAACCATTCAGCGAGCAGAACGCCGAGGTTGTAGGCGGCGTCTGCGTCACCCGCTCTGGCGGCACGCTCATACCAGGCACGTGCGGTCTGAAGGTCCGGCGGATCCAGTCTGGTCGCGAGTAGCGTCCCGAGGTTATAAGCGGCGTCGATGTCACCGGCATTGGCTGCCCGCTCATACCAGCCGCGGGCCGTCTCCAGGTCTGGCGGGGCAATGCGATCGGAGAGCAGGATGGCGAGATCGTACGCGGCGTTCGAGTCACCAGCCTCAGCAGCCAGCGCCAACCAGTATCGGGCTACGCCTAGGTTCGGCGCATCGATTCGGTCAGCAAGGAGGACACCAAGGTTGGTCATCGCATTTGTATCGCCGGCCTTGGCAGCCCGCTCGTACCAGATCCGAGCGCCCTCAAAGTCCGGCGGATCCAGACGGTCGGCGAGCAGAACGCCAATCTGGTAGGCGGCCTCGGTGTGTCCGGTGTCGGCCGCGCGCTCATACCAATGGCGTGCAGCGGGCAGATCAGGCGGGTCCTGCAGAGTCCCGAGGCTGCGGGCAGCCAACCGCCACCAGTGGCATGCACCGGACAGGTCCGGCGGATCCAATTGCTCGGCGAGCAAGGTCCCAAGTTTGGTCATCGCGCTAACGTCGCCGGCGGCGGCGGCGCGCTCGAACCACGTCCGCGCTGCCGAGAGGTCTGACGGATCCAACAGATCAGCAAGCAGGCTTCCGAGGGCGGTCATCGCCTCGAGGTCGCCGGCCCCAGCGGCCTGCTCGTACCACTCGCGGGCTCTTCGCAGGTCTGGCCATCGGCTCTTGGCGAGTAGGTTGCCGAGGCTCGTCATCGCGTCGGTGTTGCCGGCGCCAGCAGCCTGCTCGTACCAAAAGCGAGCGAGGTCCAGGTCCGGCGTGTCCAGCCGGTAGACAAGCAAGACACCCAGGCGATACGCGGCGTCCATATCCCCGGCGTTTGCTGCCCGCTCGTACCAGTACCGTGCATCCTCCAGCTTGGGCCGTGCCAGCCGATCGGCGAATAGGCGCCCCAGACCGGTCATCGCGTCGGTGTTGCCGGCATCGGCAGCCTGCTCGTACCAATAGCAAGCAGCGTCCAGGTCCGGCGTGTCCAGCCGGTCGGCAAGCAAGACACCCAGACGATACGCGGCGTCCATATCCCCGGCGTTTGCTGCCCGCTCGTACCAGAGTCGAGCGCCGTGCACGTCCGGCCGATCCAATCCGTCGGCGAGCAGCTTGCCGAGTCGGTGGGCGGCGCCGATGTGGCCGGCCCCGGCGGCCCTTCCGTACCAGTATCGCGCGAACCTCGGATCGAGCGGGTCCAACCGGTCGGCGAGTAAAATGCCGAACTGGTACGCAGCGTCGATGTGACCGCCATACGCGGCTCGCTCGGACCAGCGGCGCGCGCCGTCTAGGTCTGGTGGGTCCAGTCGGTCGGCGAGCAGGACGCCCAGCTCGTGTGCGGCCTCGATATCGCCCGTGTCTGCTGCGCGCTCGTACCAGTTTCGTGCAGCTGCCAGATCGGGCGGGTCTGACGAGGCTCCGAGCTTACGGGCGGCCATTAGCCACCAGTGGCCAGCCGCGGCCAGGTCGGGCCGGTCCAGACGTTCGGCGAGGAGGACTCCGAGCTTGGTCATCGCATCGGTGTCGCCCGCATCGGCTGCCCGTTGATACCAGTGGGCGGCCGCATTGAGGTTTAGTGGCGCCAACTGGTCGGCTAGTAGGGTCCCGAGTTTGATCATCGCTTCAATATCGCCTGCTTCGGCTGCCCGCTCGTACCAGTAGCCCGCAGCCCTCAGATCCGGCCAGCGCCCGGCAGCAAGCAACGAGGCCAGACTAGTCATCGCGTCGGTGTTGCCCGCGTCTGCGGCACGCTCGAGCCAACGGCGCGCGCCATCCACATCGCGCGGCTTCAGCCGATGCGCACATAGCAGTCCAAGCCGATGGGCAGCGTCGATGTCCCCAGCCTCAGCAGCCCGTTCGTACCAATTCCGGGCGGCATTCAGATCGGGTGGAGCCAACTGGTCAGCCAGCAGACTTCCAAGCCTGCTGGCGGCGTCGACGAGGCCGTAGTGTGCGGCCACCTCGCACCAGTGTCGTGCGTTTTCCAGGTCGGGCGGATCTATCCGGTCTGCGAGCAGGACACCTAAATCGTAGGCGGCGGCGGCGTGCCCGGCGTCCGCGGCTCGCTCATACCAGTACCGTGCAGCCTCCAGGTCCGGCAGGCCCATCCGATCGGCGAAGAGGACACCTAGGTGATGAGCTGCATCGCTGTCGCCAACGTCGGCGGCGTGCTCGTACCAATAGCGCGCGGCGTCCAGGTCCGGCGGATTTAGCCGATCAGCAAAGATGATCCCAAGGCTCATCATCGCCTCGGTGTTCCCGACGCTGGCGGCTTGCTCGTACCAATAGCAGGCCCTGTGCAGATCCGGCGGCTCCAATTGGCTGGCGAACAAGATACCGAGACAGCACGCGGCGCCGGAGTTGCCGATTGCTGACGCCCGCTCGTACCAGTGGCGTGCCCCGTCCAGTTCTTTCTGCTCGACGAGCAGGCGTCCGAGATCTGCCATAGCGTCGCTGTGGCCGGCGTAAGCAGCTACCTCATACCAATAACGGGCACTGTCCAGATCGGGCGGGTTCACTCGATGGGCTAGCAGGTCGCCGAGACGATGAGCGGCATCGGGGCGCCCTGCATCAGCGGCCCGCTCATACCAGTGTCGTGCGTTCACCAGGTCGGGCGGATCTATCCGGTCGGCGAGCAGGAGACCTAGGTTGTAGCTGGCGTCGGCTTGCCCCGCACCGGCTGCCCGTTCGTACCACCCCCGCGCCCGGTCCAGGTCCGGCGGATCCAACCGATCCGCCAGAAGGACTCCCAGATTGGTCATCGCCTCAGCATCACCAGCGTCAGCAGCCTGCTCGTACCACCCCTGCGCCCCGTCCAGGTCCGGCGGATCCAACCGATGGGCAAGCAGGTCGCCGAGACGATGAGCGGCATCGGGGCGCCCTGCATCAGCGGCCCGCTCATACCAGTGTCGTGCGTTCACCAGGTCGGGCGGATCTATCCGGTCGGCGAGCAGGAGACCTAGGTTGTAGCTGGCGTCGGCTTGCCCCGCACCGGCTGCCCGTTCGTACCACCCCCGCGCCCGGTCCAGGTCCGGCGGATCCAACCGATCCGCCAGAAGGACTCCCAGATTGGTCATCGCCTCAGCATCACCAGCGTCAGCAGCCTGCTCGTACCACCCCTGCGCCCCGTCCAGGTCCGGCGGATCCAACCGATGGGCAAGCAGGTCGCCGAGACGATGAGCGGCATCGGGGCGCCCTGCATCAGCGGCCCGCTCATACCAGTGTCGTGCGTTCACCAGGTCGGGCGGATCGAACCGATCCGCCAGAAGAATCCCCAGATTGGTCATCGCCTCAGCATCATCAGCCTCAGCAGCCTGCTCGTACCACCCCTGCGCCCGGTCCAGGTCCGGCGGATCGAACCGATCCGCCAGAAGAATCCCCAGATTGGTCATCGCCTCAGCATCACCAGCCTCAGCAGCCTGCTCGTACCACCCCCGCGCCCCGTCCAGATCCGGCGGATCCTCCTGGTCTGCAAGGAAGAACCCGAGGTTGGTCATCGCCTCGGCATCACCGGCTCTGGCGGCCCGTTCATACCACCCCCGTGCTGCATCCAGTTCAGGCGGATCTAACCGGTGGGCGAGAAGAATCCCGAGGTTGGTCATCGCGCTGGCACGGCCAGTGTTCGCGGCCCGCTCGTACCAATGCCGCGCCACTTCCAGGTCCGGCGGCTTCATCTGGTCTGCAAGGAGGAACCCGAGGTTGATCATTGCCTCGGCATCACCGGCCTCAGCGGCCCGTTCATACCACCCCCGTGCCGCATCCAGTTCAGGCGCATCCAACCGGCGGGCGAGAAGAACCCCAAGGCAGGTCATCGCGGCCACATGGCCGGCTTCGGCAGCCCGCCGCCACCAGCCACGGGCGGCGTCTAAGTCCGGCGGATCCAACCGATCACCCAGAAGGACGCCAAGGTTGGTCATCGCCTCGGCATCACCGGCCTCAGCGGCCCGCTCATACCACCCGCGGGCCGCATCCAGGTCCGGCGGATCAAACCGATTGGCCAGTAGAAGACCGATGTTAAACGCAGCTCCAGTGTCTCCTGCCTCGGCGGCTCGCTCATACCACCCCCGAGCCACGTCGAGATCCGGCGGATCTAACCGATGGGCGAGAAGGATCCCAAGGTTCGTCATCGCGCTGATGTGGCCGGCGTCGGCTGCTCGCTCGTACCAGTGCCGCGCATTCTCCAGATCCGACGGCTTCACTTGATCCGCGAAGAGCACCCCGAGGTTGTACGCCGCGTCGGCGTCGCCAGCGTCCGCGGCCAGCTCGTACCAGTACCGGGCAGTCGCCAGGTCGGGCGGGTCCAGTTGGGTGGCCAGCACGACGCCGAGGCTGGTCATGCCGTACGCGTTAGCGGCGTCCGCAGCCTGCTGGAACGCAGTGATGGCCTCGGTGGTGAGGCCGCGTTCGTACGCAGCGTTGCCGACCGCGACCGCCTCGTCGGCCGAACAGAGTTGCAAGACTTGACTCCAGAAGGAGCCAGGGATTGGCCGAACCGGGCCCTCTTGGCCGTCATCTGCTGCGACGAGGTAGTCGAAGGCGCGATAGCCCCGTGTGCGACCAGGACCCGGGAGTGTTATCAGCATGGCCAACTGTCCCGGCCCTTCGGGCAGACGCCGCACTGTCTTGATCGCATCGAGGGCATCGAGGCGTTCGCAGTCCAAGTCCGGCCGGCTCTCCCATACGGCATCTTGGGCAAGGATGCAGAGGTCATCCTCGGAAATCGGCCTGTGCATGCCGACTCGTGCCCAGTCGATCGCGACCCGAAGCACAGCGTGACATAGTGGGTGATGATGTTGGGCAGCGCGATATCGCTGGAGCAGTTCGGGGGCGCTTGCGAGTTGTTCTGCCAGTCCCCCCGTGGACAGGTCTTCATCCGGATATGCGGCAGCCGCCGCCGCTTGCTCGACCAGATCGGCACCCACCGGCTGCAAATCGATCTGCCTGGCCGCCTGCAACAGTTGCCGGGAATCACGGGTTAGTTGGCCAGTAGCATCCGCCAACCGGGCGCGTGCTTCCTGCCGCAGCGTCGCAACCACGATGGTCTGCCCCGGTCTACCGGTAAGCACGTTCAGGAGGGAGTGCGTCAGCGCATTCCTGACAGTGAGGTAGCGGTCCAGGTCATCGAGCCACACTACGATCGGGTCACTGGTGGTCTGCGTCCGCGGGTGGACCACCAACTGACGAAGGACTTCCGGGACGGGCGCCAGCAGGCGAGCCTCGGGCCACCGGCTCAGGACAGCCTCGTATGCCGTGCGGCTCTTCCCGGCCTTCGACGGACCGACCACAACCACCAACTGACCAGGCTCAAGCGACTCTCGGAGGCGACTGTCGACAGCGTGGTGAGTGCGCAGAACGTAGGGGTCGTGTGCGCCATAACTCGTTTGATCGCCGTAATTCGATGGAGTCGTTCCCAATTGATATGGATCCAGGTCGGCGACTCTCGGCAGATCGTTCCCTGCAATCACTTCAAGCAGGCCGTCTAGTGGCTCCACCGGCTCCGCCGAGGCGACCGGCAAAGCGTGTGCCGCTGGCAACCCCAGCGCCTCCGCTACCCTCCGTGACAGTCTACGGTTTGTGCGCTTTCGGGCGATGGTGTCAAAGTCGACGATCTGCAGCGCTGCATCTCCTTGGCGGGGATGATGCTCCACAACTATGCCGAGCGCTCGGCCAGCGTGAAAAACGAGCGCCCCGGACAGGCCGCCCCACGGCGAACCTCCTCCGGAGCCTCGGCGAGCCGTTGGATCCCCGACGGGCCCCGGACGAATCAACGGCTCACGCAGCAACAGGCGCCCGGACTCGATCCCATCGGTCTGATAGATCGTGCCATGCACCTCGCTCGTGCCTCGAATCCTTCTCAGGGGATCCCTCTGGAACAGCGGGTATCCGATGGCCTGGCAGTCGAGCAGCATCCCCGCTCTCACCCGGTCAACCCGGGCATAGACCGGAGGGCGCAAGCTTGTGATCCTTGCGTCCGACCTCAGCCGGATGACTGCGACATCTAACTCCGCGTCTGCGATGACTTTGTCGACCTCGCCGACCGAACTTCCATCTGCGGCGCGTAGAACCCTTAGCTCAACCCTGCGGTGGGGAGCCTTCTTGTCCCGAGTGCAGTGGTATGCAGTCAGCACGAGCCGTGGCGCAACCAGGTAGCCCGTCCCGACCTGCTCGCGGCCGTCGTACAAGCTCGCTACGACCGCAACAACCTGGTCGCGCCGTACACCAACTCCCTCGCCCGACATCCAGCCCCTTTGCATCGCCTAACGCGACATCACTGCCTTTGCCTCATTGCCTCTGGCCGAAGCTGTCGCCGTCAGTGCCCGAGTCTGCGACGGTGAAATCCGTTGTCAATGTGCCATCTGCCAACTGCCATATCGGCGCGAGCTTCAACGTCAGCGTCTGCGTCGCTGCGGACTCGTACGAACCTCCTAGTCCGATGACCGTCCAGCCGACCTTGCCGTTGACATCCTTCGTCACCCCAACCTGTACCGACAGCTCAATGGGTTCGAGCGAAAACCGCATACGCTGGTCCTCGCCTGCCGCCAACGCTCCTGTCAGCTCCGTCCGTAGCGCCTCAATCGCCTCTGCCAGACCGATAACCGCTCTGTTCACGACAGGCTCCCCTCCCCGCACACATGTAACAGACACCATCGCACTACTCTCGGGACGGTGTACATGCCGGCAAGCCCGGCTCGGCGGGCGCGTGATGCACTCGCGTTCTAGCTGACTCATCGGCCCGGTGGTTGGTTCGGGTACGGCCGAGGAGGAGATCCAGTCTCGAGACCGCGGAGACGAGGGATTAGGTCTTAGCCGAAGGGTAGAGGAGGCGGCCTCTTCTTAGTAGCAGGCCTTGTGTGTACGCGGGCTGATCGCGTGCATCCGGTTGATTGCAGTGCTCGGTGGCTCCCGACGGCCATCGAGTACGTCGGAGGTTTCAGCGTGGATGTCCCGTACGACTGGCTACAAACTCAAGGGCATCAACTGCAGAGCAACCTTTCGCACCGGCACTCTGCACCTTCGACCATGCGGTCCCACTTGACGCACCGCAAGGGCAGTACTCTCAATCTGTGCCCTTGTCGCAGGTCGCCTCGGGCCCTGACCCTGGTTCTTGGACACGCTGAATCCAGCATGTGCTGGGGAAGCGAGATGATTGAGAACTATGGCCCGCAAGAACTACTCCGAGGAGTTTCGTCGGCAGGCCGTCGACTTGTACGAGTCCACTCCGGTGGCGACGCTGCGTGGGATCGCGGCGGATCTCGGGATCGAGCGGGCCACCCTGGCCCGTTGGGTCGATCTGTATGGCTCGGGCAAGAAGACGACCGGCGACGGCACCACGATCAGCAGCGGTCCTTCCGCGGCCCGTCAGCGTACGACGAGGGCGGGTGCTGAGCCGGAGTCGCCGGAGGCGAGGATCGCTCGGCTCGAGGCCGAGAACGCGCGGCTGCGGGCAGAGCAGACCAAGCTCACCACCGAGCGGGAGATCCTGCGCCAGGCGGCCAAGTATTTCGCCGGGGAGACGAACTGGTGAACCGCTTCCAATTCGTCGCCGACCACTCCACCACCTCTGGCGCCGGGCCACGGCCTGGCTGGAGCGTGAAGCGGCTGTGTGAGCTCGTCGAGATCGAGCGATCGTCGTACTACGCCTGGCTGAAGGCCGCGCCTGCTCGCCGGCAGCGAGCCGAGGCCGACGCCCAGCGCGCGATGAGGATCCGGGCCGTCCACAACGAGGACAAGACGTGTGGAGCACCGCGGATCGCTGCCGAGCTCAACGACGGAGCCGACGCCGGCTCGCGGGTCAACCACAAGCGGATTGCCCGAGTCATGCGCGAGCACGGCATCGCCGGTTACCGGCGCCGACGCAAGGTCCGCACCACGATCCCCGAACCCGCTGACCGCAGGGTGCCCGACCTGCTCAGGCGCGACTTCACCGCCCAGGCACCGAACCAACGCTACGTCGGCGACATCACCTACCTGCCGCTTGCCGACGGCAACAACCTCTATCTGGCCACGGTGATCGACTGCTACTCCCGCCGCCTGGCCGGCTGGTCCATCACCGACCACATGCGCACCGAACTGGTCGAAGACGCCCTCCAAGCCGCTGCGGCGACCCGCGGCAGCCTCGCCGGCGCGATCTTCCACAGCATCAGTGAGACTGTTTCTGCCGGCTTCTCAGGGCTCCTGACCCACACAGCGATAGACACGTCAGGATGGCTGGTATCGGGCGCTCCCAGGGTTCCTGA
>NZ_JBVHFT010000038.1:0-23958 GCF_055562215.1 Kribbella sp. NPDC020701 | reverse complement strand
CTGGCGATGCTCGGCGCCATCGACGCCCGCGCCTACGCCGACAACCTCGCCACCGCCGCAACCAACTCGTAGTCCCCATGAGAACTGGTGGCCACAAGACCCCAGTTCTCCGCACCCGCACCCGTGCCGCGGCGGGCAGGAACGGATGACGCCCCGCCCGCGCGGCAACACCCAAAGGAGACTTGAATGACCAGTGATCTGAACACCCCGCACCCGCTACGCCACACAATCCCGAACGCCACCCGGGACGCGTCGGGGGTCAACGTGCACGACCTCGCCTGGCTGGAGTTCGAGAAGCCGGATCTGGACCGGGACGCGGTCGACCAGGCAGCAGTTGAGGCTGTCGACGCATTCACCATTCCCTGGAAGTTGGAGATCCAGCCATGACTACCCCACTCCTTGTTTCCTTGGCCGCGCTCATCGCTGTCGCCTTTGCGGTGCTGGGCGCAAGCAAGATCCGAGCCATTCCGTCGATGCAGGCCCGCGCCGCGCACGTCGGTTTCAGTGTCGGTGCCTACCAGCGCATCGGGGTCCTGGAGGTCGCGGGTGCCGCAGGAGTCCTGATCGGCCTCGCGATACCCCCACTCGGCCTGCTCGCCGCGGCGGGTTTGCTGCTCCTCATGGTTGGAGCTCTCGGCGCGCACCTGCGCCAGCACGACGGCGTAGCCGAGATGGCACCAGCGCTCGTCGTCATCGTGCTGCTCGTGGCCTATCTTTGGCTCGCCTTCGGCAAGATCTGACGAAGAGGCCGACATGACCAACCTCAGCCAGAACCTCACCGAATCCGCCTCGATATACCCGGACCTCCCAGCCGTCCGGATGGATGACCACGTGCTGACGTACGCGGCCCTGGACGACGCCGCGTCCCGAATGGTCACTTTGCTGCGCGGCACCGGCCTCGAGCCTGGCGACCGCGTCGGGCTGATGCTTCCCAACGTGCAGTTCGCGATCTCGTACTACGGCATCCTCCGGGCCGGCGGGGTCGTCGTGCCGATGAACCCGCTGCTCAGGGCGCGCGAGGTGGAGTACTACCTCCGCGACTCCGCCGCCAAACTGCTGATTGCCTGGCATGACTGTGCCGCCGAGGCGGAGGCAGGTGCGAAGGCCGCAGGCCCCGACTGCCTGGCGGTCGCGCCCGGGGACTGGGACTTCCAAGCCGCGCTGGCAGCGTCGCCGCCGGCGACCGACCCGGTCAGCCGGTCCGACGACGACATCGCGGTGATCCTCTACACCTCCGGCACCACCGGCACCACCGGCAAGCCAAAGGGTGCCGAGCTCACGCACGGCTGCCTGAAGCGCAGCCAGGCGGTCACCGCACGGGCCCTGATCAACGCCGCCAGGGTCCTCAGCGGCGAGCGGATAGGGACACGATCCACGCCACCCGCGCTGCTGCCGCGCTTGCCGACACCGACGCCTCGCAGGCCAGTCCCGGTGAAGCTGAGACGGCCATAGCGACGTGTTCGGCGGCGTCCTGTCTCGGTCATCGCCGGTGCTCTTCTACCCGGTGCAGCACGGTCGCTGCCAGCCAGGGCAAAGATCCCCGGCTCATTTGGGCTCGAGCCGATCGAGGCTCGGCGCCTGTCGCCGATCTGAGCGGCGGGGTGCCGCGATGGGGCTTGCGTTCGGCGCCGCAGTTGAATCCCTCGGTCGCGTGCCCGCTCGGCAATCGCAGCGCGTGCAGCCGTGCCCCCGCCAGATCTCGGGTTGACAAACAACACCGGCCGCTGCGGGGATCCGAGGACCGCCAGCTAGGACGCGACAGTTCCAGGTCCGGGTAGATGTGCCGTGAGTCGCGGCCCTCGTGGGCTGTCCGGACACAGACGTCATACAGCGCAGCGTGGTCGTCGGGGTGGTAGCGCCGCACAACGTGCGTTGGACTCATGCGACGAATCGTCCTCCATCTGGGAGCACTCTCATAGTGACCATTTGAGGCGATCAGGATACTTCTGCGGGTTCACTGCGTACGGCTCGCGACTTCTGTTGGAGGTCCCATGTCGTGGCTGGTTCCGTGATGGGTCTCGAGGGGTAGTCCTCGAGGGTGAGCAGGTAGGCCGTCATTCGGATCCGTGCCCGGTCGGGGTTGTGCGCCGCCGTCAACGCGGCGAGGATCGAGGGGTGTTCCCCGTGGGCGGTCTCATCGGCGCCGGGTTGCGAGATGGATCGGCGCAGCCGGTCGCGCGTCGTGCGTCCACCGAGTGCGTTGATCAGCGCTGCGAGTACCGGGTTGCCGGCCACGTTCGCGATGATGGCGTGGAAGGCGATGTCGTTCTCGATCACCGTCTCGTGGTTGGGTTCGTAGAGCCTCAGTTCGGCCTCGTTGTGGCGCAACAGCTCGGCTGCGGCTTCGAGCTCTGCCGGCGCGATCTGTTGCGCGGCAAGGGCGGCAGCCTCGGTCTCGAGGACCCGGCGTAGTGCGTGCAAGTGCTGCACCCCGCTCCCGTGGTGCAGGTCCACCACGAACCCCATCGGTGCGAGCAGCATCGACGGATCCAGCTTGGTGACGTAGGTACCGTCACCTTGCCGGGTCTCCAGGACGCCCATCATGGACACTGCGCGGACGCCTTCGCGGAGCGGATTCCTGGAGACGCCGAGTGCCGCGGCGAGATCGTTCTCGATCGGCAACTGATCACCCGGTCGAAGCTGACCGTCGATGATCATCTGCCGGATGCCCTCGATGACGACATCTGTCTGGGACTTGCCAGGTGTGCGAGATGTGTGGACCAGTTTGCCGGGGCTCATGGCGACGGTTCCGAGGTCGGGAAGCGGACGTCGACAACGTCCACCGAAGTGATGCGTGGCATGGCGGCCCCTCACATCCGGCCTAGAGATGGGATGTTTCCGGCTGTTGGATGCCGTTCAGTCTGGACCAGGTGGGCTGAGCGGCGCTAGGATCCCGGCAATTCATAGGATTAATATCCCTGCCATTGCCGACGAGGAGTAACCAGTGCCGTTCGATGCAACCTTCGAGTCCCTGTCCACGTTCGACTGCCCTGACTGGTTCCGGGACGCGAAACTCGGCATCTGGTCGCATTGGGGTCCGCAGTCGGTGCCTCGCTACGGTGACTGGTACGCACGGCACATGTATCGGCAAGGCTCTGAGCAGTACCGGTACCATCTGCGGACGTACGGGCACCCGTCGGAGGTCGGCTACAAGGACGTCGTCCGGCAATGGAAGGCGGAGCGCTTCGATCCGGGCGACCTGATGGACCGCTTCGTGGCGGCCGGTGCCCGGTACTTCGTCGCGCAGGCCGTCCATCACGACAATTTCTTCAACTACGAGTCGGCGGTGAATCCGTGGAACTCGGCGAAGGTCGGGCCGGGCAAGGACATCGTAGGCTTGTGGAAGGCCGCCGCCGATGAGCGTGGCCTGCCGTTCGGGATCACCGAGCATCTTGGTGCCGCGCTGACCTGGTTCGCGACCAACAAGGGCAGCGACCGGCACGGGCCGCTGGCCGGTGTGCTGTACGACGGAACTGATCCGGCGTTCCGGGACCTCTACTTTGACAACGCCAGGTTCCTGCCGACTGAAGATGCGCCGGTCCAGGACCCGTGGTACGCCCAGGATCCTGCCTGGCACGCGTACTGGCTCGAGGCGGTCACCGAGATGATCGACCGGTACCAGCCGGATCTGCTGTACTCGGACGGCCCGCTGCCATTCGACGAGGCCGAGTACACGCCTGGGTTGACCGCGGTCGCCCACCTGTACAACACCAGTACGCGGATCCATGGGACAAACCGTGCTGTCTATCAGCAGAAGGACCGTCGGCCCCAGGTGAGCGTGGTCGGTGTGATGGACATCGAGCGCAGTCAGACGCCTGGCATCCACGCGCTGCCATGGCAGACCGACACCTCGGTCGGCGACTGGTTCTACAACGTCCGCGACGTCTACAAGACCGGTGGGCACGTGATCGAGATGCTCGTCGACATCGTCTCGAAGAACGGCAACCTCTTACTCAACGTGCCGCAGTTGCCGGACGGAACGCTCGACCTCGAATGCACGCAGTTGCTCGACGAACTCGGCGCCTGGATGAAGATCTGCGCCGAAGGTATCCATGGCACGCGACCGTTCCGGGTCTTCGGTGAGGGCCCGTCCACTGTCGCCATCGACGGATTCACCGAGGACCGGGTGGGGTGGAAGAGTTCCGACTTCCGCTTCACCCGCCGGAACAACACCGTCTACGCGTTCCAGATGGCCTGGCCGGAGGACGGACGCGCGGTGATTCGCAGCCTTGCAGGCCATGAGGCCGTGACCGGTGTCCGGCTCCTCGGCCACGGTCCGGTTCCGTTCGAACAGGCCCACGGAATCCTCGTCGTCCGGCTGCCCGACGCCGCTCCGGTCGACGTCGCGAACTGCCTGGCTGTCGAGCTCGACGGCTGAGATGCTGCGCACGGTTCGTGATTCCGGCGGGCGGACGACGCTGACGGAGGGGCCGGCCAGGGACCGATGGTTGCTGAACGCCCGCTATCTTCGCGGGCTCAGCGCGGACAACCTGCTGCGGCCCTACCGGGCCGAGGCCGGTCTGTGGAGCTACTCCGGCTCGTGGGGCACGACAGTGGGCGGTGTCTCGCCCGATGGACCGGAGACCTGGCACTGGGGATGGGAGTCGCCGACCTGCGAGCTGCGGGGCCACATCCTCGGGCACTGGCTCTCGGCGGCGGCGCGGGTCGGTGCGGACGACCGCGAGGTGGCAGCACGGGCTGCCGTCATCGTCGACGAGCTCGCCACCTGTCAGCGGGCCAACGGCGGGCAATGGGCCGGGTCGATTCCACCGGCGTACTTCGAACGCCTGGCCGCGGGTCGTGCGGTGTGGGCTCCGCACTACGTCGTACACAAGACCTTGATGGGGTTGCTCGACCAGTATCGGATCGCGGGCAACGAACAGGCGCTCGAGGTCGCGTCGGCCTTCGCGGGATGGTTCCACACCTGGACCGGTGGGCTGTCCCGGCAGCAGCTCGATGACGTCCTCGATCGCGAGACGGGCGGCATGCTGGAGGTCTGGGCGGACCTCCTCGCCGTCACCGGTGACCGGAGCGCCTCCGATCTGATCGAACGGTACGACCGCCGCCGGTTCTTCGAGCCTCTCCTCGCCGGTGCCGACGTACTGACCAACAAGCACGCCAACACACAGGTCGCGGAGATTCTCGGGGCGGCGAGGGCCTGGGAAGTCACGGGGGAGCGACGCTGGCGCGACATCGTCGAAGCCTTCTGGGACTCTGCGGTGACTGCCCGCGGGACGTACTGCACCGGTGGCAGTAGCTGCGGTGAGGTGTGGCAGCCGGCGGGCGAACAGTCTGCACGTCTGCACGCCGTCCAGGAGCATTGCCTCGTCTACAACCTGATGCGCCTCGCCGCCGTGCTGTTCCGGTGGACCGGAGATCACCGCTACGGAGACTACTGGGAGCGGAATCTGGTCAACGGGATCTGGGCGCAGCAACACCCGGATTCCGGGATGCCCGCGTACTTCTTGCCTTTGGCAACCGGAAGCCACAAGCAGTGGGGGCGGCCGACCGAGGACTTCTGGTGCTGTCACGGCACCCTGCTGCAGGCCCAGAGCTCGGTTGACGAGGCGGCGATGTACGTCGACGACCGCGGGATCACGGTCTGCCAGTACCTGGGGTCGGTCACGTCCTTGCCCGAGCTCTTCGGCGGGCAGGTCGAGATCGCGATCACGGCGGACACCGACCAGGGCACCGCACTCGGCCAACGACAGACCGCCTACGCTGCCGCTGGCATCCAGGAGCTCTTGTCGCGGCCGTTGCCGCGCCGCCGGCCGAGCGACCACGTCCACGTCGTCGAGGTACGGTGCGATCGACCGTCCAGTTTCGAGGTCCGGCTTCGGGTTCCGCTCTGGGCCGCCGGCGCGCCGACGGTCGAGATCGACGGAAAGCCGGTCCCGGCCGAGGTGAGGGACGGCTGGATCGTGTTGTCCCAGGAATGGAGCAGGCACAGCATCCGGCTGACCGTGCCGTCGGGCTTGACCACCGTGCCATTGCCCGACCAGCCGGACCTGGTCGCCGTACTCGACGGTCCGGTGGTCCTGGCCGGCTTGACCGAGCAGGAGACCGTGCTGTCCGGCGACCCCGCGGAACCGGCATCCTTCCTGACACCTGACCGGGAGCGGCACCACAGCTGGTGGCAGCCCGGGAGATACCGAACCCACGGCCAAACCACCGGCCTACGCTTCATCCCACTCGCCGAAATCCGCGACGAACCGTACACCGTGTACTTCCCGGTGCACCGGTCAGCCTTTCAGCGAGCCCTGGAGGAGGGCTGAGACGAACTGTCGGTGGCACGACACAGCACTCGGTCGTCGCCAGTTCCCCCTGGCGGAACGGCAACGGTGACGTCGGTGCGGAGGTGGCAGCGGCCGCCGGCAGGCACGGTTTGGCTTTCGGTGTCTACCTCTCGCCCTGGGACCGGACCGAGAGCAGTTACGGAACAGGCACGCCGTACGACGACTTCTTCGTCGCCCAACTGGAAGAGCTGCTGACCGGATACGGTCCCATCTTCTCGGTCTGGTTCGACGGCGCCTGCGGCGAAGGGCCGAACGGGAGACGGCAGGTCCACGACTGGTATCGCTACTACGCGACGATCCGCCGGCTGCAGCCGGGCGCCGTCATCAGCGTGTGCGGACCGGATGTGCGGTGGTGTGGCAACGAAGCGGGTCATACCCGGCCGAACGATTGGAGCGTCGTACCGAGGGCGCTGCGGGATGCCGAGGGGATCGCGCAGTACTCGCAGCAAGCCGACGACCCGGAGTTCTCCCGCCGGGTTCGAAGCCAGGACGACGACTTGGGCAGCCGGGAAGCGCTGACCGGAAGGGAGAACGATCTGGTCTGGTATCCCGCCGAGGTGAACACGTCCATTCGTCCCGGCTGGTTCTACCACGAGGAAGAGGACGGGAAGCTCCGTAGCGTCGACGACCTCTTCGACGTCTATCGCGGGTCCGTCGGAGGCAACAGCACCTTCCTGCTCAACGTGCCGCCCGATCAGCGGGGTCTCGTCGCGGAACCGGACCGGGAGATTCTGGGCGAGTTGGGCCGAAGGATCGACAGCGTCCGCTCACGTCTCGTGGGGTCGGCGATCTCGCTCTCGTCGGGTGAGGTCACCACCACTGGCGAGGACTTCACGTCGTCGGCCAGGGGATGGGGTCTCGAGCACGCCGGTGACCCGAACCTCGGCCTGGCTAACGGGACCGGCTGGTGGCAGCCGGCCGACAGCGACACCGAGCCCACGCTCACTCTGACGCTGGACGGACCGACGAGGCTCGGGGCGGTGATTCTCAAGGAGGAGATCACCCTCGGCCAACGCCTCGAGCACGTTGTCGTGTGCGGTCGTCAGGACGGCCGCGAGGTGGTCCTTGCCGAGACGCGGTGCGTCGGCTATCAGCGGATCCTCACGTTCCCGTCGGCGATCGTCGAGGAAGTGACGGTCGAGGTCCGCGCCGCACGGGGAGTTCCAGCCATCGCCGGGGTAGGACTCGTCGCCGAGGCCTGACATCTGGGGCCTACTCGTCGTCGCCTTCCAGATGATTCCGGAGCCAGACTTCGGTGTTCGTCACGTGCACCAGTGCCGTCGCGTGAGCCAGGGCCGGGTCGTGGGCTGCGACCGCATCGTAGATGGCCTGATGTTCGGCCAGGGTCCGGTCGGCGACATCGTCGTCGACCAGCCCGCGCCAGATCCGTGCCCGCAAGGTCCTGCCCGCGATCCCCTCCAGGATGGTTCCCAGCGACTCGTTCCCGGTGGCGGCGATCAGCGACCGGTGGAAGGCCGCGTCGTGGTTGGTCAGGCGTTCCGGATCCTCGCGTGCGTCGTACATCCCCCCTCACTGCAACATTCGAGGTCTCGATGATATGCACGGCCGGCCGCTGCGGTCGTCGAGGGTCTGACGGCGCCGCACCATGACGCTGACGGGCGGCTCCATGGATCGGTTGGGGGAGGAGCAACCGAACTCAGGAGCCGCCCGTGTGCGCGGCCAGCGGCAAGTTCTAGCTTGTGCTGGTGCTTCCCGCGGTCTTGTCGATCAGATCAGAGGTCCGGTACGTGTCCGGCGTCGTACCCGCCCGGACCAGAACGATGTTCTCGCCCTTGTGCGTCTTGAACTCCAGTAGACCGTTCTCCGGAGCGACGAGTGTCTCGGCCTTCCGTCCCTCGCGGTACAGCACCACATCGGAATCCCAGGGGTTTCTGATGCGGGCGCGCTCGCCGAGCTGCGACTCGATCTCGACGTACTGGATGTCGCCGGCCACCATCGAGGAGGAGACCAGGAAACCGTCCTTGGCGAGCAGTTTGTACTTGGCGTCCCACGCCGTTGGCCAGGCCGGGAACACGCGAATCACGGGGTCTCCGGCCGGTGTCGGGCTCAGGCTCTGGCTCAGTGCTTCCTGCAGCGCGGCGGCGAAGGTGCCGTAGCCTTCGGCCGAGTAGTAGTCCAGCTGGTTGAAGAGCAGGTTCGGGAACACGCCGTAGGTGCTGAACACGCCGTACTGCGTGTTCAGGATCTTCACCATGTCGTCCGCTCGCCCGAGCTTGGCGGCGTCCACGTGGAAGCGGCTGGAGCCGTTTCGGTCGATGACCTGGCCCTGCACCTGGTTGAGATAGCCAGGCGAGTGGAGATAGGTGTTGAGCGCGATCTCCCAATCCCCGTTGTCGAGACCCTGGTCCCGCGTTTCCAGGTTCAGCACGTCGTACTTCTCGAGCATCTTGAAGATCGGGCTCTCGGTGCCGTGCAGATCCCTGATGAAGTACGCGGGCTGCAGCCCCTGCGCCCAGGCGGGCTGATCTGTCGCCAACCGTGTGGCCAGCGACGAATTGGTGCTCGCCGCCCACAGCGCGCCCGGATCGGTTCGCAACGGGTACGGGGCGAGGTTGTCGCGGA
This sequence comes from Kribbella sp. NPDC020701, assembly GCF_055562215.1. NCBI lineage: Bacteria > Bacillati > Actinomycetota > Actinomycetes > Propionibacteriales > Kribbellaceae > Kribbella > Kribbella sp. NPDC020701. Next base: position 15,079 of record NZ_JBVHFT010000038.1, on the reverse strand, counting down.
TGTCCCTCCACAGCGGGCGAGTCGCCTGGTCGACCCCGAGCAGTTCCGAAGCCTTGATCACTGTTGCGAAGACGCCTCTGGCCATGGACAGATCGTCGATGACGTCCTTGCCGGCCCAGATGTGCTCGTGCAGGTTCGTGTTGTAGAAGTGGTACTTCCCGTCGCTTTCCTTCCGGAGACCGTCGTACGAGCGGTACATCTCCGCGGCGCCCTTGATGAAGGGATAGGCAACCTTTCGCAGCCAGTGGAGATCCTTGGTGTAGCAGTACACCTGCCAGTAGTACTCGGCGGTCTCCTGGGTGGCCATCATGGTGTGCGTGACGTAGCTGGCCTGGCTGTTGCCGCCGAAGACGTTCCAGTTCCACGGGGAGAGGAACCTGTTCCTCCTCATGGTGATGTCGGTGAATTCCTGGCTGCGGATAGTGGTCTTGAAGGTGTAGTACTGCTGCATCGCGCCCGCGATACCGTCCGGCAGGGTTTCCCAGCCGAGGATGCCGTCGGTCTCGCCGATGAAGATGCCCTCACTACCCCACATCTGCTGGGCTGCGACCTTGTACTGTTCGTAACTGGCCTGCCGCATGGTGAACATCGGCTCCAGCAGATCCAGGTGGTTGGCGGCCAGCAGAGGCTGGTACAGGCAGTCCTGGTTCCAGTTCCAGTAGAAGCTGCCCCAGTCCCGCCGGTCCTCCTCGCCGATCCAGATGCCGCCGTTGTACTTGGAGGGGTACGAGCCCCGGTTCGAGATGGCGGCCAAGTACATGTAGTAGTTGCGGCGCTGCTCGAAATTGAACTGCGTTGGGAAGTAGACGTACGACTTGTGCCAGAAGTCGCGCCACCAGGCCTGACTGCGGGCAGAGATCCGGGCATAGTCCGGAGCCTTGGTGGCGTTGGCGAGGGCGGTCGCCTTCGCCGAACGAAGCGACGTCTGCGAATCGGCGTTCCCGCCGACGACCACGGTGAAGGTGCCGTTGCCCGCGGGCAGGTTCAGCCTCAGTGTCGCCCGGTTGCCGATGGTGTTGCTGACAACGTCCGAGATCTCCCGCCCCCGTACGGTCGCCGCGACGGCCGTGTTGACGTAGTGATCGTTGACTTTGGTGCCGGTGTCGCAGGGTTCCTGAACAAGCTGTTCCAGCACGATCGTTTCGTTCCGCGATCCCGGCCGTCCGTTGCCGGCGATGGTGGTGAGCGTGGAGATCGCGCTGTGGGCGCCCCAGATCTGGTTGGCGTCCCGCAGCATGGCCAGATCGACGGTGATCGGCAGGGGTGTGGCGCGATCGTCGGTGACCTGGATCGCGATGACATCTGACTCCATGTCGGCGATCACGTCGGCGTGCACGCCGGTGCCGGTGATGCTCAGCTTGCCGTCGTACAGCCACAGATGCTGCTGCGTCGTGGTGTCGAAGACGGTCCCTGTCCCGAAGCCGATGTGGATCCGCCCGACCGCGCCGCCGCCGGAGTTCTGGTGGTCCTTCGACGCCGCCGAGGCGTCGTTGAACATGAACATGTCCGTGTGGTTCAGTTGCATGACGAGGGTGCTGCTGTTGCTCTGCCAGACTGGCCCGCCGAACCTTCCGTTCGCCACGGACATGCCCTGCGTTCCGGTCGTGATCCTTCCCGTGTACTTGAGGTCGGATCGACCAATGAGCTGGCTGTAGTCCGGGTTGAAGACAGGCTTGACCGCGTTCTTGCCGATCGCTGCCGGCTGGGGTGCATCTGCCGGCGAGGCCATCGCGGCCAACGGTCCGGTCGCTGCTGCCGACAACCCGAGGCCCAGCGTTCCACCGACGAACCGCCGCCGCGAGACGCCACTGGTTGAAGAGATGTCTTCCGCTCCCATGTCGTACTCCTCTGTACCGGGAAGTTGTCTGTCGGGGGCCTGTCTGTTGCGGCCATGACGGAGCACGCCAGGCGACGACGCTCCAGCGATGATTCGCCGTGGCCGCTCATCGGCTCGGAGTGGGACGGTTGTCCTTCCGTTGCTAAGCACCGGCGTCATCATCGGGTCTTCGCTGGCCCCCGAAACATGATTTAGCATACGTATTATGTTTGCGACAAGACTTCAGACACTGTCGACACGGGCCGGTCCGGCCGTCTTCGCACCGACTCTCGAGGGGAACCACGGATGAAGGTCACCGGATATCGCAGTCTGAGCACTGTTCACGACTGGGGGAGAGTTACCGGCGATGTGAATGGCGTGCAGAGCGGCCACACGACACCGGTCCCGATCCTGGTCCTCGAGACCGATGCCGGGATCGAGGGGGTGGGTCTTGGTGCGCATGCGGAGGTGGCGCGGGTGTTTCCGGCTGTCGAGGGCGAGGACCCGCGATCGGTCGTGGCCCTGTACGACCGGATGCTCGACTGGGTGTTCAAGGCGGGTCATTCCGGATCGATGTTCGGCACGATCGGGGCCGTCGACATGGCCTTGTGGGATCTCAAGGCGAAGGCGGCCGAGGAGCCGCTGTGGCGGACGCTCGGGGCGCGTGACCGTTTCGTTCCCGGGTATGCGTCCGGTCTCGAGTACGGCCTGAGCGACGAGGAAGTTGCCGAGTTGTACGGACGGTTCGCGGACCGCGGGTTCAAGGCGGGCAAGGTCAAGGGAGGCCGCGATCTGGATCGTGATCTGCCCCGGCTGGAGATCGTCCGTGAGGTGCTCGGCCGCAATTCCCGCCGGCCTGCGCTCATGTTCGACGCGAACGAGTCGTGGAATCAGGCGCAGGCTGTTCGGTATGTGGCGGCGATCGAGGAGCGCATGGACCTCACCTGGGTGGAGGAGCCGCTGCGCCGGTGGGATGCGGCGGGGATGGCCGCGTTGCGTGGAAAGGTTCGTGCGGCGATCGCGAGTGGGGAGAACTCGACCGGGTTGGAGCAGTATCGCCCGCTGCTGGATGCTGGTGCTCTTGATGTTGTGCAGGTGGGGAATGTGTGGGGGATTACCCACTTCCTGCGGGTGGCGATTCTGGCGCATGGTCACGATCTGCCGGTGAGTCCGGTGGCGTACAACGCGAACCCGGTTGCGCATGCAGCTGCCGCCGTACCGAACCTTTTGACCTATGAGGTCCAGGATCTGCATTTCCCTGTCGGTCTGGATGTCGACCAGGAGTTCGACGACGGCGGGATCATCCTGGGCGACCGTCCGGGCATCGGCATCGTGGTGGACGAATCGCAGCTGTCAGCGGGCAGCTCGGCCGGGGCCGTTCCGGCATCGACCGGACCACACATCAGGCCGGAGCGCGCTGCTTTGCGGCTGGTGGCCGAGCCGGACGTGATCGATGATCCCGACCACCGTTGAGGCCGGTCTATCGCCTCTTCTGACTCCGCTTGCGGCCGCGCGGGCGGGGAGCGTGGTCGGACAGCCGGCGGCGCTCCCATGATCCGTGGATGTGGGTATGCATCGCCTTCTCGGCGGCGGCTACGTCGTTTCGCGCGATGGCCCTGACGATCGCCTCGTGCTCTTTGAGGGTGAGCGCCACCGCGTCGGGCGGGTCGATGCCCTGGTATCGGCTGGAGTCGACGGCTCGTTTGTAGATGTGCTTGGCGATGTTCTCCGCCAGGCGGTTGCCGGAGATCTCCATGACCGCGTAATGGAAGATCACGTCGGCCTGCCGGAACGAGTCCGTCTCCGACTCGCTTTCCCGCATGGCCGTCAGCGCGTTCTCCAGGCGCCTCAGCTCGTCGGCATTGTGGGACCCGGCCACCGCTCCTGCCATCGCCGACTCGAGGCTTGCGCGCACGACCGTCAGCTCGTCGAGGACGCCGAGACTCTCGTCGTTGTCGATCAGGGCCGAAAGCACCACCGGGTCGAGCATGTTCCAGTACCCCGGCGCGCGCACCTGCGTACCCCGACCTTGCGAGACGGTCACCAGGCCCTTCTCCTCGAGTCGCTTCACCGACTCACGCAAGACGGTCCGGCTGACGCCGAAATGTTCGCTCAGCGGGGCTTCCGGAGGCAGCAGGTCGCCCTCCTTCAACCGTCCCGTCACAATCAGATCCACGAGCTCGGCAACGACCGAAACCCCGAGCCGGCCCACCGGGAGACGCCGCGGAGTGAGACGGTCTACGGGGACCGAGTCGTTCACCATACGTATGATCTTAGCGGCGGCGAGAGTCGTCGCAGAGGCCTGCCGACAGCCGGCGGCTGCGGGAGTCGTCAGGGAGCTGGATCGAGTGAGAGTGCGTTTGGCGTACGGGGAGTCCGGACTGGTCATCGACGTGGACTCCGCGCGAACCACCGTGGTGGAGCCGGTCCGCCATCAGGCCGCTGCCGACCCTGTCGGGGTTCTGCGCCAGGCCCTTCGTGAGCCCGTCGCCGGACCTCCGTTGCGCGACCGCGTTCGGCGGGGCCAGACCGTGGCGATCTCGGCCTGCGACGGAACCCGTCCACAGCCGAGGCACTCGATGATCCCGGCTGTTCTCGCGGAACTCGAGGGCGTGGTCGATCTCGCTGACGTCGTGATCCTGGTCGCGACCGGTACGCACCGCGGCAACAGCGACGCCGAGCTGCGCGAGATGTTCGGTGACGAGATCGTCGACACGGTACGGATCGTCAACCACGATGCCCGCGATCAGTCCGAGTTGGCCTGGCTCGGTGTCCATGGTGACGGCGTACCGGTCTGGCTGAATCGCCAATGGGTGGACGCGGACGTCCGGATCACCACCGGATTCGTCGAACCGCACTTCTTCGCCGGCTTCTCGGGCGGACCGAAGCTCGTCGTGCCAGGGCTTGCCGGTCTCGACACCGTCCTGGTTTTGCACGACGCCACCCGGATCGGCAGTCCCGACGCGACGTGGGGAGTGACGCACGGAAACCCGGTCCATGACGACGTCCGGGCGATCGCGGCAGCGACCGGCGTGACGTTCGCGTTGGACGTCGTACTCAACCGCGACAAGGACATCGTGGCGGCGTTCGGGGGAGACCTGCTGCCGATGCATGCCGCGGCTTGCGCTGCGGCCAAGCGGATCGCGATGCGGCCCGTGGTAGCTCCGTTCGACGTGGTCGTCACCACGAACTCCGGATATCCGCTCGACCAGAACCTGTATCAGTCGGTCAAGGGGATGTCGGCCGCGCATCGGATCGTTCGCCCCGGTGGCACGATCATTTGCGCGGCCGAGTGCCGTGACGGGTTCCCGGATCACGGGTCGTATCGCTCAGAGCTGACCGCGGCGGAATCTCCGCAGGCGCTTCTCGATCAGATCGGCCGGCGCACCGAAACCGCCCCCGACCAGTGGCAGGTGCAGATCCAGGCCCGGATCCAATCGACCAGCCGGGTTGTCATGCATACCGGGACACTCAGCGACGCCGACCTCGCGGCGGTGTACCTGGAACAAACACCCGACATCTCAACCACCGTTGCCGAATCACTGGCCGCGGCCGGACCCGACGCCCGCCTCTGCATCCTGCCGGAAGGTCCCCAGACCATCCCCTACGTGGCGTGAGAGGCGCTCGACGCTGCTAACGACACTTAGGTCCGCGGCTGGACCCCGAGTCTGTCGAGCCTGCGTAGGGACCGGTCCTGGAGTCCGCAGTCGGCCACTGGTGAGCGCGGAGACCACGTCCACGGATCGTGTCTGGCTCACGGACTGGACGGTCGGCGGGGCGGGCACCGGTGGACGCCAGACTTACCTGTCGCTGGATGGAAGGAAGCCGAAATCGGCCGGCAACCCGAGGAAGCCCGGCTGGGTCACGGCACCAGCGGCACGGGGAACTGCGGCGGCCGTCCGGCAGAACAGCGGCCTGGCTCACACCGACGGTATGCAGCTTCGTCCGGATGGGATCTACTTCGACGGCGTCCAGGTGGCAAGTGCCGACGACATATCCCTGCCTGGACAGCATAATCTGATCAATCTCGCCGCCTCACCGGCTTCAGACCGTCGGCCACCACAGACAACGGTGTGCGGTGCGTGAACGACTCGTTGTCCACGACGCCGCAACCCACGATCGCCGCAATGCGTGCCTTCAGCGGCCCAAAGATCCTAGTCCTGGCCGGGTTCCAGCAAGGGCGAACCCAAGTGGGACGGGTACCTTCACTGAACTTGTCAATCTCAGGGCGGCATCGGCGGTGGGGTCGTGAAGGACAGCGGTCTTCTCGGCAGACCTTTACCGCTGTGGGCGGAGGCCGTCGATGATGAGGGCGAGCATGTGGGGTGAGCGGTCTTCGGGTACGGTCGCGGCGCGCCAGAGTGCGCCGGTGAGCTGCAGGAAGTCGCGCGGGTCGGCGTCCGTGCGGATGCTGCCGTTCTTCTTGCCTGCGTCGAAGAGGTCTGTGATCGCGGCGACAACGGGACCGTAGGTCTGCTCGGTGATCGCTTGGTGCGCGCTGGGACTGAGCGCATCGCCGAGGCCGTGCTTTCTGCGCATCGCTTCGACCAGGCCGGTTGTCCACTGCCGGAGCGCTTCGAGTGGTGGCAGTTCGGCCAGCAGCCCCGGCACGATGTCGATGATCCGTTCGACCTCGTCCTGGTAGACGGCCAGCACCAGCGCCTCCCGGGTGGGGAAGTTGCGGTAGAGGGTGCCCGCGCCGACGGCGGCGCGCTGAGCGACCTGGTTCATGGACGTGGCGCCGTCCTCGGCGAAGGCCTCGCGGGCGGCCGCGAGGATGCGGGCCCGGTTCTCGCGGGCGTCCGAACGGACCATGTGTGAACCCCATCTTGCTATGTGGAGAGCTCTCCACTACCGTATCTGGAGAACTCTCCACATAGCTTAGAGGAGCATCATGCAGTACATCAAGCTCGGCACGACCGGCCTGGACGTTTCCCCGATCGCGATCGGCGCGATGACCTACGGCGAGCCCGACCGCGGCCATCCGGTGTGGTCGAAGGGCGAGGACGAGGCGCGGCCGCTGATCCGGCACGCGCTCGAGGCGGGAATCAACTTCTTCGATACCGCGAACATGTACTCCAACGGGTCCAGCGAGGAGATTCTCGGCCGCGCGCTCAAGGACTTCGCTGACCGGGACAGCGTGGTGATCGCGACCAAGCTCCGGCACCCGATGCGCACCGGTCCCAATGGCCGCGGCCTGTCGCGCAAGGCGATCATGACCGAGGTCGACCACTCGCTGCGCCGGCTCGGGACCGACTACATCGACTTGTACCAGATTCACCGCAACGACCACTCGACGCCGTGGGAGGAGACTCTCGAGGCGCTGAGCGATCTGGTGTGGTTCGGCAAGGTGCGCTACGTCGGTGCGTCGTCGATGCACGCCTGGGAGTTCGCAAAGGCGCTGCATCTGCAGAAGGAGCACGGCTGGGCGCGGTTCGTGTCGATGCAGGACCATTACAACCTGCTCGCTCGCGAGGAGGAGCGGGAGATGATCCCGCTGTGCCTGGACGAGGGTGTCGGCACGATCATCTGGTCGCCGCTGGCCCGAGGTCGCCTCGCCCGCGGGTGGGACGATGCCAGGTCGACCGCGCGCGCCGAGACCGACGGTGCCTTTGCGGACATGCTCTATGCGCCGGCGCAGGAGGCGTCCAACCGCGCGATCATCGACGCGGTCGGCCAGGTCGCCCAAGGCTACGGCGTCAGCCGCGCCCAGATCGCGCTCGCCTGGCTGCGCCGTCAGCCGGTCGTCACCGCGCCGTTGGTCGGGGCCGGCTCGATCCAGCAGATCGACGAGGCCGTGGCGTCGTTGGACGTTGAGCTCACCGACGACGACGTACGCGCGCTCGAAGCCCCCTACACGCCGCGGTACGACTGGCAGGGCATCTCTGACGAGGCCGAGCTGGAAGCCATCCGCCGGCGTGTCCCAGGAATGGCCCTGTCGTGAACTCCATCGTGCGCTCGGGTGCGGCTGCTCGGGCCGGAGCGCTTCTGCTCCTTCTCGGTCCACTCGTGTCCTGGGCCGCCGAGATCGTCACCGCAGCTGCCTGGCAGGACCCGCCGTACTCACCGCTGCACACCTGGGTCAGCCACCTCGGCCTGACCGGACCGGCCCAGACCGCCTTCGGGCAGGTCGGGAACTCTCCACTCGGCGCGGTCATGGACGCAGGCTGGGTGATCTACGGGGTCCTGCTGCTCGTCGGCACGCTCTGCGTGTTCGACCTTCGCAACGGTGCCCGGCCGATCGTCATCGTCGTTCTCGCGGTCCTCGCCGGGATCGGCGTATTCCTCGTCGGGCTCTTCCAGGGGTCGAACGAGAACGTAGCCAACGGGCTGATCGCGTTCCACACGTTCGGCGCGCAAGGTGTCATGCTCGCCGGCAACGCCATGGCGATCGTTGTCGGGGTCAACGCTGACGGCTCGTGAGAACGTCGAGGTGATCATCGAGATGACCGGGCGAGGTGATCGATCGCGTGTGCCCGGCCTGCTCGGCGATGTCGGTCTCGGGGATCGGATGGATCATTTCCCAGCACAACTGTCGGGTGGTCAGCAGCAGCGGGTCGCGCTGGCGCGGGCGCTCGCGACGGAGCCCGATCTGCTGCTGCCCGACGAGCCGACCGGCGCGCTCGATCTGGCGACCGGACGTCAGATCCTGCAGTTGCTCCAGCGGCTGAACTCCGACGGGTTGACGATCGTCATGGTCACGCACAACATGTCCGTCGCGCAGATCGCCACCCGGGTGGTCACGGTTGTGGACGGCAGGATCGAGTCGGTACGGCGTAATCCGCGGCCTGCCGATGCGGCCGATGTGGCGTGGTGATCGGCATGCGCGCGATCACCCGCAAGGCGCTACGTGATCTTCGCAGGCAACGGGCTCAGGCTGTCGCGGTCGGCGTCACGGTCCTTCTCGGGATGATGTTGTTCATCGCGAGTGCGGGGGCGTTCCGGAATCTCAGTGACTCGTACCAGCGCACCTACGAGCGGTTGCGGTTCGCGGACCTGATCGCGACGGGTGGCGACCCGGAGAAGGTCGCGGCCGCTGCTCGCGATGCCGGCGCGGTCGGCGTGACGGTTCGAACGCAGGTCGATCCACCGATGCTCATCGACGGCACTGACCTGGGGGCCGACGAACCTGATGGCGTTCTGGTCGAGAGGCACGCCGCCGATACCTACGACCTCACTCCCGGCGACGCCCTGCAGGTGTACGCCGGATCCCGGTGGCAGACCGTCAAGGTGCGGGGGATCGTCCGGTCGGCGGAGTACCTGTGGCCGGCGCGGAATCGGCAGGATGTGCTCGGGGATCCTCATGCGTTCGCAGTGGTGTTCGCCGACGAAGATCTTGTACGGCGCCTGAAGGGCGGCGCACCGAACCAGGTTCTCCTTCGGCTCCCTGCTGACGCCGACGAGGGCACGGTCGCTGCTGCTATGCGGACCGCGGGAGCCACCGATGTGACCACCCAGGCCGACCAGGCGTCCAACGCGACACTGCACGAAGACTTGAACGGCTTCTCCGAGTTGTCTGTCGTGTTCCCGCTGTTGTTCCTCACGGCCGCGGCGGTCGCAGCCTACGTCTTGCTGGCGCGGAAGGTACTCGCCGAGCGGTCCGTGATCGGGACTCTGATGGCCGCCGGTGCCAGGCGCGGCAGGCTGGTCCGTCATTATCTTCAACAGGGCCTGCTCATCGGACTCTTCGGCGGTCTGTGCGGCGCAGCGCTCGGTACGGCGCTGACCGGAGCACTGACCCGCGGCTACACCGGCGCTCTGGGGATCCCCGACACAGTGACGCGTTCCGTCCACGGCGACCTGATTGCGATCGGAGTCGCGTTCGGCGCGCTGATCGGGCTTGTCGGTGCGGCGGTACCGGCAGTCACCGCGGCGCGGACCGTTCCGGCCGAGGCGATGCGCAACGAGACGGCGAGTCGCCCGCCAGGCCGATGGAGTCACCTGGTTGCCGGGGCGCGCTGGCTTCCGGTGACCGGGCGGATGGCGTTGCGCGACGTGAGTCGCAATCTGCGTCGCACGCTGGCCACGATGCTCGGCGTCGTACTGGCGCTGATCCTGGTGCTGACGTCGATCGGCATGCTGACCAGCCTGTCGGATGCGATCAACCGCCAGTACGGCCAGATCGAGCGGCAGGACGCGACGGTCACCGTCGCAGCGCGGTCCGGCGACGGCGATCGGCTGAGCTCGGTTCCCAGAGTATCGGCAGCCGAGCCGATCCGCATGGGCCGGGTCATCGCGGTTCTGGGGGATCGGAGCTACGCCACCACGTTGACGGGGTTGCGAACCGACACACAGATGCACCGCTTCGTGTCTGTCGACGGAAAGGCGATCGGCCTTCCGGCTAACGGCTTCCTGGCTGGGCGTGCGCTTGCCGACTCGCTCCACGTCAAAGTCGGTCAGGTGGTCACGCTCACCACTGCACAGGCGTCGACAGACCTTCGTTTGACCGGTCTCCTGGACGAACCAGTCGGCACCGCGATCTACACCAGCGAATCGGAGGCGGCCCGGCTGCTTCCGGACTCGGCTGTCAGCACGTAGCTGGTCCGCTTCGGGTCGGGGGTGGATCGCGACGCGATGCGACGCACCATGACGTCGCTTCCAGGGGTGGTGGCGTACGCCGATGCCACTGCGGTGGCTGCCTCGCTCGACCAGTTCCTGAGGCTGTTCTGGGCGTTCGTCGGGACGATGGTCGTGCTCGGCGCCATCCTCGCGGCGGTGATCATGTACGTGACGCTTGCGGTCAATGTCGTCGAACGGACCAACGAACTCGCGACGTTGCGCGTGGCCGGCGTGCCGATGGGGCGGGTGGCTGGCACGATCGCGACCGAGAACCTGGCCGCGACCGCCCTTGGGCTTCCGATCGGCGTCGCCGCAGGCCTGTTGGCAGCCAGAGCGTTCCTCGGGTCGTTCAGCAGCGACCTGTTCACCTTCCGCCTCACCTTCGGCTGGTGGGTGATTCCCGCCGCGGTGGTTGCCGTGCTGGCGGCCGCGACCCTGTCCCAGTGGCCGGGCGTCCGCGCCGTACGCCGCCTCGACGTCGCCCGCGTCGTCCGAGAACGATCTCGCTGACGTCACCGGCATCGAGGCCGTACCCCTGGTACTGCTGACTGCGATTGCCGCATTCCTGACAGTTGCCGCAAGCATCAGCTTCGAACGACGCGACACTCAGGTCTGAGGTGCGGCATGCGGCTGCGATGTCGTCAGGTGGTTTTGGCGCGGTGTTGGAGGTAGCGGCGTTCGGGGCCTTCTGGGGCGAGCGATGCGGCGGTGTCGAAGGCGTGTGCGGCGTCGTGGGTGTGGCCTTGTCGGTGGAGGAATTCGGCCCGTGCCGCGTGGAAGGGGTAGTAGCCGGGGAGGTTGAGTTGGTCGATCTCGTGGAGTCCTCGGGCCGGGCCATGGACCTCGCCGACTGCGACTGCGCGGTTGAGGGCGACGACCGGGGTGGCGGCGACGGCGATGAGTTGGTCGTACAGGGTCGCCAAAGATCGCGACCAGGGCAGCGACGGACCGGCCGGACTCCGCGCGGAAGATCCGGCCGATCGACTCGCGGTCGGCCACCATGGGAGCTAGGACGTCATCTCGTCGACGAACGGCCGGACCTCGATCGAGGCCCCGATCAGGCCGCTGACCTTGCCGGCCCACTCCAGCGCTCCGTCGAGGTCGGTCGTGCGGAGCAGGTAGAAGCCACCGAGATGATCCTTGGTCTCGGTGAACGGCCCGTCCGTGGTCAGTACGTCGTTCGCCTCGGCCCGTACGACGGTCGCGGTCGACGGATCGTGCAACCGCCCACCGAACACCCAGGCGCCGGCCGACTTCATCTCCGCTTCCAGCCGCCAGATCGCCTGCATGTGCTCCTGCATCTCGCCCTCGGACAGCGGCGGCCCCTGGACCGCTCGTCCCGGCCGCAACATGTAGTAGGTCATCGTTTGGATCCCTCCGGCTCGCGAGACACAGTTCCCGCTCTCACCCACACTACGAATGCGAGACCGACAAGATGGACAGTCGGCCTGCTACATGTTCGTCACTGCTCCTGGCTGAGCGACTTTCGGGCGAAATCGACCGCCTCGGCGAGCAGTGTGCTCCACGCTTCGCGATCGGGCCTTGCGATCGTCACCCACTCCCGGAAGACCTCGCCGGCGGGGACGAACGAGTCGCCGACGCCGAGTCAGTCCTCGGCCAAGACGATGACGCGGTCCTTGTCGGTCAGGGTGAGTGGAGCGTGTTTGGGTGGGTTGAGGACGACGCCGTACGACGGCGGCTGGTAGAAGTCGGTGTGGACGCGGTAGCCGATGGCGGTTTCGCCGTGGCGGGTGGCCGCTTCGGCGACGGTGGCGAAGTTGGCGGGCAGGCCGGCGAGCAGGTAGCCGACGGCGGGTTTGAGGTAGATCTCGGCGCCGGTCGGGTTGAAGAGGTCCTCGAACACCGCGGCCAGGTGGCGGTTCTCGGTGAGCTGGGTCAGGAGCAGACTGATCAGCTTCTCGCTGACCACGAAATCATCGGCACGGGTGACCTCGGCGATCTCGCGGTTGGCGTCGTCGTTGATCTCGCTCACGATCGAGTACGGGTGGTCGAGATCCTCGGCCAGGTCGCGCAGGTGCAGCAGGGTGATGAGCGTCCGGGCGTCGGCTTCCTGGGTGCCTAGGCCGTCGGATGCCAGCACGATCACGTGCTGGCAAGTGTGAGGCTGCAGGGCTTCGAGGTCGATCCGGTTGGTCGGGTCGCAACGCGTCACGCCGATGCTGAGGTTGGCGGTCGGATCGATCAGGGGGTCGACGTGTTCGGTGCAGGCGACCTGAAGTTGCGACCCCGGGTAGGCGAACTTGTCGAGGAGCTCGATGATCTGCGGAGCGCGCTTGTTCCACCCCAGCATCAGGGTGCGTTCCGGCGCCGGCTCGTGCCGCGGCCTGGGTGAGATAGCGTTCTGGACGATGTGAGGCAAGGCGTCAGCGAGCCGGATCAGTGTGTCGTCCTCGGCCAGCACGATCACCTCGTCCGCTACCCCGACCGGTTGGCCGGGATCCGGATTCAGCATGATCGTTCCGTCCACGCGACGAAGTCCGACCGGGATGCCGAGTTCGTAGGCGTGGATGATCTCGCCGAAGGTCTTTCCTGCCAACGCAGGTTCGGGCCGCAGATAGAACTCGTTGCCGGTGAAGGCCAGCAGATCGGCGCAGACGGCGGACAGGCCGGACTGGCGATGGGCGTTGACCAGGAGTCGTACGGCGAGTTCGTCGGCGCCGATCAGTTGCGCGCGACGGCCGCCGGCAAGCCTGGCGGCGCGCAGGTTGGTCGAGTCGGCGACAGCCGCGACGACATGGGGACCCTCGGTGGCGCCGGTCGCACGGCTGCCCAGAGACAGCAGTACTTTGACGACGTGGATGTCGGAATCCGGGCCGTCTGAAGGCAACACCATCACCGACCGCGCCGAGGACAGGCTGACCAGATCGAGGTCGGCGGGATGCAACGGGTTCCCGGACCGGCAGACGACCCGGGTCCGGCCGAGGTCGGGAACGCGCGAACGGATCGAGTCCTCCATCTCGACCTTGTCCTTGGCGGCGAGGATCGCCACGCAGGACCGCCGGTTGCTCCGGTTCGCCTGGACCAGTTCGGCGACGACGGTGAAGATCTGCTCGGACCAGCCGAGCACGACGGTGTGGTCCTGCTCGACGATGCGTGACCGGCCCTTGCGGAGTACGGCGATCTTGTTCTCCAGGCCGGTGGTCAGGACGCCGATGAACGAACTGACGATGAAGATGCCGCCCAGCGTCACGGCCAGCATCAACCCGAGGAACACCAGCCCGCCTTGGTCGCCGCCCATGGTGCCGGGGTCGAGCGTTCGGAGCAGACTCATCCAGAACACACCGTGCCAGGCGCCGTGCCCGGCCACGTCGCCCGGCGCGAGGAGCAGTACGAGTGTCGAGATCACGACCACCAGCACGGCTGATGCCAGCCCGAGCAGACCGATGAGCGCCGGCGTACCACGCGACATCATGCCGTCGAACCAGTACCGGACCTTGTCCCGCCAGCGCCCCAAGTCTCCCAGCCCCTTCAGTTCGTCACCGCTGGAGGCACTATGCCATCCACCGATCCGACCGGTACGTCGCCGTGTGTCGGGGCCCCGTCAAGTGGTGGGAGTCAGGTCGGCGCTCTCGAAGGATCGGGCCACGACGATGTCGGTGGAGGAGTGGGCCAGGATGGACAAGACGATGGTGAGGGCGACCAGATGGAAGACCTTTGTCTGCGGCGGGGATGCCGGACTCGAGGACGAGCAGGCCGTAGACGACCGAGGCGAATCCTTTGGGGCCGAACCACATGGCGGCGAGTTGCTCGCGGGCGCCGAGGCCGGAGCGGACGAAGGAGATGGCAAGGGCGACGGGGCGCGCGACGATCAGGCCGACGAGGGCGAAGACCCAGCCCTGCCAGGAGATCTCGCCGAGGAACTCGATCGAGATCAGCGCGCCGAAGACCAGGAGGGCGGCGAGCCTGAGGCCTTCGGCGATGAGCTCGCCGAAGTGCTCGAACGCGGCCCGCTGGGCTGGGCCGAAGGTGGCGACGGTGATCCCGGCCGCGAAGGCGGCCAGGAACAGGTTGCCGTGCAGCGTCTTGGCCATGGCCAGGACGAGCAGACCGATGGCGATCGCGTTGAGTGGTTCGTACTTCGTGGAGGCGGAGAAGAATCGGGTCCGTTCCAACCGGATCGCGACCCACGGTACGGAGCAGGTGATAGAGCCGGGCGGGCACTTTCTCGTTGCCGACCAGCGCGGACGCGAAGACCGGGTCGGTCGGGGCAAGGATCGCACCGATCAGCAACGATGCCGGCCAGTCCAGGTCGACGATGTAATGCACTGCCAAGGCAGTGATGGCCGACGTGAGCGGAAGTCCCCACCCCAGCGCACGATCAGGCAGGCGCCAGGCCGAACGCAGGTCTGACCAGCCGACTCGCATTCCGTCGGTGAACAGGACGGCGAACAGCGCGAGCTCGGTCAGCACGGAGACGACTGGTGAGCCGGGCTGCAGGTCGAGCACGCCGGTGGTCTCCGGACCGAGCACGAACCCGGCCACCAGGAACAGGACCGCCGTTGACAGGATCGTTCGTCCGGCCAGACTCGAAACCAGGACGGCCAGGAGCAGGACGGCCGCAAACACATCAACAGCATCGGGCCTCCACAGTCGGGTCAGGACAGGACGAAGTATCGCAGCCAGAGGTACGGCGCGGCGACGAGGATTGTGATCGCGGTCATCACCACGCCTTTGCGGGTGAAT
>NZ_JBVHFT010000037.1:0-33477 GCF_055562215.1 Kribbella sp. NPDC020701 | reverse complement strand
TCATTGGTCCTTCGCAAGCCCAATTTTCCCTTACAGACAAGGCACTCTCGCCTTTTCACCTCACGTGTTGTCCAAATTCCCGTGAAACGCCGAGGTTAGCGGGCGCCGGCGCGGTGCGGGCAGAGAATGACGGCTGCCGGGGTGCTCACCTTCACCGGTGGCCTGGACGACGCTGCGCCCGTGTTCAATGTCGATGCGTCGAGCGGCACGCCGCTGTTCACCGACGGTCCGTACGTCGAGTCCAAGGAGTATCTCGCCGGCTTCGCCGTCGTGGACGTGGCCGACGAGGAGGCTGCCCGGCTGTGGGCGGGGAAGATCGCGGTGGCCTGCGGTTGGCCGCAGGAGGTACGGCGTTTCCAGTACGCAACCACCGACGTGGCCCCCGAGACTGCCGAGACTGCCTGAACGCCCGACCCGCGCAGACAAAAGGCCCCCGGCGGAGGTTCGAGCGCCTGGGGCCTTCCGTTGTGGAGCGGGTGACGAGAATCGAACTCGCGTAGTCAGTTTGGAAGACTGGGGCTCTACCATTGAGCTACACCCGCGTGCGCCCGCTCGGCGGGCACTCGGACATGATTCCACATCCCCGGGCTCGGTCTCAAACCGGTTCGGGGGTGGGGTGGTGGCGCGAGCACTGGTTCGGGTCGACTAGACTCGTGCGGTCACTGCGGGGCGTAGCGTAGTGGCTAGCGCGCCTGCTTTGGGAGCAGGAGACCGCAGGTTCGAGTCCTGTCGCCCCGACAAACCCCCTGCAGCACCGGTGCAGTGCGGGCTGTCACCGTGCTGTGAATGTCATCGAATCAAGGAGAACCGCCACCGTGAAGAGCACCGTCGAGTCCTTGAGCCCGACCAAGGTCAAGCTCATCGTCGAGGTGCCGTTCGAGGAACTCAAGCCGAGCCTCGACGCGGCGTACCAGAGCATCGCCTCGCAGATCACCGTCCCGGGGTTCCGCAAGGGCAAGGTCCCGCCGCAGGTCATCGACCAGCGGGTCGGTCGCGGCCCGGTGCTCGAAGAGGCGATCAACGACGCCCTCCCGAAGCTGTACTCGCAGGCGGTCACTGACAACCAGGTCAAGGCGATCGGCCGGCCCGAGGTCGACGTGACCGAGTTCAACGACAAGGAGAGCCTGCAGTTCTCCGCCGAGGTCGAGGTGCGCCCGGAGATCACGCTGCCGGACCTGGAGGGTCTGGAGGCCGAGGTCGAGGACATCGCGGTCAGCGACGACGAGGTGACCGAGCAGATCGAGGCGCTCCAGCAGCGCTTCGGCTCGCTGAACCCGGTCGAGCGCGCGGTCCAGGACAAGGACTACATCACTCTCGACCTGTCCGCGAGCAAGGACGGCGAGAAGGTCGAGGAGGCGCAGGCCACCGGCCTGTCGTACCAGGTCGGCAGCGGCCAGCTGCTGGACGGCTTGGACGAGGCCGTCACCGGGCTGAACGCCGGTGAGAGCAAGACCTTCGTCACCCAGCTGGTCGGCGGCGCGCTGAAGGGCGAGGACGTCGACGTCGAGGTGACCGTGACCGCGGTCAAGGAGCAGGAGCTGCCGGAGTTCGACGACGAGTTCGCGCAGACCGCGTCGGAGTTCGACACCGCCGACGAGCTCAAGGCCGACGTACAGGCCCGGCTGGAGCGCGGCAAGCGGCTCGAGCAGGCCGGCGAGGCGCGTGACGCCGTACTGGAGAAGATCCTCACGCTGGTCGAGGTGCCGGTGCCGGAGGGTCTGCTGACCGACGAGCTGGCCGCCCGCAAGGAGAACCTGGAGCAGCAGCTCGGGTACTCCGGGATGTCGTTCGAGCAGTTCCTGGAGGGCGAGGAGCAGACCCAGGAAGAGTTCGACGAGGACCTGAAGAAGCGCTCCGAGGACGCGATCAAGGCGCAGTTCGTGCTCGACCTGGTGGCCGAGCAGCAGGAGCTGAGCGTCAACGACCAGGAGCTCACCGAGCACATCGTCCGGCACGCGCAGCGTTCCGGCGTCAGCCCGGACCAGTTCGCCCAGCACGCCGTCGAGAACAACCTGGTGCCGAGCCTGGTCTCCGAGGTCGTCCGCGGCAAGGCGCTCGCCCACCTGGTCGAGAACGCCAAGGTCACCGACGCCTCCGGCAACGTGGTCGAGCTGAAGACCCTGCAGCCGGACGGCACGTACGCCGACCCGGAGGCAGAGGCAGCCGCGGCGGAGTCGGCCGAGGAGACGCCGGCCGAGGAGCCCGCGAAGGCCTGAGCTGTCCGACGAGCGGCCCGGAACCACTGTGGTTCCGGGCCGCTCGCGCGTCTCCGGCCGATCGCGAACCGCAACCGAACCCCGAAGTACCTGACCGGTAAGCCTTCGAGGAGTGCCGGGCGGTGCGAATCACACCAGCAGAATTCGCTCAGAGCAGACGGAATGCGCCGTGGGATGCGCCGTGAGCGAACACCTGAGGCCCAGCCTTAGGTCTGTCGCCGCAGCCCAGTAATGTCGGCTTCGTGAACGAGACATTTGCAGCCAGCCCCACCGCCGCGGGCGGCAACGGTTCCGGCGGACTCGACGACCACATCTACCAGCGCCTGCTGAGCAACCGGATCATCTTCCTGGGGTCCGAGGTTCGCGACGACAACGCGAACGCGATCTGCGCGCAGATGCTGCTCCTCAACGCCGAGGACCCCAACAAGGACATCTGGCTGTACATCAACTCGCCGGGTGGTTCGGTGGACTCCGGCATGGCGATCTACGACACCATGCAGTGGATCTCCAACGACGTCGCCACCGTCGGGATGGGCCTGGCCGCCTCGATGGGCCAGTTCCTGCTCTGCGCCGGTGCGAAGGACAAGCGCTTCGCCCTGCCGCACGCGCGGATCATGATGCACCAGCCCTCCGGCGGTATGGGTGGTACGGCGTCGGACATCAAGATCCAGGCCGAGCAGTCGCTGCACATCAAGGCGCAGCTGTTCAAGCTGATCGCCGAGCACACCGGCCAGCCGCTCGAGCAGGTCGAGAACGACGCCGACCGCGACCGATGGTTCACCGCCGACGCGGCCAAGGAGTACGGCTTCATCGACCACGTGGTCGCGAGCGCCGCTCAGCTCACCTCCGGCAGCCCGAACTCCTGATCTCCCACTCCGTCAGTTAAGGACGAACAATGAACTACTTCATCCCGCAGTGGGAGGAGCGCACGTCGTACGGCATGCGCCGGATCGACCCCTACACGAAGCTGTTCGAGGACCGCATCATCTTCCTCGGGACGCCGATCACCGACGAGATCGCGAACGCGGTGATGGCGCAGCTGCTGTGCCTGCAGTCGATGGACTCCGACCGCGACATCAGCATCTACATCAACTCCCCGGGCGGCTCGTTCACCGCGCTGACCGCGATCTATGACACCGTCCGCTACATCAAGCCCGACGTCCAGACCGTGTGCCTGGGCCAGGCCGCCTCGGCCGCCGCGGTCCTGCTCGCGGCCGGTACGCCGGGTAAGCGCCTCGCGCTGCCGAACAGCCGGATCATCATCCACCAGCCGGCCACCGAGGGCACCTACGGGCAGTCGAGCGACATCGAGATCCAGGCGAACGAGATCCTCCGCCTGCGCGCTCTGCTGGAGAAGATGATCTCCGAGGCCAGCGGCAAGTCGCTGGAGGAGGTCTCGCGTGACATCGAGCGGGACAAGTTCCTGACCGCCGACCAGGCCATCGAGTACGGCCTGATCGACGACGTCCTGCAAACCCTCAAGTCCCCGGTCCCGGCCGGCGTCTGAGCAGGTGCTCGGGAACCGGTTCCGGCCGGTGCCCGAGCCTGCCGCTCCGCTCCGGCGGGGTGACGGTATGGGTCACAGGGGGCTGTCAAGGGCCTGGCGCGTTCGCCACCGGCGTAGTCACAACCCGGCGGTGAGCGCGGCGTTTCGGCCCCGGACGGGGTACCGTCGAATTCGGGATTGGGGTAGTCGTGTCAGTGACCTGGCGCCCCGGCCCGAGCGGCCCACGCCCCCCTTGGCCCACGTTTCGACTTGCGCATAGAAGGGATCTGTCCCGGTGGCACGCATAGGTGACGGCGGCGACCTGCTGAAGTGCTCGTTCTGCGGTAAGAGCCAGAAGCAGGTCAAGAAGCTCATCGCCGGTCCCGGCGTCTACATCTGCGACGAATGCATCGATCTCTGTAACGAGATCATCGAGGAGGAGCTGAACGAGGGCTCCGAGGTCGGACTCACCGAGCTGCCCAAGCCGCGGGAGATCTACGACTTCCTCAATGCGTACGTTGTCGGACAGGACGTGGCCAAGAAGGCTCTCGCGGTGGCGGTGTACAACCACTACAAGCGGGTCCGTGACGGCCAGGGCAGCTCCAGTGCCGGCCGGCACGCCAAGGACGAGGCCGTCGAGCTGGCCAAGTCCAACATCCTGCTGATCGGCCCGACCGGCTGCGGCAAGACCTACCTCGCCCAGACGCTGGCCCGGATGCTGAACGTTCCGTTCGCGATCGCCGATGCTACCGCGCTGACCGAGGCGGGGTATGTCGGTGAAGACGTCGAGAACATCCTGCTCAAGCTGATCCAGGCGGCCGACTACGACGTCAAGAAGGCCGAGACCGGGATCATCTACATCGACGAGGTCGACAAGATCGCCCGCAAGAGCGAGAACCCGTCGATCACCCGCGATGTCTCGGGCGAGGGTGTGCAGCAGGCCCTGCTGAAGATCCTGGAGGGTACGACGGCCTCCGTGCCGCCGCAGGGTGGTCGCAAGCACCCGCACCAGGAGTTCATCCAGATCGACACCACCAACGTGCTGTTCATCGTCGGCGGAGCGTTCGCCGGCCTGGATCACATGGTGGAGCAGCGGGTCGGCAAGAAGACCCTCGGCTTCAACGCCTCGCGTGAGCCGGAGAAGCCGAAGGAGCTCGGCGGGTACGCCGACGTCATGCCGGAGGACCTGCTCAAGTTCGGCCTGATCCCCGAGTTCATCGGTCGGCTCCCGGTGATCACCACGGTGTCCCCGCTGGACCGCGACGCGCTGATCAAGATCCTGTCCGAGCCGAAGAACGCGCTGGTCAAGCAGTACCGGCGGCTCTTCGAGATCGACAACGTCGAGCTCGAGTTCAGCGACGACGCTGTCGAGGCGATCGCGGACCAGGCGCTGCTGCGCGGCACCGGCGCTCGTGGTCTGCGGGCCATCATGGAAGAGGTTCTCCTCAACGTGATGTACGAGGTGCCGAGCCGCGAGGACGTGGCCAAGGTCGTCGTCACCGGTGAGGTCGTGCTGGAGAACGTGAACCCCACGCTGATCCCGCGCGACCAGATCGAGCGCAAGCGCGAGCGCCGCGAGAAGACCGCCTGACGCGATTTGCAGAAGGAGGCCGGGATCCGCTGAATGGCGGAGTCCCGGCCTCCTTCTCGTGGTGTAGGGGACCGCAGTGGCCAGCCGCCTACGGTCGGTGACTACGGCGGACGCCGTACCGGCCAATGCGGTGCAATGTGCGCGGTGGGGTGTGTACGCCGAGCAGGACCTGCTCGTCTACCAGCAGTCGCTGCGTGTCTACGACGCGGTGCAGCTCGTGCCGGTGCAAGGGTCACATGCATTGGGTATCGCTTACTTGAACTGGGCCAGACAAGCTCCTTGGAGGAAGCAGTGAGATTGCTACGTGTCCACACCGACGCCGGGCTGCGTGACGCCGTACTGACCGAGGACGGTCGGGTGGCGACGCTCGCGGGCGAGGCCGAGTCGTTCGATCCGGCCCGGTGGCCGGCCGGCGTTGGCGCCGGACAGAAACCGCCGCGGTACCTCCGCGCGGGTGACGTCCTTCGCGTCTGGGCCGACGGACTGGGCGAGCAGCACACGCGGCTGGTCTGATGATCATCGACAAGCTCGCGGTCGAGGTCTTCCCGGACCCAGTCACCTTGGGCACCGCGGCTGGAGCGGCGGCGGCCGAGTCCCTGCGCCGGACCATCGAGGCACAGGGCTCGGCCCGGTTGGTGCTGGCCGCCGCACCGAGCCAGGCGCACACGCTGGCTGCCCTGTCCGTTGCTGAGGGCATCGATTGGTCGAAGGTCCAGGCGTTCCACATGGATGAGTACGTCGGTCTCCCGGCGGAGGCGGAGCAGCGGTTCGGCCGGTGGCTGGGGCGGCATTTCACAGCGTCGGCGCCGCTGACGGTGTTCGACCCGGCGGGTGGCTCCGATCCTGCCGCTGAGGCTGCTCGCTATGCGGGGCTGGTTTCGGAGCGGCCGATCGATGTTGTGCTGGCCGGGATCGGGGTCAATGGGCATCTCGCGTTCAACGATCCGCCGGCGGACTTCAGTACGTCCGACGTCGTGCAAGTGGTCGAGCTGGACGAGACCAGTCGGCGGCAGCAGGTGGATGAAGGGTTGTTCGCGCGACTTGACGACGTACCCGCGCAGGCGTGGACGCTGACTGTTCCGTTTTTGCTCTCGGCGCGGGAGATTTTCTGCATGGTGTCCGGCGTGGCGAAGGCGGAGGCCGTACGACGGACTTTGCAGGGGCCAGTGGATCCGGTGGTGCCGGCGAGTGCGCTGCGTACGCATCCGCGGGCTCGGTTGTTCGTGGATCGGGAGGCGGCTGGAGATGAGTGATTACTTGGCGAAGATCACGGAGCTGCTGGGACGGATCGAGGCGGAGGAAGGGGAGTCGATCGAGGCGGCCGCTCGGGTGATGGCTGAGCAGGTTGCGGGGGATCGGCTGATTCACGTGTACGGGCCGGGTGGGCATTCCAACCTTGCCTCGCAGGAGATCTTCTTCCGGGCCGGTGGGCTGATGCATGTGTCGGCGATCCTGGACGAAGGGACGTTGCTGTCGAACGGCGCGTTGCGGTCGATGGCGGTGGAGCGGACGGCTGGGTACGGGCGGATCGTGATCGAGAACGCCGGACTTGGCGCGGATGATGTGCTGATCCTGGTGAATGCGTATGGGATCAACACTGTGCTCATCGACGCGGCGCTGACGGCGCGGGAGCGGGGTGTGCGGACGATCGGCGTGAGTTCGCGCGAGCATGCCGAGCGGACGGCGCAGGATCATCCGGCCAGGCATCCGTCCGCTGCCAACCTGCACGAGGTGGTCGACGTTGCGGTGGACACCAAGGTGCCGATCGGGGATGCGGTGATCGAGCTCGACGGGATGACAGAGCGGGTTGGGGCGGTGTCCACGTTTGCGAGTGCGTTCGCGCTCAACACGATGGTGGTGCGGACGATCGAGCTGCTCCTCGCGCAGGGTGTCGTGCCGCCGGTGTGGCGCAGTGGCAATGCGCCGGGTGGGGACGCGGCCAACGCGGCCTTCATCGGCCGCTTCCGAGAGCGAGTCCGGTGGCTGTAGACAGGCTGACGGGCCGCGACCCGTGGTCGGGCGACATCCTCCACCTCGACCACACCGCCGGCCGCATCACCACGATCACCCGTACCCAAGCAGGCGGCGGGAGTGAACTGCCTTGGATCTGTAGCGGGCTGGTGGATCTGCAGGTCAATGGGTTTGGGGGGTTCGATGTGAATGGGGAGGAGGTGTCGGTCGAGAGTGTTGTGGGGTTGCGGGAGGCGTTGCGGAAGGTGGGGGTTACGCGGTTCGTGCCGACGGTGATCACCGCGGATGCCGAGCGGATGCGGCGGGCGGTGCGCGTGGTCGCAGAGGCGCGGCGGCGGGATGCGGAGGTTGCGGCGGCGGTGCCGTTCGTACATCTCGAAGGGCCGCACATCTCGGATCAGGACGGGCCGCGTGGCTGCCACGATGCGGCCGAGGTGCGGCCGCCTGATCTGGCGGAGTTCGAGCTGTGCCAGCAGGAATCGGGCGGACTCGTCGGGTTGATGACGATCTCGCCGCACTGGCCGGGCAGCGCGGAATTCATCGCCGCGGTAGTCGCGTCCGGCACCCGGGTGGCGATCGGCCACACCCACGCCGATGCGGCCCAGATCCGCGCCGCAGTGGACGCCGGCGCGAGCCTGAGCACGCATCTCGGTAACGGCGCGCATGCCCAGCTCCCCCGCCACCCGAACTACCTTTGGACGCAACTGGCCGACGACCGCCTGCAGGCGGGTTTCATTGCCGACGGCCACCATCTGCCCGCGGACACGTTCGTCGCAATGGTCCGGGCGAAGGGCCTCGACCACTCGTTCCTGGTTTCCGACTCGGTCGCGATCGGCGGCCTGGCGCCCGGCGACTACTCGTCGACCGTCGGCGGCGACGTGGAGCTCACCGACGACGGACGACTCCTCGTGCGCGGTACGCCGTACCTCGCCGGAGCGGCCGCACCACTCGCGGACGGGGTCGCCTGGGCGGCCCGATCCTTCTCGTTGCCAGCTGCCCTCACGATGGCGACGACCAACCCCGGCCGGATCATCGACGAGGCCGGCGGCGAGCTGCGTCCGGGCACCCGCATCGCGGACGTGATCACCTTCGACTGGCAGCCCGGCGACCGCGAGCTGTCCTTCCGCTGAGAATGCGCCATGGCGAGAGTCCCACGTTCGGCGTGGTCGTGCCCGCCACGGCGTCGACCGCCGATGCCGCCACAGTACGTAGGACTTACTGCTGCAGGGCGGACGCGATGGCGTCGGTGAGGGGAGTGGTGGGGCGGCCGATCAGGCGGCTCAGGTCGGAGCCTCGGCCGGCCAGCAGGCCCCGCTCGATCGCGGCGTCGACGTCGACGAGGATCGGCGCGAACTGCTCCGGTACGCCGGCTCCGGTCAGGATCCCGAGGAGGGTCTCGCCCGGAACGTTGTTGTAGGCAACGTCCTGCCCCGACTGCCGCGAGAGCTCGGCGGCGTACTCGGCCAGCGTCCAGGCGCTGTCGCCGTTCAGCTCGTACGCCGTCTTCTCGTGACCCGCACCGGTCAGTACGACCGCAGCCGCGGCTGCGTAGTCGCGCCGGGAGGCCGACCCGATCCGGCCGTCGCCCGCGCTGCCGATGACCCCGTGCTCCAGCTGTACGGCGATCTGGTCGGTGTAGACCTCGTGGTACCAGCCGTTGCGCAGGAACGTGTACGGCAGACCCGAATCGAGGATCGCCTGCTCGGTGGCGATGTGGTCGGCGGCCAGGTCGAAGTCGGCCTCCGGCCCGCCGAGCACGCTGGTATACGCGATCCGGGCGACGCCGGCCGCCTTGGCCGCGTCGATCACAGACTGGTGCTGGGCCCGCCGGGTCGGCTCGAGGCCGGAGATCAGCAAGACCGTGTCGCCGGCGCCGAACGCCGTGGCCAGGGCAGCGGGGTCGCTGTAGTCGGCGATCCGGACCTCGACGCCACGCTCCGCGAGGCCGGACGCCTTCTCGGCGTTCCGGGCGACCGCGACGACCTGGTCGGCCGGTACCCGCTGCAGCAGTTCATCGATGACGAGTTGGCCCAGGTGGCCGGTGGCGGCGGTGACGACGATGCTCATCCGTACTCCTTGTCGTTGAGGGTGAGTCATCGACAGTAGGCGGCCTCAACGAGCGGTTCTATGTCCATGAAGCGCTGATTCATGTCCAATCGTCTTGAAGGGCTGGCGTATGATGCCAGTCATGGATGTTCTTGCCGATGTCGTCTCCGCGCTCCGGACAGGCCCGGCCACGTCCGGCCGGACCGATGTCCGGGGGCCGTGGGGGCTGCGGTTCGCCCACTCGTTCGGGGCGACGTTCCACCTGGTCCTGCAGGGGACAGCGTGGCTGCTGCCGCCGGATGGGGCGCCGATCGCGATGGGGCCGGGGGACGTGGTGCTGATGCCGCGCGGCCTCGAGCATGCGCTGGCGGACCATCCCGATTCGCCGCTGGTTGACTTCGATCCGGCGATCGAAGAGCCGGTCCAGGGTGGCGGTGCGCGGTCGCTACTGCTGTGCGGCACGTACCGGCTCGATCGCGAGCGCCCACATCCTGTGCTGAGCAGGCTGCCCGATGTCGTCTACGTGCCCGCGGACCCGGGCCGGCATCGCACGTTGCACTCCGCGATCGGCATCCTCGGTGAGGAGCTCGACGCCAATCGGCCGGGCGCGGCGGCCGTCGTACCGCCACTGGTCGACGCGCTGCTGGTGCTGATCCTGCGGGCCTGGCTGGAGGATCGCAACTGCCCGACCGAGAGCGGCTGGTCCCGGGCCCTCACCGATCCCGCCGTCGCGCGGTCGCTGGAGTTGATCCACGACCGGCCCGGCGCATCGTGGACGGTCGCGGACCTCGCGGCCGACGTCGGTCTGTCGCGGGCGGCGTTCGCCCGGAGGTTCACCGAGGCGGTCGGCGAGCCGCCGCTGACCTACCTTTCGCGCTGGCGGATGACCACCGCAGCCCGGCTGCTGCGTGACCACGACCGGCCGCTCGCGACGGTGGCGAAGGAGATCGGGTACACGTCCGAGTTCGCGTTCGCGAAGGCGTTCAAGCGCGACTTCGGCATCCCACCGGGCACCTATCGCAAGCAATTGACCGTCGTAGGCAACTGACCGTCAGTTCGTGAGGTCTTCCGGCCGGAGCGTGGCGACCAACTCGCCGCGACTCCGCACGCCGACTTTGGCGAACGCGGCCTTCAGATGGTCCTGGATCGTGTGCGGTGAGATCGACAGCCGGTCGGCGATCTCCGTGGTGGTGTGACCGGAGATCACCTCGAGGCAGATCTCCCGCTCCCGAGTGGTCAGTCCGTACGCCGCCAGCAGCATGCCGACCAGGTGGTGACCCGAGGCCGGCTCGATCGTGACCACGACCTCCTCCTGGTCCCCGATCAGCCGGCTGCCCTGCAGGACCACCCAACCGCCGGACGCCGTCTGCACCCGGGCCTGGAAGGTCCCGGCCGCCCGGGTCCCGGTGACGACCGCGCGAAGCAGTACGCCGAACCGCCCGGGAGCGATCTCGTTCAGCTCGTCCTGCCAGATCTGCGCGGCTGCGGTGATCGCACGCGGCTCCCCGCGAGGGTCGGTGACCACGATCGACGGGCCGACGCCTCCGCGGTACCCGTGCGCATCCGTGCGTACGGCGACTCGCGTGGCCGCGCCGATCACGGGCGCCACCGAGCCCAGGAACTCCACCTCGCGATCGCTGTAGTCCGGCCCGCTGCGGACGAACCCGGCCGCGCCCCAGCAATCCCCGTCGACCGTGAAGGTCGCCCGCACCTCATGCTCGATTCCGAGCGGCCGCCAGACCTCGTTCAGCCGCCGATGCCCGACGACCTGGCGGTAGGGCAGGTCGGACAGTCGTGCCACCGGGCGCGAACACCGGGCCAGTTCGGCGAACGAGTTCGGGTCGGTTCCGGCGTACTCCGTCTCGGCCAGCCGCGGCTCGTACTCGGGTGGGATGCGGTCGCGGCCGCTCGTCATCGAGCTGATCACCAGCGTGCCCGGGTCCATCCCGGCCCAGCAGGTCAGCTCACTGCCGATGACCTGCTCGACCACCTCGATCGCGGCGGCATGCAGGTCCACGACGCCCAGTCCTGACGTCGCCAGCGCCGCGATGTCCCGGCGCGCGGCTCGCGCCCGGCCCTCCCACATGGGCTCAGTATGCGCCGGCGTACCGACGCCGCCTATCCCGGAAATGTGGGGATTCCACCGCCTGCACGAGCCCATCGCGACGGGATATCCGCCAGCGCGCCCGATTCCTACGGTCGTGGCAAAGGGAGGACATCATGACCGAATCAGTACATCTCAGCACAGCAGGCACCGGCGCGGAGTACGTCGCGCCGGACGCGACCGTGACGGTCAAGGTCGGAGCCGAACACACGGGCGAGCAGTACGAGATCTTCGAGATCGACGCGCCGCGCGGCCAGGCCGGACCGCCGCACACCGAGTCGTGGAGCAAGGCGTTCTACGTCCTGCAGGGCCGGATCCTGGTCCAGGCCGGCGACCAGGGGTACGACCTCGGCCCGGGTTCGTCGATCAGCATCCCGGCCGGCACCGTGAACACCTTCTCGGTACTCACGCCCGCCGCGAAGTTCCTCGCGGTCAGTCAGACCGGCCGGATGGGCGCGTTCTTCGCCGACCTCGCCACCGCCGACCCGACCGACTATGCCGCCCTGGGAGAGATCTCGGGCCGCCACGGCGTGGAAGTACTCCGATGAGTACGGCGGCGCAGGTGCTCGCTGTGGTGATCGCGGTGATGCTCGCCGGGGTGTGGGTGATGGAGTCGTTCCTCTACCGCCAACCGAGGCTGTACTCGATGTTCCTGACCAAGCCCCGGGACTTCGACGCGGTCCGGCTGTGGACCGTGAACATGGGCTTCTACAACCTGACCACGGCGATCGCTCTGGTCGCAGGCGTCGTACTCGCGCGGTCCGGTCAGGTCCCGGCGGGCGAGGCGCTGGTGACATTCACCGCGGCCCAGCACACGTTCATGGCGGTGGTGCTGGTCGTGTCGGAGCGAAGGCTCTGGCTGAACGCGCTGCTCGAGGGGATTCCTGCCCTGGGATTGCTCATTCTGATCCTGAGCTGACCTGTAGGAAAGTTACGAACATTGCGCAATCATGGGCATGAAACACCGCACACCACTCATGGTCCCCGGAATGTCACCGACAGTTCGACCGGTCCGGGGGCCAGCCGCCCTGAGTACCCGTGAAGGTGAGGCCCATGAGCCCAATCAGTCGCAGGACCCTTGTTTTCGGCGGTATTGCCGCGGCCGGCGTCAGCGCGCTCCCGGCCCGTTCGGCCGTGATCGCGGCCACCGCGGCAGTCCCGTACCCGTTCCAATTGGGTGTCGCCTCCGGCGAACCCGATGCGAACAGCGTCGTGCTGTGGACCCGGCTGGCCCCGTCGCCGGTGAACGCCGACGGCCAGGGCGGGATGGCGAACGCCGATGTCACCGTCGATTGGCAGGTGTCGACCACCGATACCTTCAGCACCCTCGTGGCCTCCGGCTCGGTCGCCGCGAAGTACGCCGCCGCCCACTCGGTGCACGTCATCGCGGGCGGTCTGAGCCCGGACTCCGACTACTACTATCGCTTCCGCGCACAGGGCCACCTCTCACCAGTCGGCCGTACCCGCACCACTCCCGCGGTCGGTGCGGCAGGCCGTGACCTGGTGATGGCATTCACCTCGTGTTCGCACTACGAAGAGGGCTACTTCACCGTCTACCGCCGGATGGCCGAGGAGAACCCAGGCGTCATCCTGCACCTGGGCGACTACATCTACGAGTACGGCCCGACGACCGGTCGGCCGCGCTTGCACGCAGGCACCGCCGAGATCGTGTCCCTCGCGAACTACCGTCAGCGGTACGCGCAGTACAAGACGGACCCGGATCTCCAGGCCGCCCACGCTGCCGCGCCGTGGATCGTCGTACCGGACGACCACGAGGTGGAGAACAACTACGCGGGGACAGTGCGCGAGAACAACACCCCGGCGCTGACTGCCGCGCAGTGGACCGCTCGGCGGTCGGCGGCGTACCAGGCGTACTACGAGAACATGCCGCTGCGGCCCGCGCAGGTGAACAGTGGCAACAGCATCCAGCTGTACCGACGGCTGCGATGGGGGAGTCTGGCAACGTTCCACATGCTCGACACCCGGCAGTACCGCAACGACCAGGCCTGTGGTGATGGCTGGCAGCTCTGCTCGGACGCGGACCTGGCGTCGCGCAGTCTGCCCGGCAACTCGCAGGAGACCTGGCTGCTCGACGGTCTGAACCAGCACCTCGGCACCTGGGACATCATCGGCCAGCAGGTGTTCTTCGCGCGGCGGTTCAACTCGACCGGCGCCAGCATGGACTCGTGGGACGGCTACCGCGCGTCCCGCGCCCGGATCCAGCAGGGCTGGGTCGACCGCGCTGTTCGCAATCCCGTCGTACTCACGGGAGACGTGCACCGGGCCTGGGCCAGTGACCTGAAGGCCGACTACAACAACGCGAGTTCGGCGACCATCGGCACGGAGCTCGTGACGAGTTCGGTGACGTCGAGCGGAGACGGGGACGGCGCGACCACGATCCCCGATGTCGGGACCAACCCGTGGCTGAAGTTCTACAACAACCGCCGCGGCTACGTCCGTACGACGATCAGCCCGACGCAACTGCGGGCCGACTTCCGGGCGGTGGCGAAGGTGTCCGAGCATGGCGCCGCTGCGACCACGGCGAAGTCGTTCGTCGTCCAAGAGGGCCGGCCCGGCCTGCAGGCGGTGTGAGGCAACCATGAGGAAGACACTGAAGAAGACACTCGCCATCACCGCACTGGCAGCGACCACTCTGACGTTCAACGCCACGACCGCTGAGGCTCACATCGCCGCACCGACCTGGATGACCGCCAACAGTGTTTCCACCGGCGACCAGGACGCCCCTTCGATTGCGACCAACCGCAACGGCTATGTGGCCGTGGTGTGGGAGGACGACCGCGACACGGACAACGCGACCGACAACGTGCACAGCGAGATCTTCATCCGGCTGTTCCACAACGGAACGTCGGTCTACGAGAAGAAGCTCTCCGCCGGCGGCAGCAGTGGGGTGACGAACTGGCGTCACCTGCACCCGGATGTCGGACTCGATGACAAGGGCAACGCCGTCGTGGTGTGGCAGGACGATCCGGACGGCAACGGCTATTACAACGTCCCATACCGGGTCGTGAACACCGCAGGCACGGTGACCGCCTCCGGCAACGCCAACACCAGTGCCGACGGGCAGCAGATCAACCCGCGGGTCGCCGTCGACCCGGATGGTGCGCCGAGCGGTGCTGCCGTCGCGTTCACTGTGGTGTGGGAGGACATCCAGACCGGCACCCAGCCGACGGTCAAGGCGGCCGGGTACACGGGCCCGACCACCAGGGCCTGGGAGGTCACCGCCTCGACGACGACCGGGCAGCACCACAACCCGGACGTGGCCGTGTCCGCCTCGGGTGATGCGGTCGTCGTCTGGGAGGACGATGGCGATGCGAACTCGTCGTACGAAGTCGGGTTGATCCGGCTGAGCCGGACCAACGGTGCGGCCACGCTGTCCCGCCGGGTCGCGAACGCCAACACCAGCGGCCAGCAGACTCACCCATCGGTCGCGGCCAACTTCAACGGTGACTTCGCTGTTGCCTGGGAGTCCGACCACACCGGTACGGCGGGCGCCTGGACGCGCAACTTCACGTCGACGGGGACCGCCCGGTACGCCGACGTACAGCTGGCGACCGGTGCGAAGGCGCCGTCGATCGGCATCGATGATCAAGCGCAGACGGTGGTCGGCTGGACGGTCCAGGCGACCACCCTCGACGTCTGGGTCCGCGGCTTCGGCACAGATGGCACCGACACGGGCCGGCTGTCGGCTCAGCAGTTGAGCTCGCTGCCGGACGGACGTCAGGAGCAGATGACAGTAGCCGTGTCGCCGTTCGCCGAGGTGGCTGTGGCTTACACCGACGACAACGACGGGAACACGTACGACCAGATCTACCTGGGCACCGGAATCTCCAACAACAGTTGGTGAATCACCGTGTCGCCGGGGACACCGTGCTCAGCACGGTGTTCCCGGCCGTGACCACCTCGAGCCGATCGATGTCGTGCAGCGGAATCGACGTACTGGCAGGCACATCGGCCCGGTAAGTGGTCGGAGTCGCCCACCAGCCGGCCGTCTCGACTGTTCCGTCCCGGCCGTGCACGACCAGCATGCACTGCTCACCGGGCTTCAAGTCGCTCAGGCTGAGCTTGATGTCAGTACCCCAGCCATGATTGGTCAGCTTGGCCGTGGTGTCGATCCCGCCGACACCATTCATCGCCGTCCAGGTAGCTGACTCTGAACTCGGTCTCTGCAGGCCCTGCCATCCGACGACCCCCAGCACACCCAGCACGATCAAAGCCGCCGCTCCCGCGAGCACTCGCCGCCACCTCCGCGGACGTGGCGCCGAGTCGTGGATTTCGATGGGAGGAATCGGCGGTTCGACAGCCAGGATCCACGACTCGACGGGCGTCGCCTCGAGGTCTTCGAGCGGTACGGAGTGCAGGAGGCCGGGGAGAGGGGCGAACTGGAGGAGGGTCTCGCGGCAGACAGGGCAGGTCTCGAGGTGCCGCTCGATGGTACGCCGTTCCGACGCATCGAGCGCACCGAGGACGTAGGCGCCGATCGTGGTGGTCTCCGGGCACGTCATGAGCCGGTCACTCCTCGCTCCTCCAGGGCGGCGCGCAACGCGTGCAGCGCGTAGTAGCTCCTCGACTTCACCGTCCCGGGTGGGATCCCCAGGACGATGGCCGCCTCGGCGACGGTGCGCCGCCGGTAGAACAGTTCGATGATCACCTGCAGGTGGTCGTGGCTGAGGCCGTGCAGGACCTCGGCAACCTGCCAGGCCTGCAGCACGCGGTCGATGTCGTCACCGAGGGCGGCGAACTCGCGGTCGTCGATCGGTACTTCGGTCACCCGGGCAGCGCGCTGACGCCGTCCCGAGATGACGAGATTGCGCGCCACCGTGAACAGCCAGCGCCCGACCCGGTCCGGGTCCAGGTCGCTGGAGTGTGCCCACGCCCGCGTCATCGTCTCCTGCACGATGTCCTCCGCGTACTGGTGGTCGCCACCCACCGAACGCAGGACATAGCCGAACAGCGGGCGCCGGTACCTGTCGTACAGCGCGCGGATCACTGTGTCGTCATCCACACCAGAGAAGTACGTACGGAAGCGATAAAAGGTTCAACTGAACCTCCTGGGGCATTTTCGCGTACTTGTCCATGAAAGGAGATACATCAGATGAACCACAGAGCTTTCACTTTGTTGCTTGGAGCAACGGCAGCGTTGGCCACCTTGACCGCTTGCGGTGCCGGCAGCAGCGATACAGGTGCGGCGACCGGCAATCAGCCGGCGGCCGCGAGCGGAGCCGTCTCCGTGCAGAACGTCGACGGCGTCGGTCAGACCCTGGTCGACCCGGCCGGCAAGACGCTCTATTTCGCCGACCAGGAAGCGGGCGGCATGATCAAGTGCACCGCGAACTGCTTGACCTTCTGGATGCCGGCGGCAGGAACGGCCGATGCGGCGAAGACGGTGCCTGGCCTCAGCGTGATCAAGCGCTCCGACAACGGAGCCGACCAGCTCGCCTTCCAGGGCAAGCCCCTGTACACCTTCAAGCTCGACACCGCGCCGGGCCAGGACAAGGGCAACAACGCGCAGGACTCGTTCGGCGGTATCGCCTTCACCTGGCACGCCGCGGCCACGACCGCCGCAGCGCCGACCCAGGCGCCGTCGACCTCGAACGGCGGTGGCTACGGCTACTGACGGGCGAACAGTCCGGTCAGGCGGCCGCGGGTGATGGTCTTGGCGTCGATCGCCTTCAGGGCCTCGTCGAGGTCAGCGCCGTTGGGGAGAGCGGTCGCCTCGGACAACGCATAGACAGTGAAGCGGTAGTGGTGTGTGCCGCTGGGTGGGCAGGGACCGAAGTACACGGCCCTACCTGCCGAGTTCTTCGCCTGCGTGGTGCCGGCGTGGCCTTCGGCGATCGAGGTCGTGGTCGGCTCGAGGTCGAGCAGGACCCAATGGGTGAAGGTGCCCTTCGGCGCGTCGGGGTCATCGACGACGAGGGCCAGGGCACCGGTGTTCGGCGGCGCGCCTTTCCAGGCGAGCGGTGGTGAGACGTCGTCGCCGTCACACGTGTACTTGCGGGGGATCGGTCCGCCGTCGCGGAACGCCGTACTTGTGACGGTGATGTCGGCCGGGGCGGTGGTGGCCGGCTCTTTCGCCTGCCCACCACCGCACCCGGCCGCTCCGATCAGGAGGGTCGTCCACAGCACCAGCCGCAGTCGCACCCTTTCAAAGTAGTTGCCTAGCGGCCGGGGACGAAGATGATGGCGTCTCCGACGGATCGTTCGGCACCGCCGGCGCCGCTGGGGTGGTTGACCAGGGCTCCGTCCTGAAGGGCCATCGCGGTGGAGCCGCCGCCGTCCAGGTTGATCGCGTTGCGCATCCCGAGTGCCTTCGCGACCGCGGCCGTCTCATCCATCGTCGTACCGACGCTCGTGGTCTGCCGGCCGTCGAGGGCGGCAAGCACGATCTTGCCGTCACGGGTCGTGCCGGCGATGCTGCGCGGGTTGCGGTCGAAGAAGCTGCCGGTGCCGCTCGGTACGACGATCTCGCCGTTGGCCGTCAACCGGTAGCGACCGGTCACGCCGTACAGGCCGCTGTGCAGCGGGACGTTCTCGCCGTCCTCGTTCGATACCTTCAGGTCGTTGCGCACGCAGCCCTTCGCCGCGATCGCGAGGAGCGCGACGGTGTCCTGGCCGGTCGCCTGCAGCGAGGTCTGGCTCGCGGTCAACGTCGTACCGCGCGTGGTCGACGTCCGTACGACGCAGCCGCGGCGATCCAGCACGACCTCGACACCGGCGCCGGCCGGGGTCGTGGCGGCGAACTCCGGCGTGAACAGTACGACGTCGCCCGGTGCTGTGCACGTGGTCTGGTCGGGCAGGGTGGCACACGCGGTCGGGATCACGGGCGGGTGGTTGACGAACTCGAGCGGGAGATCCGCGCCGGTCTGGCGGTTCCGGACTGTGCCGGACCAGCTCAGGTGGCCCATCACGACTTTGTTGCTCTTGGCATCGATCAGCAGGTTGGCCTCGGCCGGATCGGTGAGCGGCTCGCTGAGCAGCTTGCCGTCGGAGATCCCGAGACCGACCGGGTCGCCCGGGTACTGCGGGTTGGCTGTGAACGTGAAGAACGACGCGTTCACCCCGGCGAGCGCGCCGGCCGACCGGACCAGGTCCGAGGTCTTCTCCACCTGCGCGAGGTCCGGACCGTACGTCGTCTTCAGGTGGCCGTTCGCCTTCTTCGGGTCGATCGTGAGCACGCTGATCACCCACGGACCGCGCGGCGTCGTGTTGATCTGGTCGGCCGGCGCCGGGTCGGTCCCGCGCACGATCCGCGTCAACGTGACCCCGCGAGCCAGCCCTGGCTGCTCCGGGTCTCCACCAGATCCGCGTCGCCGATCGGCAATCCCTGTCCGGCCGGAACGACGGTCGGAGCCGGACCGGCCTCACCTGTTGGCGTCGCACCGGCGGCCGGTACGACGCCGGCCGTCACGACACCCAATACCGCGGCCGCGCTCAACGCGGTCCGGAACACTCGAGCGGAAGTAGTCATGCCCACCATCCTCATCGTCGATGGTGGAATCTTTCCGTTCCAGCTCCTGGCCTGCCAGTATCTGACAGGTTACGGTTCAGTGCCGCGGAGTGAGCCGGATGATCGGCAGCTCGCGGTCGGTCTTCACCTGGTACTGCGCGAACCGCGGGGCGGCCGTGGTGATCTGCTCCCACGCCTCGGCGCGCTCGGGTCCGTGCAACTGCTCCGCGCGTACGTCGATGGTCCGGCCGTCGACGTCGATGCGGACCTTGTCCGGATGGGCGGCGAGGTTGTAGTACCAGGCCGGGTTTCCCGGTGCGCCGGCCGCGGAGGCCACGATCAGCCAACTCCCGTCGGTTCCTGGGAACCAGCCGACCGGCGTGGTCCGCTCGAGACCGCTCTTACGGCCGACGGTCGTCATGACGAGCGCGTTGAATCCCATGAACTTGCTCTCAGGCTGGCGGCGGATCCGCCGGGCCATCAGGCCGTTCATCCACTTCATCACGCGTCCGTGGGGTTGCCGGGCTCCGTGCGTACCAGGGCGAGTGTCGAAGCTCATCGGCTGCTCACCGCCTCGGACGTGTGCACCGTGCGGGTGGTGGTGACCTTCTCGTCGTGCGTGAAGGGACGCCCGTCCAGGTTGAAGCTCCACGACACGGTCGGCGTGATGCGCAGGTAGTGCGCCGCGCCGAACTGGCCCTCGCGTTCGACCAGGTCCGCTTCGCCGTAGACGCGCAGGTAGCGCGGGATCCAGGGGCGGACGGACGCCAGGTCGTCGATGACGAACGCGACCTTGGTGTTCCCGTCCTGGACGTTGCGGTACTTCCGGGTCCGGACCGGGTCGATGCCGCCGACGTACAGGTAGGTCCCGTCGTACTCGAAGCCGACCGGTACGGCGTCCGGCTGGCCGTCGCTCGCGACCGTCGCGAGCCGGCCCAGGGGCTGTGATCGCAGGTACTCGAGCTCCGCTTCGCTGAAAGCCATCGGTCCTCCTTCGGTGGTTAATGCCACGTACTGTACGCGACCTTAACTATACATGCCATGTACCGTAGAGCTGTGATGGAGATGGGGGTGGACGCGGATCAGCTGGATGCCGCGTCGGGGCTGCTGCAGCTCACGACTGTCGTGCAGGGTCTCTACGCCCGGATCTCCGAACGCCACGAGCTGACGCCGGTCCAGGCCAAGCTGCTCTGCGTTCTGCTGGGTGGCCCGAAGGGCATGGCTGAGCTGGCGCAGTGCTTCGGCGTCGAGAAGGCCGCGCTCACCGGCCTGATGGACCGGGCCGAGAAGCGTGGGCTGGCCGAGCGTTCGGCCGTCCCCGGCGATCGGCGGGCCCTGCAGGTGACCCTGACCGACGCCGGACGCCGCGCCGCGACCGCCTTCCACACCGAGGTCGGCGAGGCTCTGAACAAGCTCATCGATGGTCTGAGTCCCGCGGACCGCGAGCATTTCCGCGCGGCCATGTCCGGCATCCTCAGCAGTTGCCGGAGTGGACACGGTCCGTGCTGAGCGTCCGACGGATGAAACCGTCCCGGTCTGCCAACTGACGTTTCCTCTACGATCCAGGCGTGTCCAATCCGCTGAGCGCCTGAAGTGTCCGCCGTCGTCGGGGCCTTCGTCGCGCTGGTCGCGGTAGCCGTCCTCGGGTACGTCGTCGGTCTGCTCGGCGTACTGCGGTCCCAGGACGAGCTGGTGCTGTCCCGGCTGGCGTTCTTCGTGGCGACGCCGGCGTTGCTGTTCACGACCGTCGCGCGGGCAGACCTGCATTCGATCTTCTCGGTGGTCCTGGTCACCAATGTGGCCAGTCTGTTCGTGGTCCAGCTGGTCTTCCTGGTGGTGGCCGCGATCTGGCGGCGGACGAGGGCCGAGGCGACGATCGGCGTACTCGCGTCGTCATACGTGAACGCTGGGAATCTCGGAGTACCGGTGGCGGCGTACGTGCTGGGGGATGGGGCGCTGGTTGCGCCGATCCTGCTGTTCCAGTTGCTCGTGATGGCGCCGATCGCGTTCGCCGTCCTCGACGGTGATCAGCAGGGCTCCGGTCGGCGGGTGTCGCTGCGGGCTGTGCTCACGCGGCCGTTCCGCAATCCGCTGACCGTTGCGTCGCTGCTCGGACTGGTGGTTTCCCTGCTCGGCGTGCAGGTGCCGGAGCTGGTGATGCGGCCGATCGAGCTCGTCGCGGCCGCGGCGGTGCCCGTTGCGTTGGTCGCCTATGGGCTCAGCCTGAGCGCGGGCACGAAGGACTCGATCGCTGTGCGGCGGGACGTCGTACTGGCCGTGCTTCTGAAGACCGTGGCGCAGCCGATTGCCGCGTACGCCGTGGGGCGCTGGCTACTCGACCTTCATGGAGCGGCTCTGTTGGCGCCGACCCTGCTGGCCGCGTTGCCGACCGCGCAGAACGTCTACGTGTACGCCGTTCACTACCGCAGCAGCCGCACCCTCGCGCGGAGCGTGGTCCTGCTCAGCACGCTCCTGTCCATACCGATCATGATCGCGATCGCCGGCCTGCTGGCCTGACGTCACTTCATCGCGCTGAAGGCCTCTTCGGCGACCGGGGCGACCTGGTCCACGGCGACGCCCTCGTTGGCGGACTGGGCGATCACGGTCAGGGTGTTGGAGCCGCGGTAGCACTGGGTCGGGAGGTTGCCGGTGGACTCGACGCAGGTGGAGCTGCCGATCTTCTTGACCTTGTCCGGGGTCGCGCCGGAGTCCGCGACGGTCTTGTCGATGTCGACCTTCCCGCGCAGCGCGATCACCACGTACATCCGGTTGCCGTCGATCGTCCCGTACGCCTCGACGGTCGCCTGCTTGCCGTCGTTGATCCGGCTCAACGCGTCCCGCGTCTGATCCAGCTGCAACTGGCCGCGGATCTCCTGATCGGTGATCCGGTCGAGTCCCGCGAGCTTCGCGGGCGGGGTGATTCCGCGAGCCGTGTTCAGGCGATTGAGCGGGCCCAGGCCCCAGACGTAACCCAGCACCGCCAGCGCGACCAGGATCACCAGCGCCGCAGTAACCGTTAGCCAGGGTCCCCGAATCCGCCGATACCAGGGCTTCTTCGGCCCATCAGCCGGCTCCGCAGCCTTCCCGCGCTGCCAGAACTTCTTTCTCCCGGCGGCAGGCTTCCCGGCTGCAGACCTCTCTGCGGCAGGCTTCTCCGCGGGTGCGTTCTCGTCCGCCGGCTTGTCGGAGGCACCCACAGCCGCGATCTCGGTCGTGGTCTCCGTCGCCGACGGAGCGTCCCCGGCCGTGCTGGTCTCGTGCGCCGGCTTCGGCTCCGGTGTGGTGGGGTCACTCATGGGTTGGCTCCTCGGACGTGGGGTCGCGGGGTTCGGACCCGATGGTTCCACATCGAGACAAATCGGTTCCGCAGCGTAGTCGCTTCGGTCGCACCCAGGCGTGTGGTCAGAGTGTGGCGACGACCTTGATGGTGTCGCTGTCGTCCGCGTGCCAGGCGATCTCGCCGGTGATGCGGCCGGCGGCGCGTAGGTCGGGCTCGGCCCGCTCGGCCAGCGTGAGCCGGGCGGCGGGACCGGTGACCTCGACCTTGCTGACTTCGGTCTTCATCGAGACCTGCGCCTCCGACTTGGCGCCCCGGATCCCCGCGAGCACCTCGGAGACCGCGTCGAGGACCTCGGGCTCCTGGTCGGCGACCGCGAGGTCGGCGTCCGGCGTCGGCCATGACGACACGTGGATCGAACCCTCCTGCCACCACGACCACACCTCTTCGGTCGCGAACGGCAGGTACGGCGCGAGCAGCCGCAACTGGACCGACAACGCAACCGCCAGTGCGGCCTTCGCGGAAGCAGCGGCCGCCTCACCCTGACCGCCGTACGCCCGCTCCTTCACCAGCTCGACGTAGTCGTCGCAGAAGGTCCAGAAGAACCGCTCGCTGACCTCGAGCGCACCGGTGTAGTCGTACCGCTCGAACGCAGCCGTCGCGTCGGTGACGACCGACCGCAGCCGCTGCAGCATCGCCAGGTCGATCGGCTCGGTGACCGCGGCAGCGTCGACCGTCGTCGCCCCGAAGCCGAGGACGAACTTCGACGCGTTCAGAACCTTGATCGCGAGCCGGCGCCCGACCTTCATCTGCGACTCGTCGAACGGCGAGTCCAGCCCCGGCCGAGCCATCGCGGCCCGCCACCGGACCGCGTCCGAGCCGAACTTGTCCAGGATCTCGGACGGAACGATCGCGTTGCCCTTGGACTTGGACATCTTCTTGCGGTCCGGGTCGACGACGAAGCCCGAGATCATCGAGCGCGCCCACGGCAGCGTTCCGTTCTCGAAGTGGGCCCGGACGACGCGGGAGAACAGCCAGGTCCGGATGATCTCGTGCGCGTGCGTGTTCAGATCCATCGGGAAGGTCCGGCGGAACAGGTCGTCATCGCGCTCCCAGCCGCAGACGATGTGGGGGGTGAGCGACGAGGTCGCCCAGGTGTCCATCACATCGGGGTCGGCCTCGAAGCCACCGGGCTTGCCGCGCTGGGACTCGTCGTACCCCCGCGGGGCCTGCGAGGTCGGGTCGATCGGCAGCTCGGCCTCGCTCGCCAGCAGCGGGTGGTCGTAGTCCGGCTCGCCCTCGTGGTCCAGCGGATACCAGACCGGGAACGGGACGCCGAAGAACCGCTGGCGGGAGACCAGCCAGTCGCCGTTCAGCCCCTCGACCCAGTTCAGGTAGCGGTGCCGCATGTGCTCCGGGACCCAGGCCAGCTCGTTGCCGCGGTCGATGAACTCCTGCTTGAGGTGGGCGTCGCGGCCGCCGTTCGTGATGTACCACTGGCGGGTCGAGACGATCTCGAGCGGCTTGTCTCCGTTCTCGTAGAAGTTCGCCATCCGCTGCGTCGGCGTCGGCTCGCCGTCCAGGTCACCGCTCTCGCGCAGCTTCTCGACGATCAGCTCGCGTGCGCTGAACACGGTCTTGCCGGCGAGCTCGCCGTACAGCTCCGAACCTTCCAGCCACTCCGGGCTCTCGCGCAGCAGCCGTCCGTCGCGGCCGATGACGGTCCGGACCGGCAGTTGCAGCTCGCGCCACCACTGGACGTCGGTGAGGTCACCGAAGGTGCAGCACATCGCGATACCGGCACCCTTGTCCGGCTCGGCCGCCTCGTGCGCGAGAACCGGCAACTCGACGCCGAAGAGCGGAGACTTGACCGTCTTGCCGAACAGGCCCTGGTACCGCTCGTCGTCAGGGTGGGCGATGAGTGCGACGCAGGCCGGGATCAGCTCCGGCCGGGTGGTCTCGATGTAGACCGGCCCGTGCGGCGCGTGGAACGCGATGCGGTGGAAGAAGCCCGGGTAGTTGCGGGCCTCCAGCTCGGCCTGGGCGACCGCGGTCTGGAACGTGACGTCCCACATCGTCGGCGCCTCGGACAGATACGCCTCGCCGCGGGCGAAGTTGCGCAGGAACGCTCGCTGCGACGTCCGGCGGGAGTCCTCGGAGATCGTGGTGTAGAGGTACGACCAGTCGACGCTCAGGCCGACCTGCCGCCACATCGCCTCGAACGCCTGCTCGTCGATGTGGGTCAGCTCACCGCACAGGTCGACGAAGTTCTGCCGGGAGATCGGGAGCTGCCGCTTCGGGTCCGGCTTCGCCGGCGGGGTGAAGTCGGGGTCGTACGGCAGCGAGGGATCGCACCGGACGCCGTAGTAGTTCTGGACCCGGCGCTCGGTGGGCAGGCCGTTGTCGTCCCAGCCGATCGGGTAGAAGACCTTCTTCCCGCGCATCCGCTGGAACCGGGCGACCAGATCGGTGTGGGTGTAGCTGAAGATGTGCCCGACGTGCAGCGACCCGGAGACCGTCGGCGGGGGCGTGTCGATGGAGTACACATCGGCACGCTCGGCGGTGCGGTCGAAGGCGTAGGTCTGCTGCTCCTTCCATACGGCAGCCCACTTCTCCTCGAGACCTTCGAGGCTGGGCTTGTCTGGAACACGGGACGTCAGGCTCATGCGCACAATCGTAGTGGCTGTCAAGGGGTGCTTCCGACCGGTTATCCACACCCCCTTCCCAGGGGGCGCCTGCTCACCCCGTGCCTACTGTGCGGCACTCGGCGGCGCATCTCGCTGCACCGGTGCAAAGGTCACGATGCTCCGCATCGAGCCCTTCGCCCCGGCACACCGAGCTACACCCCCGAGCACCTGCTCGCGACGGCAGGGGGCGAGCAGGCGCCCCCTAGACTGGGCCTTCTCATGAGCGACCTTTCCTACGCCGACGTGTCGGCTCGGCTTCAGCAGCGCTGGCCGGAGTACAAGATCGAGCCCACGCTGGCCCGGGTCCAGCGGCTCGTCGAGCTGCTCGGCGACCCGCAGAAGGCCTACCCCGTGGTGCACCTGACGGGGACCAACGGCAAGACCTCGACCGCGCGGATCATCGACACCCTGCTGCGCGAGGCGGGGCTGCGTACCGGCCGGTTCACCAGCCCGCACCTGGAGTCGGTCCGGGAGCGGATCACGCTGAACGGCGAGCCGATCAGCGAGCAGCGCTTCGTCGACGCGTACGCCGAGATCGCGCCGTACCTGGACGTGGTCGACGCCGAGCAGGAACACCCGCTGTCGTTCTTCGAGGTGATGACCGCGATGGCGTTCGCGGTGTTCGCCGACGCCCCGGTCGACGTCGCGGTGATCGAGGTCGGTCTCGGCGGCACCTGGGACTCCACCAACGTCGCCGACGGGACCGTCTCGGTGATCACCCCGGTCGCGGTCGACCACGCCCACATCCTCGGCGCGGATCCGGTCACCATCGCCCGGGACAAGTCCGGAATCATCAAGCCCGGCGGTACGACGGTGATGGCGCAGCAGAGCCTGGAGGTCTTCGAGGTGCTGCTGGCCAAGGCCGCCGAGGTCGGCTCCCCGGTCGCCCGCGAAGGGATCGAGTTCGGCGTCACCGCCCGCTCGCTCGCGGTCGGCGGTCAGCTGATCTCGGTCAAGGGCCTCGGCGGCGAGTACGACGACATCTTCGTCCCCCTGCACGGCGAGTACCAGGCGCACAACGCGGCCACCGCGATCGCGGCCGTCGAGGCGCTCCTCGGCGCCGGACCGCAGTCCGAGGGCCGCGTCACCACCGAACTGCTCCAGACCGGCTTCGAGCAGGTCACCAGCCCCGGCCGGATGGAGGTCGTCCGGAACAGCCCGACGATCATCGTCGACGCCGCCCACAACCCGCACGGCGCCGAGGCGACCGCGGCCGCGGTCTCGGAGGCGTTCGCGTTCCAGCCGCTGATCGGCGTCCTCGGCTGCATGAAGGACAAGGACGTGTACGGCGTCCTGGAGGCGTACGAACCGATCATGGAAACGGTCGTGTGCACCCGGAACAGCTTCGTCGAACGCTCGATGCCGGCCGAGGAGCTCGGTGAGCTCGCGATCGAGGTGTTCGGTGAGGACCGGGTGCTGGTCCGCCCGCACCTGATCGACGCGATCGACGACGCGATCCGGCTGGCCGAGGAGAACGCGGTCGCTCTCGGGACCGGCGGCGTACTGATCACCGGCTCTGTCATCACCGCCGGCGAGGCCCGCACCCTGCTGGTCCGCAAACCGAAGCAGGCCGACGAATGAGATCGCTGGCGTCGATCGTCCTGGGGTTCGAGGCGCTCGTGCTCGCCCTGGTCACCCCGGTGATGATCTCCGTCGCCGACATCCGGCCCGCGATCGCGGTGCCCGTCTGTGTCGGCCTGGCGTTGCTGGCCGTTGTCGCCACCGGTCTGCTGGGCAACCAGGTCGGTTACATCCTGGGATCAGTTGTCCAGTTCGGTGCGGTCGGGCTCGGCTTCGTCGTACCCGTGATGTTCGTGCTCGGCCTGGCGTTCGCGGGCTTCTGGGTAGCCGCGATCGTCCTCGGCCGCCGCATCGAAGAAGCCAAGAAGGCACAGCAAGCACAGAGCGGTTAGGGTTCGGCCACCCGAACTACGTCGAGAGAGAGTTGTCAGATGTCGCAGCGCACCCTGGTCCTGCTGAAGCCCGACACGGTCCGCCGCGGCCTGGTCGGCGAGGTGCTGGGCCGGTTCGAGGCCAAGGGGCTCCGGATCGTCGCGCTGGACCAGCGCACGATCGACGCCGAGCTGGCCGATCAGCACTACGCCGAGCACGTCGAGCGCGACTTCTACCCGCCGCTGCGCGACTTCGTCACCAGCGGCCCGCTGGTCGCCCTGGTCCTCGAGGGCGACGAGGCGATCGAGGTCGTCCGCGCCCTGAACGGCGCCACCGACGGCCGCAAGGCCGCCCCTGGCACCATCCGCGGTGACCTCTCCCTGTCCAACCGCGAGAACCTCGTCCACGGCTCCGACTCCCCGGAGTCCGCCGACCGCGAGATCAAGATCTGGTTCCCCGACCTGCCCTGATCCGCGGCCCGGACAGCGGCGGAGGCCGCTGGGGACTGGTTGTGCAGGAACGGATACGATACGTGCCGGGCGGACGCGGTCGTGTCGGTCCATGGGCTGTGCGCGGGCGGCGCTTAGCCTGGTTTGGGTCGAGTGGGAGGTGCCGCGGTGGCGAACAGCATGCTCGGCCGCGACATGGCGGTCGATCTCGGGACAGCGAACACTCTGGTCTACGTCCGTGGTCGCGGGGTGGTGCTGAACGAGCCGTCGGTGGTGGCCACCCGGACCGACGAGCCGCGCGAGGCGGTGGCGTTCGGGCACGAGGCGAAGAAGATGATCGGCCGGACGCCGGGCAACATCACCGCGATCCGCCCGCTGAAGGACGGCGTGATCGCCGACTTCGACGCCGCCGAGCAGATGCTGCGCTACTTCATCCAGCGGGTGCACCGGCGCCGGTACTTCGCCAAACCGCGGATCGTGGTCTGTGTGCCGTCCGGGATCACCGCGGTCGAGCAGCGCGCGGTCCGCGACGCCGGGTACATGGCCGGCGCCCGCAAGGTCTACATCATCGAGGAGCCGATGGCCGCCGCCCTCGGCTCGAACCTCGAGGTCCGCGACGCCACCGGCAACATGGTGGTCGACATCGGCGGTGGTACGACGGAGGTCGCGGTCATCTCGTTCGGCGGCATCGTCACCAGCCAGTCGATCCGGGTGGCCGGTGACGCCATCGACAAGGCGGTCGTGAACTACTGCAAGAAGGAGTACTCGCTGCTGCTCGGCGAGGCCACCTCCGAGCAGATCAAGATGACGATCGGCTCGGCCTTCCCGACCACCGACGGGCCGGACTCCGAGATCCGCGGCCGGGACATGGTCTCCGGCCTGCCGCGCACCGTGAAGGTGTCCTCGTCGAACATCCGGCAGGCGATCGAGGAGCCGATCACCGCGATCGTCGACGCGGTCAAGGCCACCCTGGACAAGACCCCGCCGGAGCTGGCCGGCGACATCGTCGACCGCGGCATCGTGCTGACCGGCGGCGGTGCGCTGCTGAAGGGCATGGACGAGCGGCTGCGGCACGAGACCGGTATCCCGATCCATGTCGCGGAGAACCCGCTGGACGCCGTCGTCCTCGGCGCCGGCAAGTGCGTCGACAACATCGAGACCCTGAACCGCATCCTGGTCACCGACAACCGCCGCTGAGGTTCCACCGATGCTCAAAGACCTCGGTACCCCGGCCAGAAGCGCAATCCGTTCGGCCGGTGCGCCGCTCCGCTCAGCCGGAATGCCCCGGGAGATCCGCCGTCGCCGGACCGTGCTGGTCCTGGTGATCCTGGCTTCTCTCACGTTGATCGTGCTGGACGCCCGGCGCTCGGCCGGGTCGCCGGTGGAGCCGCTGCGCGAGGCCGCGGCGGGCGTTTTCGGCCCGCTCGAGTCGA
Source organism: Kribbella sp. NPDC020701 (assembly GCF_055562215.1). Lineage (NCBI taxonomy): Bacteria > Bacillati > Actinomycetota > Actinomycetes > Propionibacteriales > Kribbellaceae > Kribbella > Kribbella sp. NPDC020701. The sequence goes on along the minus strand of NZ_JBVHFT010000037.1, from coordinate 4,856 downwards.
CCGCGAGCTCGGCCCGGCAGCCTGTGGACAACCTCCGCGACCGGTTCGCGGAAATGGATAGGTTGAAAGCAGAGAACGAAAAACTGAAGAGTGACAACGACCAGCTCACCCGCGACCTGAACACCTCCGACTACGCCCGCAACCGGGCCATGGAGCTGGACAACCTGCTGAAGCTCGCACCGGCGTTCACGATGACGCCGGCCCGGGTGATCGGGATCGGCAGTGCGCAGAGCTTCAACCACACGGTCACGATCGACGCCGGGACGGCGGACGGCGTGCGCGTCGACATGACCGTGCTGAACGGGACCGGTCTGGTCGGCCGGGTGGTGCGGACCACCCAGGGGACCGCGACCGTGCTGCTCATCGGCGACCGCAACTCGACCGTGGGCGGCCGGCTGAACGCCACGATGGCGCTCGGCTTCGTGTCCGGCCGCGGTGAGGTGGCCGGCACTCTCGACTACAAGCTGGTCGACCTGAAGGCGCGGCCCAAGGTCGGCGACAAGATCGTCACCTGGGGCTCCAGCGGCAACGCGCCGTACGTGCCGGGTGTCCCGATCGGTGTCGTCACCTCCGTGACGCCGAACGAAGGCTCGCTCGGGTCCACCGCGACGATCAAGCCGTACGTCGATCCCACCCGGATCGACACCGTTGGCGTGGTGACCGGACCACCGGCCCGGGCACCGCGCACCCAGCTCATACCTGACGAAAGGAAGGGGAACTGACGTGATCGCCGTACGCATCGGGTTGGCAGCCCTCTTCCTGCTGCTGGCCGTGACCATCCAGACCTCTGTGCTGACCAACATCGCGGTCGCCGGAGTGACCTGCGACCTTGTGCTGATCGTGGTGATCGCCCTGGCGTTGTCGCGGGGAGCCGAGTGGGGCGCGATCACCGGATTCGCCGGCGGTCTGCTGCTCGACGTTGTGCCGCCCGCCGACCACACCGCGGGTCGCTGGGCCCTCGCCCTCGCGATCGCCGGCTATGTCGCCGGTCTGATCCGTCGGGAGACGTCCACCGGTCCCGTCGGCCCCCTCTTGGTTGCCGTGACCGTGGTGCTCGGCACGGCGATCTCACTGTTCATCTACAGCGCCACCGGTTCGCTGCTGCACGACCCGTCCGTCGACTGGGGTGAGTTCGGCGTCCGCCTCGGCATCGCCGCCGGGTACGACGTGGTCGGCGCGATCGTGGTGATCCCCCTCGTCATGTGGATCATGGGCCGCGTCACCCCCGCCCGCGAACGCCGGCGAGTGCTGCCATGAGCCACCTCCGCATCCACATCCCCTTGTCCACCTGCTGCTTCGCCAACCACGCCGCCAACCATCCGGCCGAAGGCCGGCCTGCGAGCGGGGGAACAGCATGAGCTTCGACGGGTTTGAGGCGCCGCTGAAAGCCAGACTGCGGTTGTTTGTGATCGGGGTGCTGGTTTTCTCCTTGCTGTGCACGTTGTTCGGGCGGCTCTGGTACATGCAGGTGATGTCCAACGCCGACTACACCCAGGCCGCGACGGAGAACCACACGCGCGAGGTGCTGGTGCCGGCGCCGCGCGGCACGATCGTGGACTCCCAAGGCCGGACGTTGGTCGGCAACCGGGTGTCGCTCGTCATCACGGTCGACCGGTCGGTCCTCGCGAAACTGCCGGACAGCCAGCAGAGCGTCGTACTGACGCGCCTCGCGAAGGTGCTCGGGCAGAAGCCGAAGGACCTGAAGGCGCGCACCATGCTCTGCGGTGAGCCCGGCGCGTCGAAACCACCCGCCTGCTGGAACGGCACGCCGTACCAGCCGATCCCGGTGGCGAAGGATGTCAGCGAGCAGATCGCGATCGAGGTGATGGAACGCCGCGAGGACTTCCCCGGTGTCGCCGCCGAGTCGCAGGCCCTGCGCGCGTACCCGGCGCCGTACCACGTGAACGCGGCCCACATCCTCGGCTACCTCTCGCCGATCACGACCGAAGAGCTCGAGGACCTGGACAAGGCCGGGCAGGATTCGGTCCCGCACCGTTCGGACCTGGTCGGCCGGGCCGGCGTCGAGCGCACGTACGACAAGCTGCTGCGCGGCACGCCCGGTGTGAAGAACGTGATCGTCGACGCGGTCGGATACACCACCGGCATTCAGAAGCAGACCGCCCCGGTCCCGGGCGCCACCTTGGTGACCACGATCGACGCGCGGATCCAGGCCTCGGTCGAGACCCAGCTGAAGAACGCGATCATGACCGCACGGAAGCAGTACGACAAGATCACCAAGAAGAAGTACGTCGCCGACTCCGGCGCCGCTGTCGTGATGGACACGAAGACCGGCCGGATCGTCGCGATGGCCAGCTACCCGAGCTACGACCCGGGCGTCTGGGTCGGCGGTATCACCCAGCGCGAGCTGGACGCGCTGTACTCCTCCAAGTCGGGCACGCCGCTGGTTTCCCGCGCTCTGCAGGCTCAGCTCGCCCCGGGATCGACGTTCAAGCCGATCACCACCTCGGCCGCTCTCGGCGCCGGGTACAGCCCGAAGACGCGGCTCGACTGCTCGTCGTACTTCGAGGTCGGCAACCGCCGCTTCAAGAACTACGAGTCCGCGTCGTACGGGATGATCGGGTTCGACCAGGCGCTCGCGCTGTCCTGCGACACGTTCTTCTACCGGATCGCCTACGCGCTCTGGCTCAAGGAGGGCGGCAACTCCAGCGATGTGACGACCCACGACCCGCTGGTCGAGATGGCGCAGAAGTTCGGTCTCGGCAAGCCGACCGGCATCGACCTGCCCGGCGAGGTGAGCGGCCGGATCGCGGATCGCAAGTGGAAGAAGACCTACTACGACGCGCAGAAGGACTATTACTGCAAGCTGGCGAGCAACCCGCCGGCCGGGACGTCGGCGTTCCTGAAGCAGTTCTCTCGCGAGTTCTGCGTCGACGGGTACAAGTACCGCGCCGGTGACGCCGTGAACTTCGCCATCGGCCAGGGCGACACCACGGTCACACCGTTGCAGCTGGCAACGGTCTACTCGGCCCTGTCGAACGGCGGCACGCTGTTCGCGCCACGCGTGGTGCAGTCGTGGATCGGCGCGAACGGCAAGTCGCACGAGATCAAGCCCACGGTCAACGCCAAGCTCCCGGTCTCCAAGAACACGCTGCGGTACATCGACAAGGCCCTGCAGGAGACGGTCAAGACCGGTACGGCGGCCTGGAAGTTCAACGGGTTCCCGGTCGACCAGGTGCCGGTCCGGGCCAAGACCGGTACGGCGGAGGTCTACGGCAAGCAGACCACCTCGTGGCTGGCGTCGTACACGGATCGCTATGCCGTGGTGATGATGATCAGCCAGGCCGGGACCGGTTCGGGTGCCGGTGGTGACGCGGTCCGCAAGATCTACGAGACGCTGTACAACATCAAGCCTGTGCCGCCGGCCGAGCAGAACAAGCCGAAGCAGTGAGGGCGGGATCATGGCACTGCTGAACCCGATCCGGGTCCGGTCGCGGATGGACCGCCGCTCGACCGTGTGGCACGTGGACTGGGTCCTCGTGCTCGGCGTGGTCGCACTGTCCTTCATCGGCGCGATGCTGATCTGGTCCGCCACCCACTCGCGGACGTCGCTGACCGACGGCAACCAGTACGCCTTCCTGCTGCGGCACGCGCTGAACTTCGCCATCGGCCTGGTGCTCGCGATCGGTGCCGCGATCACCGACCACCGCCGCGTCCGCATCCTGGCCCCGGTCCTGTACGCCGCGTCGATCGTCGGACTGATCCTGGTCCTGGTGCCCGGGGTCGGCGCGGTGATCAACGGCTCGCGGTCGTGGATCCAGCTGCCCTGGATGTCGATCCAGCCGAGCGAGTTCGCCAAGCTGGCGGTGATCGTCGGGATGGCGTTGCTGATCGCCGAGAAGAGTGAGACCGACCGCAACGAGAACGCCCGGACGATCGACGTCGCGCAGGCCATCGCGGTCGCCGCCGTACCGGTCGTCCTGGTGATGCTGCAGCCCGACCTGGGCACGGTGATGGTGCTGGGCTCGATCATGTTCGGGATCATCGCGGTGTCCGGCGTACCGAAGCGGTGGATGCTCGGCCTGCTCACCGCCGGCGTGGTGGTGGCCGCGGTCGCGATCAAGCTGCAGGTGCTGAAGGAGTACCAGCTGGCCCGATTCATCGCGTTCGCGAATCCGTCTTCGGACCCGCAGGGCATCGGGTACAACGTGAACCAGGCCCGGATCGCGATCGGCAACGGCGGGGTCTTCGGCCAGGGGCTGTTCCACGGCAGCCAGACGCAGAACGCGTTCGTTCCCGAGCAGCACACCGACTTCGTCTTCACCGTGGCGGGGGAGGAGCTCGGCCTGATCGGCGCGGGCGCGATCATCGTGCTGTTCGCGGTGATCCTGTTCCGGGGGCTGCGGATCGCGGTGAACGCGCGGGACGCGTTCGGGCGGCTGGTAGCGACCGGGATCGTCTGCTGGTTCGCGTTCCAGGCGTTCGAGAACATCGGGATGACGCTCGGGATCATGCCGGTCACCGGCCTGCCGCTGCCGTTCGTCTCCTACGGCGGCTCGTCGATGTTCGCCGGCCTCCTCGCCGTCGGCCTCCTGCAGAACATCCACCTCCGCTCCCACCGCTTCTGACCAGGCACCCAGAAGCAGACCGCGCGCGGACGGCCGGGCGTCACCGAAGAGGGCTGACACGTCAGGTACGCTGCTGCCTGCTCGACTCTGCTGATGGCCGGGCCTCCGGCGCCGGCGTGGTCATGGGGCCTTGGCTCCCGGCCTTCCCTCGTCGCTCCAGTCGCTCCGCTCCTTGCGCTCCTCAGTCCAGGCCGGGAGGCCCCATGACACTCCCTGTGTCAACCTCATGCGGCAGATGGAGTGGCTGTGCGGTGGTTGAGTGTGGCTGCG
>NZ_JBVHFT010000036.1:0-35191 GCF_055562215.1 Kribbella sp. NPDC020701 | reverse complement strand
CCCGACGGCGAGGCGTAGCGCCTCATCGGCCGCTCCCAGGGCACCGACAGATCCGAGGCAAGACACACTTCGTCGATCGGAGTGCGGGTCAGGAAACCCTGGGAGCGCCCGATACCAGCCATCCTGACGTGTCTATCGCTGTGTGGGTCAGGAGCCCTGAGAAGCCGGCAGAAACAGTCTCACTATCAGTGTGCAGGATCACCCCGGCGATCGCGTCCTTGCCACCGCGGACCGCGACCGCCATCACCAGGGCGTTGTAGGCGAGTTCGGCGTTGTGGTGTTCTCCGAGGCTGAACCCGACGATGCGCCGCGACGCCATGTCCAGCACGCTGTCGAGGTAGAGCTTGCCCTCGTCGGTCTTGATCTCGGTGCCGTCGCCGTACCACTTCCGATTCACTGTGCTGGCAGGGAAATCACGACCGATCAGGTCCGGTGCCCGCCACTTCCCCCGGCTGCGGCTGGACTGCCGGGTGGTCTGTTTGCGGCGCCGTTTCCGCCGGGCCTGCAGACCGAGCTCCCGCATCATGGCAGCGACGGTGTTCTCACTGACCCGCCAGCCCTCGTCGCGCAGGTCCGCGGTGATCCGCGGCGACCCATAGGTCCTGTGATGCTTGGCGAACCACCGCCGGATCGCGATCTTCAGCTGTTCGCGGCGCGCTCGCCGGGGCGAGGCGTCGCCGTACCTGACCACGTGGCGCCACTTGTAGAACCACGCCTGGCTGACCCCCAGCGCCCGGCAGGCGACCGCGTGCGGCACCCGGTAGGTGTCCCTCTGGGTGGCGATGAAGCCGGCCACGGCTACCGGCCCATCGCGTCCTTGACCCAGAGGGCCACCGAGCGCTTGAGCACATCACGCTCCATCGCCAGCTCCGCGTTCTCCCGCCGCAACCTGGCCAACTCGGCCCGCTCGTCCTCACTCAACCGGCCCCCACCGCCACGAGCCCGCCGGTCCTGTCCGACCCAGTTCGCCAGGGTGCCCGGATTCACGCCCAGCTCCCGGGCCACCTGCGCGATCGGCTTCCCGGTCTCCCGGACAATCCGAACCGCGCCGTCGCGGAACTCCCGATCAAACTTCCGTCGTGCCTCAGCCACCGCCCTCACCTTCTAAAGGGATGTCTCCACGCTACGAGGGGAAACCCACAAGGCCGGTGCCGCCGCGGCGGGTCCGCTGGACACGTGGAGCTACACCTACGACGGGCGTGGCCTGCGTTCCACGATCAGCAAACCGAACGGGAACCTGGCCACGTTCACCTACCACGAGGACGGCCTGCCCGGATCCAGACCGAGAAGCACGGCCAGCAGCTGATCTCGTCGCATTCGCTGCGCTACAACCCCGACGGTGACCGGTCGCAGGATGTCGCGAAGGTCCTGAAGGCGGGCTCGTCGGACTATCTGGACCAGGCGTCGAACTACACCTACACCCCCGCCCGACAATTGGAGGCGGTCGGCAAGACCGGTGGCGAGAAGGGCGACAACGAGTCCTACGAGTACGACGCGGCCGGCAACACCACGAAGCAGACCATCGGCGCCACCGTGTCGACGATGACCTACGACCGCAACCGGCTCATCACGACGGTCACCGGCGGCACGACGCTCAACCAGCGCTACGACCCCTTCGGCCGCTCCACCAGCACCGACACCGGCACCCAGGTGGTGGAGCAGAACGCCTACGACGGCTACGACCGCCTCGTCCGGCAGCAGAAGTTCGATGCGGCCGGCACCCCGACCTACACCCGCAACCAGACCTACGACCCGTTCGACCGAGTCACCAACCAGTCCGAAAAGGTCGGCGCTAACGCATCGATCACCACCAGATACACCTTCGTCGGTCTCGCGAACCAGGTAGCGATCGAGGAACAGAAGGACACCTTCGGGGTCTGGAAGACCTCCAAGTCCTACGCCTACGGCGCGAACGGCGAAAACCTCTCGCTGGTCGACACCCCCGTCAACACCGGTACGACCAAGAAGTCGTTCTACGGCACCAACCCCCACGGCGACGTCGAAACCCTCACCGACGCCACCACCGGCACCACGACATCGACCTACCGGTACACCGCCTACGGCCAGACCGACAAGACCGGCACCACCGGCGACGACGTCATCTGGGACGACGCGGCCAAGGACGCCGACATCGTCAACCCCTACCGGTTCAACAGCAAACGGTTCGATGGCGCCACCAACACCTACTACATGGGGTTCGGCGAATACAACCCCGGCCTCAACCGCTACCTGTCCCGCGACTACTACGACGGCGCCCTCAAGGACCTCGCCCTCGGCACCGACCCCTGGAACACCAACCGCTACGCCTTCGCCGGCGGCAACCCCATCACCGGCATCGAACTCGACGGGCATTGTGTACCCAACGAGGAAACCAATCGCTGCGAGTACGAGAAGCAGACCGTACCCTTGGTGAAGCCGACAATCGACCCGAACGAGACGGCCTACGCGCAGGATCCGGTCCGTCCGTACGGGGTTGAAAAGGTGCCGTGGTGGACGAGAATCACCGGATCGAAGGACTTCAATGAACTCGAAAAGGCGAAGCGGGTCTCGGAAGGCCTTCACTTGCGGGGTCTTGAAGATGCTGCGCGAATGCTCGACCACTGGATCAGTAACACGGGGGATCCATATGAAGTCAATGTGAGGCAGATGCTGGAGGACCTGCCAGATTTCAGGCGGCAGATCCAGTCGGATCTAAAACATCTCAGCGGGAAGGCGAGTTTCAGTACTGGGTGGAGAACGGCGGTGACTGGGAAGAGCGATGCGAACTGGCACTTGGCGGTCAATGGGTTTCAGTATCGAATAACTGGCCGGACCATGAGCCCTGGCGCAGAAGCACGCACGCAGTATTGGGTCCAAGTGTACAAGCGATATAACTGGGGGACCGATGAAGAAAGAAAAGACGACGTATCTTGGCCGAACCAGTCGATACCTGTGATTCACGTGCGTCAATCGGATTGGGCTCGATTGCATACGGTTGGATTAGCGAGAGATTATGATGTCTATGGTTCCGCCTTCTATGGCGACTAGATGGAGAGCTGCCCTAAGGGCGTCGTCAAAGTTCGCCCTGGTAGTGGTCCTGCTCCTGGTTGGCCTAGCCTCGGTGGGCTGTTCATTGCGTGAACGTCGGAATCCAGATCCTCGAGCTTATGACGGGTCCGCATCGGACGTCAGCTTGGATGAGGCGCTCGACGACAACGGGATAAAGGTTCCTGAAAATGCGACGGGAATTCGGTTTGCGGTTGAGACCGGACGTGACGAGATTCTCGATCTCACATTCGATCTGAACTGCGATGCCATACCTCGGTTCTTGGCGGATAGCTCCATGAAGTCTCAGCTCGAGAGCACCACGTTGCTCCCGTCGCTTGTCGAGATGGCAGGGCGGGACCATGACTGGAATATTGAGAGTTACAGTAATCCCCGTGGAATTGAGAACGATCGCATGGGAGAAGTTCTAAGAAGCGTTATTGTGGTGACTGCCGAGGCACGCTCCTGCAAAGTATTCCTCTCGGCTATCAGGTAGCCGGGAGGCGCGATGGGCGGCGCCCGCACTGGTGTGCGGTGCCAGTAGAGGACTCGGTGCACGGTAGGCGGGAGTCCTCGAATAGGCCCAGGACTCCCGAAGCTGTCCCCAGCCGCAAACTGGGTCTGGGGCCCCCGAATCTGGCCTCAAGTGACAAGCCGCGGGTAGGTCGTCCGGCGCGGGTGTGACAGTTTCATAGGTGGTCGCTCATGAAACACGTCGGCGGCCGCCGCCGGTGCACCCGCGTCCTGCGTTTCATGAGTTGTTGCATATGGCTAGTCGGGTGAAACGCACTCATGAAACGCTCTGGCCATGTGAGCAGCGATGACCAGGACTACCAGCGCGTGGAAGCGCAGGCGTGCCCGATGTCCACCTGTGCAGTACCGGCCGGTTCGCCCTGCCGCACGACGAAGGGGAAGGTCGCGGTCCAGTACCACACCGTCCGCTTCCGGCTCGTGCCGCGGCTCGCCAAGGCGCTGAACGTGCCGACACCGGCCGTACGCCGGCCGGGCTCTGTATGGACCGAGCTCACGCGGCCGGTCGAGCTCGGTGGCGAGCCGGTCGGGCATATTCGGATCGGGTACGCCGCTCAACATCACCATCGTCGACGACCGGTGGGCCCGCGCCTCGACCACGCGCCAATCCGTGGACTCCCAACTCGACGCCCTCTCCGGTGCCGGCGTCACCCGTGTCTTCTCCGAAAAGATCTCTACCCGGGCCACCCGCAGGCCGGAACTGGAGGCCGCGGTCAAACTGGCCCGCGAGATCCGCAGCTCCGCCGTACGGGTCACCCTCGTGGTTCACGAGCACAAGCGGCTCGGCCGCGGCATCGAGCTGGCGGCTCTGGCCGAGGAGCTGAAGGCCGGTGACATCGGCCTGGAGTTCCTCGCCGGTGAGCTCCAGGGCTCGCACAACCCGTCGGGAGTGGTATTCACCGTGCTGGCCGCCCTGTCCGGTATGGAACGTGAGTACATCAGAGACCGCACCCTGGAAGGCCACGAGTCGGCCCGCAAGCGCGGCACGACCATCGGCGGCACCGGCGTCACCGACCAGGACATGCTGTCCATGGCCCTGCACCTGCGTGAGCAGGGAGTGAGCCTGCGCGACGTCGCCAAGCGCCTCGTCATCACCACGGGCAAGAAGAAGGGGCAGCACCCCTCGCCCGCGACCGTGCTGCGGATGCTGCGCGAGCACGGCGAACAGGCAGCAGCGCCCGAGCCCACCGTCCCGGACGGGTCTACCAGCCGACTGTGCAGGCTCTGCAATGACCCGAGCGAGCAAGGCCGACGATGGTCGTGAGTGGCGTCAGTTGTTCGACGATTGGATCCGGGCAATGACGATCTTCGGTGAGCCTGGCCAGAGCCCGGAGAGGAGAAGGTCGCGATGATCTCGGCCATCAACCAGCCCGGCAAAATCAGCATCAAAGAGCCCCGGGCGGCTGCCCCGGACCGAGGGCGGTGATCACGCCCTGGTCCAGCTGTAGCCAGCCCTCGAGCGGGGCCGGCGTACACATGCGGGCGTTGACGACAGTGATCATCAACCGAGCAGGCGGCGGGTGGCAGCCTCGGCGCAGACCCGGGCGCTGCCGAAGGTCTGGATCCAGCCGGCGAAGCCGGAGTAGTCCGTGCCGGGAACGCCCATGTCGACAACGATCATGTCCGGGTGCTGGCTCTGCAACTCACCGATGAGCTTCTCCTGCCAGTCGAACCGGTGTGCGCCCCGAACCATCAGCACGACCTGACTGTCGGCGCCGTGCTCCGACCGGAACTCGCCGACACCGGCCCGAGCCATCCCGGGTCCGTTGTAGGTCTGCCCCGACAATCCGATGCTCTCGACAACCTTCCCGGCGTCGCGCAGCAGCGTCTCCACACCCCAGCCCGACGAACCCGCCGCGGGGGAGTGCGTCGGCTCCAGCCGGATGATGAGTACGGCGTCACTCCGCAGTACCGGATCCCCGTGGGGCACCACGACCTGGTCGGCAAGCTGCGAGCCCAGCGCGTTGTCCCGCAACGCGACCTCCGCCTTCGGCCGAGTCCCGAGCCGAGCGAGCCGATCGTTGGCGCTCTGCAACCGCTCCAACGGCAACCGCCCACTCTCGACCGCCTCGACCAGAGCCGCCGCCGCCACGTCCACGTCGTCGAGGAACGCCCATGACCCGAGACACAGCGCGTCGGCCCCGGCCTCGATCGCCCGTACGGCGGCCTCCGGCAACGGTGCCACGTCGGCGATCCCGTACATCTCCAGCGCATCGGTGATCACCACCCCGTCGTACCCGAGCTCTCCGCGCAGGATGTCGGTGAGCAGCACCTTGCTGATCGTCGCCGGTACGTCGTCCACCTGCGGCACCAGGTCGTGCGACACCATGATGCTGTCGACCCCGGCCGCGATCGCCGCACGGAACGGATCGAGGTAGCTGTCCAGCAGCTCCTCCCGCGACACGTCGACGAGCGGCGTCGCCAGGTGCGCGTCGGTCCCGCTCATGCCGTGGCCCGGATAGTGCTTGGCGCAGGCGCTGACCCCGGCCGCCTGCAGACCTTCCACCCAGGCCGCCGTGTGCCGGCTGACCAGGTCGCGGTCGGAACCGAAGCAGCGGATCCCGTTCGGGCTCAGCGGGTTGACGGCGGTGTCGACCGCCGGGGCCAGGTCCCAGTCGATCCCGGCCTCGACCAGCGACAGGCCGATCTGGAAGGCGGCCTGCCGGGTCAGCTCGAGGTCGTTCAACTCGCCGAGCGCCCGGTTGCCCGGCATCGAGAACCCGCCGAGGTCGGCCAGCCGGGTGACGTCGCCGCCTTCCTCGTCGATCGACAGCAGCACGTGGTCCCGCAGCCCGTGCAGCTCGGCGGCCAGCTCCCGGAACTGGTCGCCGTCGACGATGTCCCGGCCGAAGATCGTGAAGCCGCCGAGGCCGGCCTCGATCCGCGGCCGGGCCCAGTGCGGTACGTGCGGCCGGCCGAGCGCGGGGAACAACACGCCGTGGGCAAGCCGGTTGAGCTCTGAGGGGTTCACTACATCCTCCAGTAGGGGAATCAGCCTTTGACGGCGCCGCTGGTCATCCCGCCGACCAGCCGGCGCTGGATCAGCAGGAAGACGATCAGCACCGGGAGCGAGAAGATCGCGGACGCCGCGATGGTGGCGCCGTTGTCGATGCCGTCGGACGTCTGGAACGAGACCAGCCAGACCGGCAGCGTGTAGTTGCTTTGCGACTTCAGGAACACGTAGGCGAACAGGTAGTCGTCCCAGGCGCTGATGAAGGCGAAGATCGAGGTGGCCACCAGGCCCGGGGCCAGCAGTGGGAGCTGGATGTGCCAGAAGGCGCCGAACCGGCCGCAGCCGTCGACCATCGCGGCTTCCTCCAGTTCGAGCGGGATGCCGGCCACGAAGCCGCGCAGGGTCCAGATCGTGAAGGGCAGCACGAACGTCATGTAGGTGATGATCAGACCCGGCACGAAGTCGATCGCGCCGACCGAGCGCAGCATCAGGTAGAGCGGGATCACCATCGCCGACCCTGGCACCATCTGAACCAGCACCAGGCCGACCAGGAACGCCCGGCGGCCGAGGAACCGAAACCGGGCCAGCGCGATCGCGGCGCCGAGCGCAATGACGAGTGCGATCAGCACTGTCGACACCGAGACCAGCAACGAGTTACCGACGTAGCGCAGGAACGAGCCGTGCGTGAGAGCTGTGTGGAAGTTCTCCATGCTCAGTGGCCAGGGGATGAACTCCGGTGTGGCCGACAGGATCTTGCCGGGCTGCTTCAGCGCGGTCGCGAACATCCAGTAGACCGGGAAGATCACGATCAGCGAGACGACGACGGCGATCGCGTTCGGGAGTGCTCGTTTGCTTCTCATGCGGCCACCTCGCCCTGGGCGAACAACCGTCGTACGTAGAGCACGGCCAGGACGGCGAGCAGGAGGACAGTGACGATCGCGATGGCCGCGCCGCCGCCGTAGTCGTTGCGGGTGAAGGCCTCGAGGTACGAGTACACGCCGAGCGTCGTCGTACCGCCGTCCGGGCCGCCCTGGGTGAGCACCCAGAACGGCGTGAACGAGTTGACCGACCAGATCACCTCGAGCAGTACCAGTACGGCGAGCACCGGGCCGAGGATCGGCAGCGTGATATGGCGCGCCATCGACCACCGCCCCGCGCCGTCCAGGCCGGCCGCTTCGTACAGGTCGTCGGGGATCTGGCCCATCGCGGCGTACAGGGTCAGGGCCACGAACGGCAGCCCCTTCCAGACGATCAGGGCGATGATCAGGAACAGCGCCTGACCCGGCGACGAGAACCAGTCGTGCGCGGAGAAGTCACCGAAGACGCGGAGCTGCGTGATGACCCAGTTCAGTACGCCGTACTGCGGCTCGAACAGCCACCGCCAGATCATCGCCGCCGACACCATCGGCATCGCCCAGACCAGCACCAGGCAGACCGACAGCATCACCCGGGCCCACCCGGACACCTGCCGTAGCAGCGACGCGAGCAGGAACCCGATCACCATGAGCCCTCCGACGCAGGCCACGCTGACGATCAGGGTGCGGAGCAGAACGTGCCAGAAGTCAGCGTCACCGAGCACCCGGGAGAAGTTGCCCAGGCCAACGAACGGCGCCTCCCCGGTGAACAGCGACCGCGGCCCGAAGTCCTGCACCGACAGCCAGATCAGCCGGACCATCGGATAGCCGAGCACTATCACGAACGCGATCACCGCCGGCCCGACCAGCCCGTACGGCGTGAGCCGCGCGAGTCGGTTGGGCCGGACGGCCTGGCCGGCGCGCGGTGGCGTCGGCGTGGCGGTTCCCGTCTCCGGTGCCTGGATGAGCGAGGTCATCAGCCGCTACCGTCAGCGCTGGCCGGACTGGGCGTTGAAGGCCTCGGTGGCGTGTTTGTCGTAGTCCTCGGCGGCCTTGGCGATGTCGCTGCCCTTGGCGATCTTGGAGAAGAACTGCTCGTTGTAGCTCTCGGTCTCCAGGGTCGCCTCGCCCGGTGTCGATGGCAGGGCCTGGCTGACGGTCGCCGCCTGGGCGCCGAGCTTCAGCACGTCCGGCACGTCCTGGGTCGGCAGGAATCCGGTGACGACGGGGAGTTGGTGAATGGTCTGGGTCATCGTCTGCTGGAACGTCTTGCCGGTGACGATCTTCAGCCAGTCGACGGCCGTCTCCTTGTTCGGGCTGTTCGAGGCGATGCCGATCGTCGAGCCGGCCACGATCACCGGCAGCGGCGAGTCCGCCTGGTAGCCGGGCATGATGAAGTAGCCCGCGTCCGCGGCGGCCTTGGCGTTGATCTCCTTCACCGCGCCCGGTTCCCAGGCCTTGACGTAGATCATCGAAGCCTTCTGGTCGGCGAAGATCTGGTCCTGGTCGGGGCTGTCGGTGTTCGCGCCGATCGAGGACGGTGTCGAGCAGGCGTTCTGGAATCTCTTCCATTCCGCGAGGCCGGCCTGGTTCTCGGCGCTGCTCATCTCCGCGGCCCACTTGCCGTCGTTCTCGGTCGCGATCTTGCCGCCCTTGCCGAACAGGAACGGCATCCCGGCGAACCAGTACTGGCCGGGCATGTAGAACGCCGAGAAGTTCGGGGTCGCGGTGTGCGCCTTGGCGAGCTTCCCGCAGTCGGCGACGAGCTCGTCCAGAGTCGCGGGCGGCTTGGCGATGCCCGCGGCGGCGAACATCTTCTTGCTGTACATGACGACTTTCGTCCCGCCGTACAAGGGCGCCGCGTAGAGCTTGCCCTGGTACGTCGAGGGCCCGGCCAGGCCGGCCAGCCACTGGTCGGACGACTCGAAGCCGGACTTGTCCGCGGTGAGCTCGGCCAGCGCGCCGGAGGCGGTCAGCATCGGGGTCTGCGTGTTGCCCATCTCGACGATGTCGGGTGGGTTGTCGGAGGCCAGTGCGGTGGTCAGTTTGGTGACGATGTTGTCCCACTGCTGCACCTCGACCTTGACCTGTACGTCGGGATGCTTCTGGTGGAACTGGTCGGTGACGTTCTGGATGATCTTGTTGTCACCCGGGCCACCGGTCATCATCCAGACCGTCAGCTCGTTCGTCGGCGCCGACTTGCTCGGACCCGCTCCGCCGCAGGCGGCCAGGGTGGTGAGGGCGGCCGAGATCGATGCGATGACAGCCAACGTCTTGCAACGCGTCATGCTGGTTCCTCTTTCGCTGGTTGATCGACAGCGCAGCCGTCCAGCGAGGCCACGACGTCAGGGGCGGAGGTCGTGATCGAGGCGACCTGATGGCCGGCCACCCCGATCGCGGTGTAGTAGCCGCTCAGGGCCGCGGCCATCGCACCGAGCAGGCCGCCGGAGTCCCCGAGCACGGATCGGCGCAGGTCGCCGTGAACGCCGACGGTCTCGTACGTCTCGGTGCTCACGGTCTGCAGGGCGGAGTCGCTGAACGCTCCGGAGAAGCCGCCGGTAAAGACCACGGTGCTCGGTTCGTACGCCAGGGCAACGATCGACACGAGGTGCAGCAGCGCCTCGTGGATTTCGTCGACCAGGCCGCCGAAGCGGTCCGGGTCGGCGAAGACGTCGTCGGCCTTGGCGAGTCGATGACCGGCCGCCTGGGCGAGAGCGAGCAGGCCCGCACCGGACAGCAGGTCCCGCAGACGTTCCTTGCGGCCGGGCAACCGCAGCCGGCCGAACTCGCCGAGCAGACCCTCGGGTCCGGCGAGCACCTGCCGATTGAAGGCGACCGCCGAGCCGAGACCGGTGCCCAGGCTGAGCAGGACGACGGTCTCGTCCCGGGGCAGGTCGCCGTAGTGCAGCTCACCGAGCAGAGCCAGGTTGGAGTCGTTGTCGATGATCGTCGGAACGCCGAGCTCGGCGCCGACGGTCCGGACGAAGGTGGTTCCGAGGATCTGTGGCAGGTTGAACGCGCCAACCACCCGATCCTTGGTCGAGGCAACCACACCGGGCAGGCCGATCGCCACGGACGTCAGCGGTACGCCGTCGCCGTACCGCTCGACCAGACCGAGCACGCGGGTCGCGATCCAGGACGCCAGTTCGGCGGCCGCCAGCTCTCGCGGTGTCTCGTCCCGGCAACGGATGATCGCCGAGCCGATCCCGTCGGCGATCACCATCCGGCAGTACGTACCGCCGAGGTCGATCCCGCAGACCAGCCCGGATCGCGGGTTGAACCCGAGCGCGGCGGCCTGCCGGCCCGGGCCGTCCCGGACGATCTTGTGCTGCTCCAGGGCCAGCCCGTCGGCGAGCAGTTCGTCCACGATCCGGGCCACGGTGGCCCAGCTCAGTCCGGTCTGCTCGACCAGTTGCCGTCGGTCGATCCCGGCCTCGGACAGCAGCGCGGCGATGATCGCGCCGCGGTTGGCCATCCGGGTCCCGGCGCTGCCTCGTACCAGCTTCGTCATTTATTCTCACGGTGAATAGAATTGATTGAAGTGAGACAGTAGTCCCGGCATCCGGGCGGTGTCCAGCGATTCGCGGAACCGCCGCGCAGGCGATGCCGGCATCCTGATCGCGACGATCACCGTCGCCCGCCGGCGGTACTGGAGAGTCCTCAGCTACGTCCGCAAGGGAGAGCCGCCGGCGCCTTCACGGGTTGGCGGACGAGTGACGAGGATGACCACGCTGACGAGGAGAACCCAGGCGGGAAAGGCCAGTTGGATCCATTTGTGTTCACCGCCGGCCACCAGCAGCGTCACCGCGACGAGATAGCCGAGGATCGCCACCCACCGGGGGAGGGCTGAAGTGCGCAGACCGGCGGTACTCACCGAGAGGGTGAACACCGCGGCCATGCGCATCGCGTAGACAGAAACGAGCGCCTGAGTGCTGGTGCGGCCGAACGCCCAGAGGTCGGCGTCGACGTCTGGTCCCGCGAGCATCGCCGTCATGCTGGACGCATTGACGGCGCCAACGAAGAGCATGGCCAGGAAGAGCAGTCCACTGCCCAGGAAGACGGTGGAGAACAGCCGGTCCTCGACGTCGCCGAGCTGATCACGCAAGACGCCGATGAACCACAGAAAGGCGATTCCGGCGAACGGCACGAGGTGGAGACTGATCCGGATCAGCCTGCGTCGCGACGCGTCGGATTCGAGCGACTCCAGGCTGTCCGCGGACAGTGCGAGGCGCAGCATCGTCAACGCCGTCAGGAGCAGGATCGCAAACACGATGCCGGCGACGGCTGCTGACCGTCGACTCCGCCAGAATCGTGCCTCCAGCCTCGGTGCCCCGGCGTTCACCATGTGCCCCACCCCGATTGTCAAGCTACGCCGAAGCGGCCCTCAGAGGCAACGGAGCGCTCAGGCGCGGGATCTGTGCGGTTCGGCGACGGTGTGCGATGCTGTGCCGACTATGAGTGAGGTGGCACGTCAGGACGTCGCGCTGCCGGTGGCGCCGCGGACCGCGGAGTCACTGGCCGGGAGCCTGCTGCTCCACCTGCCTGAGGTGACCGACGCGCTGGTGGAAACCATCTACGCGCAGAACCCTGCCTATCGCGAGGTGGACTCGGTTCCGCCGGATGACCTGTGGCGGTCATGTCATGACAACGTCGCCCGGGTGGTGCAGATGGTCGCCGCCACGGACCGCCGGCTGGGTGGGTCCGCAACCGAGGACTACTTCGACGCGGCGCGGGCAACGGGACGGCGCCGGGCCGAGCAGCGGATGCCGCTGGATGATGTGCTCCGCTCGTTCCGCCTCGGTGGCCGGCTGGTGTGGGAGGCGCTGATCGACGAGGCCCGTGCGCAGGGCGTCGACGACTCCGATGCCCTGCTGGATGTCGCGAGCAAGGTCTGGGAGGTCGTCGACAACACGTCCTCGCAGGTCGCGGCTGCCTATCACGCCGCGGAGCGCCAACTCGTCCGCGCCGACGAGCGCCGCAGATCGATGCTCTGGGAAGGGTTGCTGCACGGCCGCGCGAAGGACCGGGCGTTCGTCCAGGAGGCGGCGACCGTCCTCGACGTCCCGGTGATCGGCCCGTACGCCGTGGTGGCGATCGACAACCTGGTCGACGACGAGTGCACGGTCGCGTCGCTGCGGCGGCGGTTGGCCGGCGTCCGGGTCGCTTCGGCGTGGCAAGTGCGGACTCACACGGTTGTCGGGTTGCTTGCCCTGGGCAAGCAATCTCAGGACGCCGTGCTCCGATCACTGCGCGACGCCGTCCGCGCGCCCGCGGGCATGTCAGGCGTGGTCTCCGGGCTTGCCGATGTGGACGTCGCATACCGTCAGGCGACGCTGGCCCGGCGAACCCTGCCGACTGGTCAGACCGGGGTGGCGTCGCTGACCGAACGGCTTCCAGAAGCCTTGTTGCTCAGCGCTCCGGAATTGGCCGAACAACTCGTCCAGACGTGGCTGGTGCCGCTCATGGAAGTCCCGGCAGCCGAACGTGAACTATTGCTCGACACCCTCGAGAGATGGGTGGCCGCGGGCGGTTCCGTCCGGCGCACGGCCGAGTTGGCGTACTGCCACCGGAATACCGTGATCAATCGGCTGCACCGGATCCATCAGATCACCGGCCGCGACCTCACCGACGCCGCGTCCCACCTGGATCTCGGCCTCGCGATCCGGGCCATCAGGCTGTTCCCGCCGCGGCCGCACTGAGCTCTGCGGCTGTGCGTTGTGCACAGCCGGGCTTGGCCAAACGTAGGCGTTCTGGCCATGCCGCCACACCTTTCACACTGTCAGACTGCGTTCCCAGCATTGGTCGAACACGGAGGAATCTTGATGGCCGAACACCGTCGGTCGCCGGACGAGTCAACACAGCAGCCGACCGGCGAGCGCGGCCTGCTGGGACGCCGTCGCGTCCTCGGGTATCTGCTCGCCGCACCGACCCTGGCGGTCGGGGTGAGCTGGATCGCCGACTCGGCGGAAACCCGGCCGGCGGATGCCGCCGTACCGTCGCTGCCGCAACCTGAGGACATCTTCGACCTCGGTGATCTGCAGAACCTCGCTGCCTTACCCACCTCCGGCCTGATCTCGGTCGAGCTGAAGACCGACGGCACCGCGTTCTTCGCCGTACCCAGGGCAGAGGTCGGCCAGGGTGTGACCACGTCGATCGCGATGATGGTCGCCGAGGAGCTGGACCTGCCGATGGACAAGATCACCATCGGACTCGCCGACGCGCGGCCGGAGTTGCTGATGAATCAGCTGACCGGCGGCTCGAACTCGATGCGCAGCATGTACATCCCGGTACGTACGGCCGCCGCGATCACCCGGCAACGTCTGGTGGACACGGCTGCCGCGCAGTGGGATGTGCCGGCCGGCAGGCTGACGACGCGCAATGGCGTGATCAGTGGACCGAGCGGACGGACAGCGACGTACGGATCGTTGGCCCGGGCGGCCGCGAGTTCCCAGACGATCACGGTGTCCGCCGAGCTCAAACCCCGGTCCGAGTTCATGGTTCTCGGGCGTCCGCACAACCGCGTCGACGCTCACGACATCGTCACCGGCCGCAAGCAGTTCGGGATGGACCTGGAAGTCCCGAACGCCAAGCCGACCATGGTGGCCCGGCCGCCGACGATCAACGGCACCGTGAAGTCGGTCAACAATCTCGCCGCCGTACGCGCGATGCCCGGTATCACAGACGTCGTGGCGATCACCCATGGCGTGGCGATCCGCGGCGAGACGTTCGGCCAGTGCATCGACGCCATCCAGGTGGTCGACGCGACCTGGGGTCCGGGGACGGTGGACAACGAGTCCGATGCCACCGTGCTGGCGAAGCTCCGAGCGGCTCAGCTGCCGATGGCCGTGCCGCCGCTGCTGTCGAACACGATCGACGCCGAGTTCGTCTTCGCGTTCGCCAGCAACAGCCCCTTGGAACCGGACTGCGCGATTGCCGACGTCGGCCCGGACAGCGCGGAGATCTGGGCGTGCCTCAAGGTGCCGATTGTCGCCCAGGAGGACATCGCCGAGCGGCTCGGTCTGCCGATCGACGCGGTAAAGGTGCACGTCATCCAGGGCGGCGGCTCGTTCGGCCGGCACCTGTTCCACGACGTGGCAGCCGAAGCGGCGGAGACCTCCCAGAAGATGGGGAAGCCGGTCAAGCTGTCGTGGTCGCGGACAGACAACTTCCGCCAGGGACGCGTGCACCCGATGTGTACGTCGCGTGTCCGAGTGAACTACCTGGCCGGCAACGTCCTCAGCTACGAGCAGCGGCACACCAGTGTGCAGACCGAATTCGGTCACGGGCTCGGCGAGATGATCACCTCGACCGCCGCCCACCTGCCGGTCGGGGGCAACCTCTCGTTCGCCGAGACGATTTTCGCCCTCAGCCAGTCGTCGCCGTACAACTTCGGTGTCACCACGCAGCTGCTGAACGAGATCCCGCTGAAGTTCAACACCGGCAGCATGCGCAACATCTACTCGCCGAACGTGGTGTGTGCCGAGGAGCTCGTGGTCGACCGGCTCGCCGCGAAGATGGGCCAGGACCCGGTGCGGTTCCGCCGCAACTTCCTCAAGGACCAGCGATTGCTGGCGGTGCTGAACAAGGCGGCCGAGGCCGGCCAGTGGGGTAAGGCAATGCCGAAAGGCATGGCGCAGGGTGTTGCGGTGCACTCGGAGTACCGGGGTGCCGTCGCGACGCTGGTCGAGATCGACTGCCGGCCGGAGACGGTGAACAGGCCCATTCCGGACGGTGTGAGCGGTCCGCGGGTGACCAATGCGCTGATCGTGGTGGATCCCGGATTCTGCATCAACCCCCGCGGTCTGGAAGCGCAGATGATCGGCGGTCTGCAGGACGCCGTCGCGCTCGCGCTGACGTCGAGCCTGCACATCAAGAACGGGATGCCACTCGAAGGCAGTTGGGACAACTACTTCTACACCCGGCAGTGGAACACGCCGCGGGATGTCCAGGTCATCATCATGCCCAACACCAGTGACAATCCGAGCGGCGCCGGCGAGCTGGCGGTGGCGCCGGCGTTCGCCGCGATCGCGTGTGCCTATGCCCGCGCCACCGGGACGATGCCGACGTACTTCCCGATCAACCACGGCACGCTCGGGTTCGAACCGCTGCCGCTGGAGCCGTCCACCCCACAGTCACCGACCGACGGTCTCGACCACACGTTCTGAGGAATCCATGGCAACGCACACATTCAAACTCAACGGCAAGCAGATCAAGGTCGAGGCCGAGGGCAACGTCCGCCTGCTGTGGGTTCTCCGTGACCTGCTCGGCGTCACAGGACCGAAGTACGGGTGCGCACTGGAGGTCTGCAAGTCGTGCACCTCGCACATCAACGGCAAGGCCTTCAATCCCTGCTCGGTGCAGGTCAAGGACATCGAGCCGGCCGATGAGATCACGACCATCGAAGGCCTGCCGGCGACCGTCGGCAAAGACCTGCACCCGATGCAGCAGGCCTGGCTCGACCACGACGTCTCTCAGTGCGGCTACTGCCAGCCCGGCCAGATCATGGCGGCCGTGGCCAAGGTCAGGCAGGCCCACGCGGCGGGTCACGAGATCACGGACGCGGACCTCGACGAGCTGCGCAACATCTGCCGGTGTGGCACCTACTCCCGGATCCGCGAGGCCATCAAGGCCGGCGCCCAGGACATGTGAGGCGACGTGCGTGATCTGCTCCCGCACATCCGGCAGTGGTACGGCGATGGCGGGCGGTTCGCCGTTGCCACGGTGATCGACACGTTCCGCTCGGCGCCTCGCCAGCCGGGCGCGGCCATGGCCGTGTCCGGCGACGGCGTGGTGGTCGGCAGCGTGTCTGGCGGCTGTGTCGAGGGCGACGTGTACGAAGTGGCTCGGGAGGTCATCAAGACCGGCCTGCCGGCCGTGCGACGGTACGGCGTCTCCGATGACGACGTCTTCGCCGTGGGGCTGACCTGTGGGGGAGTGATCGAGCTCCTGGTGCAGCAGGTCGACCTGGCCTCGTTCGCCGACTTCGATGCAGTTGCCGATGCGGTCGGCGCAGGCCGGCGGGTCGCTGTTGCGACTGTGGTCACGACCGGAGAGCGCCTGGGGCAGCGGTTGGTCGTCTGGCCCGACGGAGTCACTGGCACTCTCGGTGACGCAGGCTTGGACACTGCCGTAGTCGAGGACGCAGTGGCCATGCTCGACCAGGGGGCCACCGCGATCCGGTACTACGGCGCGCAGGGGGAGTGTCAGCGGGCCGAGGTCGCGGTGTTCGTCCAGGCGTTCACGCCTCCGCCGCGGATGGTTGTGTTCGGCGCGATCGACTTCGCGGCTGCCATGGCTCGGGCGGGCAAGTTTCTCGGCTATCACGTGACGGTGTGCGACGCGCGCGGAGTGTTCGCCACTCGGCAGCGGTTTCCCGAGGCGGACGAGGTGGTGGTGTCCTGGCCGCACCGTTTCCTGGCGGAGGCGGTTGACCAGGGCCTGGTGGATCGTCGCACCGTCCTGTGTGTGCTGACCCATGACCCGAAGTTCGACGTACCGCTGCTGGAAGTCGCGTTGCGCACGGATGCCGGCTACATCGGCGCGATGGGATCGCGCCGTACGCACGAGGATCGGTTGTCCCGGTTGCGCGCGGCAGGTGTGACCGAGGCCGAGCTCGACCGGCTGTCGTCACCGACCGGTCTGGACCTCGGCGCGCGGACTCCTGAGGAGACCGCGATCTCCATCGCCGCGGAGATCATCGCGACCCGATCCTCGGCCACCGGGCAACCCTTGTCGACAACCACGGGCCGTATCCACGGCGAGCCTGCGGGCGTGGCCTAGGCGTACGCCGAGGTGGGAGTGGGGACGCTGGTCAGGAAGTCGAGCAGCAGGGCGTTCACCTGATCGGGTACGTCAAGTTGTGGCCAGTGGCCGACGCCATCGATGCGCTCGTACCGCCACGGGGCGTCGACGAAGGCCGCAGTACCGGTCAGTGCCTGTTCGGTGATGGCGAGGTCTTCGGTGCTCCAGATCCCCATGGTCGGTGCCTGAATCGGCGGGAGCTCCGTCGGCGGCCGGATCAGCGATTCCGGCGGCAGGATCGCCCGGTAGACGGCAAGGCTCGCGGTGAGGGCCGCGGGGTCGCGGAGGTGTGCGATGATGGAGTCGATGTCCGGGTGCCGGCTCCAGTTGCGCAGGTTGGCGAAATCGTCGGCAGCGAGCCAGTGTTCAGCGACGCCGGGGAACTGGAACAGCAGCATGTACCACGATTTCTCGCGTTGTTCCCAGCCCGCCGCCGCGAACGCCGCCGGGTGGCCGACCGACAGGCAGGTCAGGCTGGTGACCCGTTCCGGTGCCAACGCAGCGAGAACCACGCCGATCGCACCGCCCCAGTCGTGACCCACGACATCGGCCTGCGGCGCCCCGAGGACGTCGAGGAGGCCGATTAGATCGCTGACCAGCTGGATGATTCCGTAGCTCTCGACGGTGCCGGGCTTGTCCGAGTGACCGAATCCGCGAAGGTCGGGCGCGATGGTTCGGTAGCCGGCCTCGCCGAGCGCGGTGATCTGGTGACGCCAGACCTCGTGGGTGTCGGGCCAGCCGTGGAGAAAGAGGACGGGCCGGCCATTGCCGTGGTCGGCGACCTCGAGGACGGTTCCGTTGATGTCGAGGCGCATGGCGAGGTCCTTTCAGGCGATGGCGGACAGCAGCTCGGCGCGGTTGGCGCCAGGGGATGGGTATTGGGGCGCGTTGGCGCCGAGGGTGAGGACCCTGCTGACCAGGCCGGGTGCTGCCAGGGCCTCGGGAGGAGTGCACAGCATGGACACGACGGACACGTAGGCGCGCAGGACGTCGGGATCGTGGTGGGCGGCGGCGTACAGCGCTTTGCTCATCCCCCAGCTTGCGTCCGACGTGCGGTAGGTCTCGCCGGAGACGTCGGCGGCGATCTCGTTCAGCCGGTGCCGGTCGAAGGCCAGCGTCATCCGGTACAGCGGGGTGACCGTGCTCTCGGTGATCTCGTCGAACCGCCGTACCAGCTTCTCCGGCTGGTCCGGGCCGACGTCGCGGAGCAGGTCGCGGAGTGCGCAGGCGTGCAGCATCCCGATCGACGCGCCGCGTCCGAGCGAGGGGTTGGTGCACGCCCATGCGTCGCCGACCGCGACGAGTCCGGTGACCACCGGCTCGCCGTCGACGACGTACCGGCGGTACCGGTCCTCGATACCGGCGATCACCTGTACGTCGGTGATCGGCTCGGCCTCGCCCCAGTGGGCGACCGTCGGGTAGAGCTTGAGCGCCGCCCGCCAGGCGGACGGTTCACGCAGCCCGCGCACCTCCTTGTCCCGCGCGGACGTGATGAACCCGACGCCCCAGGTGTCGTTGTCGCAGGGAAGGGTCAGAACCGACAGGCTGTCGAAGTGCTGGAGCAGTGTGCCCAGGGCCGCGGGGCGGGATCCGTCTCCCGAACGGAAATGGCGGGCGTAGTACACGAATCCCGAGTCCTCGCGCTCCTCGTGAGGGCGGCGGCCGCCGGCGGCCTCGATCATGGTGCCGACCTGCGACCGTCGCCCGGTCGCGTCGACGACGAGATCGGCACGGAGTACGGCGCCGCCGTCGATCACCACACCGGTCACGTGTGGCGCGGCTGCGACCACGCCGCGACCGGTGCGCAATCCGGTGACCGTGACGCCCCGGCGGATCGAGACACCGTGGGTTCGCTGTGCGACAGCAGCGGCCGCCGCCTCGAGGACCGGACGCCGGGCGGTCACCGTGTCGAAGCGCTCGTCGCCGTGGCGCCGGCCACCGGTGATCGCTGCAGGCAGCACATCGAACACGTTCAGGCGGGTGCCGCCGAAGGCGATCACCTGCTCGAGCACGTCCGGAAGTTCGTGCTGCATCAGGGTCCGCCAGCGGGGCAGCATGAAGTGCAACTGGCGGAACTGGTTGACTCCCGGCCGTTGCCAGTGGTGCCAGACGTTCTCGGCATCGTCTCCGGGCTCCGCGTCGTCGCGTTCCAGGATCGTCACGCTGTGCCCGTCGCGGGCCAGGAGCACCGCGGTGGCCAGGCCGTTCAGGCCGGCGCCCAGCACGAGGATTTCCGCCATGTCGCACCTCCGGAGCCGTATCAGTCCCGGCAGCGTGCGGCACGGACCTGTTCACCTTCCAGACCAATCACTGTCCAATCACTGTCCGAACGCCGTATGAGACGTCCATCCGTCTTGACCGCCAACCGGGCGCGGGGCAAGTTGGACTGAGGGGGTGGCGCATGACGAGCCGTGACAAGCCGGCATCGACGGCGCAACTCGGTGCGACCACGGTCGCGGATCGGCTGCGGCAGGCGCGGCGCCGGCGATTCGTGGGGCGGACCGATGAACTCGAGTTGTTCCGGACGGCGTTGGAGTCGGGCGAGCCCGGCTTCACTGTGCTCTTCGTGCACGGGCCGGGCGGGATCGGGAAGACCACCTTGCTCGGCGCTCTCGCCGAGGCCGCCGAAGAGGCGAATGCCACGGCGGTGCGGCTGGACGCGCGGACGATCGAGCCGTCGCCGCCCGCGTTCCACGCCGCCCTCGGCGCGGCTCTCGGCGTACCGGACCGGGCAGCACCACTGGAGAGCCTCGCCGCGTATCCTCGCCCGATTCTCTTCATCGACACCTACGAGCAGTTGATGCCGCTGGACAACTGGCTGCGTGAGGAGTTCCTGCCGGCGCTTCCCGCGAACGCGCTGGTCGTGGCGGCCGGGCGGACACCGCCGTCGCCGCAGTGGGCGAGCGATCCCGGCTGGGGCGAGCTGTTGCGAGTGGTTGCCCTGCGCAACCTCCACGCCGACGCGGGCGCCTACCTGCACGCCGCGGGGGTGCCCGAGGACCTGCATCGACGGGTGCTCGAGATGACGCACGGCCATCCGCTCGCACTGTCCCTGCTGGTCGATGTCGTCGAGCAGCACCGAGGCGCCCTCGCGCCGGGCCTGTCCCTGCAGGAAACGCCGGATGTGGTTCGGGTGCTGCTCGAACACTTCGTCGAGTGGGTCCCCAGCCCGCGGCACCGGGAGGCCTTGGAGGCCTGCGCGCACGCCCGCTTCACCACTGAGGACCTGCTGCGCACCGCACTCGGCGGCGACGACGCGCATGAGCTGTTCGGCTGGCTGCGTGGGCTGTCGTTCATCGAGGAGGACCAGTACGGCGTGTTCCCGCATGACGTGGCGCGCGATGTCCTCGACGCGGACCTGCGCTGGCGCGACCGCGCGTCGTACGCCGATCTGCACCGGCGGGTCCGTCGGCACCTGGTGGAGCAGGCACGCCGCACCACGGGACTGGAACAGCACCGGTGGACCGCCGACATCATCTTCCTGCACCGCAACAACCCGGCGATGCGGAGCTTCTGGGACTGGGAGTCGTTCGGCCAGGCGTTCCCGGACGAGCTCCGCGACGAGGACCGCGCTCCGATCCTGGCGATGACCACGCGGCACCAGGGGAATGAGCAGGCCGAGCTCGTGGCGCACTGGCTGGAGCGTCCTGCCGCGAAGTTCGTTGCCATGCGCGCCGGACCCGGCGAGCCGATCGGCTTCGCCGGGGAGATCAGCTTGGAGCAGGCCGGCGAGTCCGACCTCGCCGCCGATCCCGCTGCCGCGGCGATCTGGGAGTACGCCCAGCGACACGGCCCGCCGCGGCCGGGCGAGACCGTCTACGCGGCCAGGTTCTTCATGGATCGCGAGGCCTATCAGAAGCCGTCGCCGTCGAACAACGTGATCACCGCGCGGCACATCCAGCACGTGCTCACCTGTCCGGGACTGTCATGGGACTTCATCGCGTGCTTCGAGGACGCGGCCTACTGGGAGCCGTTCTTCGCCTACATCGACTACCACCGAGCCCACGAGGCGGAGTACGACGTGGGCGAGCATCACTACGCTGTGTTCGCCCACGACTTCCGGCGGTTGGGGCCTTTGGACTGGCTGGAGCTGATGTCCGATCGGGAGATCGGCGCCCCCGCCGGACCGCCGACCGGAGCCGACCCGGAGCTGGTGCTGTCCCAGCCCGAATTCGCCCAGGCCGTCCGTGCCGCGCTGCGCTCGCTGCACCGGCCCGACCGGCTCGCCGGCAATCCGCTCCTGCGGTCGAGGCTGATCCGCGACCACGGTGACCCAACGGCCGAAACGCTTCGTACTCTCGTCCTGGAGGCGGCCGAGTCCCTCCGGGCGGACCCCCGTGACGACAGACCCTTCCGGGCTGTCGACCGTACGTTCCTCCGACCCGCGGCCACCCAGGAACGGGCCGCGGAGGTGCTCGGCCTGCCCTTCACCACCTACCGCCGCCATCTCGCCCGGGGCGTCGACCGCATCGTCGACTGGCTGTGGACCCGCGAACTGCACGGGCCCGAGGGCGCGCCTCGCTGAGGTGAGGGCGGCTAGCAACTTGTGGGCTGAGGGCGGCTCATCCGCCGCGGGGGATGATTTGGCGCGCTGGGACGACGAGCGTTCTTTAGGCACGTCGGGTGCCTGGGGGTACCGCTGAGCGCTGTGTCGTTGCTCGTCGAGGGGAGACCGTGGTGGCGATCGAGGAGTATCCGTCGGGACGCCCGTTCACCGGTGTGGTGGGGCGAACGACCGACGAGTCCAGTCCGGCCTGGCCGGCTCCGATCCGTGCCGCCAAAGGCACGCCGAATGTGTTGTTCGTGGTGCTGGACGACACCGGGTTCGGTCAGCTCAGCTGCTACGGCAGTCCGATCGCGACACCGAACTTCGACAGCTTGGCCGCGGCCGGGCTGCGGTTCACCAACATGCACACCACCGCGCTGTGCTCACCAAGCCGGTCCTGCATCGTCACCGGGCGGAATCATCACAGCAACGGCATGGCGGCGATCACCGAGCTGGCGACGGGGTTCCCCGGATACAACGGTGTCATCCCGTTCGAGAACGGACTGCTGTCCGAAATGCTGGTGGAGCAGGGCTACAGCACGTTCATGGTCGGCAAGTGGCACCTCACCCCTTCGAACCAGGAGACCGCGACCGGCCCGTTCACTCGCTGGCCGCTGGGACGTGGTTTCGAGCGCTTCTATGGCTTCCTCGGCGGCGACACGAGTCAGTGGTATCCGGACCTCGTGTACGACAACCACGCGGTCGAGCCGCCTCGCACACCGGAGCAGGGCTATCACCTGACCGAGGACCTGATCGACAAGTCCATCGACTTCATCGCGGACGCCAAGCAGATCGACCCGGCCAAGCCGTTCTACCTGCATCTGTGCTTCGGGGCCACGCACGCGCCACACCACGTGCCGAAGGAGTGGGCCGACAAGTACGCCGGTGTCTTCGACGACGGCTGGGACGCCTACCGGGAGAAGGTGTTCGAAGAACAGAAAGCTCTGGGCATCATGCCGGCGGACGCACAGTTGTCCCGGCACGATCCCGACGTACCGGAGTGGGAGTCACTGTCGCCGGAAGCGCACAGGCTGTTCAGCCGCATGATGGAAGTGTTCGCGGGCTTCCTCAGCCACACCGACCATCATCTCGGCCGGCTGCTCGACTTCCTGCGTGAGCAAGGCGAGCTGGACAACACGATCGTGATGGTGATCTCGGACAACGGGGCGAGCGCCGAGGGCGGTCCGACCGGGACCACGAACGAGGCGCAGTTCTTCAACAACGCCCAGGAGTCGCTCGAGGACAGCCTCCGGGTCATCGACGAGATCGGCGGCCCCAAACACTTCAACCACTATCCGTGGGGCTGGACCTGGGCGGGCAACACCCCGTTCCGGCGCTGGAAGCGGGAAACGTATCGAGGCGGATCCTGCGACCCGTTCATCCTCGCCTGGCCGGCCGGCGTCAAGGCGCGAGGCGAGGTCCGCGGTCAGTACGCGCACCTCATCGACATGGTCCCCACCGTCCTGGACCTGCTCGGTACGGACGCGCCCGCGACGATCCGCGGAGTCACGCAGGCACCCCTGCACGGCGTGAGTTTCGCCCATGCGCTGGATGATCCAGCGGCCGCCAGCAGGCACCACACCCAGTACTTCGAGATGCTCGGCCACCGGGCGATCGACCATGACGGGTGGCGGGCAATCTGCCCCTGGCCGGGTCCGTCGTTCGCTGAAGCCGGTGTCGGCTTCGGGCAGCCGATCAGCTCGACGAAGCTGTCCGAGCTCGACGTCACCGGCTGGGAGCTCTACCACGTGGCCGAGGATCCCGCCGAGACCAACAACGTCGCAGCTGACAACAGGGACCGGCTCATCGCGATGATCTCCACTTGGTACGCCGAGGCCGGGAAGTACGGCGTACTGCCGATCGACGGAAGCGGACTGGCGCGACTGGTCTCCGAGAAGCCGCTGATCGCACCTCCACGCGATCAGTACACGCTGCGGCCGGGCACTCAGCCGATCCCGTTCTTCGCAGGCCCACGCGTCCTCAATCGGCCGCACAGCATCACGGCGTACGTCGAGATCCCGGAGAGCGGCGCCGAGGGGGTTCTGCTCAGTCAGGGCAGCGCGGCCGGCGGGTATTCCTTGTACATGAAGGACAGGATGCTGCACTACGTCCACAACTGGGTGAGTCGGGACAGCTTCCGCGTCTCGTCGACCGATCCGGTGCCGGCCGGCGAGCACGAGCTCCGCTTCGAGTTCGAACCGACCGGCAAGCCCGATCTCCCGAACGGACGAGGCGCGCCCGGGCACCTGCAGTTGTACATCGACGGGAAGCTCGTCGGCACCGCGGACGCGCCGGTGACGACGCCGTTCGTACTGAACCCCGGCGCGCTCTCCGTCGGCTACAACGTGGGCTCCCCGGTCACACCGGAGTACCAGAGCCCGTTCAAGTTCACCGGCACCCTCCACAAGGTGACAGTGGACATCAGCGGCGACCTCATCGAGGACCCCGAATCCGAACTCCAAGCCCACATGGCCCGCCAGTAGTTCCTACTTACCAAGCTGAGGCTGTCGCGCCGCACGCCGGGCCATGACGTCGGTACGGCGTACTGCGGCGTGAGCCAGCGCGCGATCCCGAGACGCCGGGCTGAGGTGGTCGACGTACAGCAGGCCGTCGAGGTGCTGCGTCTCGTGCACCAGGCACCGCGCGAAGTACCCGCCCGCGTCGATGCTGAACGGCCGTCCTTCCACGTCGAAGCCGTGCAAGGTCACCCTCGCGGGCCGCGTGAGCAACTCGCGTGCTCCCGGCACCGACAGGCAGCCCTCATCACCATCCTGCTCACCGAAGAGGCCGGACATCGCCTCGATCCGCGGGTTGAACACATGACCGAGGTGACGGTCGCCGTTCCCGTCGATCAGGTCATAGACGAACAGTCGCGCGTCGACGTCGACCTGGTTGGCGGCCAGTCCACATCCTTCGGCGATCCACATCGTCGTGAACATGTCGTCGATCAGCCCGGTCCAACGCTCCGCACCGAACTCGGTGACACGCTGGCACGGGCGGTGCAGGATCTCCTCGCCGTACTGGGTGATCCTGCGCGGCGTACCCCGAAGAACTTCGCCGGTGAGCTCGGGAAGCTGCCGTCTGGGTCGGCCCTGAACGAACGCCGTCATCCGCTAAGTCTTCCGGAGGCCGCTGCAAGCGCCCCGCCGTCTCCTCGCCGCCAGACGGTGCCCCTCGCGAACTTCGATCCGCACAGGTGTAGTGCGCCGGTCGCGAGGTCGAGGGACTTGGTGCGAGGAAGGCGATCGGTTTCACGCTTGCGGTTATGAGCGAACTCGTTGCAGTTGTCAGGGACCTGATCTAATCGAATTGGTCTACCGGATATCGCTCAAACACATGAACAGTCGGTGTGGGATATCGAATGGTCAGTCTTGAATGGACATAGCGATTACTGGTCGGATCGGTCCCTCTTGCGTGTTATCACGGCCGGTGCCACGCTGAATTCGACGCGGCACATGTGGGGAGAGGACTGCGACGGCTCGCCCCTGTTGATTGTTACGGGGTCGCTGTCGGCCTTGGCTGCTGCACCGCAGGCGTGCGCTTGGACACTATGCATTCCACAATGCGCACTCGAAGGAGATCGCAGGGTGAGTAGACGTCATGGGGTGGGTCCGCCGGGTGGGCGGGAGGAAGGCCGACGTCGTCAGTTCGAGGACTCGCGCGGACTGACGGGTCCTCGTGAGCTTCCGCTCGACGATGAATCAGCGGCCGATGAGCGGGATTCCGAGACTGAGCCTGACGAGTCGTCGCCACCGGCCGAGAGCCGGCCGGACGAGCACGAGTAGACATTTGCAGGGGGGCGGCAAACATGAAAGGTCCGATCGAGCTCAAGGAACGCGGGCCTGGGCCGGCAGCCAGGGACGGATCGAGTGGTGAGCAAGGTGTGCGTCGGAAGACCTTCCTCAGAGAGGCGGCATTTCTCGACGCTCGAGGCCTGAGCCGTGAGGCGAGACCACTGTCGATCGCTGAGAGTGAGGAGCGGTCGGCGTCATCGCAGTCCTACGGTCACGCGGCGCGCGAGCGGGCGGCGCTTGCCTTCGACCCCTCGGATCCGAACGTGGTCTATGCCGGCAGCGACGGAGGCATCTTCCGTAGTCCGGATCGCGGCACGTCCTGGCAGTCGCTGAACGCGGGTCTCGCGATCAGCGAGGTGGAATACCTCGCACAGCGGCCGGACGAATCGACCTGGATGCTGGCAGGGTTGCAGGACAACGGCACGATCCGTCGGGAGTCTCCCAACCTGTGGACGCAAGTGGGCCTGGGAGACGGTGGTGATTGCGGCACCGACATGTCGGAGCCTGATGTCTGCTACCACTCGTACTACCACATGTACATGGAGCGCTCGGATCATCGCGGGGATCGGAACAGCTGGCAGGACGTCACTCCTCCCGGGGATGCTGATACGCCTCTCCAGCTGTTCTACCCGCCGGTGGAGGTCAATGGTCCGGTAGTGGTGAAGGCCGGGCACACCGTTCATCTCTCGAGGGACGCCGGCGACACCTGGTCCGAGATCGATCTGGGAGGCGGCCAGCGATCGATAGCCTCGGCGCTCGCGATCCCGGACTCGGAGACGGTTCTTGTCGGCACGATCCAGGGAGACGTCTATCGCATCCGCTTCGACAACGGGAAATGGGGTGATGCCGCAGCACTCGCACGGCCGAGGAACGGCTGGATCAGCGACGTTCTTGTCGATTCGGAGAACGCGAACCGGTACTGGGTGACCTATTCCAACCCCGGCGCGGTCTTCCGGTCCGATGACGCGGGCGCGAACTGGACGGACGTGACCGCGAATCTGGCCATACCCGTTAATGCGGTCGTCACCGATCCCGGCAGCAACGATCGCGTGTGGGTGGCGTGTGACGTCGGAGTGTTCGAATCGCTTGACGCAGGCGGAAGTTGGTCGGTCTACGGCACTGGGCTTCCGAACTGTCTTGCGGTGGACCTGCTGGTCCATCAAGGCGAGCAATTGCTGCGTGTCGGAACCCGGAGCCGCGGCGTTTGGGAGGTGACCACGCAGGTCGAGGGATCGTGATGGGCGGGCAATTACGATTCCAGCGACCCCGAGCACGGCGCTGTCCCGGTGCGGGCGACGGCTTTCGGATCGCCGCGGGGCGGCCGCGCTTGAGCGTTCGCGCGTTCCTGGAGTTCGGATTCGTGCAGGCGGGGTCACCATCCTGCTGAACACGCTCGGCCTCGCCGATCCGCCGAAGGCCGTTGCTTGACGTGAATTCAGTCTTCGAAGCAGAGGAGCTTGTCATGACGCAGTCACATCCCGCAGTCCGTACCCGCTTCTGGTTGCAGGCCGGCTTCTCCGCTGCAGCTCTCGTGCTCGCGCTCGTGACGTTGATCAGCCGGGAGTGGATCGAACTCCTCACCGGCTGGGACCCAGACGGGGGCAGCGGCACGCTTGAGTGGGTCATCGTTGCCG
The DNA here is from genome assembly GCF_055562215.1 of Kribbella sp. NPDC020701. NCBI lineage: Bacteria > Bacillati > Actinomycetota > Actinomycetes > Propionibacteriales > Kribbellaceae > Kribbella > Kribbella sp. NPDC020701. The sequence continues at coordinate 8,054 of NZ_JBVHFT010000036.1, read as the reverse complement.
TCCTGGGCCTGATTGCCATCACCCTCGGAGCAGCCGCCCGCCACGAGTGGCACCGCCCGCGAGCCGCAGCAACGGACTGAGGAGGAGGCCGCGCAGTCTTTCAATGACAACCGACAGTTGCTGCTTTCAATGACTTACGAGGACGAGATGCGGTGAGATCTCGTGGTCACAAGATCGGAAGATACCGGCCACGTGAACCCTCCCGCCACGACAGATCGCAGTGCAGAATGGATCCGATCCACCTTTTGAGACAAGAGCAAACTCGATTTCGACGAATCACGCCTTTGCGGCTGATGCCATGGCGGTGAAGGAGATGTCCGGGATCGCCGAATCCTTGTACTGACGGTGCCGGGGGAGCATCGGGATCGCTCGACGGACGGTAGGAGGGGTGTTCGTGCCAAGGGACGCAGGCCTGCCACCGGAGATCGTAGAGACCGCGCGATCGGCGCCCTTTGTGTTCTTCGGCACCGTTCTGCGGCCCGGTGGCTCCAACCTGGAAGTGCTGGACACCGAAGAGGTGCCGACAGTGGTCGTCCGCGTGGACGACGTCGTCGTCGCGCCGCACGCCCTTGGCGACCTCACGGGCCAGGACGTCACGGTGCGGCTCGCGGGGCCGGATCTACGCCGCGGCCAGCGCCTGCTGCTCATGGCGTCAAGCCTGGTCTACGGCGACCAACTCGGAGTAACCGAGCTCGCGCGCGTTGCCCCCGGCCGCCAGGCAGCGCGCATGCGCGAGGAGATCCTCGCGGAGAAGCTCCGCCAGCAGGACGACGAGCTGTCGGCGCGGCTGCGTCACGCGGACGCCGTGGTCTACGGCCGCGTGGAATCGGTTGAGCCCTTCGTGGCGGAGTCCGCTGCGGCCGCGCCGCAACCGATCGGCGAGGCGGCCCCGTCCTGGCGCGTCGCCGACTTGCTGGTGTGGCGGGTCCTCAAGGGCCAGCCCGCGGAGGGTCCGCGGGTCGTGTTTCCGTTCCCGCGGACGCAGAAGTGGTCCGAGATGCCGGTGTTCGTGCAAGGGCAGGAAGGGATCTGGCTGCTGCACTCCCTCGCCAGCAGGGACCGCGAGGCCATGACCGGGCGGCCTCCGGCCGTCGCCAACGGCTTCGAGGCACCCGACGAGCTGGACTTCCACGCACCCGGCTTGCTACCGCGGATCCAGCTCCTGCTGCAGGTTCTCCAGGCGTAAGGAAGGAAGCGCGACGGCATGCCATTGTTCTTGGTGAACGTCATCCCGGCGTCGCTCAGCGGCGAGACCCGGCAGGACAGCGAGTGCAGCGTCGCCGTCAACCCTGTCGATCCTCGCCAGGTCGCGGTGACGGCCTTCACGGTCGACCCCGCGGCGTCGGGCAACGCGCCGATCTTCGTCTCCACGGACGGCGGTGCGACCTGGATACTCGACGTCTGCGTTCCCGGCGGCAACGTGACCGGCGACATCTCCGTGCGCTTCGGCGGGACGACCGGAGAGCTGTACGCCGGGATCCTGCGTCGCGACAACGCGAACCTGAACATCCTGCGCGCACCGACGTTCCCGCCCATAGGGCCCATGACCGTGCTGGTCGACCGCGCTGGTCCCGACCAACCCTGGGTGGAGTCGGGCTGGGTCGGCGGCACCGGCGGAGGTACGCGCGACCGCGTCTACGTGACCATGAACACAGGCACGGCCGAGGTTCAGTTCTCGCTCGATGCTGCCACTGCGGCGCCGCCGGCGGGGTTCGGCGCCCCGGTGGACATTGAGGCGCGGGCTGGCGGCGACCGGCCGTCGGTCCGCGGGGGTGTCCATCGCTCGGGGGTGGTCTACGGGCTGTTCGTCGGCGTTCGGCCCGCCGGTTCGGACATTGTGGTGGTGCGTGATGACAATTGGGGCTCGGGCGGCTGGACAAGCCTCGTCGAACCAGGCGACGCAGCGGCGGGACGGCGCGTGGCCGGCCCTGTCACGGTGCCGCCGGTCGGCACGCTGCTTGGCAGTGTGCGAGTCAGCTCACGCGTCGCTATCGCGGTCGACCCGCGCGAGTCCCGTCGCGTCTACGTCGCCTGGTGCGACGGGGCAGTGACCCAGGCGTCGCCGTTCCGGCTGCACCTTCGCCGCTCCGACGACGGTGGCGCGAACTGGACCGGCGATCTGTTCCCACCGATCGACAACGTCACCAATCCCGGGCTCGCGGTCAGCGTGCGAGGCACAGTGGGCCTGCTGTACCAGCGGCTCGAGACCCCGGCGGCCGGATCGCGCTGGGAGACCCACCTGGTGCTCTCTGACGACCATTTCGCCACCGTTCGCGCCGACATGGTCGTCGCGAACCTCCGCGACCTCGGCGGGACGTTCCAGCCGACGATCGGCGACTACGCGAACCTCATTGCGGTCGGCAAGGACTTCCACGGTGCGTTCTGCGGTTACAACCAACCGGTCGCCGCGGACTTCCCAGGGAACGTCACTTACCTGCGGAACGCTGACTGGGCAAATCAGCGGCTGCTCGACACCGACGGCATCACCGTGATCGGAAACTCCATCGACCCCTTCTACCTCCACTACAACGACACCGAGCCGCACGAGGACTTCTACGTGCGCGACTGGACCGACAGCCCGGCCAGCGGCGACAACGGTGTGGAGCCGTCGACCCATCCGGCGTTCTGGCAAACCCCTGACGTGTGGAACCGGCGCGGGACCTCGCCTGGCGCATTCCCCAACGATCAGCCCGACAACGAGCCTGCGGGCAACGGCGCCGGCGTGGTCGGCGAGAACTGGGCCTTCGCGCGGATCCGGCGTCGCGCTCCGGGACCGGCAGTTGGCGCGACCATAGTGACCGCCCATTTCCTCGTCTCCAAGCTCGGGACCGGCAGCAACTATGCCGACGCCAGCTCGATCGACCCCGACGTCTCCTTCCCGGACCCGGACGCTACGGTCACCTTCAACGCGGCCGATGTGGGACCCGTCACGACCACCCCGTTCCACTGGCACCTCAACCCGGTCGGCTCGTCGCACCTCTGCCTGGCCGTGGAGATCTCCGCGCCGAACGACCCGTACGTGGGAGAGAGCCTGCGGGGCCGCGCGCCCGGCTGGCCGGGCCAGGACCTCGAGCTCCTGGACGACAACAACAAAGCGCAGCGCAACATGGGCCTGTCGGTCACTCCCGCGCGCGGGATCGAGTCCTGCGAAGCCACGCTCTTCGGGGTCGTCCACAACGCGGCCACCGTGCGACGCGACCTGGTCCTCGAGTACGAAATACCCGACAGGACGCGACGCCGAGTGAAGACGGTGAGCATCGAAGCCACCGGAGTCGCTCGTTTCGCGGCGGAGCCGCGGGGTCAGATCGTGCTCAAGGGCCTCGAGCCCGGCGAGAACCGCTGGCTGAGCGTGAGCTTCAAGCCGCCGAACGGCCGGGTCGGCGAGATCGACGTCGTCGACATTTTCGAAATGGCGGGTACCGCGGCGGTCAACGGGTTCAGCCTCGGTACCCGGCTCGGGTCACAGTCGGACGCGCTCGGGCACGCGGTAGAGCGCCATCGGTCAGTCTTCACCCGGCTCCAGCACGGCTGGCACGTCGAGGGTGCCGAGGCCGAGGCCGAGGCAGCACTGGCGGCGCTGCGCACGCTCCCATCTCGCACCCGCTGGATCAAGGAGCTGCGCGAGCGATGGGACGGCATCGGTGCAATGCTGGTCGAGGTCGCCGGCGACGACCCTCTCGACGTCACCGCGGCGGTCGAGAACGCCAGGATCGCGATGGACAAGCGTGCTGCGGACGCGCTCGTCTGCCTCGGAGCGCTGCTGGAGCGCGTCGACATGGCGCTCACCCTGAAACAGCTCGCATTTGGCGACCGGGCGGACATCCGGCAGACGGCAACCTGGCAGGCGGAGCTCCTCGAACACGCCTTCGGCCACGACCCTGCTGGGCAACAACTTGCCCAGGACGCCCGAACGTTCGTGACCGCCTACGGCGCGCGGCAGGTCGACGAGGAGCAGTACGTGGCGATGCTCCGCGACGGACTTGAGCGCTTCCGCAACCTGACCCAGGTTGGCGCCCCCGCGGAGTTCCGGAGGCGCCTCGCGGACCTCGAGGAGGCCGTCGAACGCCGGGATGTCGTCGCTACACAGGGCGCGCACCGCCGTGTACTGACGCACCTGCAGGCCGCCGCCGACGCTTGACATGCCCACGATGTCCGCGATTTGGTCGGCCTGCTGTTGACGCCCTCGGCACCTATCGCTCGGCATCGGGGACCTCGATGCGGTGATCGCCGCGGGAGCACCGACTGTGCTGACGACGGCGTACGGACTACTCGCGGGACCGGGCGGATTGTTGCCGGTGACACCGTTCTGACTCATGCCGCTGCCGGTGGTGTCGGCACAGTCGCCGCTGGGCACGGTCGGGCGGTTGAGAAGATCGGGTACGCCGAGCAGTTCGGTACGACTCGGTGTTCCTTCGTGAGGGATTCTCCGGGCGCGTCCGGGAGTTCACGGGTGGTCGTGGGGTCGATCTCGTGCTCGATCCTGCAACTGGCCACCGTGCGCGGAAGTTGCGGGGCGCCGGTCCACACCGTGAGACGGTGCACTGAATGTGTAGTGAATCAGTAGGCTTTGCGATGTGGCCCGTTCGTACCCGGCGGGCCACACCAAAGATTGCCCTCGGCCCCGGTCACCAGGCGGGACCGCGGGTAAACGGCGGCCGGAGTGGCGGATCCGGCCGCCCCGCGGTTCTCCTGGGCAGAGGATCTGAGCTGCCTGGGAGAACCTCGCGTAGTGGTCGAGAAGATCGGCCGCCGACAGATCGCCGTACTGACCGAGGCAGGATTCCTCGCCCGCTCGCCTGGTCTACGGATGGCCGAGTTGGTTTGTGGTGCGTTCGACGATGATCGAGGTTGCGTAGCGCGGGGTGTTCGGTGGTTCTACGTCTGTCCAGTCGCCGGTGTATTTTCGGGCGATCGTTTTCTCCAGCGTGAGGTCTGGGTCGACGGCTAGGTCGTCGATTCGGCCTCGGAGTTCGAGGTAGTGGGTTGGCTGGGCTGGGTCGACGATGGTGAGGGAGATCCGGGGGTCGCGGCGGAGGTTGCGGAGTTTCTGGCGGCCTTCTACCAGGCTGATGCGGACGCGTTCGCCGTCCCAGTGGAACCACAGTGGCGTTACCTGGGGTTCGCCGCGTTTGCCGATCGTGCCTACGAAGGCGACTGCTGTCGAGGACAGCAGGTCGTGAAATGCGCTGGGGATCTCCGCTCCTGTCACCCGCGTGAGGGTACGACGATCCGCCACCCGATCGCGAGTCCGAGGCCGCCGGGAGGGTCGTACTGGCGTAGGACATCGTCGGGAGCGGCGACTTCAGGGATTGCGGGTTGACTCTGTAGTTAGGTCCGGGGTTCACGATGGGGGTATGCGAACGGGTGAGCTAGCTGGTCGGGCTGGGGTGAACGCCGAGACGTTGCGGTACTACGAGCGGCGTGGGCTGCTGGAGGAGCCGCCGCGGTCGCCGGGTGGTTATCGGGATTATCCGGTGTCGGCGGTGGGGGTGCTGCGGTTCGTGAAGCGGGCGCAGGAGTTGGGGTTCACGCTGGGCGAGGTGGAGGAGTTGCTGCAGCTCGAGGGTGGTGGTCCGGAGAGTTGTGATGCGGCGCGGACGTTGGCCGAGCATCGGCGTGGCGATCTGGCGGCGCGGATCGCAGATCTGCAGCGGATGCACGACTCGCTGTCCGAGCTTGTGGCAACGTGTGATCTGCCGCGGACGGATCGCCGGTGCACGTTGCTGGAGGCGATCCGATGAGGCTCGAGGTGTTGCACGTGCCGGGCTGTCCGAATCTGTCGCCGTTGCTGGAACGGCTCGCCCTATTGACCGATCTGCTGGTGGTGACGCGGGTGATCGAGAGCGACGCGGACGCGGCGCGGTTCGGGATGGCCGGTTCTCCGACCTTGTTGATCGACGGCGTCGATCCCTTTGGTGAGCCGGGGGAGTGTGAGTGCGGTCTGTCGTGTCGCCTGTATCGAGATGACGAAGGCCGGATCGTGCCGGCGCCGTCCGTCGAGCAACTGCGCGCTGCGCTCGGCGGAGACCCGCCACCGGGCGAGGTTCTGAGTGCGTGGCGGACGCGCGCCCTGCCGTTAGCTGCGGACGAGCGGGCGGCGCATCAACTGATTCTGCGTTCGTTCGCCGCCACAGGCCGGGCGCCGGATGACCTTCAGGCTGACGTACTGCGGGCCCTGCACGACGTGGATGCAATCCGGTTGACGTCGTACGGCGAGATCGCGGTCGCGTACCCGTTCTCCGCAGTCCCGACGAGGCACCGCGTGCGGATCGGCGACCAGGTCGAGGCTTACGCGATGTGTGCGATCGACGCCCTCGGTATCGCGCCCATGCTCGGCCAGGACACCGTGATCGAGTCTGTCGATGTCACCAATGGCCGGCCGATCAGGGTGGTCACTCGGGCCGGTGTCACATCGTGGGAACCGGCCGGAGCCCTGGTGTTCATCGGCGCCGACGCCGGTGGTGGGCCGTCGGCGGACTGCTGCTGTGACTACCTGAACTTCTTCGCCGACAGCTCGTCCGCACGGGCATGGGTTGCCGCGCATCCCGACGTGCCAGGCCAGATCATCAACCAGAGCGACGCCGAGAGCCTGGCCGTGCGGCTCTTCGGCCAGCTGCTTGGCTCAGGGGAGATGGCGGTTGAGTCGGCGCAGTAGCGGGCCGATTAGCCGGCGGTTGTGCCAGTCGTGGGCGATCACCCAGGCGCGCGTGCGTCGTACGCCGGTTCGTAGGTTCGTGGTCGCCGTGGGTCTGAGTTCGTCCTCGCGTTCACCGGCGCGCTGCTTCACGTCGACGGCGCACGACAGGCAGATTCCGACCTCCGGATGGGCGCCCAGACGCACAAGCTCGCGCTCGTCGTACTCCCCGCCGCAACACCAACATCTCGTCGGCGAAGGATGTCTCGATTCCTCCTTGTTGGCCACACAACCATGATGTCCCCAACTGCCTCCGCGAGAGCCCGGCGTTCCTGATCGAACGACCTAGTCGAGGCGGAGGAGGGTTTCTTCGATTTCGGCGTTTCGGGCGTTTGCGTAGGTGACTTCGGTGCCGGTGATGTGGAATCCGGCCTTCTGCAGGACCTTGAGGGATCCGGCGTTGTCGGAGGCGGCTCTCGCGTACAGAGGTCGGATCTGCACGGTTTGGAGGAAGAGTGTCAGGGCTTGGCTGGCCACTCCCTGTCCCCAGGCCGAGCGATCGATCCAGTAGGTGATCTCGGTTTCGCCCTCGATGACGAAGCACGCGATGCTGCCGACGAGCCGGTCGCCGCGGGTGATCGCGCGGTTGGTGATGTCGGGCGCGGACCTGATCCGCTCCATATGAGCATCGAACGCCTCGCGGTCGTTGGGATCCCTGAAGACGAAAGCAGCCATCCGGACCGACTCCGGATCCCGCATCTGCTCGAACAGCCCATCGAGATCGCCGTCCTCGAGTTCCCGCAATGCCACATCGGCCACAGCTGTTCCCTCCTCCTTCATCTTCGGACCCGGGCAACGTAACAGCCGCCCCCGACACTTCTCGCCGACGACTGCAAGTCGACGGAAGAGTCGTCATTTGACGCAAGCGACGGCTTCGTCGGTCGCCATAGCGTTCGGGGCATGTCGAAGGTCTTCCTGGTCACTGGCGGTCCCGCGGGCTCGGCCGCTCGAGCTCCGACGCGGTACTGGAAGCGGGCCACCATCTCGTCGCCACCGCGCGTCGCCCGGAGCAGCTCGAGGATCTCGTCAGGCGGTACGGCGACCAGGTCCGTGCCGTGCAGCTCATCCAGGTTTCGTCGGTCGGGGGTCGGGCGGTGGCGCCCGGGCTGTCGGCGTACCAGGCGGCGAAGTGGGCGGTCGGCCGAGGAGGAGAAGGTGAAGTGGCTCGACGTCACCAGCTCCGCTGTGTACGAGGATGCGGGCGAGAACGCTCTCGATCCGACGAACCAGCTGTGACGGAGGGTCGGGCGTGCGCCCCCCCACCCCGCCAACCCCGCCCCTCCTCAGGGGGGGGGGGCAACAAGAGGCTTTTTTTTGTTTTTTTTGTTAAGACCCCTGTGGTGGTTGTGGTTACCTCTGT
>NZ_JBVHFT010000035.1:0-47566 GCF_055562215.1 Kribbella sp. NPDC020701 | reverse complement strand
TGTCCAAGGGGGAGACACGCACCCGAACCACACGCCTCAACCTCGATGTCTGAGACGGGGCAGGGTGCCAACTCGAACCTCGAAGCCGCTGATTTGCAGCCGAGACTGAACCGTTGAGTGGCATGGGCTCGCGAAAGGGATTGTGACCTGCAGGTTTGTTAAGTCGGCCTACGCATCGCAGCGTGTGGTTGCGCGACGTTACCTGTTGATTGGGGTGCGTAAAGGGAGACCGCCTGCGGCCACGGCTGCCGATGTGGTGGCAATGAGCCGATGGGTCTGCTGCTGACGCCGATCCGGACAACTCGGCAGACCGCCACCAATGCCCGGAGCTCAGCGGCGGGAATACATGCGCAGTCATGTTGTTGAACTGCATGCGCAGTCATGCACTTGGCGGACGCGCCTGGTAGGAGGACGAGATGCAGTTCGGAGTGTTCTCGGTCGGCGACATCGCGCCGAACCCGACGAACGGATACACCTATAGCGAGGCGGAGCGGATCGACAACATCATCCGGGTGGCCCGGAGAGCCGACGAGGTCGGGCTCGACGTGTTCGCGCTCGGCGAGCACCACAACCCGCCGTTCGTGCCCTCGTCCCCGACCACGCTGCTCGGGTACATCGCCGCGCAGACCCAGCGGATCCTGCTGACTACGTCGGTGACGTTGATCACGACGAACGACCCGGTGAAGATCGCCGAGGACTACGCGATGCTCCAGCATGTGGCCAAGGGCCGGATGGACCTGATGGTCGGTCGCGGCAACACAGTGCCGGTGTACCCGTGGTTCGGCAAGGACATCAGGCAGGGCGTCGCTTTGGCGCTGGAGAACTACAACCTGCTGCATCGCCTGTGGCGCGAGGACGTGGTCGACTGGGAGGGGCGTTTCCGCACTCCGTTGCAGGGCTTCACCTCAACCCCGCGTCCGCTGGACGACGTACCGCCGTTCGTGTGGCACGGTTCGATCCGTACGCCGGAGATCGCCGAGCAGGCGGCGTACTACGGCAACGGCTACTTCGCCAACCACATCCTCGCGCCGAACTTCCACTTCAAGCCGCTCGTGGACCTGTACCGGCAGCGGTTCGAGCACTACGGCCACGGAACCGCCGACCAGGCGATCGTCGGCCTCGGCGGGCTGTCGTTCATCGCCAAGCGCTCGCAGGATGCGGTGAACACGTTCCGGCCGTACTACGAGAACTACCCGATGTTCCGGGGCTCGCGGCTCGAGGACCACATCGCCGCCACCCCGATCACCGTCGGCAGCCCGCAGCAGGTGATCGACAAGGTGCTCACCTTCCAGGAAGGGTTCGGCGACTACCAGCGGCAGCTGTTCGCGGTGGACGGGATCTCGCTGCCCGTCGAGCTCGCCCTCGAACAGGTCGAGCTGCTCGGCACCGAGGTCGTTCCCGTGCTGCGCAACGAGATGGAGTCGCGGCGGGCGCCGAACGTCCCCGATGCGCCGACCCATGCGTCGCTCGTGGCGGCGAAGTACGGCGATGCCGAGCCGCGGCAGCCCCGGCCGAACCCGAACCGCGGTGACAACCTGTCTGGCACCTCGCCGTACCAGGACAGCGACCCGGACGTCGAGGCGAACTTCCCGGCGGCGTTCTGATGGTGAGCACCACCAAACTGGCGAACGAGGCCTGGGAGGCGATGTTCCGCGCCCAGGCCACGCTGGCCCGTGAGTTCGAGTACGACGGTGAGTGGGGTGACCTGCTGCCCCGCGAGTACGGCGTTCTGTACGCGCTCTCGCAGGCACCGGACGGACTGCGGATCATCGACCTGTGTGACGACGCGCTGCTAACCCAGGCCGGCGTCTCGCGGCTGGTCGCCCGGCTCGAGCGGCGGGGCCTCGTCGAACGCGGCGGGGACCCGCACGACGGGCGGGCCTCCCGGATCCGCCTCAGCGCCGAGGGCGTCGACGTACAGCGCCAGGTAGGCCGGGCCCACGCCTGGCACGTGGCGACCGCGATGACCCGTGCGCTCGACCGCACCCAACTCGAGACCCTCCGCGACCTCGGCCTCGCCCTGACCGTGAGCGCCGAGGCCGCAACCCAGCACACCACCGAAAAGAGCTCCTCATGAACGCCTCCGGTACTGCGGACGCCGTGACCGTTGCCGTGATCAGTGCCGGCGTCAGCGACCCGTCCTCGACCCGGCTGCTCGCGGATCGGATCGCCCAGAAGACCATCGACACCCTCCGTGCGGCGGGAACCCAGGTCACGGTCAGCGTGATCGATCTCGCCCCGATCGCGGTGGAGATCGCGCGGTCGATCGTATCCGGCCTCCCGGACGAGAAGGTCCAGGCGGCCATCGAGCGGCTCGCCGCGGCCGACGCGATCATCGCCAGTACGCCGGTCTACAAGGCGGCGATCAGTGGTCTGTTCAAGTCGTTCGTCGACCTGATCGACAACGACCTGCTGGTGGCCAAGCCGGTCATCCTGGCCGCTACCGGCGGCACAGGCCGGCACGCCATGGTGGTCGACGACCAATTGCGGCCGCTGTTCGCGTTCCTCCGCGCCATCCCGCTGCCGACGTCGCTGTACGCGGCACCCGAGGACTGGGGATCGGCGGAGCTCGGCCGGCGGATCGGCCGCGCCGCGAACGAACTGACGATGCTGCTGCGCAGCGGCGCGACGCGGCGGATCGCCGACGAGAACTGGGACGGCTACCAGCACCAGTTCGCCGGCAACGCGACCCGCTCGGAGCGATCCGTCGCGGACGTCGACTTCGACAGCGACCTCATGCGCCTCGCCGCCGGCGGCAGACCAGACTGATTTGGCACCGCCCACGATCGGTGCGCGGCATCGACGAGACGTCAGGCCGGCTACCGGCGAAGACCGGGTGGGCCAGCCGATCGCGCTGAAGGCGGGCGAGAGTAGCCCGCCCAACGACTTCGATCGGGCTCTCAGACTTGTGATTCATCTCCTTCTCTTCCTGATGCCCAGGTGGCATCCGGATTTCTTGCTCACGGAGGGTCAGGAGATCCAGGGCGTCTTGTAGGTCCCGGTGTCGCGGAGAGGGCGGTGAAGTCGTCGGCGGCCACTCTTCGGCGATCTTGCGGTCCTAGAGGCGGTAGACGTCGATTGCGTCCCACTCGACGTGAAGACCGGTCGCGGGGATGCCGATGATGGGTCCGGTCGGCGTGCCGCTGACCACCAGGCGAACGACCACCTTGTCACCCTGGCCGAAGATGTCCTTGACCTCGAGCGTGAGGTCGGGGATGGCCTGGATGAGCCGGTCATTCCTTCGGCGTTGCCGAAGGCAACGACCTTCACCCCGTCGACCGATATCACTCCACCCACCGACCGAAGGCGGCACGGTGAGAAGGGTCGGCAAATCCCAACGGCACCAGAGCGTCGCGCGTCTACAGCTGATTCCAGTGCCTACACCCCGCGCACCTGCGCTCGGCTACGACGACGGTTAGGCGTCCGGGGTGACCTGACGCCTGTCTCTTCGGAGTCAGGGATGATCTTGTGGATGGCGCGGCGGGCGCGCTCGCCGGCTGCCCGGTCGCGGTGCAACTGGATTGCCTGGTTGGTGCTGAGGGCCACGCCGTCGAGTTCGAAGACGAGCTGAGTCACGTCGGTGTCTACCGGCAGTTCCCCGGTCTCGATGGCAGCCTGGATCTCCGCCGTTTGCAGGGCATGCCAACCACTCGACGCGGACAGTACCGCCGTACGCACGCCCGGACGCCCCTCGAAGTCCGCGGCAGCAGCGATCAACAGACAGCCACCCGCCGCCACCTGCTGCGCTTCGAGATAGGAGATCCACGCCTCACACAACCGCAACCGCGGGATCCGCCGCACCCTGGCCGCCAGCACCGCCTTCGGGCTCGCCCTGCTCGGCGCGATCCTCGGCGTCGGCGTCGCGTACCTGTTGGTGGCCGCGATCCTGGCCGAGGACATCGGTCTGCTCACGCGGGAGCCGGTCGTCGAACTCGCGGTCACCGTTGTCGGCGTGCCGCTGGTCGCCGCGGCGGCCACTGGTTGCTGGCCGGCCGAGAGCCCCGAAACCTGAACAAGCGGCCGTGACAGTACAAGAGCAGCGAGGGCGTTCTTAGCCGATGGCCGCTGCCAGTGTGGTCGAGCCGCCGACCACCGGGACCGTGAGTGAGCTGTGGGCCAGGTCGAGGGTCAGCTTCGTGCCAGGCCGCGGCCGGATCGTGAAGTCGCGGTCGCTGGAGATGACCATCAACGCGAGGCGATTCCCGGCCGGTACGACAACGTCCTTCGGCTGCAGGTCGAAGTCGATCCCGTACATCCGGCCCGGCTTGGTCGGTATGTCGGCCCAATCGGAATTGCGGTTGGCCGGGTCGGTCCAGCCCCGCGTGAGGATCGTGCCGTTGCCTGCTGGTGAATAGCTCACCAGCGCCGCGGTCAGATTCGCTCTCGGCTCGCTGAACGCCAACTGCAGCGAGACTGTCGGCGTTCCGCTGATGCGGACGGGCTGCGTGAGTGGCGGCGTCTGGTAGATCAGTCGCACGTTCGAGGAGGCCGTGTTCGCTGAGGTGAGCGCGGCGATCGACGCGTCATCGGTCAGCGTCTCCGTCGGGCTCCCCGGAACCGATGGTGCGATTGTCAGTCCGCCGCGCAATGGAGCCCCTGGTGTGAGGTGCAGTGCGACCTCGCTCGAGGCGGGATCTGGCCATTCCGCGTACGGGGTCGGGTTCGCATTCCCACAGACGAGGCTGACGACTGTGCCGTCAGCGACCTTCTGGCCGGTCCCGGTGGCCACCGCTGACGCCAGTACCAGGTGCGTTGCGTCCGGGATGTCCGTGATCAGGCGCGTCGTGTTCGTGATCGTGCCGTCGGCGTTCGTTTGCGGGACCGTGAGCACGAAGCCGATCTGGAAGGGGCCGGTGTCCGCGACCGTCAGCGTCGCGGTGTTCGACTGATCGCCGGCAACCGTCGTCTGGCGAGGTGGGCAGGACGCGGCCTCGCGGACAACCCAGGAGCGCGGCAGCGACTCGACGCCGTTCGGTACGCCGTAGAGGTAGCGAGTGAACCAGTAGTTGATCAGCACATCGGGCGGCATTCCGCCATGACCGCCCTGGTGGAAGTAGAACATGTGCGGCACGTCGCGCTTCTTGAGTGCGGTGTAGAACTGCGCCGCGTTCTTCGTCATGACATTGAAGTCGTTGTTGCCATGGGCAAGCAGGGTCGCGGCGTGGACGTTGTCGACGTCCTTCATGTAGTTGCGCTCCTGCCAGAACCCACTGCGGTTGCCGGTGGCTCGATCGATGTGCGCCTTGAGGTAGTCGATCTCGGGCTGACAGATCGTGCGCGGCCCGGCCTCGTCGAGACGTGAGTACACGACGTCCGCCAGTACGTCGAGATCCTCACCCTGGAACGCGTTGTTGTTGCCCGTCGGGTTGGATGAGGAGTGTGGGGCCCGCACCATGCCGTTGGCGCGGTAGTAGTCGTACCAGTCGGAGATGGCAGAGATCGGCACGATGGCCTCGAGCCCCTCGACACCGGTCGTCGCCACGGCCTCCGGGATCGTCCCGTTGTAGGAAGTGCCGATCATGCCGACCTTGCCGGTCGTCCAGGACGCGGCCGCAGGATTGTTGCCGGTGCGCGTCGTATACGCGGCCACCCGGCCGTTGAGCCAGTCGATCACAGCCTTGGCGGCCAGTGTCTCGTTCGTACCACCCGAGGTCGGGCAACCGTCGGAGTGGCCGGTACCCGGTGACTCGGCGTGGACGACGGCGAAGCCGCGCGGCACCCAGGTCGACTCGTATCTTGTACTGATCGTGGGGCTGGTGTTGAAGGCCGGCCAGAGCGGTGTTGCCGGCCGCGTCGCCGGAGGTGCGCCGAGCTCGTGGTCGACGGCCCAGTTGCTGTACTCCGACGCCGTTCCCGCGTAGTACGGGCTGTCTTCGAAGACGACCGGCACCTTCAGTCCGTCGGTGAGTACCTCCTGCGGCGCGGTGAAGTCGGTGTGGATCCGGTCCAGCTTGCCGTCATGGTCACTGTCGAACGACGCCTGGACCCAGACCTCACCGCTGTACCAGTCGGCGGGGTTGGTCGAGAAGACGGCCTGCGCAAGGCCATCGACGAACGTCGGGACCGCAGGCGTCGGGGCCTCGGTCCTGAGATTGCGCGTCCCCTGCGCCGACGCAGGGCTCGCCGCTACTGCTGCCACTAGGGCGGTCGCCGCCACGGCCGCCAGAAGAAGTCGAGCTCTCATCGCTGCTACCCCTCTGCGTTCCCCAGCACGTCGAACCTCAGCATCATGCGGCGCCAGAGTCGGAACCGCAACAGTCTGGCCGTGGATGGCTGCGCGCTGTCACCAGGCCCTGCCGGGAGCCCCGCCGGCGCTGACTCGCCGTCGCCAGGGCCGCCGTGCGGCAAGCCGAGAACCTCAACTCATACGTCGTAGCACGGTCTCAACGGCGTCGATCAGCGGATCACCTTCGGTCCGCGGGTGCCGTGCGAGACCGAGCTCAACGTCCGGCAGGGTCGGCAGGGCGTTCGCGTCGTGGCAGGCCATGGCCGGTTCGAGGTTCGCGGGCATGACTGCCGCGACGCCGAGCCCGGCCCGTACTGCGGCGAGCACACCGACAAGGCTGTTACTTTCGAACGCCAGCCGCCAGCGCCGATCGGCACGTGCCAGCGTTTCCAGCACTGACGTGCGAAAGAAGCAGGGATCCGAGAACAACACCACCGGCAGCGGATCGGTAGCCACGTCCACACCCTGGCCGATTGCCCAGACCAGCGGGCGGCGTGCCGTCCAGCGCGGCGGCGCAGGTACGTCTGGGACCTGGTCGAGCACGAGTTGGACCCGGCCCGCGTCGTAGGCCTCCCGCATCGCGGCGGTGGACAAGTTGAGCACCTCCAGCGTTGCGCCGGGGTGCACTCGGGCGAGGTCGGCGAGGGCCTGCGGCAGCTGGGACACAGTGATGTCTTCGAGCAACCCGACGCTGCAGCGGCCGGTCAGCGCGCGCCCGGTTTCGGTGAGTGCCTGCGCGGAGAGCGAAAGAATGCGTTCGGCGTACGGCAGGAGCTCCTCGCCCGCCCGGGTCAGCAAGACGCCGGACGGCGATCGGTAAAGCAGCGGACGGCCGGTGGCGCTCTCGAGTTTGCGTAACTGCTGACTGAGCCCGGGCTGGGTAAGTCCCAGCGCGGCCGCGGCGCGGCTGATGCTGCCGAGCCGTACGGCGGTGACGAACGACCGCAGCAACGAGGTCTGAAGATCTCTGGCCATAAGCAATTGTTATGTCATCCCCAACAAATTGGCCACTTCCTATGGGCGTGATGGCTGATCTAGCGTCACTAGGTGACCGGATACCGACAGGTGCTCGCGGTGCCAGGGATGGCACCGCTACTGGGCATTTCGCTGCTCGCCCGGGTGGCGATCACGGCTGACGTGATGGCGCTGACGCTGTATGTCGTGCTGGGCCTCAATAGGAGCTATGCGGCCGCGGGTGGCGTCGCGGCGGCGACGACCTTGGGGTTGGCGCTGGGCGGGCCGCTGATCGGCCGCATCATCGACTGGCGGGGCGCACGGATCGTAGTGCTGGTCACGGTCGTAGTGCAGGTCGTGTTCTGGCTGAGCGTGCCGATCCTGCCGTACGGGATCCTGCTGGGCGCCGCGTTCGTGGCGGGTCTGCTGATGGTGCCGGCCCAGCCGGTGACCAGGCAGGCGATCGCCGCGATGACGACGGCGGCACAGCGCCGGCCCGCGTTCGCGCTGGAATCGGTGCAGGGCGAACTGTCGTACGTGCTAGGCCCGCCGATCGTGATCGTCAGCGCGGCGAAGGTGTCCCCTGGTGTGGTGGCGTGGGGTGTCGGCGCGGCGATCGTGGCGGGTGGAGTCGGGCTCGCCCTGCTCAACCCGCCGCTGCGTTCCGACGACGAGGTGGATGCCGACACGGTCGGCCGCCCTCGTCGCCGGGAGTGGTTGGGTCCGGGCATGATCGCTGTGCTGGTGATGGCGTTCGGCACCACGATGCTGCTCGGCGGCACCGACCTGGCCATCGTCGCCACGCTCCAGGAAGCCGGCCAGGTGTCCTGGGCCGCCGTGGTTGTGGCGGTGTATGGCGTGGCTTCCATCGTCGGCGGGCTGGTATACGGCGTGCTTTCTCGGCCGCTGCCCACGTGGCTGCTGCTCGGTTTGCTCGGGCTGGCGACCATTCCCGCCGGGCTGGCCCCCGATTGGCACTGGCTCTGCGTGGCCGGTGTCGGTGCCGGGCTGCTCACCGCGCCGACTCTTTCCACGGTCGCCGACGCGGTGAGTCGGCTCGCGCCCGCCAGCGTGCGCGGTGAGGCGACAGGCCTGCAATCGTCGGCGCTGAGCGCGGGTTTCGCGCTCGGCGCACCCATCGTCGGGATTTCGATCGACGTCTCCGTGCCGGCAGCGGGCTTCGCGGCGGCCGGGCTGGCCGGTCTTGCCGCCGCGCTGACTGGATTCCTGCTGTCCTCCCGCTCGCTCGCGCGAACGCGGTCCCCGGTCAGCGATCTCAGCCTCGCCGAGGCATCGGACCGTGATCCGCCCGGGCACCGGCGCCGCTGCGGTGACGAACAATGTACGAGCGCGGAAACGGGATTAGGCGGTAGCAAGTAGTCGCCAGCGCGGCCGACGCCTGAGCGAAGTGGTTCGGGAAACGGCCGCGACTCAACCCGGGTCAGACGAGCGGTCAGGACTGCGGCGCATCGGCGAACGGGAACGGCTTGCGGGACCGGGCTTGCAGTTGGTAGCGCTGGTGGAGCACCATCGCGATCGCGAACACGACGGCGGCCACCAGGATCGACGGCCACAGGGGCCCGCTCGCGATCGCGGCGACCGCGAAGCCGCCGACGGCCCCGAGCAGGACGCTGTTGATCACGCCGATCATGCCGACGGCGCTCAGCGCGACCTGCCAACGCGACCGTAGGTAGCCGTCGAGCGCCAACACAGCGGCGATGTCGTCGGTGGGGGCGGCCACGCCGAGGTAGCCACTGAGGCCCGGGGCCGCTTCGTGGTAGAAGCGCCGGATCCGGTTGATGCGCTGCAGGTAGAGCGTGTCCTCGATCGAGGACTGCAGCACACGCTCGAACGTGACCAGGCCGAGGAAGGACAGCACCGGGAACAGCACCAGGCCGAACGTCAGCAGCGTGCTGCGCGACGTCTGCCCGGCGAACGCGAGCGCGACCAGGCCGGCGGACACGGCCCCGAGGAAGATGCTGGTCCGCCCGTTGGACTCCGAGATGGTGGCCGACCGGGCCGTCTGTAAGTTGAAGTGCTCGGTAGTCATGATCGTGACGGCTGCCTGCGGGTTCTGGGGCAGCGACTCGTACGGATGTTTCATGGCACCCATCCTCGCCGACGCCAGCCGCTCACCGTTCGTTCGCCGGTCACTCACCGGGCGGGCCTCTGCGTTGCCGGAGAGATCAGGATCCACACCCGCCGTACGTTCGCGCCTGAGCCTGGCAGGCCGTGGAGCAAGGGCGGCGGCGCCGCTCCACCTGGAGTCGGAGCGTAGCTCGGGCCCGTGGGCTGATGCGGAACCGCTCCGGCGGTGGCAGCGTCTGCGCTATGGCGAGGCCCGAGGTAATGACTGCTGAAAGGGGTTCTCGATGATCACTGGAGTCGCCAAGGTCGTCGTCCCGGTCGACGATCAGGAGCGTGCAAAGCAGTTCTGGACCGGAGCAATCGGGTTCCACGTTGTCATGGACGAGGTCTACGGTGACGAGCGCTGGATTGAGGTCGAGGCGCCGGATCGCTCGGTAGTGCTCGTGCTGAGCCGCCGTCCCAGCGACGAGCCGAGGCGTCAGGTGCCGGACGCGCTGCCGCACTCGAATGTGTTCTTGACGTGCGAGGACATCGAGCAGACCTACGCCGAACTGACTGGCCGTGGCGTGCGGTTCCCCGCGCCGCCCGCGGAAATGCACTTCGGCGTGTGGTCGATGTTCGAGGACTGGGAGGGGACGCGGTTCGCGCTCGGACAGTGGGGATCGCGGTCAGCGTGAACGGCGTTATGGACACGACGGTTCGACGAATCTCCCTACGCAGTCCCCGGCCAAGGTCCTGAGCTCACACCGCCCGCCGATCCACCATGATTGGGGCGGCGGGCTCCGCCCCGCGGATGATGTCGATGTCGAGAGTCGCGCAGTACAGTCTGCTTGTGGTAGCGGGTTCCGCTCGGGCTTGGTTCGAAGCTGACGGGCTTCGCCGCGTTGTGCCGTTCTTCTCTCTGGCGTTTGGCCTCGTCGCGGCGATCACGCAGCCGTCGTCGGCCGCCGACATCGTGCTGGCCGCGGTGCCGGTCGCCGCTTTCGGCCTGTGGGCTTTCGCCCCCAAGGTGCCGCTCGCCGCCGTATCCGTCGGCGTAGTCGTCCCGGTGGTGGTGGCACAGCGCTCCGGACAGCTCGAGCCGGTGATGTTCAATGCCGTTCTGCTCGCTTTCGCGGCCGCGCGTTGGTCTCGGCCGCTCGGAGCGGCCGCGTCGCTCGGTGTGCTCGCGGCGGCCACGCCGGTGCTGGTGGCCCTGGTCCAGGATCCGATGGAGGTCGCGGTCGGTATCTGGATCGTGGCCATCGTCTTCATCTGGGTCGTCGGTCGCGCGGTCGCGCGCCAGGAGCGACTCGTGGTCGAGCTCGAGGGCCTCCGGCGGCAGCTGGCCGAGCAGGAGCTGCTGGCCGAGCGGCGTCAGGTCGCTCGTGACGTCCACGACTTCGTCGGGCACGGGTTGGCTGCCGTGATGCTCCAGGTCACGAGTGCCCGGCACGTGCTGCGCCGCGACTTGGCGTCTGCTGAGGAAGCGCTGCGATCGGCCGAGGAGGTGGGCCGCCGCAGCATGGAGGAGCTGCGGCGTACGGTCACGTTGCTCCGTCACGACGACGAGGCAGCAGTGGCACCGCCGCCGTCGACCGCAGAGATCCCTGCACTCGTCGACCAGGCCCGGGCCGGGGGCCTGGCCGTCGAGCTGCGAATGCGAGGAGACCTCGCTCGGATTTCGCCGGGGACAGGCGTCGCGCTCTACCGGATCGCCCAGGAGGCGCTGGCGAACGCCGCTCGGCACGCGCCGCGCGCCCAAACCGTTCTCGGGCTCGAGCTGTCGGACGGCGACGTACGTCTCGTGGCCGAGACCTCGGGACCAGTCGCCACCGCCGGGGCGACTGATCCCGAGCGGCCCCGGTACGGCGTGATCGGTATGAGGGAACGGGCGAGTGCGCTCGGCGGCGACCTCGTGGCCGGGCCGACGCCGCACGGTTGGCAGCTGAGCTGCCGGCTGCCGCTGAAGGTGGACAACGAGCTACCAGAGGGAGATCCGCGAAGGTCATGATCCGTGTTGCTCTCGTCGACGATCAGGCGATCGTGCGCGGTGGCTTGGCGCGGATCCTCTCGCCTGCGGACGGGTTCGAGGTCGTAGCCGAGTGCGCCGACGGCAGGCAGGCGGTGGCGGAGTTGCCCGGCGTGCGCCCGGACGTCGTCCTGATGGACATCCGGATGCCGGACCTGGACGGAATCGCCGCGACGAAGCGATTACGTGCCGCCGAGAACCCCCTCGTCGTCCTCGTGCTCACGACCTTCGGTGAGGACGAAGTGCTCTGGGGGGCGATCGAGGCCGGTGCGGCTGGGTTCGTGCTCAAGTCCTCGTCCGCCGAGGATCTGATCGCGGCGGTTCGTGCGGTCGCCGGCGGCGGGGCCTGGTTCGACGCGGCGGTCGCGCCGCGGCTGCTCGACCGGTACCGGCGTGTCGTTGCACCGGCGGCACGGGACGCGGCGCGGATCGACCTGCTCACCAACCGCGAACACGACGTCCTGCGATTGATGGCGCGCGGTGCCACCAATGCCGAAATCGCCGCGGACCTGCACATCGGCGAGGCGACGGTGAAGACGCGGGTCGGCGGCATCTTCGCCAAGCTTGGTGTACGCGACCGGCCTGCCGCGATCGTGTTCGCGTACGACCACGGTGTTGTCACTCCGGGCCGGACGCCGTAGGACGGCCT
This sequence comes from Kribbella sp. NPDC020701, assembly GCF_055562215.1. Taxonomy (NCBI): domain Bacteria; kingdom Bacillati; phylum Actinomycetota; class Actinomycetes; order Propionibacteriales; family Kribbellaceae; genus Kribbella; species Kribbella sp. NPDC020701. The sequence continues at coordinate 35,638 of NZ_JBVHFT010000035.1, read as the reverse complement.
CCACCCATGGTCGGAACGCAGTTCGAGCCCGTGGGGCGATGCGGCACCGGACGGGCGTGCTTAGCGTCGGCGATATGACCGAGAACCTCGCGTGGGCCTGCAGCCGCCGGCCGTGGCTCGTGGTCGGGCTGTGGCTCGTCGTCATTGTCAGCGCCTTCGGGGTGGTGGCGACGCTCCTCGCGTTCGAGGGCGAGACAGAGATCACGAAGACGACCGAGTCCAAGGAGGCCGACCGGGTCCTCGCCGCGGGCTTTCCCCGCGAGGTGGCGAGCGGAGAGGCGATCAGCGAGGTCGTCGTGGTGAGGGCCGAGGACGGCAAGGTCGAAGCGGCTGCTCCGCGCGCGCGAGTCGTCGCACTCGCAGCTGAGCTGCGCGCGGCCGGGGCGAACCGCGTCGTCACCTACGGCGAGGACCCGCGGCTCGTCTCGCAGGACGGTGACTCGACGGTGCTCCAGGTCGCACTTGGCCGCGACGGGGAGGACGACGTCGACGATGTGGTCGATGCGGTTCAGCGCCTCGATGACGAGCCTGGCTACCGCGCGGCGGTGACCGGCAGCAGGACGGCGGACGCCGATGAGGACACTGCTTCGCTGGAGGATCTGAAGAAAGGCGAACTCTTCTTCGGCGCTCCGCTCGCGCTCGTCGTCCTGCTGCTCGTCTTCGGCGCGGTCGTCGCGGGCCTCGTTCCGGTCCTGATCGCGCTCACCTCGATCGTGGTCGCCCTCGCGCTCGTGGCGCTCCTGGCACAGGCGTACGACGTCTCCGTTTTCACCCAGAACATGCTGATCGGCATGGGCCTCGCCCTCGGAATCGACTACTCGCTCTTCACCCTCTCCCGCTATCGGGAGGAGCGGCTGCGGGAGCGGACGAAGCATGAGGCCATCGCCACTGCAGGTGCCACCGCCGGCCGTGCCGTCCTCTTCAGCGGGATCGCGTTCGTGCTCGCGATGCTCGGGCTCCTGCTGGTTCCGAGCACGATCTTCCGCAGCCTCGCAGCTGGCGCGATCCTGGTCGGGATCGTCTCGGTGATCGCCGCGCTGACGCTGCTCCCCGCGGTTCTCGCACTGCTCGGCGACCGGGTGAATGCGCTGCGCATCCCCTTCTTCGGCCGCGCAACTGAGCAGCGGGCCGGGAGGGGCGCTTCTGGGGCGCGATCGTCCACCGGGTCATGCGCCACCCGGCCGCCAGCCTCGTGCTCGGCGCCGGCCTGCTGCTCGCGCTGGCGGCCCCGGTGCTGGCGCTCAACACAGGTACGTCGGGGGCTGCGACGCTTCCCGACACCTTCGAGTCGAAGCAGGGCTATCTCCTCCTCCGCGAGGAGTTTCCGAAGGAGTCGACCGAGCCGGTCGATATCGCGGTCGCCGGAGACGTCCGCGGGTCCGCCATCGTGGGCGCTGTGGCTCGCCTCAGGCGGGAACTCGCCCGCCGCCCGATCTTCGGGGAACCGGTCGTCGAGGCAAACGACGCGGGCACGGTCGCCCGCGTCACGGTTCCGATCGCGGCCAATCCAGACAGCGAGGGTGCGATCGAGGCCGTCCGCGGACTACGCGACGAGGTCGTCCCCGTTGCGTTCGCAGGTGTCGATGCCGCGGTGTACGTCGGCGGCGACACCGCGGAGGAACTCGATTACCAGGACACCGTCAACTTCTGGCTTCCACTCGTGCTCCTCTTCGTGCTCGGACTCAGCTTCCTCCTGCTCACGCTCGCGTTCCGCTCGATCGTCGTTCCAGCGACCGCGATCGCCATGAACCTGCTCTCGGTCGGAGCGGCCTACGGGTTGCTCGTGCTCGTCTTCCAAGAAGGCGTCGGCAACGAGCTCCTCGGGCTGAGCGAGGCCGAGACGATCGACGCCTGGGTTCCGCTCTTCTTGTTCGCTGTCCTCTTCGGACTCTCGATGGACTATCAAGTCTTCCTGCTCAGCCGCATCCGTGAGCGCTACACGGCGACCGGCGACACGGACGCCGCCATCTCGTTCGGCATCGGCTCGACGGCTCGCCTGATCACCGGCGCCGCACTCATCATCATCGCCGTCTTCTGGGGCTTCGCGATGGGCGACACCATCGCGTTCCAGCAGATGGGCTTCGGCATCGCTGTCGCGCTGCTGATCGACGCGACGATCGTCCGCTCCGTGCTCGTCCCGGCAACGATGAAGCTGCTCGGCGAGCGCAACTGGTACCTGCCCTCCTGGCTCACCTGGCTCCCCGACGTGCGCGTCGAGGGCTCCAAGCCGCCACCGAACGCTCACATTGGGCCGATGCCCGGCGGAAGCCTGTGACGGATGCTCAGCGTCTCGCGGCAGCACCCCATCGATGAGTCGAAGTGGACAGTACTGGATGACCCGGTGATGAGCGCGCGTCTGCCGGTCAGCTGCAGGTCCACTGCGCCCACTCGGGCCGCTGGGCCGGGTCGAATCTGCGTACGGCGCCGGCTTGGGCTGGTGATCGGGACGCCGGCCGCACCCGAGCGCGCCGGCGGCTGCCACGCTGCTGATGATCTTGCGCATGTGGTGTCTGCTCCTAGGTCCTGCTGGTCGACGATGACTCCGCCGGTCAGGTTGACGACGGTTCCGCCGAGCTCGCGCGAGGCTGGTCAGGAATCGAGAAGCGTGGGCGATGGCGGACTCGTAGCGTCATTGGCAGAGCGGTCCGGCGTACGAGACGTTGCAGACGCTCGAGCGCGGTGGGGTGACGACTGGCAGCCTGACTCCGATCGAGGTGCTGGTGCCGACCGCCCAGGCCCGGCCGGTGGCCGACGCGCTCGCACAGGTCGACGGGTCGAGCGAGCAGTGGTCTCGCGGGACGGGTCGAGCAACCGCGACGGCCGCAGCGTCGTCGTGCTGATACCCGACCGCGAAACTGTGAACTCCCGCAGTGTCGACGTCGTACGGTGAGTGCAGGAGCGTGCTGTGCAACTGCCGGGCGTGCTCGGCGTGACCGGGATCGGCGCCGCGCAGATTGACTTCCTCCGCGCGCGTTCCTGTACGGGCTGTCCATGGCTACGAGGTATTCATCCTGGCCCGGACACGGGAGGTGTACGACGCCGGGGCGGCACGGACCACGCGGTGATCGAGGGCCTGGCACGGACCGGACGACTCGTGACCAGCGCCGCGTTGATCCTGTTCCTGGCGTTCGCGGCGCTGGCGTCCGGGCCCGGCACCGACCTGAAGGTGATGGCGACCGGACTCGGACTCGGCATCCTGCTTGACGCGACGATCATCCGGGCATTGCTGGTGCCCTCGCTGGTCTCGCTGTTCGGCCCCTGGAACTGGTATCTGCCCGGCTGGGTCGCCCGGGTGCTGCGTATCCCGCAGCCGAAAACCGCCGCGGATAGGGAACACGAGACAGTAAGCGTCTGAGCACGCGCGGAGTCGCCCGCATCGGGGCGGCTCCGCCCAGTCACCCCTCTTGCCGGGGCAGCAGGACGCCGTGATCCTTGGGCTCCTCTCGAGCTGGATCACGACCTACAAGTGCGTCCAAGCCGAAACCAAACCGGATTCAAAGGATGCCGAGCTGGCTGGCTCGTGAGAGAGCCTCGACGCGGTTGCGCGCCCCGAGCTTCTCCAGCGTGCGTTGAAGATAGATCTTGACCGTGTTGCGGGTGAGCCCCAGTGCGGCCGCGATCTCGGGGTTCGTCTCGCCCATCGCGACACGCCGCAGGATGTCGTACTCACGCCGGGTCAGACCGTGCTCGCGGAGCTTGCGGCTCAGAGCCGCACCGCTGCTGCCGGCGGCGTTGATGCTCAGGACCCGTTCGCCGGCCATGACGCGCCTGATGGCGTCGACCAGGTCGTCGCGTTCGGTGTCCTTGACAACGGCGCCGTGCGCGCCGGCCGCGAGCGCCGCGTCCAGGGCCGCGTGATCGGGATAGGCGGTGAACAGGATGATCTTCACCGCGGTGTCCCGGGCGCGCAGCGCTTGCACGACTTCGGGGCCGAGCATGTCGGGCAACCGCAGGTCGAGGAGGACCACGTCCGGTTTGAGCCGCTCGACAGCAGCGATCGCCTCACGCCCGCTGCGCGCGTAGCGGGCCACCTGAAGCCACGGTGTGTTCTGGAGGGCGAGCGTCACCCCGTCGAGCACGATCGGGTGGTCATCGGTGACGAGCACCGGACCGTGCGCGTCGGCGTACACGGGCAAGCATTGGCGCGCGCTGGCCGATTCTTGCCCGGGCGGCTCGGTGCGTGGTGGGATGCCCGGATGGGTGAGTTCGACTTCCTGGTCGGGGTGTACGACGTCCGCAACCGCCGCAAGGCCGTGCGGTCCCTGATCGCGGATCTCGAGTTGACCGAGAAGGCGGACTGGGAGGAGTTCCCCGCCGTCAACACCGGCACCCGTTACCTCGACGGCCAGGTGGTCGTCGACCAGTACGAGGGCGTCTTCCCCGGCGGGCGAATAGTCACCCTGGTCGATGTCCACGCGTACGACCCGGGCACGCACGAATGGTCGAACGCGATCCACGCCGGCGGCAGCGCGCCGGACTGGGAGCCGTACCGCGGCCGTTTCAGCGGTGGCGCCGGAGAGTTCTTCCAGGTCATCGAGACCCCGGACGGTAAGCCGCTGCACGTGCGGCATACCTGGGACCGGATCACCGGTGAGTCGGCGCGGTTCCAGCAGGCGTTCTCCCGCGACGGCATCGCCTGGAGCACGAACTGGGTCATGGAGCTGACCCGGCGCGGCTGACTGCTCCCGTGAGGTTGTCGAGCTGGTCGGCGTACCAGGTGTTCTCGCCAGATGGTGTCGAGGTGTTCGGCAAGGGAACCACCAGTTGCCGCGCCGGTGCCGTACGGCGACCAAGACAGTAGCCAGAACTCGGCGCACGCTGACCTCGGCCAGCGGCCGCGTGCGTGCGGAGTTCGGCTCCGCACGCACGCGGTGGTGCTCAGTTCGCCTTCAGGACCGCGGTAGGCGGCCGCGCGGTGTTCGGTGGTACACGTACGGCGCGGTGGTCGGTGTCCCCCTTGATCAACCCACGTCCGTGAGCCGTCCCTCCCATTGGCTCAGGTTAGGACGGTTCGGCCCGGCTGAACATGACGGCCGCCCCCTAGTGACGTGCGATTGGGGTGGATGATCGGCCGAGTTGGCAACCGCCTGGCTGTCAGGTGTGGGGGTACAGCCAGCCGCGGAGCAGTCGGGTCACGCGGGGCATGACGACCCAGGTCATGAGCGGGACGGTGACGGCGGTGGTGATCGCCAGCCTGAGAACGAGGGGGAGCCCGTTGAGCAGCGGGTTGAGGATGACGACCACGAGCGTGATCAAGGGAAAGATGGTGATCCAGGTGACGAGGGCCATCTTGTAGGGCGGGGGTGGTGGGGTGCCGGGCCGGGACGGATCGGTGAACCAGGTCTCGAGTCCGGTCAGGTACTGGCGGCGAATCGGGCCGGTCACGTGCGGCTCGGCGCGCTCCAGCCAGGCGGCGTGCTCGGCGGAGTCGAGCCAGGCGTGCAGGTGCTCGGCGGTGTCGAAGCGGTAGACGACGCGGTATTCCCCCGCGGACGCGCTTTCGGGGCGGAACACCTCGACGCCCAGGTGGCCCGGGAACCGGGTTGCCGTCGCGATGATGCCCTCGAGGAACAGTTCGTAGAACTGCTCGTGGCCGGGCTTCACCCGGCGGGTCACCACGGTCGTGACCGGACCGCGGGTGCCGTCCGGGATGCCGAGGCCGCCGTCTCGTCCGGCGGAATCCGGTCCGTCTCGATCTGGCCCGTCGTGGCCTTTGGCGTCCTGGTGGCTCACGCCAATCCCTGGTCCTTGAACTGGAGCAGCCCGATGGTGTTTCCGGCCGGGTCGACGAACCACGCCGCCAGCGCGAAGCCGACATCGGCGACGCCGTCCACCGTCCGGAGACCGGGTACGTCGTACTCGGCGACCTCGACGCTGCGAGCGCGTAACTCGGTGATCTCGGCGGCGACGTCGGCGACCCGCCAGCTCGCCTTCGTCTGCTGCTCGTCGGTCCGCACGGTGCTCCGGGTCAGCACCAGTCGGCTGTCCCCGCCGCAGCCGAACGTGACGAACTCTTCGGTCTCGATCAAGACCTCGAGCCCGATCATGTCGCCGTAGAACCCCTTCGCGACCGCGAGATCAGTGGCGGTCAGCATCACGTCGATCGGGCATTTCGCGAGCATGAGATCTCCTTTCGCCGGTCTTCGACCGGTGGACTGCGGTGAGGACCGGGTCATTGGCCCAGAGCCTCGATGACCAGCCGTGCGGCGGCGGCTCCGGAGTACTGCTGCTGTCCGGTAATCAGCAGACCGTCCCGCACCGCGTGCGGCCGGAAACGGCCATGCACGATGAAGTTGCTCTCCGCGATGGCCCGTGCCTGGTCCTCGATGTACCCGTGTTCGGTGAACTCCCAGTACGGGTGGCTGAGCTCGGCCCACCAAAACCCGATCGGCCATCCGGTCTGGCCGGAGATGGCCGGATTGGAGGCCAGCGGCAGGATCCGGCGGCTTGTCAGTAGATCAACGGTGCCTGTCACGCGGAGACGCTATACGGGATCAAGCGTCCTCGTAATGTACGTTCTTGCGATCGACGCGTAGCCGCCCGGGGAGACGCCGACATGCCGCTTGAAATGCCGGCTGAAGTGGCTCAGGTCGAAAAAACCGGTCTCGCCGGCGACGCGGCTCACGGGCAGGCCTTGCAGGAGCAGTCGCTTGGCGCGTGCGATGCGCAGCTGGAGTTGGTATGCGTGCGGAGGCATGCCCACCTCCGTGTGGAACAGCCGCGCCAGATGGAACGGGCTCAAGCCCACCAGCTCAGCCAATCCGTCCAGCGTCACGTCCTCGGCGTAGTTGTCGTCCAGGTAGGCACGCGCGAGCAGCGCGGCCCGGCGCGGCCCCGGCTGCGACTCGCGATCTGTTCGTACGTCGGCGTGACGGCCCACCAGCGCCACCAGCATCGCCAGCAGATCGACGTCCCGGCCGAGTTGCGACCCACCAGCGAACCCGGCGTGCAGTCGCTGGTACCGCACGGCGAGCTCGGGATCGCGAAGTACCGCTTCGGCGAAGAACGGCAGCCCTCCCCGCCGGTCAGCACCGATCGCCGCCGCTACGTCTCGGAGTCGGTCCGGACCGACGTACAGCACCTCGTACCTCGTCGTCATCCGACGGTCATCGGGTTCCTCGGTCGCATGCACCTCGTCCGGCATCAAGACACTGAGGCTGCCAGGCGGCACGACAATCCATCCGCCCCGATACCTATACCTGCTCGCCGACCCGGAGGCGAGGCAAAGCTGGTACTCCGCGTGGGAGTGGCTGGGAGTCACACCCGCAGGGCCGGGAGGGTAGCGGTACCACTCCACGAGCACGTTGCCATCCTGGTGAGCTCGGACATCGTAGGTGGCGCCACCGGTGGGCGGCCGACGCCGACCTCCCGTGCGGTCGACCATAGCCCAATCGTACCGGCGGCCCCGCCCCCGGGACGGCGACCTAGCGGATGGATATCGGCCAGTATCGTCATACCCGCTACCCAGCATCTAGCCCTTGATCAGTTGCTTGAAGGCGGGTTCGTTGCGGATCGGGTCCAGGTCGGAGTCGGTCTGTGCGGATGCGCGGAACTCCGCTGACATATTGATGGCGTGCTTGAGGTGATTGAGTGCGTCACTGGTCCGGCCGGAGCGGCTCTCGCAGCAGGCGAGGTTGAAGAACAACATGGGGTACTGCGTACTGGCTGCCACAAGATCGCCGAGGCGGTCGGCAACCTCGGCGTACCTGCCGGCTTGATAGAGCGGGGCGAGTGGCGCCCACAGTTCCCATCCTCGCGCGTCGTACGGCCGCCCTGGCGTGCCTTCCAGTGCGATGACAGTCGTCCCTGCCTGCTTGGCGGAGGCGGTTCGCTTGGTGCGAGGAGGGGCGGAGACGAGAGTTCCGGCCGGGGCGTCGACCTGGTCACCGTCAATCTCGAACACTGCGTGGCCGCGCAGGACGAGAAAGAGTTCCTGGTCGGCGGTGGGATCGTCCTCGTCGTGCTCGTTGATGACGACGTCGCCCGCGGAGTGGGCCGTCCAAGCAGTCACACCGAACGCCGTGATGCCCAGGTGGTGCCGGATCGGCCGATAGTGACAGCCTGCGTCGTCGAATTCCTCGATAGCGTCCAGATGCGCAACCATGTAACCGGCCACGGGTCCCTCCGTCCTTCTCGTCAGCACCGGAAGTTCGCCCTCATCCTAGGAGCGGTTCCGGACGTTCTACGTCCGGTTGATCACCGAAGCTCGCCACGACCTGTGTCGGCCTGATCTCGCGGCATCTCCCGCTGCTGTTGCGGCGGCCGGGCGCACCGTGTGACTGAGCGCGAGCCCTGCGATGTCGAATGCCGGTGGCTGACGACCTGGCCCGTAGCGGGGTCGTGTTCGTGACCGGCGTACCGCTCACGCCCCGCGCAGCGGGACCGAGGTGCTTGAGGTGACACCCCGGCGCTGCCCGTACAGGTGGCTCGCAGACGCCAAGACTGCAGCCGCGCTGGTACGACCGGACTTCACGATGCCGGCCGGCCACGGCATCGCAGCGGTGTGCGAAGCAGCAGCAAGGTTGCTGTTGCGTGAGAACGTGCCCGCTCGCGGAACGGAAGCTCGCTGTCCATGATCGTTGCTCCGGGCAACTGCTGTGGGGTGCCCGTGGGCGGTCCGTGCGTTCGGCGGCCGCGGGCCAGTGGTGGTGCGGACCATATCTGCCGGCCGCCGAACGCTCGGGCCAGGTGTGGCTACATGCCGGAGCGGTAGGTGTTGTCGTAGTAGCCGCCGAGCCGGGTCCGGTAGTCGTCATCGACCCCGGCGTCGGGGTCATACTCGGGGGCGTCCTTGATCTGATCCTTCGTCCGGTCGACGTAGACCTTCTCGTCGTCGTGGTCGACCCTCTCGACCACGCCGACAGGCAGCAGCACCTTGCGCCCGAAGATCCACGGTCCGGTGTCGACCACCAAGCTAGAGGTGCCGGTCTCGCCGGTGGCCTTGTCGACCTTGCCGATATCGCCGTCAACGGCGGCGATCTTGTACCCGGTCAAGTCGGTGCCCTCGGTGTAGCCGGCTGTCTTTCGGTAGTTCCAGGGGTCGAATGCACTCATCGACATGGCGGTGTGCCTTTCGTACAGGTGGGCAGTCAGCCCAGCAGTGAACCCGTGACACACGCGCGCCAGCCCGAGACCGGCACCCGGTGTCTCGAGCATGGTGCAAGCTCGGTACCCACCATTCGGCGGATCAAGCAAGACACCGCAGGCTCGACTCCAAGTCGCGAACGGCGTGCATGGGCTGGTGTGGCGCGGGGCACCCTGGGTCCTGTCCATCGGAACCAGAGGAGGACAGACCAATGACCACACCAAGGCGAACCTCAAGCAGGCCGGCGAAAAGGTGAAGGATGCCTTCAAGGATTGACGCGTTGAGTAGGGGTCGGTCCCTGGTGCTGTCGTCTCAACACCGGGGACCTGGGATCATGCGGCGGAACCAGACCGCCTCCGGTCGCTTCCGCCTGGTGCAACATCCATCAGCTGTCGGCCTCGCTCTGCAGCTTCTTCTGCAGTTTGTCCTTGCTCAAGCCGGACGTCCCTGAGATGTCGGCGTTGCTCGCTTGCTGCGCGAGCTGGTCGCGGGTGATGTCGCCAGGTTGTTCACCGAGGTGATGTTTGCGACTGGCAATGAAGGCCTCGCCCAGCTGGGTACGGCGCTCGTCCGACAGATTCGAGCGCATCCCGGGCAGAACCTTGGTCTCCTCCTCCTCGACATGGTGGGACACGGCGTCGACGAGGTTCTGCAGGGCCCTGTCGAATTCGGCCGACGTCGGATCGGTCTTGGCGAGCTTCGCGAGCAGCTGGTCGGCCTCGATGTGCTCCTGCTGGCTGTGCGACACCTCTTCTTTCTCGCCGGCCTCTGCCGCGGCCACCGGGTAGACCTCTGCCTCTTCGGCTCTGCTGTGAGCGGTCAGCAAGGTGGTGAGCACCGGAAGCAGGTTCGGGCGCTTCTCCGGGTTCTCCTTGAGCTCCTCGAACAACCGCTCGACCTCGCGATGGTCCTGCATGATCAGATCGACAACATCAACGGGCATTTCAAGTTCCTCTCGCCTGGTCTGGTGCCGGGCCCGGTACCCCGGTGCAATCCCGTCTGTCACTCCCATCACGGGAGTGCGTGGGGTCGTTCGGGCGAGTGAGGGGAGGACTGGTGGGTACCTGGCGGCCATAGGCGTGGCGGGATGGTGCTGATGCGTTGGGTTCGGCTGCGGGCCTTGTTGCTGGTGAATCTGGGGTTGTTCGCGTTGTTCATGGTGGGGGCTGACCGGGCACGCGCACGAGAACGAGGACTTGTCCGATCACGGTCAGCCGACTGAGTCGCTGGCCGCGTATGCCGGGTCGTCGTCGTTCGGTGAGACGGTCTTCGAGAACTGGGAGTCGGAGTTCTTGCAGATGGGGATGTATGTGCTGCTCACGACGTTCCTGGTGCAGAGGGGGTCGGCGGAGTCCCGGCCGATCGGGGAGCCGGCCGAGCAGGACGAGGATCCGCGGAACCATCGCAACGATGCCAGGGCTCCGTGGCCGGTGCGGCATGGATCAGAACTGGTGCTGAAGTTGTACGAGAACTCGCTGGCAATCGCCTTCGGGATCGTCTTCTTCCTGTCTTTCTGGCTGCATGGCGTAACCGGCGCCGGTGCGTACAGCCAGGATCAGGAGCTGCACGGCTGCCAGGCCGTCACCGCGTGGCAGTACGTGCGTACGTCGCAGTTCTGGTTCGAGTCGTTCCAGAACTGGCAGAGCGAGTTCCTCGCGGGCGCGGCGATCATCGGCGGCTCGGTCTACCTACGCCCGCGTTCCTCATCGCAATCGAAGCCTGTGCACGCCCCGAACGACCAGACCGGCGATTGACTCGACGGTCCCAGACAGCGGCCGCACCCACCGAAGCCTCTGACGATTGGGGGATTCGGGCGTACCGGCGAGTGACTGAATCAGGTAATAGGCGATGTCAACGCCGTGAATCGCCGCCCGCAGTTGCCGTGGGTCCCCGGCATCCGCTTCGACGACGTCGACCTCGTCGTACCAGGCCCGAGCATTTCCGGCACGAGGCGGCCGCCGAGGTAGCCGGTCGAGTTGCTTGGTTTGGGTGTTTGGTGGCGGGTACCGGGCGGCTAGTTTCAGTGGTGGTACGGAAGAGTGCCATTTCGGTAAGTCCTTGTTGCGAGGCAGAGATGCTGCGCCTTTCGGCCTGAGTAGGCCACTCCCCTCCAAATCCTCTTGCCGTCCTCTCGGACGGCGGGTCAGGCGCGGGCCTCGCGACGTCAAGCAATGCTCCTGGAAGGAGCCGTCACATGACGCACACCACGAATCATCGGATGGACGCCACCGAAGGGGTCGCCGAGACAGCCCGTGACGAGGCCGGGCAGCTGAAGGAGACGTCGACGGAGGCCGCTGGTCACGTTGCGGGGACCGTCAAGGACAAGGCATCGGACGTGACGTCCGATGTCCGGGAGCAGACCCGGCGGCTGGCCGATCAGACGCGGGACGAACTGGTCGGGCAGGCGAGTCAGCAGAAGGACCGGGCCGCGAATGGTCTTCGTTCGGTGAGCGATGAGCTGCGCGGGATGGCCGAGCACGGTCAGTCCGGGCTGGGGGCTCAGCTGGCACGGCACGGTGCGGGTTTCGCGGATCAGGCTGCGGACTTCCTGCAGCAGCGCGAGCCGGGCGATCTGCTGGACGAGGTCCGAGGGTTCGCGCGGCGTAAGCCGGGCACGTTCCTGCTGGTGGCCGCGGCCGCCGGCGTGGTGGCCGGGCGCCTCACGCGTGCTTTGGCTGCAGGTGGCACGAGTACGTCGACCAGCTCCAGTCTGCGAGGTAGCAACGGATCGCCGAGCCGAAACGGTCAGTCGGTCGGTGGCGCAGATGTCGACGACTATCTCGTCCCGCCGCCGGCGGCGCCGATGAGTGCGCCGCCTGTCACCCCGACCTCGCCCGATCCGGATCCCGGTTCGCCGGTGACGCCGAGGTTCACGCCCGGACCGGGGCTGTGACATGACTGTCAACGGATCACCGCCCGGGAGCGGTTCGCACCGGTTGTCGATGGACGAGTCGGTGGGTCAGCTGGTCTCCCAGCTGACCACCGACCTGGGACAACTCACGCGCCAGGAACTCGCGCTGGCCAAGGCCGAGCTCCAGGCGGAGGCGAAGAAGGCCGGCAAGGGCGCGGGCATGCTCGGCGGTGCGGCGTTCGCCGGCTGGATGGTCGCGCTGTTCGTCTCCTTGACGGTGATGTGGGCTCTCGATGAGGTCATGGATCTCATCTGGGCAGCGCTCATCGTTGCCGCCATCTGGGCGGTCGTGGCCGCCGTACTGGCGACGACGGGACGCAAGGAGCTCCAGGAAGTCAATCCGAAACCCGACCAGACGGTCGAATCACTGAAGGAGGACGCGAAATGGCTGAAAGCCCGGAAGAGCTGAAGCGCGACATCGAGCAGACGCGGCGCAACGTCGGCCGCGACGTGGACGCCTTGACGGAGAAGGTCAGCCCGGGTCGCGTCGTCGGCCGCCGGGTCGACCGAGCCCGTAGTGGAGTCCGCCGGCTGAAGGAGCACGTGATGGGCTCGGCGGAGTCCGTGGGCGGATCCATGAGCGACACCGCCGGTTCGGCGGTGTCGACCGTGCAGGACGCGGGCAGCAAGGTTGGTGACGCTGTCAGTTCAGGGCCGGACATGGCTCGGGCGCGGACGCGCGGTACGCCGCTGGCCGCCGGGCTGATCGCCTTCGCGGCGGGATGGGTCGCGGCCGCTGCGCTCCCGGCGTCGACACGGGAACGCGACCTGGCGCAGGACACCAAGGACAAGGCAATGGAGGCCGCGGGTCCGGTGAAGGAGCAGGCCGCCCAGGTGGCCCACGAGATGAGGGACAACCTCCAGGAGCCGGCGCAGCAGGCTGTCGAGAACGTGAAGCAGTCCGCGTCCCAGGCAGCAACCGAGGTGGCCGACGAGGGCCGCTCGGCGGCTCACCAGGTCGCAGACGATGCCAAGGACTCGGCGGACAACGTCCGGCAGGCCGGTTCCTCGAGCTGATGAGCGACGGACGGCGGGACGTTCCGGGACTGGTTGCCGAGAAGCCGACCGAGATTCCGGCGACCGGCTGGTGGCAGGTGATCCGGCGAGCCTGGGCTGAGGCCAAGGCCGACCAGGTGCCGCTGCTGGCGGCCGGTGTCGCGTTCTTCGGCTTCCTCTCGCTGTTTCCCGCCGTCGTCGCCGGGGTGCTCACCTACGGACTGGTTGCGGATCCGGCCCGGATCCGCAACCAGGTCAAGGACCTGACCGCGGCCATGCCGGCGTCAGGGCGTGATCTGCTGCTCCAGCAGCTCGACGCTCTCACCTCGGCGCCACGGCAGGGGCTGGGCATCGGCGTCGCGATCGCGGTAGCGGCCGCGTTGTGGAGCGCGTCAGGGGGTGCGGGGTACCTCCTGACCGCGGTCAACCTCGCGTACGACGAGGACGAGACGCGCGGCTTCGTCCGCCGCAAGCTCCTGGCACTGGGCATGACGCTGGGCGCGATCGTCTTCGTCCTCCTCGCGATCGCCCTGTTCACGGCCGGCGCGGCGATCGGGAACGATGTGGCCACGCCGGTCCGGATCCTGCTCGAGGCGGTACGGCTGGTGCTCGCCGTCGTACTGATCACAGTGGCGCTCGCCGTCACCTACCGGCTCGGGCCGGATCGCGACGCGCCGCGCATCCGCTGGGTGTCCGCGGGTGCTGTCGTCGCGACCGTCATCTGGCTGATCGCGTCGGTCGGGTTCTCGATCTATGTCGAGACGTTCGGCAACTACGCCAAGACCTACGGCAGCCTGGCCGCGGTGGTGGTCCTGATGTTGTGGCTGTGGCTGACCGCGTACGCCGTACTGCTCGGAGCCAAGATCAACGCCGAAACCGAGCAGCAGACGGCTCGAGACACCACGAAAGGTGAGCCACGTCCCCTCGGTCAGCGAAACGCCGTCAAGGCCGACTCCATCCCGCGGCAGTAGGTCAATTGTCGTTGTCGAAGGTCGCGTTGAGATCCTCCCGGCACCCACTGCGACCGCTGCATAGCGGAGGAATCGTGAATCTGCCGCCAAGTTCGGCGAGCTGACGTGCACGGCGTCCGTAGCGGCGTCGTAGCAGGGGCCTTCCTGCACCTCGTACTGCGCTGCGTCGAGTCTCAACAGCATGTCGTCAGTCGGTGCCGCCGTTTCCAGCCGGCCGTCGGCACGCTTCACGGTGATACTCGCATAGTCGACGTCGGGCAGTACTTCGACCGCAGCCGCAGTGATCCGACCCAGCGTATGGTCCAGATCACCCGGAGTCAGCGACTTCGAGAGCCGACGTGCGGTTTCGAGCAAGCGTTGCTCATCCACGCTCGATCGGTACCCCCTCGGCAAACGTGAACCGCCCAAGGACACTCACTTCCGGCCACGTGACGGACAACGGCTTTGACTCCGGTCGTTTGACGTTGGGTACAGAGGCTCTGGCACGGGTAACTCGCCGGCAAGCATCGATCCGGCCCAAAGTGATGGGAACTACCGTGGGTCTCATTCTGTGGATCATCGCGGCGATCCTGGTGATCGCCGGCATCTTCTCGATCGTTCGCGGTCAGCTGATCTGGGGTATCGCTTTGATCATCATCGGCCTCCTCGTCGGTCCTGGCGGCGTCAGCATCTTCACCTGACGCCAGCCGCTGGCCGGATTCTGATCAGTCATCCGTCAGACGTGGACCTGCATGTCCGGCGAGACAGAGCCATCGGCGGGAACCGCCCCGGGCCGTAGATGTTGGTCTCGACGACCGCGCCGGCGGCGTCGCGGATGATGTGCTGGGCTTGCGCCCACCGGGCGACTTCGGCCCCGATCGCGACCTGCCGCAGCCGTGGGCCGCCGCTGGAGAACGGCTCACACCCGGGTCGGCGGTTCTTCCAGACCCCGTTCTCGCAGTAGGTCTCGACATCTTGAGCGTCCATCGCCAACCCCCTCGTGCTATTTGGCCCGCCGGCTGGCAAGGGACATGTCCGCCGACGACGTAGCACCTGTACCCCGCCACAATCGTTCGTCCTCGCCACCAATGGCTCTCGGTAACGATGCGAGTGCGCTCGTGACGATGTCCTCGCCGTTGTTCGAGGGTCCGGTCGACTCGTGATCGGCCCGCGGCCGCCGCCGGGGAAGCGAACTGGATTCGATCGCCGTTCTCGTCGACGACAACCAATCAGGAAGGGGAAACGCGTTCGGCGTGCAACTGGGTGCAGGACGTCGGGGAGAAGGGCCCAGCGGTGGGTGGGGGAGTGACGCACCAGGCCCGGGCCCTTCGGTATGCCCCACAACTCTTAGCGTATTCCGATACGGACCAGTCCGGTACTTCGCAGCGCGGTGTGCATCGCTCGGAAGTGGAGGCAACTCCTGGAACCCCTAGACAGACGCTTGACTCATGTCACCCGACGCGGTCGTACCGTCCGCGTTGAGGAGACCGTGAATGGACGGCAGGATAGGTGTCATGATCGGTGGCACGGATCACACAGGTCGGCGGAGGCCTCGAACCGAGGCGCCCCAGGAGACCGAGATTGCGACCATCAGCCTTGTCGGCGCGGACGCCGCCGAGGCGTTCGCCCGGTTGGCAGTCGAGTTGCATGGCGCGGAAGGGCTCGAGGAGACCGTCGATGCGGTGGTGGACTTCGCGCTCCAAGCCCTGAACTGCTCGCATGCCGGCATCGCCCTCCACAGTCGCGGACGGCCACAGGTGCCGGCAGCAACCCACCCACTGGTGTGCGAGATCTTCCACCACGCCATGGCGACAGGACACGGACCCCTCGTCGAGGCGATGCGAACCGGCCAGGACGTCTTGGTACGGGACACAGCCATCGACCCGCGCTGGCCCCAATGGGCCGCGGAGGTCCGCGAACTCGGCGTCCGCGCCGTCCTGGACGTGCCGCTCACCACCGCCACGGACAGCGTCGGGATGCTGGGCCTGTACAGCACCGCACCAGACGCCTTCGGACCCGATGACATCGCTGTCGCGCACATACTGGCGCGGCACGCCTCGGTCGCGCTCGCCAACGCCCGCCACGAGGCGAACCTCGCGCAAGCGGTCGACGCCCGCAAACTGGTCGGACAGGCGATGGGGATCCTGATGGAACGCTACGACCTCGACGGCGACCGGGCCTTCACCGTCCTCAAACGCTACTCGCAAGACACCAACACCAAACTGCGCGACGTAGCTCAGCAACTGATCGACACACGCAAACTGCCCCGCACCGAAGCCCGGCGATTGAACACCGAAGCCGCTGCGGCGAATCGGGACGGCCACCAAGTCCCGGCACACGGTACAGCGGACGTCTAGATCCGGCCCCCCGTACGGCGAACTGCTGCCGTGCCCGTGGTGCTCACCGGCGGCGCTGGCGTCCGCAACTCGAACGCGTAGACCGCCTTCACGGCGTTCCCAGAGACCCTGCGCACGTCATCGAATGGATGACGGATGATGCTTGTCATCCATTCGATGACGTGTTAGAACGGTGCTGCGTATTGACACCGAAGTCGACAGTCTGGAGGTGGAACGATGTTGATGCGCACCGACCCGTTCCGGGAGTTGGACCGGTTGACCCAGCAACTCAGCGGTGCCTCGTCGCCAGGGACCTGGTCGAGGCCGAACCCGATGCCGATGGATGCCTATCGGGCCGGCGACGAGTACATGGTGGTCTTCGACCTGCCGGGCGTTCCGCAGGACGCCATCGATCTTGACGTTGAGCGCAACGTGCTCACCGTGAAGGCGGAGCGGCGGCCGCTGACGGTGTCCGAGGGAGTCGAGATGCAGGTGGCCGAGCGCCCGCTCGGGGTGGCTTCCCGGCAGTTGTTCCTCGGCGACACCCTCGACACGGAGCGGATCACGGCGGAGTACGAGAACGGCGTACTGACGGTGAAGATCCCCGTCGCCGCACAGGCCAAGCCGCGCAAGATCTCCATCAGCGGCGGGGATTCCGAGCCGCGTCAGATCAACGCCTGACCGGCCCGCGACACAGGAGAACCTTGATGCACCGAGCTGAGCCGCCCGATGGACTCGACGAGGCGACCGATGCGCTGGCATTCGTCACCGGCGTACTGCGCGAGCTCGATGCTGACGGCAACGATTCCGCCCGGTTGCTCGAGGCACTGGTCCGGATCCGCGCGGTGCGGGACCACCTGGCCGAGTGGGAGCCGAGGTTGATCGACCAAGCCCGGGCCGCCGGCACCAGCTGGGCGCAGCTGGCGCCGGCGCTCGGGGTGGCCAGCAGACAGGCGGCCGAGCGGCGGTATCTGCGGATCAATCAACAGTTGGACAGCGCCGCGATGACCGGCGAGCAGCGTGTCCAGGCCGCCCGGGACCAGCGTGCGAGCGACCGGGCTGTGGCCACTTGGGCGCGGGACAACGCTGCCGATCTTCGGCGGCTCGCGGGGCAGGTCACCGCGTTGGACGGGCTCGACCGGACCACGCAGGAGAGCGTGGACCGTATCCACGGCGCCCTCGGCGACAACGACTCCGCGGCCCTGCTCGGCCCGTTGGCCGACGCCGGCCCGCGACTCACCCGCGATCATCCGCAGATCGCGGACCGGATCTCCGAGCTGGGTGACCGGGCCGACGAGGTCCGCCGAGCAACGACACAACGGCCGGGCGAGACCCGGCAGAGCCAGGAGGAGGGACTCTGATGAAGTTGCTGTTCGAACTCCGGCCGGTCGACCACCTGGACGCCAGCGTGGACGACTACCGCAGCCTCGGGCTCGAACCCCTCGGATGGCCCGACGACGACACGGCCATGCTCGGGCCGCGCGGCGGCGTAGCGACGATCGTGCTGGTCCGTGATCCCGCCGAAAGCGCGCTCGGCGCCGGGGGCGTGTACGACGTGGGCGACGTCGAAGTCTTCTTCGGCAATCACCCGGAGCTGGACTGGTTGATGGCCCCGGTCCGGTCGTCGCTCGGCTGGTACGCGGTGTTCGCCGACCGGACCGGCACGTGCATCCGGCTGCTGGACCCGTCCCCACACCTGCCGTGCGCCGCGGGGTCATCGCCGAACCTGGTGGCCGTCGCCAGCTGAGACGAGCCAGCACTTTGACCGTGGTCCAGGGATGTGGCCACGCCGTGACTCGAGAGTCGCGAGGTCAATCATGCTTTCTGGTAAGACCGATGGGACAGTACCGACGCAATGCTCGACACCCGAACAGCGGGCAGTGCGAGAAGCCGCTACCCAGGAACTGCTGCGGCGCCGGGAGCGAACGTCCGACGACGTCGAGCGGCAGGCGTTGATCGATCAGGTCGTCGAGCTCAACATCGAGATCGCGCGCGGGATCGCTCGCCGGTTCCGCGCACGTGGCGCCGAGGCCGATGATCTCGAGCAGGTCGCCTACCTGGGCCTGGTCAACGCGGCCCACCACTACCGGCTCGACGCGGATACGCCGTTCATCGGGTTCGCGATCCCGAGCATCCGCGGTGAGGTGAAGCGGTATTTCCGCGACTGTGCGTGGACTGTGCGGATCCCACGCCGGCTGCAGGAGGTGCAGGGCTCGATCATGGCCAGGCTGCCCGAGTTGCAGCAACAGCTGAACCGCGACCCGACCCGGGCCGAGGTCGCGGATTACCTCGGCCTGGAGGTGGACGAGGTCGAGGAGGCGATGGCCGCGAAGGGGTGCTTCAACGTGCTGTCCCTGGACCGCCCGTCAGACGCGGACGCGAATCTGACACTGGCCGATCTGGTCGCCGCCGAGGACGACGGGACGGTCGACCAGTTGGAAGCGGTTGACATGCTGCAGCCAGTGCTGGAGGAGTTGGGGCCGCGTGAGCGGCGCATCCTGGAACTGCGCTTCGTCGAGGGCTGGACCCAGACCGAGATCGGCAGAGAGATCGGCATGAGCCAGATGCAGGTGTCTCGCGTACTACGCAAGCTCCTTGACGATCTCCGCACAAAACTCACCCCCACACAGGCGATCGCCTGACGGTCAGCGGTCAACTGTGATGATGCAGATTCGTTGCCCCAGTGATGCCGAGTACATCCGCAGCTCCTGACTGCGCGATTCGGGGATGTGTCGTTCTCGCCCCGGTCCGAGGCTCTTTGAAGGGCCAGTACCAGAAGGGATCACGGGTATGAGCAACACGTTCAGCACCACGGTGGAGAAGACGAACAGGATCCTGAAGGACATCGAGAAGGCCTACGGTTGGCCCAAGGAACGCCGCAACCAGTCGTATGCCGCCCTGAGGGCGGTTCTGCACTCGCTGCGCGACCGGCTGACGGTTGACGAGTCCGCTCAGCTCGCGGCTCAGCTTCCGCTGCTGGTCCGCGGAATCTACTTCGACGGGTGGAAACCTAGCTCCGTGCCGGTGAAGATGAACAAGGAGCAGTTCCTGGAGCGGGTGCGGCACGAGTTTCGCTACGAGGTCGAGGGTGGGGTGGAGCCGCTGGTCCACACCGTCCTGCAGGTTCTGAGACGCCACGTGACCGACGGTGAATGGGACGACATCATGTCAAGCATGCCGAGGGATCTGGCGGCCGCCCTGGCCTAGCGGGTCCTGTGCCACAGCTACAGCAGCAGGCCGAAGATGCGGAAGGCGTCTGCCCAGTGTGCTGTCTGCGGGTTCTTGACATCGGGGTCGATGACCTTGATGGTGCGAGCGAGTGCGACACTCAGCCCTCCCACCACTTCGGGCAACCGGGATTCGGTTTCCTCGCTGACGGTCACGTCGAGCGGTGGCCATATCGTCAGCTGCGCCAAGATCGGCCGCAGCTCGATCTCCTCGTCTAACTCGCGGAACACATGAATGCTCTGCTGCAAGCCCTTGGTGATGGGCAGGTCGCGCGGTTGGAGGATGTCCCGGCCGTTCGCCTTCGCCGTGCCCTGGCCGATCACCAGGAGATCGTGGAGCTTGTCGCTGACGAAGTCGCTGTACCGCTTGAGGTCATCCTTATCGACGTCCAGACTCGCCGCGGTGCGGAAGAAGCGCTCGAACCTGTGCACACCCATGACTGTCATGCCGTCTCTCCTCTTGGTGCGGGTGCTCGACGACCGAGTGGGCGACGCAACCACGCCACCGTCGCCATGTTGCCGCGACGAGATGTCCGCGTCACCACGCAAACGTGTAGAGCAGCCGCCCTGACACCTAGCCTTCGCGGTCCTCTCCTTCAGCCGGCAATCCGACCGCGCCGCCCCTCCGCGCTCGCAGAGACCTGACAGCTCTGCGGCGGTAGGTGGTGAGCTGCAGCTCAGCCATCCGGACTGCCAGCGGTCCTGCGATGGCCAGGATGAGGACGTAGGTCGCGGACAGTGCTCCGAACCGCGCATCCACGCTGGTCGTCGCGGCGAGCCCCGCGATGACGATGGAGAACTCGCCGCGAGGGATCAGCGCGATTCCGACCCGCAGCCGCCCGCGCGGGCTGAGCGCGGATCGCCCGCCCGCCCACCAGCCACTGGCTATCTTCGTGACCGCCGTGATGACGGCGAGCAAGCCGGCGAGAAGGGCGACATCGGGGATCGTGGCGGGGTCGATCCGGAGTCCGACGAACAGGAAGAAGACGGCCGCGAACAGGTCGCGCAGCGGCCGGAGCAAGGTATACGCACCTTCGGCGATCTCTCCCGACAGGCTCAGCCCGACCAGGAACGCCGCGACGGCAGCCGAGGCGTTCAACTGCTGGGCGAAGCCGGCCGCGAGCAGGGCCAGTCCAGTACGCGGAGCAGCAGCACCTCGTCGTTCGGCGAGAACATCGTCCGCGCGACCGCCTGCGGGAATCGCAGCGCGACGAAGAAGGACGCCACGACGGCTCCCAGTGCGACGAGCATACTGGTCGCGGCACTCACCCAGCCGAGGCCGAGAAGCAGTGCGGTCAGGATCGGCATACTTCGCCGGGACCTGAGGGGTAATGGACGGGACCGGATCGTCAAGCGTTGGGTGCTACGGACACTGTTTGAAGGAGTTGCGGAAGCAGCCGGTTGCAACGGGGAAGGTGAGCCGATTCCGGGGCCTACCCTTGCAAGAATCAATCCCGAACATCGGCTGTGAAGCCGTAGGCGCCGCGTGCGGTCGGCCCACGAAAGATCCGGGCTAGGGATGGGCTAGGGACTGCTCCGCAAATGTGTTGCCCTCAAAATGGCCGAGGACAGCGGTGCTGTCTTCGATGCGGCGCTGCTCTCTGCGATCCTGCCGCTCGTGCCCGGGTTGCCTGCCCGGCTGCAGGACGGCATTGATGTCGCCGACATCGGTTGCGGGAGTGGGCATGCCATCAATCTGATCGCCGCTGCCTACCCGCGCAGTCGGTGCGTCGGCTACGACTTCTCCACCGAAGGCATCGCCGCCGGCCGGGCCGAGGCCGTCGCGCTGGGATTGGAGAACGCGCAGCTCGTCGTACGTGATGCCGCCGAACTGGCGGAGACCGAGCGGTTCGACTTCGTCACCGCCTTCGACGCGATCCATGATCAGGCGCATCCGGCGCAGGTCCTGGCCGGAATCGCGGGGTCGCTGCGACCGGGCGGTGTCTTCCTGATGGTCGATATCCAGGCCTCCAGCAATTTGGAGGATAACGTGGACCACCCGTTCGCCACCTTCCTGTACGGCGTCTCGACCATGCACTGCATGACGGTGTCGCTGTCCCTCGACGGCGATGGGCTCGGAACGGTGTGGGGCGAGCAGAAGGCACGGCAGATGCTGGCCGACGCCGGCTTCTCGTCGGTCGACGTCGCCCACGTCGAGGCCGACGCCTTCAACGCCTACTACATCGCCCGTAAATAGAGATGGCGCTGGCCCTGCCGTTCAGCGCATGAAGTACGGCGAATCCTTGACGTCACCGGATGATCGCCGGAGGGTGACGAAGAGAGCGCTCCACTCCTTTCTCGCCCAAGGAGAACGTCATGCGTTTGAGTAGTTCATCTCATCGCACCTGGGCCGCGTTCGTTGCCGCCGTCCTGGTGCTGGCACTGGTCTCCGTCCCGTCCTCGGACGCCGCCCCCGACCGGACGCCGTACTCCGTCGATGCCTCGGGCCACACGCTGATCCACAACAGCGGGCAGGCCTACCTGAACGCCAGACTTCCGGTCCGGACGCGGGTCGAGGACCTGCTGCGCCGGATGACGCTGGAGGAGAAGGTCGGTCAGATGACCCAGGCCGAGCGTGGCGCCGTCACGAACGACGCGACGCTGGTCACCACCTGGCGGCTCGGCTCAGTACTGTCCGGCGGTGGCTCGGTGCCGACCCCCAACACGCCGCAAGCCTGGGCGGACATGGTCGACAGGTTCCAGGCTGCTGCCTTGCAGACCCGCCTGCAGATCCCGATCCTGTACGGCGTCGACTCCGTGCACGGCCACGGAAACCTGCTTGGTGCGACGGTCTTCCCCCACAACATCGGCCTCGGGTCGACCTGGGATCCCCAGCTGGTGCAGCGGATCGAGCACGTGGTAGCCGAGGAGACCCGTGCCACCGGACCGCAGTGGGCGTTCGCGCCGTGTGTCTGCGTCGCTCGCGACACCCGGTGGGGTCGCACGTACGAGAGCTTCTCGGAGAGCCCCTGGCTGGTGAGCCGGTTCGCGTCCGCGATCGAAGGATTCCAGGGCACGAACCTCGCCGACCCGGATCGGGTCCTCGCCAGCGCCAAGCACTACGCGGGTGACGGTGACACCGAGTTCGGATCAGCGGCCGGTGATTACACGATCGACCAGGGCATCACGGTGACGAACCGCCGGGACTTCGCCCGGTTCGACCTCGCTCCGTACGTTCCCGCCGTACGCACGTACGACGCCGGCACCGTGATGCCGTCGTTCTCCAGCATCGACTGGACCGAGGACGGTGTCGGCAACCCGATCAAGATGCACGCCAACCGCGAGCTCATCACCGACGTCCTGAAGGGCAAGCTCGGGTTCGACGGTTTCGTCATCTCCGACTGGGAGGGGATCCACCAGATCCCGGGCGACTGGGCGACACAGGTCCGGACCGGGGTCAACGCTGGTATCGACATGTTCATGGAGCCGAACGCGTACCAGTCCTTCGAGACCACGCTGCTCGACGAGGTCCGGGCCGGCCGAGTGTCGCAGGCGCGGATCGACGACGCCGTACGGCGGATCCTGACCAAGAAGTTCGAGCTCGGTCTGTTCGAGAAGCCTTACACCGACCGTACGCATCTCGCCGACGTCGGCTCGGCTCAGCACCGCGCGCTCGCGCGTGAGGCAGTCGCCAAGTCACAGGTGCTGCTGAAGAACTCCGGCGGCCTGCTGCCGTTGAAGAAGAACGCCAAGGTCTACGTCGCCGGCCGCAACGCCGACGACATGGGGAACCAGACGGGCGGCTGGACCCTCAGCTGGCAGGGGGCGTCGGGGCAGCACCGGGTGCCCGGCAACACGATCCTCGACGGCATCCGGCAGGTTGCTCCCCAGGCACAGGTGACCTACAGCAAGGACGGTTCGGCACCGACGGCAGGCAGTGACGTGGCTGTGGTGGTCGTCGGCGAGACTCCTTATGCGGAGGGCTTCGGTGACGTCGGTGGTCCACAGTGGGCCTACGATCCCGAAGACGCCGGAGTACCGCGCGAGCCGAAGAGCCTGGATCTGCAACCGGTGGACAGCGCGGTCGTCGACAAGGTGTGCGGGGCGATCGCCAAGTGCGTGGTGCTGGTCGTCTCCGGCCGCCCACAGGTCATCCCGCCCGCGCAGCTCGCCACGATCGACGCCCTGGTCGCGTCCTGGCTGCCTGGCTCACAAGGCGAAGGCGTAGCCGACGTGCTGTTCGGGAAGCGCACCTTCACGGGCAAGCTCTCCCACAGCTGGCCACGTAGTGCCGACCAGGAGCCGATCAATATCGGCGACGCGAACTACCACCCGCTGTACCCGTTCGGGTGGGGACTCCGCACCAAGGGTCACTAGCCACTGACCCCAGCGCGTCGCGGTCAGCTGCTTGCGTAGCTGATCGCGACGACGCTCGAGCTGCTGCTGATCCGGCCGCTGTCCACCTTCTTGCCCTTGACAACGAGTACGACGGTGAGGCCGTCGGCACCCTTGGTCTTGCGCAGGTTGACGGTGTAGGCGCCGTTCGAGGCTTTGACCTGGAAGCTGGCGGATCCGCAGCCCTTCTTGGTCGTTGCGCCGATCCGACCCGCCCAGCAGGTCTTCTTGGACGCGGTGATCCGCACGCTGGCACCTGTCTGCGTGGTGGTCGTGGTCGTCGTTTTCCCCTTGCCGCCGGCGCTGGGTGTGGTCTTGGGCGGTTCGCAACCGGTGACCACCAGCGAGAACAGCAGTGCGATCGCGAGGGTCGCCCATCGGCGGACAGACATCGGGGACCTCCCGTTATCCGGTCTTGACGGTGAACTGTGGCTTCACGCTGCTCGGCTGCAGTTCCTTTCGAACCAGCGCATCGATAGCCGCCAGCTCGGTCTTGTCCTTGGTCGCCGCGAGTCGAGCTGCCTTGGTCCGAGTCGACAGCTGGGCCTGCAGTTCACTCGCCAGCGCCTCGAGCTGCTGCCGGCCCTTGTTCGAGAACGCGCGGTGCTTGCTGGTGACAACCACGAACTGCACCGCGATCGCCGCGGTCGTGCAGCCCGAGCAAGAGGCGTTGACCGCGAGTGCGCGGTTCCGAGTGGTGAGAGTCGTACCGGGCCGGACCACGACGACCTGCACGGACACACTGGTCGCCTTGCAGTTGCTGCAACTCGACCATGCGTTGGCGAGGTTGTCCGCCGTAGCCTTCTTCGCCTTGCTCACATAGATGACCTGTACTGCGGCGGCGGTGCCTGTGCACGAGTCGCAGGTGGCCGTGGCGCTCGCCACGGCGTCAGCCTGAGCCCGCTTGCCCCGGGCGCGTTCGAACATGGCGGTCCGGTCGGTGTCCGTACTACCTGGCGTTCCCGGGTTGGCGGACGCGACCAGGTCGAAGTCCCGGCCGCTTCGGAACGTAAGCATGCTCGCGGTTCCTGTCGCACCCGTGACGAGAGACGCGATCACCAGGATTGCTTCGAGCCGCCGGCGTATGGTCATGACACTCCTTTGACTGGCAGGGACGGGTCAGCCACCGAGACAGGACTCCAGCGGTTCGCGGTGAAGCCACCGGCGACCAGTTCGGCGAGTTCCAGGTAGGCGTCGCGGGTGCCCGAACGCAGGTCGTCGAGGTCGACGGCGGCACCGCTGTCCAGCGCCGGGTCCCACGGGATGCGGACCGTACCGGCGCAGCGACTGGAGAAGTGGTTCTCGATCTCGTCGAGCTGGACCCAGCGCGACCTGCCTCTGGTCGTGTTGATGACCGCGACCGCGGATGACACCAGATCCGCGTGCCCGTGCTGGTCCAGCCAGTCCAGCGTCCCGGCAGCGACCCGGGCGCCGTCGAGCGCCGGCGGCATCACCACGACGATCTGATCGGCCTCGCGCAGGATGCCCTGGATGGCGTTGTCGAGGATGCCCGTGCCGGTGTCGACGAGGATCAGGTTGTAGTGCTGGGTGAGTAGGTCGAGCACAGTGCGGTAGTCCCGATCGCCCAGCGCCTGGCTGATGGTCGGATCGTCGTCGGACGCGATGACCTCGAGCCGGCTCGGTGCCTGCGAGGTGTAGGAGCGCAGGTCGGCGTACTTGGTAATGAGGTCGCGCTCGCCCAGCAGGTTGGTCACGGTGGCGGGGGACTCGCGCCGTACCCGATAGATGAGCGAGCCTGCGTCAGGGTTCGCATCGAGCGCGACAACGCGGTCTCCGCGATGCATGGCGAGCGTGTGGCCGAGCATCAGAGTCGTCGTGGTCTTGCCGGCGCCGCCCTTGCGGCTCAAGGTGACCACCCGCCGGGGACCGCTCAACGTCGTACGGACACGGGCGATCCGCTCCTGCTCGCGTTGCTCGGCCAGACTGGGGCCGACGTTGATCCTGCCGCTCGAGACGTAGTACAGCCCGTGACGCCATCCGTGCCGCGACGGTGGTACCCGCCGACGGAGCATCTTGTCCTCGGTGAACTCAGCCGCGCTCGGAGGCTCGTCCGCGGCACCCTTGACGACATCCATCGATTCCTCCTCGGCCGGCGACGATGCGGTCTGCCGGGCTCGAACCGCCCGTACGACGTGGAGTACAGATCTGGCTAGGACGACGCTGAGGCCGACGATGGGCACGGTGATAGCCAGCAGTGAAAGCAGCATGAGTATTGCGGCGCCGAGCTCGCCCACAGCGATGAGCTCACGTGCACCGGCCCACAACTCACCCGAGCGATCCCAGAAGCCTGCGACGTAGCGAGGGGCGTTCCAGGTCAGAATTCCCAGGCCGATGAGCAACGCGGGTACGGTGACGAGCACCCATCCCGTGACGACCACCCGAGTGCGGAGGCGAAGCTGCCCCACGCCGGGATCGCTGCGGCGACCTGGCAGGAGGCTCCGCAGGATGGGCCGTACGTGTCCGAAGAGGTTCGGCACACCTGCCAAGTCGCCGAGAATGTAGTAACCGTCGAACCGCACCACTGGCAGCAGTTGTTGGATGATTTCCAGATGGGACAGGGCGATCACCGCCAGCAGGGGTGCCCATCCGGTCCACAGGTACATCGCCGCCGCGGCCACGATGAAGACCGCGTTGAAGTACACGCCGCCCAGATCGGTCCGCAGCCGGCCGGCGCGGTTGAGCCGGTACGCGCTGGTCACGTTCGTGTAGAAAGCGGGGATCCACAGATAGATCCCCGCGCCGATCGGGCCCGGCTTGGCGCCGCCGTAGCTGCAGCCGGCCGCGTGGCCGAACTCATGGAAGAGTGTTGCTGCCAGCAACAGGGCCAGGACGGCCAGCACACCGATGGGATCGACCAGGGCGCCGAACACGGCCGTGGCGGGCCGGGTGCTCACCACCCACACGTCGAACGCGATCACGCTCGCCAGGACCGCGAGAATGATCGGGCGATGGAACAGCGGCGCGAAGGTACGTGCGATCACGCGAACCGCGCTGGCCGGCAGCAGCACGCCCCGGACACTCAACGCCAACAGCGGGTCGGCTTTTCGTTGCCCTACCCGCGCGCCGTTCCAGAGTGCGACCAGTCCGGACGGCCCGAGTTTCTCGTGGATGAGGCGGACCAGGTCATCGGGATCGAGCTGGTTGCCGTACGCGCGGCTCACCCGATCGGCCAGCAGATCGGTCGACGTCCGCCCATCGGCGTTCTCGACGATCAGGTAGAGCAACCGGGTCAACAGCACCATCTGCCGGTCGGACCGCTCGACCAGGTAGCGCTCGTCCCGGAACCCGGAGCCCTCGTACCGCCCGAGCAGGCGTACGCCGGCCACCCGGCTCGGCCTCGGGCCGCCGCGCACCGGGACTACGCGCGAGTCGGCTTCTGCCGCCGTCACGATGCGGGCTTCCAGGCAATGCGGGGGGCACAGGCCCCCCGCCAGTCCCGTGCGC
This sequence comes from Kribbella sp. NPDC020701, assembly GCF_055562215.1. Classification (NCBI taxonomy): domain Bacteria; kingdom Bacillati; phylum Actinomycetota; class Actinomycetes; order Propionibacteriales; family Kribbellaceae; genus Kribbella; species Kribbella sp. NPDC020701. The sequence continues at coordinate 8,333 of NZ_JBVHFT010000035.1, read as the reverse complement.
CGGCAGAACTAGCGCTGGAACGCAGCCACATGCTGCAGTGCGGCGGCAGCCGCGGTCGAGCCGATCGTCCCCGCGTTCACCGCGATCGCCAGGTTGACGGCGGTGATGTTGGTGATGTTGATCAGCGCCAGCGCCTCGCGTGTGGGCAGCAGCTCGGCCGACTGGCCGGCGACCTCCGTCTGGGAGATCCTGCCGAGATCCGTCATCGAAACCCCCTCATTTCTGCTGCGTGCGGACGGCGCCATCGTTCATCACCGCCCGCACGCCCGATTCGCCCCTAGTGCTGCTTGATCACGATCGTCTGTACGGCCGCGGCCTTGGCCACGGACCAGTACGACGCCGCGTTCAGCGCGACCGCCGTGTTGGATGCGTAGACGTTCGCCCAGTTGTAGGAACCCAGCGCCTCCCGCTCCGGCAGCACCTGGATCTCCTCCAGGTCGAGTTCGACCGCCGTCAGTTTCTCGTTCATGAGTCACCCCCTCCGCCCTGTTCGGTGCTCACTGCCAGTGGAGTCCCGGTCGCGTGCTCACTGCGTTGTCACAGCGTTGTCCCGGCGTTGTCACAGCGTTGTCAGGACTCGGGTAGTCGACGTAACGGCGTACATCGGGGATCGTTGCTTCATCGTGGGTCTTCCGGTTGTCCGTTTCTGCGGGCGTGAGGAAGCGGATCCGTCCGTCCGCGGGGGAGTGGAAACATGACTGATCAGGCGCAGTCCGGGTCGGTGCCGGATGCTGCGGCTTTGGTCATCCGGGTCTGGCGGGAGACGGCCGGCTCGGGCGGCATCCGGGCGCGCATCACCCAGCGGCCCGATCTCGGCGCCGAAGCCGAGACGACCTCGGTGGTGACGTCGCCGGAGGCCGTCTACCGCGAGGTCCGGGCGTGGCTCGAGGAGTTCACCGGCCGAACCGCGGGTCAGGCTTGACATCCGGCGCTTCCTGCCCCACCGTGCAATGAGGTGCGTGGCGGTTGGTGGTTCCGCCGTCACACACAGCGGGGATATCTGCGAGCAACACAGCCGGGGGGCAGGCTCGCCCTGAAGCGCGCCGTCGCCTCCATGAGGGGAGGCCGTGCGGTGCGGGCATTCTCGCGGTGTGATCTTCGACTTCAACTGCTCGGTGACTGGCTCCTGACAGCCGCCGACGGCCGGGCCGCGTCAGAAGCACAGATCGAACTGCCGGGCGGTCCGCAGCGCCTGGTTGCGCTTCTGGCCCTCAACGGCCGCTGCGCCCGGACTCACGCGGCGGCGATGCTGTGGGCGGACTGCACCGACGAGGTCGCGGCCGCGCGCCTTCGTGCGATCTTGTGGCGGCTGCGACACCGGCATGTCGGCGTACCGCCGCTACTCGACATCGGCGACGCGTGGCTCGCTCTGGCTGACGAGGTCGTTGTGGATGTCGACCGGTTCTTGGACGGAGCGGAGTTGCTGATCCGCGATGACCCGGACGTCGGGACCGCGGAAGCCGACGACGCCGCTATCGCCGTACTGCACTCCTCCGAGCTGCTTCCCGGCTGGTACGACGACTGGGTGCTGGCCGCCCGTGAGCGTCTGCAGTACTTGCGCCTGGGCGCCCTCGACGCGCTCGCGACTCGGCGCCGGCGGCAACGGCGCACCCACGAGGCCCTCCAGGCGGCGCGGGCCGCGATCAGCATCGAACCGCTCCACGAGAGCGCGCATCGCGCGATCGTCGAGACGCACCTGGACAGCGGCGATCTTGTCGAGGCCGTCCAGCACTACCAGAAGTTCCAGACCATGATCGACCGCGAACTGGGCCTCCCACCCAGCGACCTCTTCCGGGAGATGGTCAGCCCCTACCTGACCGTCGCCTCCCGCAGGACAGTCCGAGCCCGCTGAAACCTTGTTGGCGGCTCGGTTCCGTCAGTTCGCCGCGCCGTTGGGTCATACGCTCGAGCTGTCAGTGGCTCGACCTGTCAGTCGCTCGACCTGTCAGTGGCCGGCGCGGTCGGAGTCGGCGGCGGGCTTGGCGGTGCCGTCGAGAGCTGACAGCGCGGACAAGTCGGCGTCGGTCAGGTCGAAGTCGAAGACTGCCAGGTTCTCCTCGAGGCGTCCGGGGTCGGCCGACTTCGGGATCGGCACCACACCTTGCTGCGTCTCCCACCGCAGGACGACCTGGCCCGGCGTCCGTCCGTGTGCCTTGGCGATGTCCTGCAGCGTCGGATGGCTCAGCAATTCGGTCCCCTTTCCGAGCGGACTCCACGCCTCGGTCACGATCCCGTGTTCCGCATGGAACTCCCGCTCGGCCGCCTTCGCCCACACCGGACTCAGCTGAACCTGGTTCACCTCCGGCGCAGCACCGGTCTCGTCGATCAACCGCTGCAGATGCGTCGGCTTGAAGTTCGACGTACCGATCGCCCGCACCAGCCCCGCTTCCCGCAGTGCGAGCAGCCCGCGCCACGCGTCGACGTACCGGTCCTGCGCCGGATTCGGCCAGTGGATCAGCAGCAGATCGATGTACTCGACGCCGAGCTTCTCCGCGCTCGCCTCGAATGCGACCCGCGGACCCTCGAGGCTGTGCCACCGCGCGTTGAACTTCGACGTCACGAATACCTCGTCCCGAGGCAGACCTCGCAGCGCCCGCCCGACGCCGACCTCGTTCCGGTAGTTCTCGGCCGTGTCGACCAGCCGATACCCGAGCTCGAGCGCCACACTGACCGCCCGCTCGGCATCCGCGTCGTTCATCGGGGACGTCCCCAACCCGACCCGCGGCATCATTGCGCCGTGACTCAGAGTGATCGTCGGAACCTGGCTCATCCGTCTCCTCCTTCGGCAGCCGCTGCCCGGCCACCGTACGTCGATCACGGTCCGCGCCCGCCGCCAGGGCGGCCCGATCCCGGCGTACGACGTACGGTCCGGACCGGCGATCTCAGCTTTAGTGGACAGGGGCGCGAACTGTCGGATCCGTGGTTCATCATGGTTCCCCGGGGCTCGGAACACGTGGGAGGGATGGGCGAATGAAGAATCGGCTGATCACTCTGGTGGATCTCGGTCTGGACAACTCCTTCGACGCGTCGATGACCTTCGTCCAGGGCATCACCGGGAACATCAACGCCGGCTGGGACCAGCCCGTGATCGACGTGAACTTCGTCCGCACCCGCGACCACGAGACCGCCTTCTCGGCCCTCACCACCCCTTCGACGGTCCTGCACGTGATGGCACACGGTGACCACAGCGAGGAGCCCTCCTTCCTGTCGACCGACGGCAAGACCCAGGTCTCCCTGCGCTCGCTGGCCGAATGGTTCCTGGATCGGCAGTGGGGAATCGCCAGCGGTGTCGTCATCGCCGACGGCTGCAAGACCGGTATCGGCAAGTGGCAACGCGCCATTCGCGACTGCCTCCAGGACGACATCACCTACATCGGCACCAGCACCGTCATCGGCTGGTACGAGGCGACGGTTTTCTGCTCGGCGTTCTACGGCGCTCTGGTCCGCAACCGCGGCCTCGGCCGCACCCCCGCCGAACAAGGCTGGGATGCCGCCAACCGAGCCATTCGCGCCTACGAAACGCTGACCGACGCCCGCTGCCCCTACAGACCCGTCCTCCTCACCCCGTCCCGCCGAGCCCTCCGCTCCCTCACCGGGTGACCCATCCCGCGGTCGGCGCCCGGCCGCATGGAGTGCGACCGGCCGGGTGCCGTCCGCGGGCTGAGAGCCGACACGCGTGTGGCGGCTACTTTGGGTTAGGCATGTGAGACTTTTCGTGGGCTCGTCGCGCGGCGCAGTCTGTGGTCTGGGTTGCCGGTGACCTGGATGGTGTCCGGACGGGGAGGCCGTCCGGTTCGCATTGGCCGATCTGCTGATGTCCGCTCGACGTGGTGAAGGAATGCCGCCATGAAGCTTCACCGGAACTCCCTCCTGACGGCTGCCGCGATTGTCCTGGTCCTGTACGTCGTGTCGCTCATCGTCGGCTTGCCGGGATGGGCCGCGGTCGTGCTGACGGTGGTGTTGCTCGTGCTGCTGGCCGTGGTCTGGAAGCAGCCTGACGAACCCCGTCCCGTCCTGACCAAGCCGGCACCGGCGCCATCCGTCGTACTGCCGGATCGGGAGCCTGTGTTCTCCGGGCCGCCGACACGCACGGTCGCCGACGTCCGGCTGCCGTCTGCTTCGCCGGACTTCCAGTTCAGCTTCTCGGCGGTGGTGCAGTGGTCGACGGTCTTGTCCGGCTCGCGGCACGCTGACCTCGGCGCGGTCGCTGTCGATGCCTTGATCGAGCGCGCTCGCGGACTGACCGCGAGGCAGCAGGTCACTGAGGAGTCGCTCAACCAGCACCGCCTGGCCGCGCTCCTCGGCGAACCCGCGCTCGACGAGAAGGGGCAGGTGCGCAGCTGGGCCACCGAAGTGCGGCTCCGGCTGCCGGATGCGGACCAGAAGCACCTCCAGCACCTCGCCGCCCTGCACCGCCGGGAGCAGACGACTCTGCTCGAACGCCGGATGGAGCAGGACAAACGCGCCTACTTGAAGGATGACGTCTTCGCCACGCCTGGGTCGGCCGCGGTCTGGTGGCTCGTCAATCACCCCGGCGAGGTCGAGACCGCGCTCGGCCTGCTCGACACCCTCTCCGAGCTGTCCGCCGCCGCCAACGATCTCCCGGTACGACGTTCGTCCGCGGAAGCGATCGAAGGCCCCAAGTCGACTCGCGCTGAGCTCGCCTTCAGCGCCGCGGTCGACGAGCTCGCCGAGGCAGACGGGACCAAGGCTGGGTCGGAGACCAAGGACGCTCGCGGGGAATACCGAGAGCAGTTCTTTTCGGAGTAGGCCGGTGAGGCGGGCCGGCTGCAGGGAGGGCCCGCCCCACCGAGTTCGGGTGCGCATGGTCACTCGTCCAGCCATCGGATGGTGGTCGCGCCGTTGTGCCCGTGGATGCTGAGGAGAGCGTCGACACCATCGGGCCAGACTGTGGTCGTCGGATATCGCCCGCCCCAGTGCAGGGCGATCGTCCCGTCGGACCACTCGACTCCCTCCGCGACGACGCCCGTACCGCTGATGCCGGAGACGTCGACATGACGGACCAGCTGGAAGCAGCGTGGCCCGGACTTGTTCGCGACTTTCAGGTGACGCCGTCGCGGGGTCCGCGGCAGCGTCGCGGTTCGACCGCTGATCTCGTCCATGGGCAGCAGTCAACCCGTGGTTCGTCGGCCTCACCAGGAACTCAACCGGTATCCACAGGGCAGAAATTCTGCCCACCGACGGTCACCGATCGCCATATTCTCATTGCAGGGAGTAGCCGACAGACGCAAGGAGCGACAGCGATGACAGTCATCGACGAATGGACCGGCCGGCACGCACACGCCTTGCGTACGGCGCTGCGGTTGACCAACGAGGCGTTCGCGGACCGCCTCGGCGTCTCGCCACGCACCGTCACCAAGTGGCGCGAGCGTCCGGAGATGGTGCCCAGCCCGCATCTTCAGGACGCGCTCGACACCTCACTCAGTCAGGCGCCGCCCGACGCCCAAGTCAGGTTCGCGGCCAACCTAGGCCTCGATCAAACCCGATTACCCGTCGATCATGCGGTTCTGAGCCAGCTCAACGCGGCGCTCGGCGACCTGGCCCGTGCCCTCGCGCGCCTGGAGTCCGATGGCCCGGAGCGATCACCGGCGCACTGATCGCCGGGTGCACACTGGGTGATCGCGGGTGCACACTGGGCGGCGCAGCACGACGTACCGAAAGGAGCTGGGGATGAGGCGACGCCCGGTGAAATCGTCGAGTGTGCGATCGGTCGGCTGGTCCGACGGCACGCTTGAGCTCGAGTACGTCAACGGCTACATCTACCAGTACGACGAGGTCCCGCAGCCGACCTATGCGGCCCTGCTCGCCGCGCCGAGCATCGGCGCCTACATCAACAAGCACATCAAGCCGTACTACGAGTTTCGCGAGGTGTGAGTTTCTTCCGGGACTCCGGCGGGCACCGGCTGGGACGGTCCACACGGGGGTGCGCCCAACCAGGAGGTGGAGATGCGCACTCGTAGAGCCTCTACGACTCGTTCCCGCGCCATCACGATCGTTGTCGTCATCTGGCTGCTCATCGGTCTAGCGGCCGCTACGCAGCGGAACTACTTCGCGGGATCCGACGCGACCTGCGCCAAGGTGGGCACGACGCTGGTCACGATCGTCGCCGGCCCACTCAACTACATCGGTGCCAATCCGAAGATCGACTGCAACGCGCCTGAGCCGTCGAGGTAATCGCTCTCGCGGCGAACCATGTCCGCCGTACTGTCCCTCCTGAGGCTCCGGGCCACCGAGCCGAGGGAGGGACATAGACGTGCTACGCAAAGGGATCGAGGCGGATCTCGAGAGGTTTACCGTGCCCGGCGCGAGCTGGGCGGTGATCGAGAACGGTGAGATCAACCAGATCGGGTCGGCTGGGTTGGTGGAGGCTGGCGGGTCTGCGGCCGTCACTCCGGACACGTTGTTCCAGGCGGCCTCGATCAGCAAGCCGATCGCCGTACTCGCCATGCTCAGGCTGGTCGATCGCGGAGTGCTCGACCTCGACGAGGACGTGAACCGGAAGCTCACGTCCTGGCAGGTCCCACCGACGGGCGCATGGCAACCGGTCGTGACATTGCGGCAGTTGGCCAGCCACAGCGCTGGGCTGACGGTGCATGGGTTCCCTGGCTATCGCGCCGATGCTGCGGTGCCGACAACGGTGCAGATCCTTGACGGCGTGCGCCCGACGAACACCTTCGGCGTCCGTGTCGACCTCGTCCCCGGGACGCAGTTCAGGTACGCCGGCGGCGGAACGATCGTCATGCAGCAGCTGCTCGAGGACGTGACAGGCAGGCCGTTCCGCGAGCTGGTCCGTGAGCTCGTGCTGGAACCATTCGGCATGTCTGACAGCGACTACGCGCAGCCGCTGCCACCAGAACTCCACGCGAGAGCTGCGACCGCGCATGACGAACTCGGTTGCCCGCTCGACGGCAGGTGGCACGTCTATCCGGAGCTGGCCGCCGCAGGGCTGTGGACAACGCCGACGGACCTCGCCAGGTTGGCCATCGGTGTCCAGCGGACGTACGCAGGGACGGCCGACGCACTCCTGTCGCCCGAGCTAGCCCGAGAGATGCTGACGTCTCAGATCGCCGCAAGCCAGCGGATCGGTGGGCTGGGTCATCTGGGACTTGGATTCTTCCTCGATGACAGTGGCCAGCGCTTCGGGCACAGTGGCGGCAACGCGGGGTTCCGCTGTCACCTGCTGGCGTATCGAGACACGGGACAAGGCGCCGTCGTGATGACCAACGGCGACAACGGTGCGTGGGTGGTAACGCGGGCGTTCGCCGCGATCGCGTCGGCGTACGGCTGGGAGGGATACCCCCAGGACGTCGAGCTCCCTGACCTGCCGACTGACGACGTGCTGGCTGAGCTGGTCGGCGCGTACCGCTTGGACGGCAGGATGGCGTTCACGGTCGAGCGGCGGGGAAGCGGCCTGGAGGTGACGTTCGACGGTCAGCCACCGCTGCGGTTCATGGCGCGGTCGGCGACGCGGTTGGCGGTGGGCACTGGCACCGAGCTCGAGGTGCGCGAGGGGGGACTCGTCTTCCACCAGGAGGGTGCGGAGCTCGACTGCACCCGGGAATAGGTGCGGGGGTCGCTGGGTTACACCTCATGCCGCTCGGTTCAAGACCCCGGGCCCCAACCTAAGCCGCTACGAGCGGCCACTCGCCGAGAGGCGTCTGCTGGGCGGTGCAGGACGTGACAAGTGGGAGCCAGTCGACTGCTCCCACTTCGTCAATCGACGTACGACGCTCAGTGCCGGGTTCCGGTACGACGTCGTGCACGGGATCTCGTATGGGGCGGGACCGCACGGGCTGCGGATCGCTCGTGAAAACCGCTTGAGTGGTGCGGGATGATGGGAGTGTCGCTCGCGGAGACGCGAGTGAGTGCTGTGACCAGAGGGACGATCACTGCTTCGCGTCGGCGCCGGCTCACCGGTTCCGAAGGTGGTCTGCAGGGAGCCCGGACAGGGTCCGGAACCCCGATTTGCATCTTCACCGCGAATGTCAGTAATGTTCTTCTTGTTGGAGCGAGGCGCGGGACGCGAAAGCGGCCGGCAGCTCCGACAAACTCCCTGAAGGACAAGGTAGCCGAAACACGCCTCGGCGGGTTTTCGGTCACTGAGTCGCGCAGGGGGACTGGGACGAAAGAGGCCGATTTGACCGGCCCCGGACGAAACAGTAAAGTTGGGCGAGTTGCCCCGGAGCTTCAAGCGAAAGTCTGAAGCGCGGTGTGCGTCCGATTCTTGAGAACTCAACAGCGTGCCGAAAGTCAATGCCGAAATAAGCATTAACCCCGTACATGGGCTTCGGATGATGATCTGCCAGGGCCTT
>NZ_JBVHFT010000034.1:0-48200 GCF_055562215.1 Kribbella sp. NPDC020701 | reverse complement strand
CGGCCAACCGACGTACCCGCGAAGCACCACCATCACCAAGCCCGCCCCACCGGCATCCCGGCGGCGCCATCACTGAGCCCCATGAATTGCCGGGGCTAGAGCCGACGTACTTCTACGGCATGATCGCCGGCTTCGTCGCGGCGAAGGCCTCCCAGCAGCCAGCCCCGGAGAACGACGGCCCGGCCGTTCTCACCGGTGTGGTGGTTCTCGTGGCCGTGGGCGTCGCCGCCTGGATCGGCCGGTACTCGACGTACGACCGGGCGCACGGTGATGGCGCCGAGTTCGCGTGGGTCGTTGGCGACGCCGTGCTGTTCTGGATCATCGTGCTCGGCGTCGAGGGACTGACCTTCGGCCTTGTTCCCTTGCGGTTTCTCGATGGCGAACGACTGCGCGACTGGCATCGGACCGCGTGGCTGCTCGCGCAGTCAGTGGCGGTCCTGTTCTTCGTGTACGTGTTCGTTGTCCGGGCTTACGGGGCCGGCAGTCCTGGCATCGACGTACGGTCGGTGGCTCGCGCGCTCGCCTTCTTCGCGTTCTTCGGTCTGGCGTCGCTCGGGTTCTGGCTGTACTTCCGCTGGGATGGCCGGCCAACGGCGCACTACTCCGACCAGGCTGCGCCTTCGCCGTGACACGGTTGTCGAGCGCAACGCGTGCTGTGCAGGATCACGGCCCAATTGTCCTTTGCGGAGCACGGATCATGAGGGCATGCCCGAGTCGTTCTCGACGACCACGCTGACGAACGGAACCCTACGGCACACGCTTTGTCGCGACGCACGCAACGGCGCCGCAGTCGTTCTACGCAGTCAGTCTTGTACACCGAGAACGGGACGGGACCGCCATCCCCACCAAGCCCCAGCGGCGATGGCCGCAATGCTGGCGCTGACGAAGCGATCGTCGTCGCCCCACGCGGTTCTGTGCGTGCGACCGCGACGCAGGCGACTCCAGTTCCGGCCACATATGTGGCGGGAACAGCCCTCGCCATGTCCGTTGGATGTTGAGTAGAAGCAGATGCTTCCGCGCCCAGCGTCACGCCTCCGTGCATGGTGCGTGGAGAGAGAGTTCAGCGACCGCGAGCGCCAGGCCGCACGGACCAGAGAACGTGCTGACGACCGCGGCAATGGCTGCGAGGCCGAGCTGATGCCGCTGCCTAGGACGAAGTGTCCCTGCCCCTCCGGGCAAAGCCTTGTCCCCGAAGTCAGGGAGTCGCGGCAGGTCCGCCTCCGGGATCCCCCTCGCTGAACCACACATCAGGTGCTGTCAAGGAAACCGTCGAGCGGATCGCGGACATTACGTTCGACCCGTTGGCTGACCGTGTGGGCTAAGTTCAGTGTCCGTGGTCGGCTCGTGATGCTCCGCGGGACCTAGCAGGCGGCTGGCGAGTTCTGAGTTGGGTGCCAATCTGGGTGAGTTGAATGTTTATCGGTATACGACTGGCATCAGAATTGGATCGTGACCGCAACCATCCAGCTACTGCGCGGCCTGGCGAGCCGCGCGCCGGCGGGCCGCCACGGGCTCCGCTCGTACCTGCACGCGGTTCTTGCGGGACCTCAGGGCGCCATCGCGTTGCCCCGTTTCCGGCGATGGTCGCGTGCGTTGAGGATCTGAGCACCTCGGCGAGCACTGACTGCCACCATTCGCGGGTTGCCTCGGGATGGTGGCTGTTGCGCTGACCACCCGCCGATCTGGTGATCCGACTCCCTGGTCGGTGTGATGCCAGGTCCGAGAAGCCGTTCCAACACCATGAAGAAGAGGACACAGTGATGCTCGATCCCGTCGTCGACAAAGGTCAGCTGACCGAGACTGACCGCTTCATCTTCGAGTCGTGGGGCTACTTCATGATTCCCAACGTCCTGACCAAGGACGAGGCCGCCGAGGCTTACGATGTTTCGCGGCGTCTGCACCAGAACCGCGACCGCGAGTTCGGGCAGATCGGCCGGACCTACGAGAGCGAGCCGGTTCTCGAGCGGCTGATAGATCATCCTGACGTCCTTCCGAAAGTGCGGGGTCTGCTCGGCGACCGATTCGTGCTGCAGGCCGGCTGGAACACCATGCAGCCGGCGCACGCGGGGAACGGCCGTTGGCACCAGGACGGATCGTCCGCCTTCGACTTCAAGGACCTGGGATACCCGGTTCCCTTGCTTCAGCTCCGCGTGTCGTATCTGCTCACCGATCAGACGGTGCCCGGCATGGGCAATATGGAGCTGATTCCCGGCAGCCACCGCTCGCGGGTCGGTCTACCCGATGCAATCCGTGAGCCCAACGACGACATCGCGATCGGCCATGTCGTGTGCGCCGAGGCCGGGGCTGCTCTGGTGTTCCACAACGGCGTCTGGCATCGAACCTTCCGCCACGATGGCGACTACGACCGCTACACGACGCACTACGTCTACAGCCCACCGTGGGTCCGCACGGCCGACCGTTTCAGCAACGACCCCGAGTTCCTCGAGCGCACCACGCCCCTGAGGCGCGCACTGCTGGGGGAGTTCGCAAGGCCGGATGCCCCGTTCGGCGCCAACTACGATCCGCTGCCGATCTGACGCACGGACTCGCTCCCGCCGCGACACCGGCCTTCGGTTGATCTCGAAGGCCGGTGCCTCGTGCCCTTGCAAGCCACGTGTCGCTTCGGCTGTTACGACGTACCGCCACGCGCAGCAGACTGTGGAGGCTGCGGTCGACCCCGTGGATAAGTTGTGTGTCCGACGGGGGACACGCAGACTAACCACACGTCTCAAGCTCGTCGTCTGAGCGTGGGAGAGAGGCTCAGGCGAACCTCGTGACCGCAGATTTACAACCGAGACTGATCAGTGAATGCCGTTGATTGGTGGAGCTGAGCTGCATCACGCTGCGGGGCGCCGCCATCGGTGAGACCCGGGAGCTCCCGGTCACCGGACTGCGATCGGGCACGACCCGCGCTGAGAGCTGCCGAGGGGTCAGCTGCGCCTGGGCGAGGAGGGCGATGTTCTGGTCGTCGAAGTCAGCTCCTAGACCCTGCGGGGCATGTCCGCGGCCGGCGACCTGATGGACCACACCGACGTACCGCTGCTGCTCCGCGCGCTCGCGGTCCTGGAGGTGTCGGTGCGCAGACGATCAACGATGCCGCACGGGCTGTGCGGCCGCCCTGGGCGCCGAGCGCTACTTGGCCACCCTCGAGACGCGGCTACTGCTTGGCCACTTGTCCCAACGGTGTGCGCGTGATTGGGTCCGGCTGGTGTGCTTTGCGGCTGCCCTTCCGGGCTCCCATCGTGGCAGGCGCAGCAGCGCATCTTCCTGGTCCCAGTCCTCGCTGCGACTGCTCACGTAGCGCCGCTCGCCGTCGTACTCGACGTGGACACGGGGACCACGGCCTCCGTCGGGTTGCCGGACGAACGCTCGCCCGTGGCCGCGGTCCAGCCAGGCTATGAAATCGGCGACAGACGACTCTTCCGTGCCTAGAAGCTCGCCATCCAACCGAAGGGCGGCGATGTTCTTGAGATCATTTGGCCCGTCTACCCGGATTGCGGTCACGTACAGAGTCGTAAAGCTCGCCAAGCTGGCCATCGCAATCAGACCTCCGCTCCTCCTCTGCATCGTGAACTCTGTCCGGCGCATGGGGAAGGCCCCAGAGCATGGGTGCCGCCAGAAAATCGGACAGTCAGGACACCGTCACCTTCGGATTGTCCCGGGCCGGCGCCCAGAGAACCCACCCGCAGCGCTGATTGGTCCGAAGGATCCGCGCTGCACCCGAGTGAGCGGCGCGCTGCCAAGGTGTCTCGGAGCAGCCCTGAAAGGTGTCGAGGGTGAGCTGACCGTCCGGCGGCACCGCCGCACATTGGTGTCGGCGTGTGGTCCAGGCGCGAACCTCGAAGGGCAACGGCTCGTGTCCGCGGCACCAACCGACGCAACCACCTTCGTCCGGGTCGTGCAGGTCGGTGCCTGACCGCGACGTCAGGGGCGCGGAGTGCCGGGGGGTGGTGCCGAGGCCGGAGTCGTAGGCGCCGATGACGGCTTGGGTGCGGTTGCGTAGGCGGAGTTTGGCGAGCAGGTGGCTGACCTGGGTCTTGACGGTTTCGTCGCTGACCGTCGAACGCGTGGGGATCTCGGGGTTGGACAGTCCTTGGGCGATGAGGGCGAGGACTTCGACTTCCCGGGGTGTGAGGTTGCCGAGGGCAATGGCCTTGGGGGGAGTGAGGACTGCTCCGCTCCGTCGGGCGGCGGGGGTACCGGTTTGAGGTCATTGTTCGATTGCGGTCCGCGCGAGTGTGGTGAGCATCGCGGTGTCGACAAGGGCGCCGTTCCGCGGCGGTGAATCTCTCGATCTTGCCCCAGGCATCGAGTTCGAGGACGGTGATGCCGCGGGGCACTGGCAAACGGGACGAAGGCGCTAGTACGACGTGTTGGTCCTCAAGGTGTGAAGGCGCGGGCGATGGGCCAGGCGCCGGGGGAGGTGTTGGAAAGCACGGTGGAGGTGGTGGCGGTGTGTGGGTCGTGCGTGGACTTGAACGACGCGCCGGCGTCGTACCCGACCAGGATGGCCGTATCGGTGCTCTCGTGCAGCCAGAAGCCGAGGCCGTAGCGCCTGGAGTCCTCGGGTACGTCGCAGCGTGGCCGTACGACTTCTTCGACGGAATCCACTATGTCGCCGGCGAACAGCGCGCGCCAGAAGGTGGAGATGTCGGCGGCGGTGGTGTGGATGCCGCCATCGCCGGTGGCCAGTACCGGCAGGTGGAAGACGTTGGAGCGGTCCACCCCGTTCAAGGGCAGGTAACCCACGGCCGCGTCGGCGGGTAGCTCGTCGGAGCGGAGGAAGTCGGTTCTGGTCATGCGGGCGGGGCGGAGCACCCGTTCCCGGACCAGGTCGTGGTATCCGATGCCGCTGGCCCGCTCGGCCAGCAGGGCGAGGACCACGAAACCACCGTTGCAGTAGCCAAACCGCTCACCGGCCCGGAACTTGGTGGGATGCCCGTCCAGCAGGGGCAGGAAAGCCTCGGTGGTAGTCAGCTCGTGCGCCGCGCCGATGAAGTAGTCGGTGATCTCGGTGTCGGCCTCTTCGTCCAGGTAGTCACCGATGCCAGAGGTGTGGGTGAGGAGATGTTCGACGGTCACGTCGTCGGCGATCAGCGGTAGGTCCTTGCCGAGCAGGGATCGGGCGGTGGTGCTCAGCTCCAGCGCACCGTCATGCACCAGCGAGACCACGGCCAGGGCGGTGAACCCCTTGCTGCCGCTGGCGATGCCGAATCTGGTGTCCAGGGAGTTGGGAACGTGGTAGGTGCGGTTGGCCAGCCCGTAGGCCTTCGCGAACTCGATCTGGCCGGCCCGGTCGATCCAGACCACACCGGAGAAGCCGGTTTCCTCAGCGATCTTGTCAATATCCCCCTGCGCCATTGCCGCAGATTAACCCAGTCCCGCGCCATGCCGAACCTGTCTATCAGGCAGGCCAGCCCTCGCGGAACAGTCCGAACCTCGTCACGCTGGCGATGAATGGCTGGGCCGACGGCGAGCCCGTGTGGTGGCTCAACCTCCAAGCGCATCCCGGAGCCAGAGTCGGTCTCGCCGACAGGCCGTGCATGGTCACGGCATGTGCCGCAGAGGAACGGTCTCGCTTGTGGGCGAGGTGGCGGGCGATTGACGCACGCTCACGCCGCTGATGTGCACCCTCGTGCCGATGTGCGCCAAGGAGTGCGGAGCACCAGGTAACCGTGGGCTGGCCCGTCCTGCGCGAGGCCCACCGGAGCCGACGCTGCACACTTGACGTATGGGCCGGGAAGGCCGAGTCCGCCGACGTGCCGGGCGCCGTACCAACGTCGCCCTGCTGGTGTTGCTCGTGCTCGCGTTCGCCACCGGCTGGGCCGCGTTCGGCACGGGTACTACGACGCCCGGGTGGATCGTCACGGTGCTGCACGGCGCGGCGGGTCTGGCTCTGGTGCTGCTCGTCCCGTGGAAGTCGCTGATTGTGCGGCGGAGCCGGGCGTTCCGGTCGGCGTCCTGGCGTGCGGCTGTCGGCCTGGTCCTTGGGGTTCTCGTCGCCGTATCGCTTCTCGCGGGCGTCGTGCACGTCCTCGGCGGCTTCCGGACCTACGCAGGTCTCACCCCGATGCAGGTGCACGTGGGTGCCGCGATGCTTGCGGTGCCGTTCGCTGTACTGCACGTGCTGCGGCACCCGCAGCTGCCGCGGCGTACTGACCTGTCCCGGCGCACCCTGCTCCGCGCGCTCTGGCTCGGCGGAGGTGCGGCCGCGGCGTACGTCGCGGTCGAAGGTGTCGCCCGTGGGCTCTCGCTACCGGGGCAGGACCGCCGGGTGACCGGCTCGTTCGAGGTCGGCTCGGATCGTCCGGAGGCGATGCCGGTCACGCAGTGGGCCCTGGATGCTGTGCCCAGGGTCGACGTTGCCACCTGGCGGCTGCGTGTCGGGGTGGCGGGACGGCAGGTGGCCGAACTCGACCACGACGCGTTGCTGGCCATCGCCACCGACGAAATGCGGGCGGTGCTCGACTGCACCGGCGGCTGGTACGCCGACCAGCGCTGGCGCGGGGTGCGGCTCGACCGGTTGCTGCCGGCAGCGCTGCCGCCCGACGCACGCAGCGTCGTCGTGGTCTCGGTTACCGGGTACGCGCGGCGCCTGCCGTTGCGGGACGTACCGTTCCTGCTCGTCGCGACGCATGTTGGCGACCGGCCGCTGTCGGTCGGGCATGGTGCGCCGGCACGGCTCGTCGCGCCGGGTCGACGGGGCTTCTGGTGGGTCAAGTGGTTAGACCGCGTGGTCGTCGATACCCGGCCGTGGTGGTGGCAGCCGCCGTTCCCGTTGCAGTGACTCGGCCGATTGATCAGTCAGTCTCCTCCGCGAAGCCGACTGCGAGGGCACGACGCAGATGCGGGCCTAAGCCGGCTGGTCTGGTCGACCACCCGGCGGCGGATTCACTCGATCGGGTCGGCCGTGCCGGACACCGACCTGCCCAAGAAGTCGCGAAACGCGCCTGCCGCCGGTGTGAGCGGCCGCTCGTCGAGGACGATCAGGCCGATGGCCGGGTGGCTCAAGTGGGGGAGCGGATAGATCTCGACCGGCGGTCCAGGGGCACGCGCCGCCGAGCCGGCGACCAGGGCGACGCCCAGACCGGCTGCGACGAGTTCACGGATGCTGGCCGGGCTGTAGGTCTCGAACTCGATCCGGGGCACGAAGCCCGCGGCGGCCGCGGCCTTGGTGAGGATCTCGTGCAGCCCGCTCCCGGCCGGCAAGCAGACGAAGCTCTCGTCGCGTGCGGCCGCGAGGCTGCCCGAATGATCGCTCAACCGGTGCCCAGGAGGACTGACCAGGACCAGCCCTTCCTCAACAAGCGGCCGTGCGACGTACCTCGCTGACAGGTCAGCGTGGATCGGGCCGAGCACCACATCGAGCTCACCGCCGTCGAGAGCCTCGAGCAGAACCTCCATCAGCCCGGAACGCAGCGTGAGCCCGAGACCGGGATAGCGCCGGCGAAAGTCGGCCAGCTGCACCGACAGGTGGAGTGTGCCCAGTACTTGGGTGGCGCCGATCCGCACCCGGCCGCGCAGTACCGACGCCAGCTGGTCGAGGTCCGCGCGCGCAGCGTCCAGCTCGTCGAGCGCCCGCCGGGTCCGCGCCCAGAACAGTTCACCCGCGTGCGTCAGTGAGACCCGGCGGGTGCTTCGCTGCAGCAGCACGGTCCCCAGCTCGGTTTCGAGCCGCCGGATCTGTGCGGAGATCGCGGGCTGGGCGATGTGCAGACTCTCGGCGGCGCGGGTGAAGCCACCATGGCGGACAACGGCATCGAAGTAGATCAGCTGGCGTAGCTCCACCCATTCATCATCGATCGCGATAGATGCCAGCGCAAACTTGTCTTGGACTTATGGCTCGGCGGCCAGCACCGTTAACCCATGCGGCAACGACACTTGGGACGTACCGGATTCACTGCCTCGGCACTGGGGTTGGGGTGCATGGGTTTCTCGCAGGGCTACGGGCCGGCCGACGACGGGGAGTCGATCAAAGCCCTGCACCGGGCTGTCGAGTTGGGGATGAACCTACTGGACACAGCGATGAGTTATGGCCAGGGGCACAACGAGCAGCTGGTCTCCCGCGCCCTGGCCGAGTTGGCCAACCGCGGTGAGGTTCAGGTGGCGACGAAGTTCGGTATCGTCCGGACCGAACAGGGGGTCGCGCTGGACGGCCGCCCCGAGCATGTCCGCGGCTATTGCGACGCGTCGCTGAAGCGGCTCGGGGTCGACGTCATCGACCTGTATTACCTGCACCGGGTCGACCCCGACGTGCCGATCGGTGAAACCGTGCAAGCGATGGCTCAACTGGTCGACGACGGCAAGGTGCGCCACCTCGGCGTCTCCGAGGTCACCGCCGGGCAGCTCCAAGCCGCCGATGCCGTCCACCCGATCGCGGCGGTCCAGTTCGAGTGGTCGATGCTGTGGCGCGAGCCCGAGCTCGACATCATCCCGGCGGCGCGCGAACTCGGCATCGGACTGGTGCCCTACAGCCCCCTCGGGCGCGGCCTGCTCACCGCCACGCTGGATCACGACACCATCGGCACGAGCGAGTTCCGCCGTACCGATCCACGCTTCCAGGACACCAACCTCGACCGCAATCTGAGCCAGATCGAGGCCCTGCGCACGGTGGCCGACAGTCTGTCGATCACCCCGGGGCAGCTCGCGCTGGCCTGGCTGCTGGCCCAGGGCGACGACGTCGTTCCCATTCCCGGGACCCGGCGACTCGACCGGATCGCGGAGAACGCCGCCGCTGCGGAGATCCAGCTCGGCCCGGCCGAGCTGGAGCGCCTTGATCTGGCCGTACGGCCCGAGGCGTGGGCCGGGGACCGGCGCTCGTTCGCCGTACCGGCCACGACTCGCACCACGACCTGACCTTCATCCCGGCGGCGCCCGCCCGCCGTTCATGACGACCAAGGGGAATGGATCAATGATCACCGTTACCGCCGAACAGCGCGTCCAGCCCGGCAAAGAGGCCAAGCTCGATGCGCTGATGGCCGGCCTGATGGAGAACATCGCCCAGAACGAACCCGGTTGTACCCGCTTCGACTACGTGGTCGACGACACCGATCCGACCCGGCGCCTCTGCATCGAGACGTATCGCGACGAGGTCGCCTTCGCCCAGCACGGCGCCAGCAAGTATCTGGCCGACTTCATCCCCGAACTGCTCGACTGCCTGGTCGAACCGCCGACCGTGGTCCGGTTCGGCGACCGGTTCGCACCGATGGTCGAGGCCAGCTTCTTCCACACCGGCATCGTCGTTCCCGATCTGGACAAGGCGATCGCGTACTACGCGGACACCTTCGACCTCCGGTTCACCGAGCCCGGCGTGTTCAGCATCCCGCGGCTGGAAGACCCCGACCCGCACCCCTTCGAGCTCACCGCGGTGCTGTCCCGCACCGAGCCGCCGTACCTGGAGCTGATCCAGGCGAACGGCGACGGCATCGTCTCCGCCGACAAGTGCGGCCAGATCCTGTACCACGCGTACTGGGAGCCGGACATGGACGCGCGGTTGGACTGGCTGACCACCAGCGGTCCCGGCGTCGACGCCGTCTTCCGGATGGAGGAGGGCTCCACCCCGTTCTCGATGATCACCTCTCCGGATCCCTACGGGAACCGGATCGAGTATGTCGGCACCGACGCCGTCGACCCGCTGACCGAGTGGGCGCGGACCGGGGTCCTGCCGGGCGGGGTCGGGGCCTGATGACCTCGCCACTGCCACAGTCACCGGTCACGATCCCGGACCGGTCAGTCGGTCGACGCCGCCTGATCACGTTCCTCGGCATCTCGGCCGGGAACTTCCTGGTGCTGCTCGACACCTCGATCCTCAATATCGCCCTGCCCGACGTCCAGCGTGATCTCCAGGTCGGCGGGGCGTTGTTGCCCTGGGCATCGGTTGCCTACACGGTGGTCTTCGCGGGCGTCCTGCTGGCATCCGGAGCGGTCTCGGACCGCTTCGGCGCCGGCCGGCTCTACCGTTACTCGCTGATTGCCTTCGCCGTCCTCTCCTTGCTCTGCGCAGCCGCGCCGAACATCGGCCTGCTGATCGGCGGCCGCGCCCTGCTCGGGATCGCGGCAGCCGGCATGGTTCCCTCATCGCTTGCGCTGCTGGTGGCCATGTACCCCGAGCCGGCTGTCCGGGCGAAGATGATCGGCACCTGGGCCGCCGTCACGAGTAGCGGCCTGCTCGCCGGTCCGCTACTCGGTGGACTGCTGGTCACCCTTGGCGGCTGGCGACTGGTCTTCCTGGTCAACCCGCCCATCGCCGTATTGTCGTTGGTCCTGGTGCTCGGCGTGGCGAACGTCGTACCGCCCAAGATCCGGCCGTTGGACCGGCCCGGCGTGACGCTGTCCATCGTCCTGCTGGGCTGTCTGACTTTCGGGCTGATTGATGGCGGTACGAACGGGTGGGTCCGTGCGACGCCGCTCATCAGCCTCGCCCTCGCGGCCGCGGCCCTGGTCGCGCTGGTCCAGGTAGAACGCCGGGCCGAGCACCCGGTGCTGCCACCGGCGCTGCTGGCTCGCGCCCAAGTGCGGCTGGACATCATCGCTGCCACCGCGGCCACGCTGGTGTTCTACGGGATGCTCTTCATGCTGACCCTCTGGTACCAGCGGGAGCGTGGATTCAGCGCCCTCGACACCGGCCTGGCATTCGTGCCGATGACGTTGCCGATGTGCGTTCTGCCGATGGTCACCGGCAGGCTGATCGCCACCTTCGGCGCCCGCCGGCTGATCATCTTCGGGCTCACCTGTGACGTCTTCGCCGGGCTGCTGCTGACCGGGGTCGGCGTGCACTCCTCGCTGCTCTGGATCGTCGTGGCGGAGATCGCGCTCGTCCTTGCCAGTACTACGGCGATCCCGGCGGCGACGGCCGACATGTCGGTGGCCGCGCCCAAGGAGTACGCCGCGTCGGCGCAGGGTGCTTTGAATGCCTCCCGGCAGGCCGGTTCCGCGCTGGGAGTCGCGGTGCTCGGCCCACTCACCTCGCTGCGTACGGCGGGTGTGATCCTCGCGGCCCTTGCGCTGGTAGCCGTCACGCTCTCCCTTCCCGTGCGACGCCAGCAACAGCCGTGAACCTGGATCTGTTGCGGACGTTTCTCACCGTTCATCGGGTCGGCTCGCTGACCAAGGCGGCCGCGCACCTCGGGCTGTCGCAGCCGACCGTCACGGTCCAGGTCAGGACCCTGGAGGAGAAACTCGGGAAGCAGCTGTTCGTCAGGCGCGCCGGCGGCGTGACGCCGACCGGCGTGGCCGACGAGCTGGCAGGCCAACTGGGGCTGCATCTGGACGCCCTCGAAGAGGTGGTCGACCGGGTGCTGGCGACCGACCCCGGCAATCAGACGCTCCAGTTCGGTGGGCCGCCCGACCTGACCACCGCGAAGGTGATCCCGGCGCTGGCCTGCCTCATCGAGCGCGGGCTGCGGGTGCGGACCTCTTTCGGCCCGCCGAATCAGCTCATCGAGGGGCTGGTCGCCGGCCGACATGACCTGGTGGTCTCGACGGCAAGGCCACGCCAGCCCGGGCTCACGGTCGAGGAACTCCTCGAGGAGGAGTTCGTCCTGGTTGCCGGCGCGGACTGGGCGGCTCAGTTGCCCGCCGATGTCACCGCCGACGGCGGAGCCGCGCTGGATCAGGTGCCGCTGGTGTCCATCGGGGAAGGACTGCCGATCGTCGGGCGATACTGGACGACTGCCTTCAACCGTCAGCCACGGATGCGGCCGGCGATCGTCGTACCCGACCTGCATGCGGTGCTGGCTGCGGTGATCGCCGGTGCCGGCATGAGTGTCCTGCCGACCTATCTGGCGGCGGAAGCGATCCGGTCGGACCAGTTGGTGCGCCTGTGTGATCCGGTGATCTCGCCCAAGAACATGCTGTATCTGGTCAGCCGGACGGGCCTTTGCCAACCGCAGGTGAAGCTCGCCTGGCGTCATCTGATGGCAGAGGCCAAGTATTGGTAGAGCAACGACTGGGTAGCCATCGGGTGACGGACAACCCGATGGCTACTCAGTTCAGCCTTCGAGAATCCCGAGCACGGCGTCGGCCACACCCTTGGCCGACGCCGGGTTCTGTCCGGTCACCAGCCGATCGCTGACTACGACACACGGCTGGAAGTTCGGCTTCTTGATGTGCCGGCCGCCGCGCTCCTCGAGCTTGTCCTGCAGCAGGAACGGGACGACCTCGGTCATGCCGACCGCGTCCTCCTCGTCGTTGGTGAAACCGGCGAACTCCTTGCCGTCCACCAAGTACTCGCCGCTCGACAGTTTGACGTTCACCAGCCCGGCCGGTCCGTGGCAGACCGCGGCAACGACCCCGCCGGTCTCGTAGATCTCGCGGGCGAGGTCACTCAGGCCCGTCTCGCCCGGGAAGTCCCACATCGTTCCGTGGCCACCGACGTACAGGACGGCCGCGAAGTCACCGGCCTTGACGTCGGCCGCCGTCGGGGTCGACTGCAGTTTGTGCTGCATGGTGGCGTCGGCCAGGAAGTTGTTCTGCACCTCGTCGGCCTGGTCGTGACCGATCATCGGCGGCTTGCCACCGGCGACCGAGACGAAGTCCACCTCGTAGCCGGCATCCGTGAACACCTTCCACGGGTGGGCGGCCTCCGGGAGGTAGTAGCCGGTCGGACCACCATCTTCACCTAGGCGGTCCTGGCTGGTCAGCGCGAGCAGTACTCGCTGCGGAAGATTCGGCATGTCACTCCTCATGGGAACGGATCGGCTGAACACAGTCGGCCGGTTGAATGCGGCCGGTACAGCTCCAACGGGAGTGTAGAAAACAAGTCCGCTAATCACCAATATAATTCCTGATGGAAAGTCATCGAAAAACTGATCGCCTGCTACGTGCATAGATCTGCGACTGGCCGGGAATGTATTCCATGGTCCACGTGACCTTCTTCACAAGTAACCATTCGCTCAGTGAGACATCTGTTGACCTGTCAGGCTGTCTATGGTTTCTTGAGTCGGTCCGAATCGCATCGCCCACGAGATCGGGGAAGGGTCGCCACTTGCCCTGAATCAAACAATTCCGGAAATTTCAACGAACTCGAAGCGCGGCCGGGGGCCGAACCCGCGCATTCCGGCACAGCGCAGCCGCATTCCCACCGCCGCGGCGGTGACTGCCGACAATGTGAGGTGTCTGTGACTGCATCATCGAGTACCGAAGCCATCGCGACGACCGGCGACGTCGTGCCGGACCTGGTTCGTTTCGACGCCGGCAAAGAGGACATCAGGGAGCTGAAGAGGCTCGTCCGGCGGGGTGGCCGGACCCGGAACGAACAGTTCGACTCCGACCTGCACCTGAACGAGATCATCCCCAAGCCCTGGGGTTACGAGTACCGCGCCTACGTGGACGACTTCTTCGACTGCTGGGCGCTGCACATCGACGCCCCGCACGGGACGTCGGTCCATGTTCACCCGCGCAAGCTGACCTATCTGCTCTGCCTCGGTGGCCAGGGGATCACCGCCGGGCTGAGGGAAGAGGTTCCGGTCCGGGCCGGAACGATCATGCGCATCGCCGGTGGTGCGTTCCACGGCACCCGTAACACCGGTGACGAGCCATTGGAACTCATCGAGATCGAGGTGCCGCGGAACAAGTTCGACCTGCTCCGGCTGCGCGACGACTACGACCGGACCGGCAAGTCGTACGAGTCCGAGGCGATCGAGCGGCCGGAGCACCCGATGCGGCGGGTGCCGCAGCAGGCGAACGCCCACCTGCGCGCCAGCACGCCGGACGGCCGCTTCGGTTTCGAGATCCGGACCGGGATGGATGTCTTCTACCGGCGCCGTACCACCGATCTGTTCTATGTCCCGCTGTGCATCTCCGGGGTGGTTCGGCTCGACGTCGAGATCCTCACCAATACCACCCGTGAAGTGGTACGTCCGGATGTCGAACTGCCGTACCTGTGTATTTCCCGTCTTGGTTGATCGCTGTTCACAGAAAGGTTTACACAAATGTCACACAGTGCGGTGATTGTTACCGGCCCGGGTTTTCAGGACCATGATGTGGTCTACACCTATTACCGGCTGATCGAAGAGGGTTGGGACGTCGCCGTCGCCACGAAGGACGGCGATCCGGTAATCGGCAAATATGGCGTTCCGTTACCGATGGACAAGACCGCCAAACCGCTGATCGCGTTCGACGACCTGGCCGACGGCGAGTGGGACGCGGTGATTCTCACCGGCGGTCACGAGGCGCCGGACCGGATTCGGCAGGACAAACGGGTGCTTGAATTCGTTGCCGGGATGGACAATGCCGGGAAGGTGGTCGCCGGCCTTTGTCACGGCCCGTGGATCATGGTCAGCGCCGGCGTCCTCAAGGGCCGTACGGCCTGTGCCTACATCGGGCTGCGTGACGATGTGATCAACGCCGGCGCGACCGTCGTGGACAGCGACGTGATCGTCGACGGCAACATCATCACCTGCTCGTACTACGCCTACGTGGGCGTCTTCATGCGAGCCGTCTTCGAGACCGTCGAGAAGCTGGCAGCCTAGTTTGTCCATGCTGATCCTCGACTTCGACGGCGTCATCTGCGACGCGTTGGAGGAGTGCGCGCTGGTCACCTGGTTCGGTCTGCTCGACCGGGTCCCGCCAGAGCCCGGTCCAGCCCTGCTGGACCAGGTGCCCGCCGCGTTCGTCCAGCGATTCGCCCACGTCCGGAACTATTCGCGACTGCTCGACCACTTCGCCGTGGCGGGGCTGCCGGCCGCGGCGGAGGTCCGGACGCAGGCCGAGTTCGACAGGCTGTTCGCTTCCTTGGATCAGCGCGAGGTCGCCGAGTTCGTAACGCGCGCGACGGCCGTCCGTAACCGGCTCCGGGAGACTGAGCGTGACTTCTGGCTCGGCCTGCACACCTTGTACGACGGTGTCCCGCAACTGCTGAGGCGCCATGCGGGAGAGGTGGCCGTGGTCACGGCGAAGGACGAGCCCTCTGTCTGGGAGATCCTGCGCCGGTACCGGCTGGACCGCACGGTGACGGCTGTCGTCGGGGAGTGTGCTCGCAAGCCGGAAGCGGTCCGGAGGCTCGCCCGGCAGGCCGGTGTGGCGACAAACGACCTGATCTTCATCGACGACAACCTCACCAACGCCGTCCGGGTCCGGGGCACCGGAGCGCAGGTGTTCTGGGCGCAGTGGGGATATCAGATCCCCGAGCACCGGGCCGAGGCGGCCCGGCAGGGGATCCGTTCGCTCGAGCTCTCCGAGCTCGGATCCGTGCAGTTGGCCGCATCCCGACCATCGAGACTTCCACAGATCGGAGCCACCACTATGACCGTCACCAAACCAGACCTCCTCCGCCGCAACGGCCGGACCCGGAGCATCACCCCGGAGCCCGAGCCCGAGACGCCGCTGATCCGCTCCATCGGTGTGCTCGCCTACGACAAGGTGAGCGAGCAGGACTGCCTGACACCGTTGGAGATCTTCAAGGGCGCGGCGATGGTGATCAGCGGCGCCATCTCCCCCTGGGAACGGGAGACCGCGCCGGAGAGCCTCGAGGTGCAACTGGTCGCCGTCACCCCGGGCGTGGTCACTATGCAGATGGGCACGCAGGTCGTGCCTGATGCCGCCCTGGACGACACGCGGACTTACGACCTCCTCTACGTGCCGGGCGGGGTCGGCTCAGGCGAGATGGCGAAGGACGAGCGCGTCCTGGAGCTGGTCCGCCGCCATCATGATGAAGGAAAGGTGGTCGCCGCCAACTGCTCGGGAGTGGGAGTGCTGGCGCGGGCCGGCATCCTCGGCGGCAGCCCGATCACCTGTGTCGCCGCGGTCGCACGAGGGCTGCGAGGCGAGGGCTACAACGTGCCGACCAGCCGGCGGATGTGGATCGGCAGCCCGGAGGAGCGGATCTGGACGGCGACGGGTTCGTACGGCGTCAACGGCAGCGCCGTCGCGATCGTCGCGCACTACCTCGGCCGGGAGGTTGGCACGATCGTCTCGATGATGTTCGACACCCTGAGCGGCCTCGGTGAGGTCATCTTCGAACCGGTCGGACCGGAGTTCTACGAGCACCCCGAGCTGGAGAAGTCCTTCCAGGATCTCTTCGAAGACATGCTGCTGCCCGCCAGCTGAGCAAAGCCGTGTCGTGCGGCGTACGGCGGTCGCACGGCACGGCTCGATTCCCATCCGCACAGGTTCCAGCCCGATCGACCAGCGAGGTAGCCCGATGACCCAGTCAGCCTTCTCTCCCGCGCAGCGTCCGCCGGCCACGGCGCGCGACCTGCACTGGATTCGCGGTGCGCTGCAGAGCGCCGTCTCCATCGAACACGCCACGATGCCGCTGTACTCGGCGGCGATGTACTCCCTGGAAGTGCAGAACTACCCCGCCTACAACACCCTGCGGTCGGTGTTGATGGAGGAGATGCTCCACATGGCCGCGGCCTGCAACGCCTTGGCGGCGATCGGTGGGGCGCCACGCATCAAGAGCCTCGACCCGACCGCCATCCACACCGGCCTGGCCGGAACCGTCGCGCCCGGTCTGACCGCGAGGTTCGCCCGGTTGTCCCGCAAGCAGCTCGACACCTTCATGCGGATCGAGTCGCCACTGGAGCTGCTGCCGGCCGACCAGCAGGGCCTGCGGTACCCGACGATCGGCAGCTTCTACACCGAGATCAAGGCCGCGATCGAGGCGAACGCGGATCTCGTCGCCGCTGCCATCCGCGGCCGGCGGGTCGCCAACCAGGTCGGCGGAAACCTCGGCTATGCCGTGATCGACCCCAAGGGCAGCGACCCGGTCGGCCAGATCCTCGCCAGCCTCGACCTGATCATGGACCAGGGTGAGGGATTCGGCGCCAGCACCCTGTCGTCCGGCGCCGGTTCACAGGACGAGCTGTCGCACTACGCCCGGTTCGCCGAGCTGAGATTCGGTCGTACCTACACCGGTCCCGACGAGCCGGCACTCGACAGCATCACCGCCGAAGGCCAGCGCCGGTACTTCCGCGGCGCCAAGATCGCCTGGCCGACGGTCATCAACTCACTCGCGGTTCCCGCGGATGGCTACGCGGCCATCCTGCGGCTGGACCCCAGCGGTGTGGACGTACTGCGCGAGTTGCGCGCGTTCGACGCCGCCTATACAAGGATGCTGGCTGCGCTCGATGACGCGTGGAACGGTCCTGCAGACCAGTCCTGGCCCAGTCTCGGCCGGGCTGTCTTCGAGATGAACGAGCTGCGGGTGATCTCCTGCTTCAACATTCTCCGACAGCAGGTTCCGGCCGCGGCCGTGACCAAGGTCGATGAGCTGTACCCGCTGGAAGCGCCGGAACTACGCGCACTGTCTGACTTCTCCCAACCGCTGTATTACGGCCCGCGGTTTCTCAACACCAGCCTGAATCGCGGCCGGTGAGGGATGAGGCGATCACTTTCACGGCGGGCTCTCTTCGTACTGACCAGCCACGGCGAACTTGGTGACACCGGCAGACCCACCGGCTTCCATCTCGGCGAGACCTCGCTGCCTTGGCAGAAGCTGACCCGGGCCGGCTACCAGGTCGACCTCGCCTCGACCGACGGCAGCCGGCCACCGATGGTCGGTCATGATCCCTCGGCCCCGGCGGAGATTGCCTTCCTTGCTGATCCGGCTGTCCGGGCCGCGCTCGACAATACGATCCCGGCCGAGCAGGTCGACCCGGGTCGCTACGACCTCGTGTACTTCGTCGGAGGCCACGGCGGCATGTGGGATTTCCGCGGCAATCCGGCACTCCACGCGATAGCTCGGTCTGTGTATGAGGAGGGCGGGTTGATCGCGGCGATCTGCCACGGCCCCGCAGTACTGGTCGATATGGAGCTGAGCGATGGCAGCCGGTTGGTAGCCGGCAAACGGCTGACCGCGTTCCCCAGGGCGGATGAGGCCGCGAGGCAACTCGACGCCGTGGTGCCTTTCTGTCTGCAGAGTGCGCTGGAGAACAACGGCGCGATCTACAGTTGCGGGCCGGACAAGGCAGCGCATGTCGTCACCGACGGCCGGTTGCTGACCGGACAGAATCCGGCCTCCGCGGCCTGGCTGGCGGACTGCCTGGTCGAGGCCTGCTCTGTTGCGTAGAAGGGTGAGTGGGTCTCGGACGAGCAAGCATGTCTGCCCGCGGCGGAGGCAGCTGTTCAGCCTCGTGGTTTCACACTCGGTGCGGGTCGTCACTCGGCGATAGGGGGATCAACCGCCGCAGGCGCTTGCTGGTCGTGGGCCGTGTCCTCGTTCGACGCGGATCTTCGCGACGTCGTGTTCCGAATCGATGCCTACGAGCTGACCGGCGTACCACCAGTTCGTCGCGGTCCGACCTCGCTCTGGGAGGTGGGATTGGTCGACGTACCCACTTTCGCCGGCAACGCCGTCGGCGGCGTGAATGCCTGTCGTGCGGTTGCCTGGAGCAACTTCACGGGCTTGCCGGAAAGACACAACAGGCGGCGACGTGTGACACCTGTCTCCATGGAAACTGACCTTCGGTGTCCTAGGAGGAATCCGCACCCTTGACCGCACGGCTGTGGCTCAGCCCCTGGCCGGTCGGGAGTTTGCCTGACGTCCTTGTCCGTCACTCCTGGTCTCGCGCGTGCGGAGTGTCATGATCGGTGTCGGGATCACTGGGAGGCTGGGATGACGCCTGAGGAGCGGTTCGACGAGTTGGTTGGCGAGTTTCTGGATATGCCTGGAGTGACGGGGCCGGGTTCGGGGCGGGGCTTCGGTTCTTCGGCGCTGCGTGTCGGGAACAAGATCTTTGCGATGCTGGCGCACGAGCGGCTGGTGGTGAAGTTGCCGGAGGCCCGGGTCGATGTCTTGGTGGCCGCTGGGGAGGGAGTTCGGTTCGACGCGAACAAGGGTGTGCCGATGAAGGAGTGGTTCAGTGTTGATCCTGATTCGGCTTTGTCGTGGCAGGAGCTTGCTCGTGAGGGTTGTGCTCACGTCGCGGGGAAATAGACACTTCGGTCACGCGGCCTGACCTGCCGGACCGGCTGGGAATGCCGGGTGCTCGGTGTCCTCGTCGATGTGGCGGGACCCGACCAACGCGTCAAGGATCGGGCGGCACTTCGCCTGCAGGTGGAACAACTGGGCGGGATTGGTCAGGGTGTTCAGCAGGCGTGAGGTGTCGGGGTCGAGCAGCGTCTGCAAGTGGAGCGCGAGCTCGGTGGCCCGGAGGACAACCCGACCGACTTCGTCCGCGAAGCATGGTCGGCCCGCATCGTCTGTTCGATGAGCTGCCCTCGGGTTCGTGCCCGGGTGGAGTTGCAGCGGATTGTGGAGTGGATCGCGGTGGCGTGTGTACGCCTCCGGCATCACGATCAACAGCTGACTTGTCGGTCGGCACCCGAGAGGCGTACTGACGCAGTGCGGACCGAGCTGATCGGCCGCACTGCATCAGCGTGCGCTTAGCCGTGGGTCGACGCCTGCGCGTCACCCGGCAGGAGCACCGGCCCGACAGCCGGCAGAACGCGGCGGTGGCTGAAGGCGAGCAGGGCGTTGGCTGCCTGTTTGGGGCGTTCGCCGGTCAACGACATTCGGGCGGCGATGAGGCCCGCAACCATGGGAGTTGCGAATGAGGTGCCGCTCCATTGCGCCATACCGGCGAAGTCGCGGAACCGGCCTGCGTTTGGTCGTTCGGTGCATTTGTAGCGCCCGGTCAGAAACGCGTTCACGAGGTTCTCGCCCGGTGCATAGACGTCGACCCAACTGCCATAGTTGCTGAACGACGCACGGCTGGTTCCGTCGGCGGCCAGTGCTCCCACCGAAACGGCTTCGGGGTAGGCGGCCGGCCAGAACCGCTGGTCAGTGCCGTCATTGCCGGCCGCGGCGACGAGTACGGGGCCGTCCGCGCCGCCCTGCCGCGGCCGGGTGAAGGTGTCGAGACCCATCGACGGTATGTCGAAGCGCGTCGTGGAGCCGGCCGAGAGACTGATGATGTCCGGATCCTCGTCCATCGCTTCGGCCAGTCGATCGGCCAGATCCGCCTCGAACACCGCTCCCGCCTTGTTGAAGTAGCTCTTCACCACCACTTCGGCCCGCGGCGCGATCGCACGGACGACGCCCGCGATGAAGGTTCCGTGACCCGCGTACGGGCGGATCAGCTTGGTCACCGGGTCGAAGGCTACTTCGGGGTCGCCGCTAACGCCGTTCAGCCAGGGTGCACTCGGTGCCGGGGTCCAGCCGACGTCCAGGACGACCACCTTGACCCCGTGGCCGTCGGCATTGCCCACCTTGGTCAGAAATGGATCTGGGAGCGCGCCTTCAAGCACTTCCTCGGGTTCCGTCGCGGGGCAAGGGCTGACGCTGCAGACGTAGAACAGGTGTTCCGGCGTGACATGACCGCGGCCGAACCGGCTGTCGGCATGCGCCAGGAAACGTTGGATCTCAGTGAAGCCGTCGCCGTCCGGTGCGTCGGCCGGTACGGCGTCCGGCAGGTCGAGCCGGGTGACGCCGAGGCTGCTGCGCCGAGCGTTTCCACCGCCGAAGAGATCGACCGCTCGGGGACCGTCGTGATCCCTGACCAGCACGCCCCTTGACCGGTAGATGGCGTTCACCCCAGCGGTGCGCCAGTTCGGCGGATCGATCTCGATCTCGTCGCCGAATTCGGCCAGAATCAGCTCGACCTGGTCTTCGAATTTATCGTTTGAATCACCGTCCGGCTGGCTGTTGTTCCCGCCTGAGTTGTTGTCGTCCGGCATCTTCTTTCCCCCTCGATGATCACAGGCAGGTACATACCGGCCAGTTGACATTTCACTGTGCCGACAAACCAGAGGGTGTGTCGAGGGCGCCGGAGGATCTGCTGACTTTGGCTTTGTCCCGTCCGCATGATGCGATTTCCGGCGAGCAACTGCTCCTCGGGAGCGGACCGCCGCAGTTCACCGCGTCGATCGCTCACCAGGCCGGCGGCATCGGCTTGCGCCAGCTGGGCGAGGTCGACACCGCGATCCGGCAGATGCGGCCGACCCTGCTCCGCGCTCGAAGCGGCCTCAGGTGATGACGGCGGCGATCAGGAGGAGTACGACGTTGAGCGCCGTCTTGCGGAGTTCGTGGCGACGGATGTGGGTCAAGAAGCGCCGATGATGATTGAGGGCCCGGCCTCATCGGGGTGGCTGATCGCGGTGTCGCTGGAGGAACTCGATGATGGCTTGGGCTGCGGGTTCGGGTTCTTGTTCGGCGGGGTAGTGGCCGGATCGTTCCAGGATGAGGCCGGTGACGTCTGTTGAGAGCGTGCGAAGGCCGTCCGCGACGGCAGGGCCCATCGCGTAGCGTCCTCCGATCGCGAGCACGGGCGTGTGGATCGGATTCTCTCGGAGTCGTTGAACGTCGGCGATGTCGGCGGCGCGGGATCGGTAGTAGCCGAGCCCGGCTTCCAGAGCATCGTCGGTCGTGTAGGCGTCGATGTAGGAGCGCACTGTATCCGGGTCCAGCCCCGCCGGGCCGGCGCTCTGGCGGAGGAAGGTCCCGTAGTAGGCGTCTTCCCGCCCTGGGACGAGCTGCTCGGCGAGGCCGGGTGCGCGGTTGAACGGTCCATGCCAGGACGGGTAGTGCTCAGCGCCTGGTGTGGGAATGTCGACGTCCATCCCGGGGAGGATCTCCTCTTCGATGACGATCGCGTTCACCGCCTGGGGCATTGCAGCGGCCAGGAGAAACGCGACCGTGCCACCCCAGTCATGGCCTACCAGCGAGAAACGCGTGAGCCCGCGCTTTCTGAGATCGTCGCCGAGGCTGTCGGCGAGGTCGATCTTCCTGAAACTAGATGCGCTCCCCGTCGGCTTGCCGAGCCCTGGCAGGGCGACCGGAATCGACGCGAAACCGCTGCGACGCAGGAGGGGCAGCAGGCCTTGCCAGTGCTTCTCGGTGACCGGCCACCCGTGAAGGAGCACGACCGGCCAACCGTTCGACGAACCACCCATCGTCCCATCATCCTCATCACATCGTCGGACTCAACGGCCTGCGCCGTTCGACTCCGAGTCGGTGGCTTGGGTGAATCCGCTTGCGGTTGGCTGGGCGGTTCTGTGGTGCTGGTCGGCTAGCGTCGGGGCGTGTTGTTGCCTGAGTCGTCGGTGCCGGGGGCGGATCTGCCTGTCCGGGCGGTTCTGCCTGCCACGGTCGATGCGGTGCGCTCGCGCGGTACTGCGGTGTTGGTTGCGCCGCCTGGATCGGGGAAGACCTCGCTGTTGCCGCTTGCGCTGGGCGACGCGCTCGGGGGCACGATCATCGTCGCCGAGCCGCGCAGGATGGCAACCCGCGCGGCTGCGGTCCGGCTGGCGATGCTGGTCGGCGAACCGCTCGGGCAGCGGATCGGCTACGCGATGCGCGGTGAACGCAGCGGCGGCCAGGGACTCCGTGTCGAGGTGGTCACGACAGGGCTCCTCGTACGGCGTCTGCAGCAGAACCCGGAGTTGCCGGGTGTCGCCGCGATTGTGATCGACGAGTGCCACGAGCGGCACCTCGATGCCGATCTACTGCTCGCGCTCTGCATCGACATCCGGGCGAATCTTCGGGAAGACCTGGCGATCGTCGCCACCTCGGCCACGGCGGACACGATCAGCCTGAGTCGCGCCTTGGGCTTGGACGTTCCGGCGCCCGTGATCACCGCGTCTGCTGCGCTGTTCGACGTGGCGATCGAGTGGGCCCCACCACCGGTCCCCGTGCCGCTGCTTCCCGGCGGGCGGGTCGACCCGCGCCTGCTGGATCACGTCGCGGCCGTCGTCCAGCGTGCACTGACCGAGAACGACGGCGACATCCTCGTGTTCGTCCCGGGGGAGGCCGAGATCAACGGCGTGACTCGCCGGTTGGCCGGTCAGAATGTCCTGCCGTTGTTCGGTCGCCAGTCAAGGGCTGAACAGGACCGCGCGTTGGCGCCGGCCGCCACTCGTCGGATCGTGGTCACGACGTCGGTCGCGGAGAGTTCGCTGACTGTGCCCGGGGTCAGGGTTGTGGTCGACTCGGGTCTTGCCCGGGAACCGCGGACCGATCAATCCCGTGGCCTCGGTGCGTTGGTCACCTGCCGGGTTTCGAGATCGTCGGCCGACCAGCGAGCGGGTCGTGCCGGACGGGAGGCCCCTGGCCGGGTCTATCGGTGCTGGTCTGCCACCGACCACTCGCATCTCGACGATCATGCGGCGCCGGAGATCGCGATCGCCGATCTGGCAGCCTTCGCCCTCGACCTCGCGGCATGGGGTGCGCCTGCTGGTGACGGTCTGACCTTGCTCGAGGCGCCGCCGGTGGTGGCGATGACCGCGGCCACCGAATTGCTGCGCAGCCTCGATGCCGTTGACGACGGCGGCCGGATCACCGAGCGGGGACGGCGGATGGCGGCGATCGGCGCGCATCCCCGGTTGGCTCGTGCGGTGCTGGACGGGACGCCGCGGGTCGGCGCTGACCGGGCACGCGAGATCGTCGCGATGCTCTCGGACGACTCCGGCCGCGACTTCGGCGATGATCTACCGGCCCGCTGGCGAGCCCTCCGCCGCGGCGAGGACCGCGGAGCCACGGCCCGCTGGCGAGAAGAAACAAGGCGCCTCGCCCGAGGCACGACGACCGGCGACCCGTCGGGTGGAGATGGAGTGCGGCCGGCGGTTGGTGGGCCGGCTGGTCGGGGGACGCGCGTAGTACCGGATGATCTTGCGGTGGGGGTTGTGGTGGGGCTGGCGTATCCGGATCGGATTGCGCGGGTCCGGGGGGTCGACTCGGCGACGTACCAGATGTCCGGTGGTACGGGTGCTGCTCTGGATCCGCAATCGCCGTTGCGGACCACGACCTGGCTGGCGATCGCGGTTGCTGACCGGGCACCCGGTCGCGCCGACGCCAGGATCCGTTCTGCGGCGCCGATCGATGAGCAGACCGCGCGAGACATCGCAGGCGACCTCGTCTCGACCACCGACCAGATCCGCTGGGACGACGGCCGGATCGTGACGCGGCGCGTCGAGGCACTGGGTGCGATCGTGCTCAACGACGTCCCGCTGGCAAACCCCGACCAGCTGCTCGTCCAAGCGGCCGTCCGCGACGGTATCCGGCGCAGCGGTCTGTCCGTACTGCGCTGGTCGGAGGCCGCACTCGCGTTGCGGGAGCGGCTCGCGTTCTGCCACGCCCACCTCGGAGCCCCATGGCCTGCGGTCGACGACGAAGCACTCCTGGCCGATCTCGACGGATGGCTGGGTACCGAGCTCGCCTCGGTGCGAGGCTCGCGCGATCTCGCCCACATCGACGTGGCTTCAGCGCTCCGGCGACTACTGCCATGGCCGGCTGCAACCCGGTTCGGCGAACTCGCACCGGAACGGCTCCGGGTCCCATCGGGCTCCGAGGTGCGACTCGCGTACGACGGTGTCGAGCCGCCGGTCCTCGCCGTGAAGCTGCAGGAGGTCTTCGGCTGGACTGCCACTCCAGCCGTCGCGGACGGTCGTGTCCCGGTCGTTCTGCACCTACTGTCGCCCGCACGGCGCCCGGTCGCGATCACGAGCGACCTCGCCTCTTTCTGGAAGCAGGGCTATCCCCAGGTCCGAGCCGACCTGCGAGCGCGCTACCCCCGCCATCCGTGGCCGGAAGATCCACTCACTGCCATCCCTACCAAGCGACTAAAACCTCGCCAGTGAACCGAGCTGCCCTGGGCAGTGTGTATGTACTGTCTGCGCCGTTACGGGACTCGACAATGTTGGACCACGGCATCAACGTCGACGAAGTCCGAAGGCGCACTGCCTCGCGAAACGTGGGTGGTAGCGGGTCGGGCTGTCCAGTTTCGCGTTCGCTGGCTGTGTGAGATGTCCCTCTCCTATCCGATCGGCGGGACTAGCGCGTTCGGTGGGGAGTCCGCTCCCGCCCGCGGGTACCTGCTGGACAACGCGCGCGTCGAGGCAGGTGAGCGATTCGTTTGGTTGGCCGAGCTGTTCGACGGTGTGACGCGTGGGCACTTCGATCGGCTGGGGGTCAGGGCTGGCTCGCGCTGCTGGCAAGTGGGGGCCGGTGGCACCAGTATCCCGGAGGCGCTCGCGGCGGCCGTCGGCCCGACCGGGCACGTGCTGGCCACTGACATCGACCCGTCGTGGCTGCAGGCCGGCGACGGGTACGAGGTGCGCCGCCTGCGACCGATTGGAGGCGGCAACCATCCGGCACGTGCGCGGCGAACTGCTCGCGGCCGGTCTGGCCGACGATTCCGAGATCGACGCACACCTGGCCGCCATCCACGCGGGCAGACTCGACCTGACACTCGCGCCGTTGATCTCGGATTGGGGACGCCGTCCAACCGAGCACCCACCGGCACTCGGATAGGTGCGGATCCAGGCGTTGTCCGACCTACCCACAGCGCTGTTCGTCGCCGGGATCTGAGAGGTGTCGGGTTGCTGCGACTGAGGTCGCCATGAAGAAGTTGCGCAAGGCATTGGCTGCCGATGGGGATCCGCGGCTGTCGGGGAGAACCGGGCCGCTGAGACGGCGTTCGCCGCGGCGCCGAGCGAGAGGCGCCTGAGGCGTGAAGAACTCGAGGGGTACGTCGACCAACTCGGCATCATCGCGAACCCTGGACCGAGCCGATCCCGAGGCTCTGGGCGACCCGTTGGCCGACCGTTTGGATAAGTCTCTGTCCGAGGAGGAACACGCACCCTAACCACACGCCTCGAACTCGGTTCGCCCAAGGACAGCCCAACCCCATGACCGCAATCAGTCGAGGATGCCCGGTGGCTCGGACGGTCTGAGCAGTGGATTGGAGTGCTCCGCGACCCCGTTGCAGTTCGATCTGCAGCGGTTCGAACGTTGTCAGTTGCTCGTTGGCCAGCGAGCTTGTGCGGTGGGATCTGGAGCCGCCTCCAGGTGAGCTGTTAGGTTCTTGGTGATGACGACGTACTCGCCGGCCGAGGCGGCCGCACAGTCGGGGTTCAGCATCGACACGCTGCGCTATTACGAGCGCGAAGGCATTCTGCCGCGCATCGAGCGCAGCGCTGGTGGCCGGCGCGTGTACAGCGACGACGATCTCTGGATGCTCGGATTCCTGCGTTGCCTGCGGGACACAGGCATGTCGATCGAGCAGCTACGCCGGTACGGCGAGCTGAGCCGCGACGACACCACGATGCCGGAGCGAGTCGCATTGCTCGAGGAGCACGCCGCCTCGATCCGGGCGCGGATCGCCGAGCTCGACGCGACCCTCGCGCGGGTTGAGGAGAAGGCGGACTGGTACCGCGGGGAACTCCGCCGGACAGGGGATGCGACGTCCTGACCCGCTCCGGCATCGGGGTTGTTCGCGCGTCGTGGCCTAGGCGCCGTCCAGCGCCGCCAGTTCGTCCTCGGTGAGGATGGTGGACGCGCCGGCCACGGCCTGCTCGACCTGTTCGACGCCGCTGGCTCCGACGATCGGGGTCAGCGCCGGGTTCCCGGAGGCCAGCCACGCGAGCACCACCTGGCCCGGCCGGAGTCTGCGCGCAGTGGCGACGCGCGTCAGTGCCGCCAGCCGTCGTTCGGTGCCGGGGTGGCAGTACTCGGTCTCGAGTGCGCGGTCGTTGCGGTCGTAGCGGCCCTGGAGGGTGGCGGTGTAGACCCAGCCGTCGAACGACCGGTTGCGCCGCAGGAAGTCGAGGCCGTCCGGCGAGAGCATTCCGAGCGGGATCGGCTGGCCTTCCACGGCCATGCCGCCGGCGGGCTGAAGGTAGGAGTAGCGCTCCTGGTACGCGGTTGGTTGCGGGTGGCCGGTGCGTTCGGCGGTGGCCCGGATCCGCTCGAGCAGCCAGGACGGGTGGTTCGACACGCCCCAGCGAGCGGTCAGGCCGTCACGGACCAGGCCGCCGAAGGTCGCGACCAGGTCCTCCACCGGAATGTTCGGGTCTTCGACGTGCGCCCAGTACAGGTCCACGCCGTCCACGCCCAGCCGCTCCAAGCTCTGTGCCATGGCTGCGCGTACGACGTCCTCGCGCAACCCTTCGAGGTGGTCGGGGAACCCGCCGACCCGCGTGGGCTGGGCGCCGACCTTGGTACTGAGACGGACGCGGACCCCGGGGTTCGACGCCAGCCAGCGGCCCAGCACAGCCTCGCTCTGGCCGCCGAAGCCGGTCTCGGAGGTCCAGAAGCTGTAGTTGTCGGAGGTGTCGATGAAGGCTCCGCCCAGTTCGGCGTATCGGTCGAGGATCGAGAAGGCCATCCGTTCGTCCACCCTGGTGCCGAAATACATCGCCCCCAGGGCCATCGTGGGTGTGTTCATGCCACCACCCTCATTGCTGGAGCGCGCTCCAGGTCAACCCGTGAGTTCACGAGAGCTATGGATTCGCGGGAGGCAGAGTGGGGGAGAACCCACCGATCCTGCATGACTTGCCCGATTGTTCGGAACTCGCCGCATCTCGACAGACGGGGCACGAGGAAGGCAGTCGGCAAGGTTCGCAGCGAGAGCGATGTGGGCGCTGGTCTTCGCGCTGCTCAATGAAAGGCCGCGAGCCTGGATGCCGAGAGCGCTCGATGGCCCCGCGCGTTTGGCTGGAAGATGCCATGGTTCGATCGTCAAGCCACGCGCCCTGAAGTGGTCATCATTGTCGAGGAGTTCTTTGGTATAGGGCAGTCGCGGTCGTTGCCTCGGGAGCGGCGGGAGGAGGCCGGCCGGATTCTGCGGGCGTTGAAGGATCCGGGGCGTGGGTGGGATGGGCTGGCGGTGGGAGGCGACTCGTTGCTGGTTCAGTACTCAGTTCAGCCCGAGTGGACCGGGAGGTGCCGCCAGGTCAGTGGCCAGCACCAGGAGACGTTGTACTGACGTCGCCGCTGGACCTTTGGCAATCGCGTGCGCCGTCACGCGTGCCGCGGGGTGGTTGGGGCGGCGGTAGCCGCAGGTGTCGGCGATAGCCGACAGGATGCGTACCGGGCGGCAGCCCGGGGGTGGGTGGGAGCACGCGTAGCGGTCGCGCTGAGGAGCGGAGCGACGAAGGAAGCGACTGCGGGAGCGCGCGTGGGCGCTCCTCACACGAGATGGTGTCCGAGGAGGAACACGCACCTTAACCACACACGTACAGCTGAACGCGTGAGGCCCCGCGGTCTTGCTCTGCCACTGCCCTCCCTCGTCGTTCTCGTGGGTCACGCGGCGTGCCAGGCCCAGCTGCTGATTGTGGCGCGTAGGAGCCGGGCGGCGGTTGAGAGGTGGGTGTCGGAACCCCACAGCATGGTGAGGGTACGACGGCAGCCGGGGTGGTCGACCGCGA
The DNA here is from genome assembly GCF_055562215.1 of Kribbella sp. NPDC020701. Lineage (NCBI taxonomy): Bacteria > Bacillati > Actinomycetota > Actinomycetes > Propionibacteriales > Kribbellaceae > Kribbella > Kribbella sp. NPDC020701. The sequence goes on along the minus strand of NZ_JBVHFT010000034.1, from coordinate 20,114 downwards.
TCCAGGCGACCGGATAAGCGGGCATCGAGCGCCGGGCGATGTCGGGATTGAAGCCGATGCCGAGTCCGGCGCGGATCAGTTCTTGAATCGCAGCGGCCTCGTCGCCTTCGCAGACGATCTTGGGCGTGAGGCCTCGCTCGGCGAAGAGCAGATCGAGCAGGCGGCGTTGCCAGTGCCCCCTGCGAGCGGTGACGAAGGGTTCGTCGGCGAGTTCCTCGATGCTCACCGAGGTGCGGCTCGCCAGCGGATGATCCGGCGAGGTGATCACCCCCACCGGCTCGTCGAGCAGCGGAACCGCTTCCAGGCCCGCGGTGGGGATCGGTTGTGAGGCGACGCAGAGGTCGATGTCCTGTGCCCGCAGACGCCGAGCCATCTCCTCGGCCGGCATCTGCTGGAGTTCGACCTCGACTGCGGCATGGGCTCGCTTGAACGCGGCGAGGGGCTCAGTCAGGGGCAGGAAGGTTTCCGACGCCAGCCGCACCGTGCCGAAGCCCTCGCCGGTCGTTTCGGCCACGGCCCGTTGGCCCGCGTCCAGCTCACCCAGCGCGCGTTCGACGTGCTGACGGAAGAGTTTCCCGGCGGCGTTCAGTCTGAGTCGGCCGGCTCGGTCGAACAAGGGGGTGCCGAGTTCGCTCTCCAACCGTGCGATGGTGCGGCTCAGCGACGGCTGAGCGAGGTGGAGCTCGTCCGCTGCGCGGCTGAGGTGCTCCAGGCGTGCGACCACGAGGAACTGTCGCAGCGTGTTCAGTTCCACGCGTCATACCTCCCAAGGTATAACGTGATAGCAATATTGGTCTTCGACAAGATGACGCTCAGATCATAGCGTCGAGGCCATGAGCGAGTGGGTACTTCGGATCGTCGTCAGCGCGCACGCGCTGGCGATCTTTGGCCAGCCGGTGTCCGCCGGCGTGTATCTGAGCGGTGACTTCGAGGGTTTGCACCTGCATGCGGTGGGTGCCGATCTCGTCACCTCGATCGGCTTTCTGCAGTTGATCGCGGCGATCGTGGTCTGGGTGCGGCTGCGTCAGGTTTGGCCGTTCGTCACGACGCTGGCGCTGGTTGCGGCCGAGACGGCGCAGTACTTCGCCGGGCAGGATGGCGCGCTGTGGTTGCACCTGCCGCTGGGTGTACTGACGATCGTCGCGGTGGTCGTGCTGTTCATCGCCGTGTGGCGTCGACCGCTTCAGCGGCAGGCGGTCCGCGATGCGTGAGTACGAGGTGAGCCGACGGCGGGCGTTGGGTATCGGCGGGGCGCTCGGCCTGATGGCGGCTGCCGGGTTGTCGGCCTCGGCTGCTCTGGCCCGTCGGCCGTCGATGACTGGAGCCGAGCTGCGGAGCGCCGTGCCGCTTCCGCCGCCGTTCGAGGTGCCGTTGCCGATTCCGTCCGTGCTGAAGCCGGTCGGCGTCGACCGGTACGAGATCATCCAGCGCGAAACGACCGCCGAGGTGCTGCCAGGTGTCAGGACGCCACTGTGGACGTACAGCGGCACCTTCCCCGGGCCGACGATCGAGTCACGCAGCGGCCGGACTGTGACCGTTGCTCACCGCAACGAATTGCCGGTACCGACCGTCGTCCATCTGCACGGTGGACGGACGCCCGCAGCCTCCGACGGCTACCCGACCGACCTCGTTCTGCCGCAGGGGTGGCAGGAACCTGGCATGCCTGGAATGGCCGGGATGCAGGGCATGCACGATCCCCGGGCTGTGACGACCACCCTGACGCGGGACTACACCTTCCCGCTGCGGCAGCGACCAACGTTGCTCTGGTACCACGACCACCGGATGGACTTCACCGCCCCCGCGATCTGGCGAGGTCTCGCCGGGATGCACATCGTCCGCGACGACGCCGAGGAGTCACTCGGCCTGCCGTCGGGACAGCGCGAACTGCCCCTGATGATCACGGACCGGGCATTCGCCGCCGACGGAACCCTTGCCTATCCCGCTCTCGATCCCACCTTGACGATCCAACCGGGCGTCCGTGAGCCCTACCTCGCCGGGGTTCTCGGCGACGTGATCCTGGTCAACGGCGCCCCGTGGCCGGTGCGCGAGGTCGACGCGGCCCGCTACCGGCTCCGGTTCCTGAACGCCTCCAACGCCCGTCACTACGACCTGGTAGCGGTCATCGAGGACGGACGCCGGCTGGATCTCGTCCAGATCGGCGCCGACCAAGGACTGCTCGGGATGCCGGTCACCCACCGGCACCTCCCGCTCGCACCCGCCGAACGGTACGACGTGATCGTGGACTTCGCGCCGGTCCCGGTCGGTCGGCTGGTCAGGATCGTCAACCGGCTGGGCTCCGGGCGAACCCGCGACGTGATGGCCTTCCGGGTCGCGCGCAAGGTGGCCGACGACAGCCGCATACCCGGCGTACTGTCGAACGACCTGCCGCAGTGGCGCCGGTCGGAGGCCGTGCGCGTGCGCGACTTCTCCTTCCGCGCCGGGCAGCTGGGCGGCGGTCACGGATGGCTGATCGGTGGCCGGCCGTTCGACCCTGCCCGATCCGACGTCACCACCCGTCTCGGTGATGTCGAAGTCTGGCGGCTGGTCGCAGACGTGCACCATCCCGTCCACCTGCACCTGGTCGGCTTCCGCGTGCTCTCGCGCGGCGGCCGCGCGCCCCTTCCCTACGACGCAGGACTCAAGGACACCGTGTCCCTGCGACCCGGCGAGTCGGCAGAGCTCATCACCCGCTTCGACGGCTATCGCGGCCGCTATCTCTTTCATTGCCACAACGCCGAACACGAGGACATGGGCATGATGGCCAACCTCGAAATCACCTGAGGAGAACGACATGTCAGCAATCCAGGAAGCGAACAAGGCGACCGTCCGACGCCTCCAAGCCGCCGCGAACAGCGGCGATGTGGACGTCATCGCCAGCACGATCGACGAAATACTCGAGCCGGACGCAGTGTTCCACGCAGCCCTGCCGCCCGGCTTCACCGCGGCTCAAGCGATGAAGCAGATCTGGACGGTGCTTCTGCGCGCGTTCCCCGACCTTCAGGTGGCCGTCGAGGATGTCCTCGCCGTGGACGACAAGATCGTCTCCCGGAACACCGTGACCGGGACCCATCTGGGGGAGTATCTGGGTCTCCCGCCGACCGGCAAAACCGTGACCTACGACGAGATCTTCATCGTCCGCTTCGCGGCCGGCCGGGTCGCCGAGATCTGGGGCGTCGTGGACGGCCTTGCACAGCGGCAACAACTCGGCCTGATCCCGGCGTAGCTGAACACGGAGAAGGGAGATCTTCAGCATGATTCTGGTCACCGGTGGCACCGGAAACGTCGGCGTCAACGTCGTTCGCCAGTTGCTCGATGCGGGCGAGAAGGTTCGGGTCGTGACCCGCAATCCCAGCGGCCATTCCCTTCCGGACGGCGTCGACGTCGTGTACGGCGACCTGGGCCGGGCGGAGACCTTGCCGGCCGTGCTGTCCGGCATCGAGCAGGCGTTCCTGTTTCCCGCCTCGACGGGGGTCGGGGGGTTCCTCGACACAGCACGGCACGCCGGGCTACGACACGTCGTACTGCTGTCCTCGTCGACCGTCCTGTCGTCGACCCCAGGGGTGATCGGCGAACGACATGCGCAAGCCGAGGAAGCCGTTGCCGCGTCCGGGGTGCCGTGGACGTTCGTGCGTCCCGGCGCGTTCATGACCAACGACCTGGTTTGGGCAGCGCAGATCGTGAACGGAGACGGAGTTGTCCGCGGCGTGTACGGCGACGCCGCAACGGCCCCGGTCGATCCGCGAGACATCGCCGCAGTTGCCGTACGCGCCCTTCTCGATCGGCACGCCGGTGAGGCCTACGAGCTCACCGGGCCGCAGTCGCTGACCCAGCACGAGCGAGTGCAGATCATCGCCGAGGCGGTCGGCCGGCCGCTGAAGTTCGAGGAGGTGCCCCGAGAGCAGTTCCAGGAGCAGATGCTGGCGAACGGCATGCCCGCGGCAGTCATCGACCAGCTGTACGACGGGTTGGCCGCCAGAGTCGGCAAAACCGCGGACCTCTCGCCCGCGGTCGAGGAAGTCACCGGACGACCGGCCTTCACCTACGCCGAATGGGCGGCCCACCGCAGGGCGACCTTGGACTCGGCACTGGCCTGACGATGACCGCCCCGAACGCGCCACAGGAGACGCGGGGCCAGTCGACGGGGTCGGGGGAGATCTGACAGGGTGGGGGGCATGGGGCGGGAGGTCCGGGCGCAGGAGGTGCTGGCGCCGCCGGCACAGGCAGCGATCTTTCTGGTTGTCACCGTGCGTCCGGGGGCCGAGGAGGCTGTCCGTGGGGTGCTGGCCGATGTTGCTGCGTTGATCCGCTCGGTCGGATTCAAGGCGCCGGTCGACAAGTTGAGCTGCGTGGTCGGCATCGGTGCGTCTGTCTGGGGCCGGCTCTACCGTGTTCCGCCTCCGGTCGGTCTGCATCCGTTCCGGGCGGTGACTGGCGCGAGACACAGTGCGGTCACGACGCCCGGCGACCTGTTGTTCCACCTGCGCGCCCGGCGCATCGACCTGTGCTTCGAGTTGGCCAGGAGGCTGCTGGCCCGGCTCGCCGGTCAGGTCGAGGTCGTCGACGAGGTGCACGGATTCCGGTACCTCGGTGAGCGGGATCTGCTCGGGTTCGTCGACGGCACCGAGAACCCGGCGGGTCCGGCCGCGGTCGCCGCCGTGACGGTCGGTGCCGAGGACCCGTCGTACGCCGGCGGCAGCTACGTGGTCGTCCAGAAGTACCTGCACGATCTCCAGGCCTGGCAGACGCTGCCGGTCGCGGAGCAGGAACGCGCGATCGGCAGGACCAAGCTGAGCGACATCGAGATGCCCGACGCGGTCAAGCCGGCGAACTCGCACGTCGCGCTCACCACGATCGTCGACGCCGACGGCACGCAGCGGCAGATCGTGCGCGAGAACATGGTCTTCGGCGAGCTGGGCGCGGGGGAGTTCGGCACCTACTTCATCGGGTACGCCGCTACACCGGACGTGATCGAGCGGATGCTGCGCAACATGTTCATCGGCGACCCGCCGGGAAACCACGACCGGATCCTCGACTTCTCGACCGCGGTCACCGGCACGCTGTTCTTCGTGCCGACCGCGGACTTCCTCGAGGATCCACCCAGATCCGTGGCAACCGCCGCGGTCACGACTCGCCCCGGCCGCCCGTCGAGTGCGGACGGCTCGCTGGGGATCGGCAGCCTGAGAAGGAGTCGTACATGACGAACAACTTGCATCGCGAGCTCGCGCCGGTCTCCGACGCCGCGTGGGTCGAGATCGAGCAGGAGGCACGGCGTACGTTCACGCGCGATGTCGCGGGGCGCCGCGTGGTCGACCTGGTCGGCCCGTCCGGACCGGGACTGTCCGCGGTCGGTACCGGCCATGTCGAGGCGGTCGAGTTTCCGGCCGAGGGTGTGATCGCCCGGCGCCGCCAGTCCCAGCCTGTCATCGAGCTGCGGGTGCCGTTCTCGGTCACCAGGCAGGCGGTCGACGACGTCGAGCGTGGCGCGAAGGACTCCGATTGGCAGCCGGTCAAGGACGCGGCGAAGCAGGTCGCGTTCGCCGAGGACCACCTCGTCTTCCACGGCTCCGAAGCGGCCGGCGTCCTCGGACTCGCCCCCAGCAGTTCGAACGCCTCGCTGCCGTTGCCCGACGACGCCCGGAGCCTCACTGACACCGTCGCCCAGGCATTGCGTGCGCTCCGGCTGGCCGGCGTCGGCGGACCGTACAGTCTGCTGCTCTCGGCCGATCAGTACACCGCCGTCGCGGAGACCACCGACCACGGCTATCCGATCCGCGACCACCTGGCCCGGCTCTTGCACGACGGCGAGATCATCTGGGCGCCGGCTCTGGAAGGTGCCCTCCTGGTATCGACCCGGGGCGGCGACTACGAGCTGCACCTCGGCCAGGACCTGTCGATCGGGTACCTGTCCCACGACGCCGAGCGGGTCGAGCTCTATCTGCAGGAGTCGCTGACGTTCCTGGCCCTCACTGCGGAGTCCAGTGTCGTACTGACCTCCTGATCACAGCTCCAGCAGCGCACGTTCAGGCCAGAAAATCGATGCGGTGTTCGTGGCCGGCGAAGGCGAAGGTGTCGCCGAGTTGGAGTCCCTCGAGCGCGGAATAGATCGGTGAATCGGACGACAGGCCTTCGTACGTCACGCCGTCACACTCGAACGCGGCCGCGACGACGCCGACGACGTAGCGAGCGCCGTCAAAGCCGACCAGCGCCCCGGGCGCTACGGCAGTCTTGACGCTGAAGTCGAGATTCTCGATCCGGGTCAGGGTGGCTCGCTGCCGGCCCTCGACCTCGTCGAGCAGCCGACCCATATCACCGGCCTGATCGGACTGGGACAGATCATCGACCGAGTCCGCTACGTCGGGATCCAGCTGGGCCGCGGAATCGTGTTCCGCGACGTCCGTACGGGACGCTCGAAGCTCGGCTTCGGCGTGGGCGATCAGTGCGTCCTTGATTCGCTGTTTGGCGGCACCGTCCATCGCAGCCGGCTCGGTCATCGGCAGTCCTTCCAGATACACTCCCGCCACCGTCCCACACCAGAGCCGTGTCGGCCACGGATCACCTGCGCTGAGCCGAAGGCGAAGTGGCCGGTGATGGAGTGGCCGGCCCGGCGCATGACCCGTGCCGCTCGCCAGGCACAAGCTTGCCGGTGGCAACGTTTCGCGCGCAGGCCGTGACCGGAGCCCCCGTCGCGGGGTGCCGCCCGGATCGTGCATTGGCGTTATCCCTGCAGGCCCGACTCGAGATAGCTCGCCACGCTGCCCGCCTCGCTCACGCCGGCTGCGACTCCCTCTCGATCGACTCTGTAGGCATCGACGAGTTCGCGCGGGGCTTTCGCGCCCGGGTCGTGTCGGTCGCTCCAGCTCGTCAGTTCCAGCAGCACCGGGATCAGGTCGTGGCCCTTGCGCGTCGGGTGATAGGTCTGCTTGCCCGAGCGCGGGTCGTCGGTGGTCTTCTCGATGATGCCGTACGCCTCGAGCCGGGCGAGCCGGTCAGCCAGGATGTTCGTGGCGATGCGCTCCTCAGATGCGAGGAACTCGCGGTAGTGCCGCTTGCCCACGAGGAGCAGATCGCGCATCACCAGCAGGGTCCACTTGTCGCCGAGAACGTCGAGCGCCGAACTGATCGGGCAGGTCGAGCGTCGCTCCACCCGAGTCAAGCGGCCTCCACGTGCCGACGGAGACCGTCGAGGATCTCTCGCTGGGTCTGGTGGAACTTGCGGCGAATCAAGGGCAGCACCGGCCGCACGAACCACTTCGGCTGGAAATCGCTCCACGCCGTGACGAGCGTGGCGTCGCCGTCCGGGTCGAGCCGGAAGCCCGAGGTCCAATCAGCGACCAACCGCGAGAACCCCGATGAGTCCTCGTCAATGCGCCAGCTGATCGCCCGTCCTGCGTCGTACGTTGTGCACCTCTCCCTGGTCGTGCCCACTTTGCCGCCCACCTGCACGGTGCACTCACGAACCTCTCCCAGCCCGTGCGTGCCCTTGATCTCGCTGGCGAACGGGTGCCAGGTGGCGTGCGTTCCAGGTGATTCGATGGCCGCCCACACGGAAGCAGGTGCAGCCGTCACCTTCGTCTTGTCTGCAATCTCGGCCATGTCGCCTCCGCTGCCTGTACCTCGCACTCGACACGCTAGTATCTGTACTTGCGATTTGCAAGCACCCGGAACCTTCCATGAGTCGTCGTGCGGCGACGGTTACTCGGCCGGCATCCGGCCAATGGCGCGTGGGAGCACAATTGACAGAAGCTGAAGCGATCCGAGGGAGGATCCGATGAATCCCGACGACTTCCCCGCTCCAAGAGAGGGGTTCGTGCTCACCCATTTCCTGGTGGTATCCGACCAGGAACGTTCCCGGGAGTTCTATCGTTCGCTGTTCGACGCGCAGGTGCTGGTCGAGCGCGATCCGGTCATCATGAAGGTCGCCAACAGTTGGCTGATCCTCAACGCAGGTGGCGGCCCGACGGACGACAAGCCCACCGTCACGCTGGAGACGCCGGCCGACCCCGACCGTACAAGCGCCTTCCTCAACGTCCGAGTGGCTGACATCGAGCAGATCTACACGGACTGGACGGCGAAGGGGGCCGAGTTCCTCACCGAGCCCAAGGACCACGGCCGCGAGATCCGGGCGTACGTGCGCGATCCGGACGGCCACCTGATCGAGGTCGGCCAGACAACGGGTCTGCTCGCCTGAGCCGAGCCGTGGTGGTCGCCGTCAGTGAACAGGTGGCGGACAACGCCTCATCCAGCCTCTTCGTGCTCGGCGAGGAGCATCTCGCGCTCGACGACCGCCAGGTGCATGACGATGTTGCCCTTGCAGTCGGCTGCTCCGCGGCCGTACCAGCGTCCGTCGACCTCGGTCAGCTCGAACGGGGGCGTGTGCCAGGCGGCGTCGTCGAGCGGAGGCTGTACGTCGTAATGGGCGTAGAGCAGCACTGTGGGAGCCCCGCGCCGGAGCACTTTCTGGATCCGACGACCGCCGTACTCGACGGATTTGCAGGGTCGTCGGGTCCGTCTTGCTGGGCGGCGACTCAGGTGGCATGGGCAGACTGCGTCGGTCGAGGCTGTACTTGCCAGTTGACGTGCTCACGCTCGCCGGCGGGGCGGAGGCATGAGCCGGGGATCCAGGAGACGCGGTCGTGCAGTGACCTGCGGGCGGATGATGGCCGGTATGACGGACGATCCAGCCAAGGCCGGCCTCGCGGTCCGGGCCCAATTCCTCGCCACCGAGCACTGGAGCCTGCTGGCGACGCGGAGCCAGACCTGGGCTGAGGTGATGGGTAGGATCACCGCCCAGTTCACGTTCGCCTCAGCCTCGCTCGTCGTCCTCGCACTCACTCTTCAGGTCGTGGGACTGAACGACGCCTTCCGTGTCCTGGCGGTGTGGCTGGGGATCTCGGTGCTGGTCACCGGCACTCTCACGGCGCTCCGCGTGCGCAACGCCAGCCAGGAGGACCTGATGCTCGTCGTCGGGATGAACCGGCTTCGCGCGGCCTACGTCGAGATCGACCCGTGGGTCAAGGACCACCTGGTGACCGGATGGACGGATGATTCGGCGGGGATCCGACGCACCTACAACATGGGCGTGACACGCAGCGGGCCCTCCTACTTCCTCGCGAGCGCTTTCGTCTTCGCCGGTGCCGTGAACGTCATCGTCGCCGCCGGGCTCGGCGCAGTGCTCGCGGACAGCGTCGGAGCCGGTGGAGCGGCCACGGTCCTGATCGGCGCCGCGGCAGCCCTCGTGTACGCCGGCCTCGTAGTGTTCCCCGCGCACCGGGGCTACCGCCGCGTCCTTGGCGGGTCGGCGCCGGACGCCACGGACGGCGGGTCGACCGAGCATGCGCCCACAACACCCAGGTAACGACAACCCGCGACCACCGATACGCGTCAGGTGGTCCACGTCGGCTACGTCGTGGACCTCGTTACGAGGGCTTAAGGGAACAGGGGTCCACTTGGTCTCGCGGGTCACTGTCAGCCATCGAGGTTCGCCAGGCGCTGCTGGTTGGCGTCGCGGCGGCGCTGGGCGGCGACTGCGTTACGGGCGGTCCGGTCGCGTTCGAGTTGGAGGCGCCTGGTGCGGCGCTCGGCTTCGCGGAGCTGTTGGCGGGAGTGCTCGAGTTCCCCGGCGAGACGCTCGATGGTTGCTTTGAGGTCGGATTTGAGGTGGTCGTGTGCGTCGAGTTCTGCCTCGGCCTGGACCCGTTCGGACTCGGCGTGGGCGTAGTCAGCCTCCGTCTCCTGAGCGCGGGACTTGAGTTCTGCGCGGCGCCTCTTCAGGGCATCGTCGGGTGTGCTGGTCGGGCGCGCCCGCCGTGCCACTCGCTTGGCCGGCGGCTTTGGGCGGGTGCTGCGTACGACTCTGGGCTTGAGGGGCGCAAGCTGGGCTGGTCCGCCGGTCTCGTCGACGACGCCGAAGCCGACGTGGCGCAGCGCGCTGGTCAGGTGTCCGGTGCGGAGGATTTGCGCGGCGCCGGGATCGATCAGGGCTGCGTCGAGGGTTTCTGTGAGCGTCTGGGCGATCTGTTCGCTCACCGGATGGCATAGTTCCTGAGCGCGTGCCCGAGCGGTCTTGACCAGTTCTGCGATGAGAGTGTGGCGGTGGGGAGTCAGGCGGCGTAGACGAGCTCCGTCGGCTGTGAGGTGGGCCTGGCGCAGTTCCTCGCCGAGTTCGGTGAGGTTGTTGATCCCCTCGGGATCGGCACGCACCAGCTGATTGGCGAGCCAAGCGGCGAGTGTCGGCTTCCGGAGTGCCTTTACGGTCGCGCTGGTCTGCGGGTCGCCGGCTGCGGTAGCTGTCTTGGCGAGGTCGTTGCGGGCAGCAATGAACTGCTCGGGCGTGAGCCCGTACAGCTCGACAGCGGCCGCGTTGACATCCATGATCTCCACGATGCGGGCGCGGTGAGGGCCCGGCAAGGGTCGTCGCGGACCGCATGCATTCGGACTCCGATGGTCAGCGACGCGGATGGTTGGGCAGCGTGCCGGCTCAGGGGCGTTGAGCGGATATGACGGTTGGGCGGTCCGTGAGCGAGCGAGAAGAGCCGAGCCGGAACCCGGAGCTGACGCTCCTATAGACCGTCAAGGGTTGGTTGGGGTGTGAGGGCTTGGCGGATGTGGGATAGGAGTTCTCGGGCGATGTAGCGCTTCGGGCAGCGGATGGTTTCTTTGCTGGTTCGGCCTTGGGTGCGGCTTCGGGTGACGTAGTCGCGGGTGGCTGGGTGGTGGGACATGCGGACCAGGGCGACGGTGTAGAGGGCGGAGTTGGCGTGGCGGTCGCCGCCGCGGTTGAGGCGGTGGCGGTCGGTGCGGCCGGATGAGACCGGGACGGGTGAGGTGCCGCAGAGCGCGGCGAAGGATGCTTCGCTGTGCAGCCGGTCGGGGTTGTCGCCGGCGGTGACGAGGAGTTGTCCGGCGACGTCGACGCCGACGCCGTACTGGTCGAGCAGTCCGGGTGCGGTGGCTGCGATGAGGGTGTGCAAGTCGGCGTTGGCGGCGGCGATTTCGGCGTCGAGGTGGTGGCAGCGCTGGTCGAGGCGGCGCAGGGCGAGTTTGGTGGCCCGAGCGGGGTCGCCCAGATCGCGGCTGGGCCGGAGCGCTGCGGCGGCCTCGGCCAGTTTTGGCGCCGCGTAGTCCGGCCAGGCGGGTGTGGAGTGATTCCGGCGCGGTGCCGACCGTTTGGAACAAGGTGTTCAAGGCGGCGGTGCGGGCCTTCATCGCGCCGCGGCGCACGACCCGCAGGACCCGGATCGCCTCGACCGGGCCGGTGCGGGCTTTCGATGAAGATCAGGCGAACCCGCTCGCGCGTGAGTTGCATTCGCTCGGCCGCTTGGTGGTGTAGAAGGCGGTCGAGCACGAAGCGGGCGAACCCTCTTCGCCCCGGACATAGCGGCCGGGCCGGCGAATGCGTCGATGTAGGTGACGTGAGGCCGACGGTAGCCACCGCAGCGAGCGAGTCCCCCGCGTCTATGCGAGGTGCGTAGGGGGACCCGGGTCGTCCCTTACCGTCGCGCCGGGTCGCCCAGCAGTCAGGCCGTTGTCGTGCGATCAGTTGTTCCCCGACGGTCGTGGAGACACCGACTTCGCGGCAGCGGCCATGATTCTCCACTCAAGAGATGCAAACTCCACAAGCGCCGGCGCTTGGCCGAGAGCCCTGATCCCGGACGAGAGGGCAGGGTTTGCCAGGTCAGATGAGCACGCACTGTAACGATGGATATTGGTGGAGCGATAGACCGGAAGAGGACGACGAACCGTGCAATTTGGCCGAGAGGTGCTGAAGTGAGTGAGGTTTTCTCAACGAAATGATCTTCGCGATCACCGTGCAGTTCAACGCGGGCGGCCACGCAGGTTCCCATGACAGACAGGCGTGAAGCCCCTGGTAGGACAGGTCTCTCTTACAAGATCGTCCGCTGAACCAGAGGCTTCACGTTGGTCCCCTATGCTGCCACGCTCGGCGTCCCGCGCCATGTCGTCGAGTTCCTCGCCCGCCGGCTGGCTGCTCACCGCCGCCGGATCGGCACCCCGAAGGGCTCCCGTGCACTCGGACCGTTCCGGCAGGCAGTGCTCGTGCTGCGCTGGTTCCGCGAGCGCGGCTGCGTGCACTGTCTGGCTCGCGGCGCCGGTGTTTCCCAGGCCACCGGCTACCGCTACCTGCACGAGGGCATCGATGTCCTCGCCGACTGTGCCCCCGACCTGCACGAGGTCCTGAACCGCTACCGCCGCGAAGGCATGACGCACGTGATCCTGGACGGCACACTGATCGAATCGGACCGGCTCGCCGGCGCCCGCGAGAATGGCAACGACCTGTGGTTCAGCCAGAAACACAACTCGTTCGGCGGCAACATCCAGTTCCTCTCCGCCCCGAACGGCACCCCGTTGTGGGTCTCCGATGTCGAGCCCGGTTCCACCCCCGACATCACCGCCACCCGCATCCACGCTCTGCCCGCCCTGTACAAGGTGGCGGCCGACGGCCTGCCGACAATGGCGGACAAGGGCTACATCGGCGCGGGTATTGGCATCGTCATCCCCGTCCGACGCCCAAAGGGAAAGTCCGAACAGGCACTTCACGTCGACACGCGCATGTTCAACACCCTGTGCGGCACGTGCGAGCCCTCGGCGAGCGCGCCGCCGCCGAACTCAAGCAGCGATGGCGCACCCTGCAGTACGTCACACTCAGCCCCAGCCGGATCGGCGATATAGCCCGCGCAGCCCTCGTCCTCAACGGGATCTGGAAATGAGCTGTGCCGTCTCAGAGGATCTGGTCCGACGTCAGGGCCGTGACCTGTGGCGACGCGATTCCAAAAATCGCGCGAGGCAATCGGCGTACTTCGTTCAGAATGGTCACCATGACCCACGTGATCGAATCCCCTCGCGCTGACGACGCTGCGTCACTGGGCCCGCTGCAGTTGAGGGTCTGGCTGCAGACGTATCCCTGCGCAGACGCAGGGATCGACGAGACCTGGATCCGTGAGCATCGTGGCTCCTCTGCCACCACAGAGGGAATCGCCCAGTGGCGAGAGTTCATCGAGGCGGCAGGGAGGCAGCCGGACCTGCTGTTCTGCCGTGTCGTCCGCTCCGGGACGGAGATCGTCGGCTTCCTGTGCGGCCGCCGGGACGAGGTGGTCACCCTCGGGCCGATGTACCTACTGGACGAAGCCCAGGGCCGAGGCATCGGAGGCCGATTGATGGGTGAGTTCCTCACCTGGGCGGGGAGTGCACCTATGCGCCTGTGGGTCACCAACTACAACGAGCGCGCGATCCGCTTCTACGAACGCTACGGATTCAAGGCCACCGGCGAGCGAGAGCTTTGGCGAGGGAAACTGCCGAACATGCGCATGATCCGCGACGCCACATCGAGCGGCAATCTCAGCTGAGCAGGCATGGGACCAGGTCCACTGGGATGAGGCACGATCTTCGTTGAGAAAACCTCAGTGGCTTCGAGGGGCTTTCACCCGAGGTCGCCGAGGTGCTGGGCAACGCTGCTCGCACGCTGCGCTATGTAGCGCCAGGTGACCACCGGAAGCTCTACAGCCAGTGGCGGGTCACGATGGGAACCATCGCACCGGTCGACAGCTTCTATGTCGCCTTCTTCCGGGCGGATCGCCTTCTCGTCGTCCCCTATATGTATGACGAGAAAGAGCACGAACCGTCAGGATTTCAAATGTGCGGTTCAGCTGGTCTGGTCGCCTGGATCAAAACGAACGCGAGGCCATATCTGTACTCCATGGACAGCGGCTTCCTGCTGAACATGGGGCATAATTTCGGCGACGAAACCAGGCTGTCCGGTGACGCGATCGCGATTCCCTTGTTCGAGACGGTGCGTGACGGCAGAGCAGTCGTTGGCTTGGCCTCCATGCAGACCTATCGCAAGCAGGCTTACACCGAAGAAGCAGTGCGAGCCTTCGAGTGGCTTGCCGAGAGCGTGATGACCGCGTTGATCCGCGAACGTGAGGATCAGATTGTGCTGTCGGGCGCCGGTGCCTCCAGAACGTCAGGTCCGCTGTCGATCCTCGACGTCGTCGAAGACGTCGCGGACAAGCTCAGGCGGCTGCGAGGCGCCATCGGATATCTCATCGAGGCGCCGCCACCTAGTCGCGCCGAGCTCCAGCGCGAACTGGGCAAGGTGTACGAGATGTGCGAGGCAGCACATTCGGAGACGATCGAGCTCCTGATGGTCCCATCCACCGAAGGACGAGACCTTCTTGCGATGCTCACGCCGCGAGAGCGAGAGATCGCCCTGCTCATGAGCGAAGGCCTCAGCAACGACGCGATCGCCGAGCGTCTGGTGATTTCGGAACGCACCGTCAGGACGCATGTGACGCACATCCTGAAGAAGTTCGGCGTCCGCCAGCGTGCCGCCGTCGTGGCTAAGCTCCGGCCGTTCGACTAGTTCGCCGTACGACATTGTCGTACGGCTGGCAGGCCGTCGAATCCACCTTCCTCCACTGGTGCCGCATGCGCCGGCGCCGTCACGATGAGATCCATCGTCGACGGTCGTCCGCAATCACGAATCCGCCGGAAAGGTTGAGTGCCAGGAAAATCCTTGCCTTGGCCAACAAAAGATGGACCGCGGTCACCGTCGCAACCCTCGGACTGGCGACCGCCGGCGCGCTGGGCATCGCGCCCGCCGCTGATGCGGTGGGTGGTTACCACACCAGTGCATCGTCGGTGCGTGTGCGGTCTGGCCCGAGCACGCGCTCAGCGCAGATCAATCTGATCAACTCTGTCGGTACGTCGATCGACATCGCCTGCCAGACACCCGGCCAGGTCGTGACGGCGGCCGGGTTCGGCACGTCGCCCGTCTGGGATCGGCTCAACGGCTGGAACGGCTACATGTCCGACCTGTTCGTACAGCGGGTAGGCGTGCCAGAGCAGGGTCGGCTCCATGGGTCCACGCCTGGTACGGCCCGGTGGAACCGCCACCCGGGTGCAGGCAACTGGTCCGGTCGTCTGTTGTCAGTCGAGGCTGACGACCACTTTGCCGAGGGCCTGCCCCGCGCCGACGCGGGCGAGTGCGGCGGGGACATCGTCGAGACCGAACGTGCGGTCGATGTGGATGCTGACCTGCCCGGTGGTGCAGAGGTCGGCGAGCGGCCCGAAATGAGCCGGTCCTTCTTTGACGGCCAGCACACCGATGGTGCGGCCGGTCAGATGACCGACCAGCCAGCCGGCGGTGAGAAGGCGGAGCAGCGTCGGCACCGACCCGCCGACGCACCGGTACATGCCGCCGCGTGCCAGCGAACGCCGGTAGGCGAAAACCGACCGGTGTGCGACCAGGTCCAGGATCAGGTCGTACGGGCTGGAGGTCCTGCTGAAATCGTGGCGATGGTAGTCGATCACGGCGTCGGCGCCGACCGACTGCATGAAGTCGAGCTTGGCAGCATTGTCGACACCGGTGACATGCGCACCGAGCCTTTTGGCGAGCTGAATCGCGAACGACCCTGAGCCGCCGCCGGCGCCATTGATCAGGATCCGGAGATCCGCTGCCGCTCCCTTGGTACCCTGCAGCGCGATCGCTCCCGCCTGCGGGATGGTGGAGGCCTCCGCGAAGGTGAGCTGAGCAGGTTTGTGAGCGAGCGCGAGCTCGGGCGCGATCGCGTACTCTGCGAAACCACCCTTCAGCGAGAGGTTGTCGCCGTACACTTCGTCGCCGGGCCGGAACCGGGTCACTCCCTCGCCCACATCGTCCACCACACCGGCGATGTCTGATCCGAGCGTGCGGCGCGCAGGTGCCCGCCATCCGCCGATCCGCGCGTGGGCCGGCGATCCGCGCAGGCATTCCCAGTCGCTCAGGTTGACCGAGGTCGCGACGATCCTGACCCGCACCTGATCCCCAGCGGGCGAAGGCACCGGAACATCCTCGACCCGCAGCATCTCGGGCGCTCCGTACCGGTCGTACACGACAGCCTTCACACCTGCCTCGCGGCCCACATGCTCACGGCCGCAACGTAGCAACGCGAACGGCCGACCGCCAGCAACTCCGAGTGCCAGATCTGGCCCGCATCGGACCAACAACCTGGCGCCGCCCAGTTCACGTTGTGCGCATCGCTCAGATTGGCGTTGACACCACCACGCCGAGCAGATCGTCGACGTGGAGATCGACCCGCTGGCCGATCGTCTGGATGAGTTGGTGTCCGAGGCCGGACACGCACCTTAACCACACACATCGAACTTGACTTGGATCACGACACGGCCGCCGAACCCCATGACTACTGAGCTCCACTGACCACGCCGCGCGCAGCCATTGGCGGCCACCGCGATACCCAGCTTCGGTCTCGCACTCTCGCAGCCAGGAGTTCGCGTTGGAGGTCGAGTTCGACTGCCTCCCGGACCTGATTACTGACGAGTGTCTCAACGTGCTCGACAGCAGCGATTTAGGAAGTGCACCGAAGATTTGCTCTAGTCGTCGTGATCGAAGTACCGCCACGTCCCCGCCCTCATCAACCCGTCAGACCTTGATCCACACAGCCCCGTCGGCCGGCCGCGCGTTTCCATCCGCGGCGCGCGAGCGACGGTACGGCGGGCTGCGAATGTCGCTCGGATCGCCGCGTCAATCCAGGTTCGGTTCGACCCCGACCAGGCCGAATTTGCAGCCGTTCATGAGGTTCCAACGGGCCTTCGGGCTGAGGCTGGTCTTGTGGCTGCCGCCGCCTTGAAGCTCTGGGACGCAGCCCGCGCCCTGGATGCCGATCTGAGCCATCCACAGCGCCGCCTTCCGGACCGCCGCGGCGTCGACCTTGTGCGTGGGCGTCGCTGTGTCCCACACGGCCAGTGTCCAGTCGTTCGGTCCGAATTTCGCCGGGACGCCGTTCAGTGCGTTGGACGAGCACAACACGCGGCCTCGGATCGGTTGCTCGACTGCGCTGTACTGCGGCTCGTAGGCGATCGCGTTGACCCCGGGGGTCGTGAATGGGACAGCTATGTCCCAGCTGAAGCCGTTGCCGGTGATGTCGGTGGTCATGGTCTCGACGTGGACGGTGTAGCCCACGCTGTGCGAGTTGGTCTCTCCGATGATGTTGTTACAGGGGTTCGCGGAGTCCCCGATGCTGATCAGGTCCGTGACCTTCTCCGGCGCGCTCACCTTCACGTCGATCCGGGCCTTGTAGCCCTGTTTGCTGGTCAGCGTGACTGTCGCGGTTCCGTAGGGCTGTTCGGCCGCAGTCGTCTCGGTCGGGCACACGAACTTGCCGTCGGCATCCTGCGTTGCACCCGGGCAGGACAGCGACGAAGGTGTGGCGGTGGCCGGCGTCGGCGTGGACACGGTGGGCGTGCTGTACGTGCCCGGGACGCCTCCGGGAGTCGCGGCTTGGTCGTCCGAGCGGGAGCCGCAGGCCGCCAGGAGCGCGCACAACGCCCCCACGCCAACAGCGGTCATGGACTTGCGAATCATGCGGGAACCTTCCGGATCGGTGATCGGGTCGAGCGGGCACGACCTCACCACTCAAGACCTGCCTACGCTCCGGACTGATACCGGTTGTGCGCAACCGGGTCGGCCGCGCACAACTCCCGTTCCTCGGGTGACCGAGACCCCTACGGTGACCGAGGGCGAGCGCTGTCGCTGACTGCTTCGCCCACCCTCACGCGCTGAAACGGAGTTGGAATGGACGTAGTGGTTGGCTTCCTCGTCGCCTGGGCAGCCGGTAAAGCCCGTCGGGTGCTGAAGATCGTCGACGGTTTGACCGACAACGCGCTGGATGCGGCCGGCGAGCGGATCTGGAACGTGGTGGAGCCCAAGCTGGGTCTCGATCCGGCGATCCAGCGGCTCACTGCCGAGGCCCGCACGACCGGCGAAGCGACGAGCGAGGTTCGCGCTGCCGCAGCGCAGAGTCTTGCGACCGCGGCGGCGGCCGACCCGCACTTCAGAGCCGCGCTCCAGACCGCGATGCCGTCGCTCGAGCACTCTGCTCCTGCATCGCGGAACATCGGTGTCTCCATGGGCAACGCGAACACGATCCATGGCGGCGTCAAGGTCGACCAGAGCCAGAAGATCATCAACAAGATCCGGCAGAACCCCGTCTACGCGGTGCTGGCAGTGGTGGCCCTTGTACTCGTGGCCTGGGGACTCTGCTCAACCCTCGGCGGCCCTCCCAAAGCCGACGCGAGCACGGTGGTAGGAAACTGGACGGCTTCCGACGGCACCGGCGCCAAGTCCTTCAGCTCAGACGGTCAGCGCGACGGCGTCTTCTACAACCAGGGCAAGCCGCTCGACATCGGCGGGCCGATGATCTGCGCCCTCTCGGAGAAGCCGGACAGCAACGGCCTCTACACCCTCCGGGTGACCCAGAGCATGAACAGGGCCACCTACAAACTCCGCTTCGATTCGACCGACCACGTTACGGTTTTCGACTCGTCCGGCCGGAAACTGTACGAGCTCGACCGCTTCTGACAGCCGGCGAGACTGCGGCGACACGGCAGATGACAACGTCGTACAGGCACTGCGACCGTCATTGATCGGGCGCGCCGGGGTAACTGTCGCGTTGCAGTCCGTGTCGGGAGCTGCTGTCGTTGAGGTATGCGGATTCGGCACTGGCTGGCATGGACGCTCCGCACCTGCCGCCAACTGGACCCCGATCGGCGATTCAGGAGCAGGACAGCGCTTGCCCGAGCTTGGCCGGACGGTGAACACACCAGCCCTGTTCACGTCTCGACGATTCAGCGATGGGAGACCGGGCATCTGCCCGTGCCACGGGAGGCGCTCGTACGGTACGAGCAACTGCTGGGGCTGCAGACCGGTCGCCTGACCACAGTGTCGGACTTTCTCCGGGGCCTTACGCCTCGGCTCCGCGCGCCCGTCTCCGGAAGCGATCTGCAGCAGTTGCCGGACGACAGCCGCCGCGTCGGCGAACTGCTTGATCGGACAACGACCGACGCCGTCGTGTCCGGCAGCGAGTGGGACGAGCTGACCCGCATTTTGATGCGTTGGCCCGCGGCCATGCTGCCGATGACGATGTGGGAAACGACGGCCCAGCGCCTACTGCTCGAGCTGTTGGCCGCCGATGGCATCGCCTGGGCCCAGCGCTACGAGGCGTTCGCCCGACTGGTCAACCATCCAGCCGGCGGTCCACCGACGATCGACGCCTGCGCGTCGGCCGCTGCTCTTCGCGACCACCAGGCGATGGCCTCGACGGTTGCAGCGCTGGGCAGCAGTGACCACCACGACTCGATCAGGGCCATGGTCGGTCAAGTCCACAACCCCACCAACGATCGTGCACTCGACGGGGCGATCGCCGGCCTCGCCGAAGCGGTGTGGCGCGGGCGCCTGCAGGTTTCACAGCGAGTACGAGTGATGGACGCGCTCCGCCCGCTGTCAGGATCCGGCGACGAGCTGGACACGCGGTCGACCCGGATCTTGCGCAGACTCTCTGACGGCACGCACAGACCGTTGCTACCGGATCCACTTCCTCCACCTGAAGATCCGCGGCGACAGGTGACCGATCGTGTCGTCCTCCGAACGCTGACTCAGCTCACCGACTCCGACTTTGGCGACACCGAAGAACTGACCGAACTCGTCCAGTGCCTCCTGTTCCATCCTCTCCAGGACAGTCAGCTCGCGGCAGCCTTCACTGTCTCGGCCACACCCTTCCGAACCTCGCTGGCGGCCGCTCTTCGTGCAGAGCTCGTGCTGCCCAACACCCTGACCGGTTCTACTCGCTGGAGTACGACGATTCTCATGGCCCTCGGCTTCATCGGGGGTGAACCAGAGCTCCGTCTGGCGGAGCGGATCGTGTTGGCCGGCGGCATACCAACCGAAACTCAGCGCGTTGCCGCGTCCGCACTCGCTCACCTCGGCACCGGCACCCCCGCCGAGTGGTGGCATCGCGCGATCAACCAACGGCTGAGCATCCTCACTGCGAACCCAGACCGCCAGGGCGAGATCGAGATCCTGCGCAGTCTGATCTACAGCGCCGCGACCACCGGCCGTCGTGAAGCACTGGAACAGCTCCGCTCCGACCCGCGCACTACGCTCGACCCCCGCGCAGCGGCTACCTGGTGGCTGGCATTGCCCAACTATCTCCTCATCAGCGCCAGGACCTAGTACTCCAGCCGTAGTTCGTGATCAGGCGAGTTGGCCTGCCTGATGGCGGTGGTGGCAGTCGCGGGCGCGGGCTTGGTGGCGGCGTCGCCAC
>NZ_JBVHFT010000033.1:47739-50000 GCF_055562215.1 Kribbella sp. NPDC020701 | reverse complement strand
CGGACCGGACACCTCGCGAGCTGAGGCACAGGTTCGTCTCGCTGCTGTCCAACAGCCAAGTACCGGTCGAGGACACTCAGCCTGGCGGGTCAAACAGAAGAAACCCCTTCCTTATCGGGAAAGAGCCTCTGATGACCTGCGGTGGAGCTTAGGGGATTCGAACCCCTGACCTCTTCCATGCCATGGGCGGGGGTCGCATTGATGGCCTACGCAGGGCGATGCTCATCCCCTTACCTACAAGGCGTTCTCGCCCCTCTGGTTGTTGCGAGTTGCACCCGCTTTGAGACCGTTGTTACGTATGGTTCGCTCCCAAAATCCTCCCACTGCGGTAGGTGGTCCCGTGGCCTGCCGACGCCTCTCCTCCCGTTGCACGTTGTGGCTCGGGCCAGGGTCTGGATCGGTGGCCTCGCCGGACCTGATCCTCAGTCTGGCACTGATCGAAGGCGCGCTGAGCGAGTTATCCACAGCCAACGGATGACACGTACGGGTCAACCAGCCTTCGAACACCTGCTCTATAGTTCTCCACATGGGGAGCAATCGTCGGTACCCTCGGGAGCCGCCGCCGAACTTGGCTACTCGCCACTGCTGGATCCTGCGGACAGCTCACGAGCGGGGTCCATGGCCAGGTCTGATCTTGGAATGGCGTCGCACCAATACCGGCGATTGGGCCGCTCGCGTGGTCTACGTGCCGGATCACCGCGCCGGCCGTTCGGTCGAGGACTGGTTTGCCTCCAGCTACCTGCGGCCCATCGATGCATGGCCCAGCGAGGCCACGCAAGAGGCGGCGCGCCGGGGTGCAAACCGCGGATCGCGCGCAGGTGGCCTCTGGAGCCGCTAGCCCTGTTGCGTCTGCTTGATAGGCGGGATCATGTCGCATGCTGTCGAACGCTTGGGGGGAAAATGCTGGCTAGCCTGCTGCCGGGTCTGCGCGATGTTCGGACGCCGCTCGCTGTCGGGTACATCTGGTTCCTAAACTTCTGGCTGATTGTTGGCAGCGAGATCGCTGAGGATCTCGAAGCACCTGGCAGCTTTGTCGGGCGATTTGCGCCATTGAATCGCTTCCTTGGACAAGGTGCGATGGTTGCGGGCCTGTCGTTTGCGGCGTTCTTGTTCGGTTCGCTACTCACGGTCCGATCGGACTCGTTCTCAGCACTCTGGGGCAAACTGACTAATCGTCGCCTCCAAGAATATGAGCCCGAACTCCTGCAGTCTATCGTGAGCGGTCTTCAAAGAAGAGGTATCGATGCGCCGCAGACAGTCGAGGCTTCCGCCCTTTTTCCTGTGGACGATTTCAGAGCCCGACTGTTAGTCGCGAATCAGGAAATGTATGGTGAATTTGACCGATTTGAAAGTGAGGCTGTATTCCGAATCAACATCTCTTTCCCTCTCTTGATGCTCGGCGTAATTGTTGCGCTAGGTTCCGGTGTGCCGTGGTGGTCGAAGATTTTGATAATCGTCGTTACCGTGCTTCTTGTCGGAATGCTCTTCATTCAAGGGCAGGCAAAGAGTCAATTAGCGGACGAAGTATTGGTCAGATCGGTTGTGTCTAGGATTATCGAGCATCCCGTCACGGAGCGAGCAGAGCTGGCCCATGAGGCTCAGATGCGGAGGCTGCGCGAACGTGAGGAAGTCGAGCGTCAGCAGAGAGAGGCTGAGGCAGAGGATCAGCGACGAGCCGGCCGTTCCGAACAGAAGCACAACGCGCTCATCACCACGCTCGACATGCTGGAAATGACACACGAAAACTTGCGCAAGGCGAATGAGTTAGCGGCTCGCTCTACTTCAGGTGGCGCGGA
Source organism: Kribbella sp. NPDC020701 (assembly GCF_055562215.1). Taxonomy (NCBI): domain Bacteria; kingdom Bacillati; phylum Actinomycetota; class Actinomycetes; order Propionibacteriales; family Kribbellaceae; genus Kribbella; species Kribbella sp. NPDC020701. The sequence continues at coordinate 48,204 of NZ_JBVHFT010000033.1, read as the reverse complement.
GGAAGCCAAGCATGTTGAGCGCGCCGAGTACTGGAGGCGCAAGATCCAAGAGTTCAGAGGAGATGTCTTGCGGCACTTCGACGAAGATTGACGGATACGTGTCAAAGCGCGCGGGCAGTCCTCCCGCATCGCCCCGATAGCTGCCGGCCTTAGGTTCGGAGCGGTGCGGGTCAAGGGTCGAAGATCCCGCAGGGACGCCGTAGGCGCCCTTGACGCGTGCCGTGCCGGACCGTCCCTTCCATGATTGCTAGCGGGGCGATGCGGGAGCCCACCGGCAGACGGGAGCGTGCAACAACAGGCGGCGGGTAGCCGGCCATTTCCGGCGAGTACCACGTCGACAGGGTGTCAGATCGTTGATGGCGAGATCTGCTGTCTTCGACCCGGCACCCTGTTGGCGCGCGCGCGCCAAGCCAAGAGAAGCAAACCACACATCACGGGGCGAGGGGGGGTGAGGGCGGTGCACAC
>NZ_JBVHFT010000033.1:0-47729 GCF_055562215.1 Kribbella sp. NPDC020701 | reverse complement strand
GTTTTTTTTATGTTTTGCCCTTCTTTTTCCTCCCCTTTCTTCTGTCCCCCCCCCCCCCCCAAGCCAAGGGACGCGCCCAGAACGTAGCGAAGCGGAGTGGCGGGCAGGCGTCCCGCCCTGTGGTGGCGGCGCGCTTCCGGGCCCTGGAGGGGCCCGTCTTGAAGACGTAGAGAAACTTGTCAGGTGTCGGTGCCCCACGCATTGAGCACTGCGGCCACCCGAGTTGTCAGACCGCGCAGATCTTCGCTGAGCTGCAGGAAGGAGCTCCCTGGGACCAGAGCTTCGACAAGGCCGGCCATGGGTAGCTGCAGGTCAAGGCCAGGCCACGTGGGGTCCACGCCGTAGTGCACGGAGACATTACGGAGGGAGCGACACGTTTCGCGCACAGTCCGCGCATCCGGATCCGCCAGGACCTGATCCAGACAAGCCAGGCTCGACCTGCTCATGGCGTCGCTAAACTGCTCTCGAATCTTCGAAATCGCAGAGAGCACATGCGATAACGTAACGAGCCTAATCCGAAGCAGTGCACCTTCGTGCCCCGCTTCAGTGTGAGCGAGAACGTTTAGCACTGAGTTCAAACTACATTGCATGGTCACAAGCGCAAGCTTCAGACCGAGCGAGAAACTCGGATCGAACTTCGATTCAAGAAATGGTTCCGTTTTGACGTCCCGGGTTCGGAACCCCTTTAGATCATCAATTGGTGGGATCGAGTTCGGTCGATCACCTCTGAAGGCATCTGCGAGTGAGCCAACGATCTGCCCCATGTTGAAGCTTGCGCCGTAGAAGAATTGTCGCTGCAGTTCTTCGTCCTCCAGTGCGCTCAGAGGCATTGCAGTCTGGTAGGCGACAACGTGATTCGTCATCGTGAGGGAGTCATCCACGAAGAATTGGCCCATGTCAGACTCGAATCGCTGGAGCCATTTCCAACGCACGTTTCCTGTGAATGCATCTCGCTGCGCAACCGCGTTTTCGGACTCAAACCATGCTACGACGCCGTCGAGGCCCCGCGGCTTGTCATCGAACAGCTTTACGCTATGCCTGGCCGACTCGATGTACTCACCGAACTCCAGATTCATCTCGTGTGCAAGTTCTGGAAAGAGCCTTCCAAGATGCTTCACAGCCTCGTGGACTATTCGTGACGCATGAGGATATAGACAGAAGGCACCCAGAGACACTTGCCCATCCGGAAGTTCCGATAAGGTGCGCACCGCATCCTCTGCCCAGATCGTATCCTCGGCTATTAGTCGCAACTCAACAGTGCGATGCAGGCTGAGGGGCTCAATGGATTGGCTATGAGCGGCATCGGGAGGTGACTCATGCGCTTCGCCGGGTATCTCCATGTCTGACCTACCTACTGCCGCGGAGCATGGCATCAGCGAGAACCTGCATGTCATCAACGACTGCGTCGGCACCAGCTGCGACGAGGTCGTCCGACTTTCCAGGTTTGTTGGCGTAGCCGAGACTGCAGGCACCGGCTGCGATCGCCGCCTTCACATCGCTCACCTGGTCTCCGATCAGGACGGTTTGCGCCGGATGGAGGCCGAGGACCCTAACCGCCTGCTCGAGCAGGAACGGACTTGGCTTCATCCGTTCGACGTGGACTGGATCTCGGGCTTCGACGTGTTGGATCTGCGACGTGAGACCAACGTTGTCGAGGTAGGCGAGTACAGAGGCCTCACAGTTGTTGCTGACGATCGCCACGGGACGATTAGAGGAGCTACAGGCGGCCAGGAATGCTGCAGCGCCTGGGGTGGCTGTAGCGCTCTCCACGGCCTTTATTTCAGCACCTTGGAGGGCTTCCTCGACTTGTCGCCAGAGGCGGTCACCGAAGGGTGCCGACGCTGCAAGAACCTCATGCGGGCCGCTGGCCTCGATGATCCTCTGAGGCAGGTGACCCAACACGTCTTGGATGAGCGCCCTGAGTTCTTCTGCGATCTGTGTCGCCGGGTAGCCCGCGAACACCGAGCACACTGGACCGTCGAAGTCCAGGAGTACGGCTTGGGTACGGCGGAAGACAGAGGCAGGGGATTCGCCGGTCACGGCGTGTGGGTCCGACTGATGGTGCCCCAGACGCTTTCGAACCAGCTGCGCGCCTGGTCGACGTACTGCGAGCCTGTAGCCCGATCGTTGTCGGTCACTGAGTGGTGGAAGAGCACGGTGTCCTTCCCTACTGCGTCGAAGATGGGCATCTCTTTCCCATCGATCGCGACTTCCCGCTCAACCACGGGATAGAAGCCGAAGAAGACCTCCTCATCGTTGAGGAGATACAGCTTGAACATCATCGGGAGCGTGACGACGCGGCACTCGACACTGGTTTTGGGCACCAGTCCGATCGTGCCGAGCTCCTCGATGGCCTCGATGATTTGGCCGGCCGATCGATGTGCGATCTGGTGGGCTCGATTCCGCACAGCCGGATCGTCCCCCGGCTTGCTACCCGCCCTCGACGGCACCGCCAGGGGCTGGGACATGTCCGGCAGAAGCAGCCGGATGCTGATCGACTCCGGCGTCAGTCGTCCTCGCCTGATGCGGTCCAGAGGCTCTTCTAGCGCTCCGAGAAGCGTCTCCCCTGTCAGGCCTGCGAAGTCCACAGTTACCCGCGACCGCTCGAAGGCACGCTCGATCGTCGGCCTGAGGCCGACAGCCTGGTCGGCTCGGTCACGGACATACACACCGCTGCCAGCCCGAGAAACGATGAGTCCCTCGTCGCGTAGCAGCCGAAGCGCCTGCTGGATGGTCATCCGAGCAACGCCGTACTGCGTCGCCAGATCGTTCTGAGACGGCAGCTTCTCCCCCGCGTTGTACCGATGAGTAAGAATCGCCGCACGCAGGGTATTCGCGACCTGCTTGTACGGCGGACGCGGGTCGTTGGGATCTAGCTCCATGTCTTCGATGCTACCGCCTGGCTAGGCAGCCTAGGAAAGATCCGTCCAGATGCTTGACCTGACTAGCCAGGATAGGTAGCTTTGCGTTTACAGGAAGCTGGCTAGTCAGCCTAGCTCGATTTAGAGGCATCTCTGAGATGCCGTCTGACGCCTGAAAGGGGCATCCCTCATGAAGTTGAACATCGACACCACGGGCAAGACGTTCACGGTCACCAAGGGTGTGGAGGAGAAGAAGGACCAGAACGGCCGGCAGAAGGCTGACCGGAACACCAACGAGCTGCTCTGGCAGGTCCAGGTGATGGCGCTCGACGAGACGGGCGGCGAGGTGATCAACGTGACTCTGGCGGGCAATGCCATGCCGAAGGTCAACGTTGGCGCTGTTGTCGCGCCGGTCGAGCTGGAGGCCATGCCGTGGGCCACCAACGGGCGGAACGGTGTCGCGTACAAGGCCAAGAGCCTCAACGCCGCGTCGGGTTCTGCGAAGTAGTTCTCCACTCGTCCCCGTGATTCGTGCACTGCTCAGCTAGGGGGTAGTCATGTCGCAATCGATGGAAGATCGAACCGTCACAGCGAATCAGGCACGGGCCGAGTATGTGGCCAAGTGCAACGAAATCATCGAGATCGAGACGGTACTCACGTACCTCGAAACCGCCCTCGTGCGCGGCCTGCAGGTCGCCGAACCGGTCGTCTCAGACCATCACGAGGTGCTCGCCGTGTACGCGTCTGACGCGTTCTGGCAGCTGCTGGATCTGTACCGCGAGGCCGAGAACCGGCGTCGTGATCTGTACGCCGCACGCGACTACGCGCTGCTGGTGTGGAAGTCGGCTTCGGCTGAAGCCACCGCGGCTGACACGTACGTGTCAACGCCGATTAACAACCGCTAAACCCAGCTAGAAACCCAAGAACGGCCCTCGAAAGGGCCGCTCCCTGGAACACGGACACGGGGTCGGACCCGGCCTAGACAACCAACCCGGCCTCGTGTCTTTCCATCTCACCACCCCACTGGGAGGGGCGAGCTATGCCCAAATCTACCCGCAAGCGCTCGGCTGGTCGAGCACGCAGCACCTCACGCGGCGCGGTCGAAACCATCACCCGTCCGAACCAGAGCTGGCCGGTCAAGCTCCTGCTGACCATCTGGCGTTGGCGCTGGGAACTCGTCCTGCTCGCGGCCACCATCTACGTCGTCCGTCGTCACGGAACGGACATCGTCGACTTCTTCGACAACCAACTCCCGATCTGGCTCACCGTGGCGCTGACCGTGCTGGTCGGCTGGTGGCTGATCGTCGACAACCCGATCCGGCGCTTCCTGCGCAACCGGTTCTGGTGCGTCGCTACCCGGCACCGCGTCCGGGCCTGCCTGACCGAGATGCGGACCCTGAACTACTCGGGGAACCTGCCGTTCATCCTCGGCTGCTTCGCCACCAAGACCGGACAGGTCGTGTGGCTGTGGATGCGTCCCGGTCTGTCGATCGAAGACCTCGACAACAAGGCCGAAACCTTGGCCTCGGCGTGCTGGGCACGCAAAGCCACCATCGCCCGGCACAAGAGCAACGCCGCGATCGTGCGGATCGACATCGACCGCCGCGACCCCCTGGCGAAGAAGACCATCGACTCGCCACTGCTCGAAGACACCAGCGGCATGCCCGAAGCGGCAGTCGCTGATGACGCTGTCCTCTCGTTCCTCACGCCCGACAGCGTCCCCGACGAGTCCACCACGAACGAAAGGCCGGCCAAACCCGGCAGTGGTGAGACGCGTTCTCGCACATCCAAGACCAAGACCACCGCTGCCGTGAACGACAGCCAGACGGTGATCTTGGGCGCCAACGGAGAAGACGTGTCCGACTATGTCTAGCTTCAAACCGAAATCGGTGTTCCCCCGGCGCAAGCCGGGGGCCACCCCGGTACCCAAGGGTGCGCTCTCGATCTACGACCCCATCTACCTGGGCGTCGACACACGCGGCAAAGCCGTCTACGTGACGCTCATGTACCGCAACATCCTCGTCGGTGGCGAACCCGGCTCCGGCAAGTCCGTAGCCCAAGGAAACATCGTCGCCCACGCCGCACTGTGCACCGACGTGGATCTCATCCTCATCGACGGCAAGATCGTCGAACTCCTCCCGTACGCACCTGTCGCGAAGGAGTTCGTCGGCAACGACATGACCAAGGCCCTCCGGGTCCTGCGCGAACTCCAGAAGGATCTGGACGAACGCTATCTGCACCTGGCCCGCACGGGCCGCAAGAAGATCGTCGCTGGCGACGGCTTCCGCGCCAAACTCCTCGCGATCGACGAGCTGGCGTACTTCACCGTCACCGTTGGCACCAAGGAACAACAAGAAGAGTTCCGCGTGCTGGTGCGCGACATCGTCGCCCGTGGCCGTGCTGCGGGGATCATCGTCGAAGCCGCAACACAGCGTCCCAGCGCCGACATCGTCCCGACCTCACTGCGAGACCTGTTCGGGTACCGGCTCGCGTTCCGCTGCGCCACCGACTCCAGCAGCGACATCATCCTCGGCACCGGCTGGGCCTCCCAAGGTCACACCGCCGTGGACATCGAACCCGAAGCCCTCGGCGTCGGACTGCTCCGCGCCGAAGGCGGATTCCCGCGCCGCATCAAGGGCGGATTCCTGAGCGACGACCACCACCGACGAATCGTCCGCCGCGCTGTACACCTCCGGAGGGCCGCATGATCACCGTCAAACCCATCCCCGCCGACGCCTTCATGAGCGTCCGCGACAACGACAGCAACTCGACCAACACCCCAGGCTGGCTCCACAACTGCGGAGCCTTCGTCCACTCATCCAGTCAACCGCACCGCTGCGGCGTTTGCTGGTCAGCAGGCCACAACCGCTGGGCGCACAACGGCAACTGGCAACGCGCCTACGTCATCCGAGACACCCACGAGGTGGCGTGATGAGCCTCTACTACGACGCCAACGGCGGCGAACGCGAAGACCGCATCATCGTCGGCTACGACTTCACCGACAACTCCGTTGCCGGCATCAACCTGGCCTGCAACGGCGAAACCCCTTTGGTCTGCATCGATCTGGGCGGAACACCGATCGAGATCGAACTCATCACCGGCTCCGTCATCGCACTGAGCCAACTCATCGACGCCTGCTACGAGGCACGCGCCCTCCTCGAAGAACACCTCGTGGACCACGCCACCAAGACCGACACCTGGACTCAAGACCAGGTCTACATCCCCACCGACTGGACCGCAGAGAACGGAGACCAGCCATGAGCATGTACGAAACCAACGACGGTCGCTACCCGACCGACAGCCACGTCTGGACACCGTTCCCGCTGCCCGACAGCGACCTCTACTGGGACCTGGACTGGCCCTGGCTCCGCGGAACCGTCCTCGGCCAAACCGGCCCCGACGAATGGCACATCGTCATCGACGCACCCGAAGTCATGGAACACGGCGACGGCTACGACTGGTGGCCGAACTGCTTCCGCAAACCCAACGAACTCCAGCCTGTCATCACGCAGACCGGCACACGGAACAAGGCGGTGGATCAGTCATGAGCTCGGTCCGTAAGCCGTCCCCGGCAAAGCTGGCAGGCCGCTACCGGCGACTCGACCAAGCCATGTACGCCGTGTTCAGCGACGTCCTCGACTACTGCGAAGACATCCGCGTCGAAGCCGAACAACGACTCGGCACCACCGACGAAAACGTCGTCATCGATGACCCCGAGTACGGCAAGGCACTCGACGTGTTCGGCGAGGTCTTCGACATCAAGACCCGCATCCAGAACTTCCGCACGACATGGATCGGAGACAACTGATGCACACGGCAACCACCACCGCTGCCGCTCCGGTCATCGTGCCAACTCCGCAACCGGCAAGGCCGGCCACCACGACCAAGCTCACCGGCCTCACCCCGCACAACATCACTGCCCTCACAGGCATCGATGGATGGACGGTCACCAAGACCACCGCCACCTACGCAGGCAGCCCAACAGGAGCCCTGAACGCCGTACAGCAGCAGATGGACCACGTCCGGGCCACCGAAGGCGGCAGAGCCACCGGCTACGCCTCACTCATCGCGGTCCGCAACAAGCTGAAGGAACTCAGCACAGGCGGCAGTCACCCGGCCGTCACCGTCACCATCAAACGAGCCAAGAAGGCCGCGCCAGCGACGACCTCCAAAACCCGCACCGGATCACCGAAGGCGCGACTGACACGTAAGCGTCAAGACGAATACACCACCGCAGAACTCGTCTCCGCACTCGAAGCTGCCTGGGCGGCGATCCGCACCAACCACAAGGAAGTTCCCGCCGTCGTGATCATCGTCGGCTCCGGCACCGCCAGCAAACAAGCCAAGTACGGGCACTTCGCCGCAGGTCGCTGGCAGCACGGCGAACAAGCACTCGCCGAAGTCCTCATCTCCGGCGAAGGACTCAAACGACCCGTCGAAGAGGTCTTCACCACCCTCCTCCACGAAGCCGCACACGCCCTGGCCAACGTCCGCGAGATCAAAGACACCAGCCGTCAAGGCCGCTGGCACAACCAGAAGTTCGCAGCACTCGCCTCCGAGCTCGGCCTCGACACCACCAAAGACCCCCGCATCGGCTGGTCACCCTGCACCCTCCGCCAGGAGACAGCCACCACTTACAAGAGCGTCCTCATCGAACTGAAGAAGGCACTCATCGCCTACCGCCACCCCGAAATGGTGGCCGGCGCATCCACGAAGAACAGCAACAACGCCATCGCCTGCGCATGCCAATGCCCACGGCGTATCCGCGTCGCCAAACAGGTTCTCGAAGAAGGAGACATCACCTGCGGCGTCTGCGAAGCCACCTTCGTACCCGACGAGTAACCCAGCCACCGAACTCTTTCGTTGCTGGCTCCCGTCTCCGGAATCCACGGGGTCCCGGAGACGAGGGCGAACACCGAGCCCTCAGTAGACCACCGAGAACATCGAAGGAAGGAAATCGCGATGACCATCAGCCACACCACCGAACCCAACGCGTACGCCGAAGTCACCGCCTACCACGCCGTTGCCGACAGCACCTTCCTGTGCGACTGGGTCGCCAACGACCACCTCGATGGACATGACTGGTGCCCCGCCGTTCTCGAACCCGGCGACGACTACACCGTCATCGCCGTCGACGGACACATCGAAGCGCGCTACTGCCCCGGCTGCGGCTACCAACTCTTCGGCATCTCCACCCTCGACACCGCCCGAACCACGGTGCCACTCGGCCCGAGCCCAACCGCTGCCTGACACGTAACCGTCAACGCCCATTGCCCGTCGCGCCGAGCCGGAGAGGAGGAACCACCGTGAAGCCCACCAGCACCGCCACGACCACGACCACGACCACGATCGAACCACCGAGCGGCTCCCAAGACCCGCTCCTGACTGTGCAGACCCGCAGGCCACGCGTCGATCCCGGCAAGCGCTCCAACCCCGCCTCAGGTCTCGAGCAAGCCGTCGCCAGGGCCGCCTCAACCGCGGACTACGCGCAGTACACCGCATGGCTGGAGCACACCACGTCGGCAGGCGGATGCCTCCGCCCCATCCAGCTGCGCGGCGAAGCCCATGTCGTGTCCGAACGTACCGGCAGGGTCATCTCGACCCGGCACACCGACGCGATGCCCGATCGGGTTATCTACAAGGCTTGCGGCAACCGCCGCGCTGCCGTCTGCCCGTCCTGCGCAGAGACCTACCGGGGCGACACCTACCAACTCGTGCTGGCCGGCCTCCAGGGTGGCAAAGGCATCCCCGCCACCGTCGCACAGCATCCGTCCGCGTTTGTCACCTTCACCGCGCCTACGTTCGGCCCCGTCCACGGCACCCGCTCCCTCCGCACCCGTGACGGCCAGATCCGCAACCGACCCTGCCGACCCCGCCGCAACCCCGACTACTGCCCCCACGGCATCGATCTACGCTGCCACCAAACCCACCACGACGGCGAGAAGATCCTCGGCACACCCCTGTGCCTGGACTGCTACGACCACGACCACCAAGTCGTGTGGAACGCCCTCTCAGGCGAGCTGTGGCGACGGACCATGGACCGCGCAAAAGATCTCCTCCGCACTGAAGCTAAGAAGCACGGCTGCTCGGTCAAGCTCTCCTACGGCAAGGTCGCCGAACTCCAGGCACGCGGCGTCGCACACTTCCACGCCCTCATGCGCCTCGACGGCGTCAACCCCCTGGACCCCACCCTCATCGAGCCGCCTGCCTGTGCCGCGACCTTCACCATGCTCGCCGACGCTGTACGTCGAGCCGCCGCAACCACCCGGTTCCGGTCCCTGCCGCACCCTGACCGGCCCGAAGGCTGGCTCATCGAATGGGGTACCCAACTCGACCTGCGGCATGTCCGCCTCGCCGTTGACGGCGCGATCACCGACACCGCCGTCGCTGGGTACCTCGCTAAGTACGCGACCAAGGGCGCAGAAGCCACCGGCCACTCATCCGCACGGCTAACCAACGCCACCGTGATGCGATACGCCACCGTGCGGACACACGCCGGCCGATTGGTCGATGCCTGCTGGCGACTCGGACGCCCTGGCGCCGACCTCGACGAAACCGAAGCAGCCAAGAACTCCGGACGCCTGTCCTACCGGCGACTTCAACGGTGGGCACACATGCTCGGCTTCGGCGGCCACTTCTCCACCAAATCCCGCCAGTACTCCACCACCCTCAAAGCCCTCCGCGAGGCTCGGGCGAACTGGCGACGCGACCACCACCGCACCGCAGACCACACCGACGACGTTGAGACAACCCTCATCGTCGGCAACTTCACCTACGCAGGCACCGGCTGGAAGACCATCGGCGACGCACTCCTCGCCAACACCGCCGCCGCCAAAGCCCGCGAGCACCGACGCCTCGTCAAGGAACTACTTGCTGAAAGCAACAACGACTGACACGTAACTGTCAAGGAAGGGAGGTTCGGATGACACCACAGGAAGGCGACGCTCTGTCTGAGTCGATGCGGCTTCTTGCTGACGCGATCGCCCAGTTGGAAGTCAAGTCGGCACTCGGCATAGACGAGCTGCTTACCGTCGATGACCTGGCTGTCGTCCTGAAGATCCCGGCGCGAACGATCAAGGATCAGCTCGCTGCCGGATTGTTGCCTCATCACCGTTTCGGGAAGCACTACCGATTCGATGCCGAGGACGTGCAAGAGATCCTGCGCATGACCGCGAAGAGGCCAATCAATGGGCCGACGCGCTCGCGGTCGGCGCGAGTCGCATAGGAGATGTGTAATGGCATTCGCAGAGAGACGAGGCAAGGGATGGCGTGGCCGCTATCGCCGCCCGGACGGCACCTACGGCTCAACATCGGGATTCAGCACCAAGCGGGCTGCGCTCCAAGCCGCAGGCGACGAAGAGTCCCGCATACGTCACAACACATGGATCGATCCACGAGTAGCGGAGATGCGGTTCGAAGACTTCGCCAACCAGTGGCACGCTGCCGTCACCGGCAGGCTGAGCGACAACACCCGAGTCAAGTACCGGAGATACCTCGATAGGCAACTGATTCCCAAGTGGGGCGACTGGCCGATGATCGGCATCTTCAACAGCCACTTCGACATCGAGACCTGGGTGACTCAGCTCCACAACGACTATGAAGAGTCCTCGGTTGCGTCGTACTTCGGATGCTTCTCCACGATCATGAACGCGGCAGTGAAAGCTAGGGTGATTCCCGCGAACCCCTGCTCGGGTATCCGCGTGACTGGCGGGGACTGGGAGTCGGAGAAGTACGTTGCCACACCGCTGCAAGTCCTGCGGGCAAGTATGCGGCTATACGAGAACGAGCTTGGGTTGAGTGGCTTGGTGCTCGGTCTCCTCGATGCATACACCGGAGGGCGCTGGGGCGAATTGGCCGGCCAAACCCTCGTTGAGTACGACCAGGTCAGTAAGGCGATTGCGGTTTTTCAACCACTCAAGGAAGTCGACGGTCGGCTGCTCAAGGGTGGAACCGACGTGACCGAACGAGCCGCGCTCGACCTTGCGCACGGTACGCGTCGTCCCCGGCGTACGCGGCGGAACGCTCGCACGAAGTCACCAGCGGGTGAGCGCTGGGTCCCACTACCTCCGAGCATCGCATCGATCTACGAACTGCTCCTCGCGACCCGACCGAGTGGGAGTTCGCTCGTGTTCACCTCGCTGCAGGGCAAGCCCTGGTACCGCTCCAACTTCCGCCAGCGCTTCTGGCGGCCCGCGTGGGACGGCGTCGATCCGAGTAACCCGACATCGGAGCGCCACATGCCTGCGATCCTTTCGGGCTTCCGCTTCCACGAGGGGCGACACACGCACGCCACCTGGCTCACCGAGGACGGCATCGAGGAGGTCGCTCGCCGTGCGCGGCTTGGTCACAAGATGAAGGGCATGGGTCGGGTCTACGACCACGTGAGGACCGAGATGGAGCGACGGATCTCGGAGGCTCTAGAGGACCGCTGGATCACGTCCGTACTCGCGCTGGACGCCGACGAGCGGGAGAAGCTGCTCACGTGGGTGCCCGTGATCAAGGACACCATCGAGAAGGCCCAGCTGGAGGCTGAGACCCTGGCGGCCAAGTTGGTGGGAGGCGAGCGGTTCTCCCAAATCTCTCCCACTGGGGCCTCAAACGAAAACAGGCCAGGGGGCGAAAGTGCCTCCTGACCTGCTAACTCTTGCGGTGGAGCTTAGGGGATTCGAACCCCTGACCTCTTCCATGCCATGGAAGCGCGCTACCAACTGCGCCAAAGCCCCGCGGTGTCTTGCGACTCCGGAAGTTTAGCGGATGAGTGCCTTCGAAGAAAAATCGGGTGGGGCTGCTCCGCGACAGCCGCTGGATGACGCTGAACCACGGTCTCGTGGCGCCCGACTTCGTCCTCCAGGCGCCGAGCCCGCTCCATCCTCCTCGCCCGGCGCACCGCCGCACATCCGCCAGTCAAAGCAGTCCGGAGAGCCGGACGGGGCGATCTGGGGAAGCCGCGCCAAGCGGGTTGCGCCCTGACCCGCCAGCGTTCGCCCCTGCCGCGACCACGTTGCACCACGCCGAACACAGCACTCCGGATGGCGCTCTGCGGCAGGCGCCGAAGGCGGCCCGAAAGACTGCCGCGAAGCGGTGTCCATTGGCACACACCACGCTCCCCCGCGCCGAACACAGCACACCGGATAGCGGTCTGCGGAGCCGCCGAAGGGCCCAAGGAACAGCCGCCGCGGAGCGGTGTCTCTTGGGCCGCTCCCTACCTTTTACGGGTCATCGTTGGGGGTCGTCGCTCATTACTGGTTCGGGGAGGGAGCCGGCGTTCCATTCTTCGATGCGCCAGCGGTGGTTGCGGCTGGGCAGCAGCGAGACCCAGTTGCAGTTGGAGAGGCCGCCGAAGGCGGGCCAGTGGGCTTGGGGGATGCCGAGGAACAGGCAGATGCCGACGCGAGCCGCGAGGCCGTGGGTGGCGATCACGATGGTGTCCTCGGGGGCGCCCAGGTCGGCGATCCGCTCCAGAGCGGCCGCGAACCGGGCGGCGACCTCTTCGATGGTCTCGCCGGCCTCGCCGCGGCGTTGGGGTTCGCCGGAGCGGATGCGGGCGGCTGCTTCGGGGTGGATGGTGGCGAGCTCGGCCATGGTCATGCCGGCCCAGTTGTCGACGTCGATCTCGCGGAGGGCTTCGTCGTACTCGATCTTGAGGTCGGTCAGCACCGAGAGCTCACCCGCGGTTGCGACAGCGCGCTGCAGGTCGCTGGCGAACAGGCGGGTCGGGGCGAGGGCGGCCAGGCGCGCGGCGGCGGCGCGTGCCTGGGCGATGCCGACCTCGTCGAGGGGGATGTCGGCTTGGCCCTGGATCTTGTCCTGCAGGTTCCACTCGGTCCGGCCGTGCCGCCAGACGATCAGCCGCCCCGCTGTCATTCAGCCGAAGGGATCGGGGACGGCAGCGGGATCACCGGGCAGTCACGCCACAGGCGCTCGAGGGAGTAGAAGCTGCGCTCCTCGTCGTGCTGGACGTGGATGACGATCTCGAGGTAGTCGAGCAGCACCCAGCGGCCTTCCCGGGCGCCTTCGCGGCGGACCGGCTTGGCGTCGAAGTCGACGCGGAGCTTCTCCTCGACGGCGTCGACGATGGCGCGGACCTGGCGGTCGTTGGAGGCGGACGCGACCAGGAAGGCGTCGGTGATGGCGAGTTGCTCGGACACGTCGAAGGCGAGGACGTTCTCGGCCTTCTTGTCGTGGGCCGCTTCGGCGGCCGCGGTGAGCAGCTCGATGGCGCGTTCGCTGGCTGGCATGTGGTTCCTAACGGTTGGTGTAGAGCTCACGCTTGGCGATGTACTGGACGATGCCGTCGGGCACGAGGTACCAGGTCGGGTTGCCCTTGGCGACCCGGGCCCGGCACTCGGTCGACGAGATCGCCAGCGCCGGCACCTCGAGCAGGGTGATCCGGTCCATCGGCAGCTGGTCCAGCGGCAACTCGAGGCCCTCGGTCCCGGGCCGGGTACAGCCGACGAACTGGGCCAGTTTGAACATCTCGTCCACGTCGCGCCAGGTGAGGATCTGGGCGAGCGCGTCGGCGCCCGTGATGAAGAACAGCTCGGCGTCCGGATACAACTTGGACAGGTCGCGCAGGGTGTCGATCGTGTACGTCGGACCCGGCCGGTCGATGTCCACCCGGCTGACCGAGAACCGCGGGTTCGACGCGGTCGCGATCACGGTCATCAGATACCGATCCTCGGCCGCGGAAACCTTCCGGTCGGACTTCTGCCACGGCTGGCCGGTCGGGACGAAGATCACCTCGTCCAGATCGAAGTACGACTGCACCTCGCTGGCGGCGACCAAGTGGCCATGATGGATCGGGTCGAACGTGCCACCCATCACGCCTACGCGCCGGACCCGCTCGACAGAAGCCATATCAGCCAGTATTCAGCCGCTCAGCTGTGCGGCCGGCCCTTGCCCATGATGACGGTGACGAGCAGCAGCAGGACGAGCACGAACAGCGCGAACCCGCCGTACCACCACGGCGAGATGTGCGAAGCCTCGGTACCGGCTTCTTCGAAGGCCGCCACCTGCGGCACGAGGAGCGAGAACATGATGCAGAGCCTATCTCCTAGCCACCGACACAACAGCGACCGGTGGCCCGGGCGGGCCTACCGGTCGCGGACAGATCGGTCAGCTGTGGCGGATGTGACGGGTCAGCAGCCGGCGCCAGGCAGACGGTACGGCGTGGGCACGCCGGGACTGCGCGGCGATCCGGTGCAGCTCGTCGATGTGGGCACGGGCAACTTCGGGGGTGATCATGATTCCTTCACTGGGTTGGTACGACGGGTCCGGGGCGGGCTACCCCGACACCTCACATTGTATGGTTTGCAGTACGCTCTTACAAACGAATTAAAGGCTCACAAGATTCCCAGCCTTCGAATCTGTGGTGAACGGGAGGATTCATGGACGCGATCGATCGGCAGCTGATCGAGGCACTCCGGCTGAACGGCCGCTCCAGCTGGGCCGAGCTGGGCCGGGTAGTCGGGCTGTCCGGCCCGAGCGTCCAGGAACGGGTCCGACGGCTGGAGGAGCGCGGCGTGCTGCTCGGGTACCGCGCCGTGGTCGCGCCGGCGCAGGTCGGGCTCGGCACCAGCGCGCTGATCGGCCTGTTCCAGCGCGACGACGTGGAGACCGACGACATTGTCGAGCAGGTCCGGGAGATCGTCGCGGTCGAGGACTGCTGGTTCGTCGCCGGCGACCAGGAGCTCGTGGTCAAGGTCCGCGTCGCCGACGTCACCCAACTCGAGGCGGTCGTCGGCTCCCTCCGCCGGGTCAACGGCGTGGTCAGGACCCGGACGACGGTCGTACTGTCGACTCGCTGGGAAGGCCGGCCCGCACCCCTTCCGGAGTGAGCACGAGTACGGCGGCCGCCGCAAGAGCCAGCGTGGCCGCCACCGGGAAGAGCAACCCGGGCGTGTGCTCGTAGGCGACTCCACCGAGCGCCGGGGCCAGGAACATGCCGCTGATCGACGCGGCGGCGTACAGGCTGGAGTAGCGGCCGACCATGCCAGAGGGGGCAGCGTCGGCGACGTGAGCGGTCGCGGTCGGTTTGTAGAGCATCTCCCCCGCCGTGATCACGACGATCGCGACCGTCGCACCGGCGAGCGCCGGCCAGACCCCCAGGGCAGCCAGTCCCACTCCGACCAGAGCGAACCCGACAGCGATCACCCGCAGCCCCGAGTGCCCACGCAGCCGTACGGCGAGCGGCGCCTCACAGCACACGATGACCACGGAGCTCAACCCGATCAGTACGCCGTACGCGACCGCGGGCGAACCGTGGTCCCGCAGCACCAACGGCATCGTCGCGAACACCTGCCGATACACAGTGTCGACGACCACGATCGTCGCCAGCAGCACCAGAACCGATCGATCCCGGCGCAAGACCCGCCAGAGCCCGGCAGCAGAGACCGACGAGGCGCGCCGCGCACTCGGCACCCGGCGCCAGATGATCGCGGCCAGCACCAAGCTGCTCACCGCATCGACGACAAACACCAGTGAGAAGTTGTACGTCGCCAGCAGTCCACCCAGCGGTGGTCCGATGGTGAAACCCGCGTTGCTCGCCGTCCGCGACAACGCGATTCCTTCCCGCCGGCGCTCGGCCGGAAGTGCGGTCGCGACCAGCGCACTCAAGTTCGGCCGGCTCGCGCCGCCGAAGAGCCCGGCCAGTACGGCGACCCCGGCGAGCGACCAGTTCGGCACGAGCGGCATCGCCACGCAACTCACGGCCCAGGCGAGCTGACTGACCACAGCCGCCGTGCGCAGACCGAAGCGGTCGCCGAACCAGCCGCCACCAAGATTGCCGCCGAGCAGTCCGACGCCGTACGCCGCAGCCGCGAAGCCGGCCTCCTGGGCCGACATCCCGCGGTCCTCGACCAGGTAGAGCGTGAGGTAGATCCACGCCAGCGCGCCGGCCGAGCTGACCAACTGGCCGACCATCACCGCCTTGAGCCAGGCCGGTAGTTCCGCGATGCGGCGCCAGTACATGACGTCCCCCAGGTAGAGTGAGTTCCTAAGAGGAACTTACTCACGGCATTAGCGTGGTGGCAACCGGATTGGGGTCGACGTGCGGCGGAGCAGCTTCTCGCCCGAGCCGGACTGTGCGATCGCCCAGTCCCTCGGTGTCATCGGCGACGGCTGGGAACTGCTGATCGTGCGTGACCTGGCCCGCGGCCTGGATCGCTTCGACCAACTCGCCGACTCGCTGCACATCTCCCGCAAGGTGCTGACCGAGCGACTCACCGGCCTGCTCGACAGCGGGATCGTCGAGCGCTCGGCGTACCAGGACCACCCGACCCGCTACGCCTACCGCCTCACCCCACGCGGCCGCGCACTGCTTCCGGTGCTGGTCGCGCTCCAGGACTGGGGCGACCGCTGGCTGCTCGGCGACGGCTCACTCACCGGTACGAACGACGCCGACGAGCCACCCGCGCACCGGATCCACGACCTGGTCGGACGGTCCGTCCCGCAGATCACCCTGCCATCCATCGCAGGTACGGCGCAGGACGTTGTCGACCCGAATTCCCGCGCGACGGTCCTGTTCGGGTACCCGGCGACCGGGCGACCGACCCCGCTGCCGGACGGCTGGAGCGAGATCGCCGGCGCCAGCGGCTGCACGCTGGAGAACCGCCTCTTCGCCGCGCGGTACGACGATTTCGCCGCCAAGGGAGTCGCGGTCCGCGGAGTCAGTACGCAACGGACCGACGAACAGCAGGCGTTCGCCAAGGCCGAGGAGATCCCGCATACCCTGTTGTCCGACCTCGAGCTGGAGCTCACCGCGGCGCTCCGGCTGCCGACGTTCCGCGCCGGCGGGTACGAGCGGCTCAAACGCGTCGTACTCGTGATCGGCGACGACCGCATCGTCAAAGCCGTGCGATACCCGGTCACGGACATCGCGGACACGGTCGACTGGGCCCTCAGGACTGCTTGAAGAACGCCTTGAGCTCGTCGGCGACTCGGCCGACTGCCTTGGCGCTGCCGCCCGGATTGGTCCCACCCGGGTCGCTCGACGCACCATGGTCGAGGCCGTCGAACTCGACCCGCCGGCAGTGCGGAAGCGCCTTCTCCAGCGTGTCCCGCCACGGCTTCAACGCCGCCAGGCCCTTGCTGCCACCCATGAGCAGGACTTCCGCCGAGACAGCGCGGTACGCCTCGAAAGTCCCGGCGAGTTCGGCGATCAACGCGCCCTCGTGGTGAATCGTCGGCGCGAGCGTGCGCATCGTGACGGCACCAGGGGCGGCCTGCCGCTCGTCCTTGACCAGCATCTTCTCGGTCATCCGCGTCATCAGCCGCCGCGGGATCACTTTCAGGAACGCCGGCGCCAACTGCAATCCATACATGCTGGTCACCATCGCCCCAGCAAGGTTGCCCTCGGCAACCTCACGGTCGAAGCGGGCCAGCCATTCCCGATGCGGCGTCGGATTGTCGACAATCGCAGGCTCATACAATCCGACTTTCTTCAGGCCAGGCAGCGTCCGCGCCGCCTCCAGCACGACCGCGCCACCCGCACTCACCCCGAAAGCGAACTCGGCGCCCGCCGACGTCAGCACGGCCTCGAGATCCTCGACCTCGGTACGCACGGTGTGGTCCGGGCGATGCGGACCGGACAGACCGCGGCCGCGGCGATCCGGGAGGTAGACGGTGAAGTCGCCGGCCAACGCCTCCGCGAGCAGCGTGTGGCTGCGCGCCGACTCCATGCTCCCGTGCAGTACGACGATCGCCGGTCCCTGCCCGGTCTTCCAGTAGCCGATGGTGGTGCCGTCGCGGGACTCGACCGCACCCTCGGTCAGTTCTGCTGTTCTCATGATCCGATAGTCACACATCCTCTAGTTGCATTGCAACTAGTATCTATGATCCCGTAAGCTGACGACGTGACCTTCCGACGCTCACCGCTCGCGCTCGCGATCCTCGGCCTGCTGGAGAACGGGCCGCTGCATCCGTACGGGATCCAGCGGCTGATCAAGCAGTGGGGCAAGGACCAGGTGGTCAACGTCGGCCAGCGGACCAGCCTGTACCGGATGATCGTCCGGCTGGAGGAGGCCGGGCTGATCACCGCCGGCGCCACCGAGCGGGACGAGCGCTACCCGGAGCGGACGGTGTACCACCTGACCGAGGACGGGCGGGCGGTCTGCCGGGAGTGGCTGGCGGAGATCCTGACCACGCCGCGCAACGAGTTCCCCGAGTTCCCGGCGGGGCTGTCGTTCGTGATGCTGGTGACGCCGGAGACGGCCGCGGAGCTGCTGGCCGAGCGCCGCGATCACCTCACCAAACGCATCGCGGAGCTGGACGCCGAGCTGACGCTGGAGGTCGAAGGCGCGCCGATCCCCCGGTTCGCGCTGCTCGAAACGGAGTACCAGCGGGCGGTCACGGTGGCCGAGGCGGAATGGATCGACGGGATTGTCGACGATCTGACAACCGGATCGTTGACCTGGAAACCCGGCCCGGTATGACGGTCGGGGCGGGCGCGGGCGTGGCCGGCGACGGTCGGACCGCGCCGGCGTTCGACGGTCGGACCGCGCCGGCGTTCGACGGTCGGACCGGGCCAGCGACCGACGGTCGGACCGGGCCGGTGACCGAGGTGTGGTGGGCTCGGATCGATCAGGCGCGGGACAAGTTCGCGGATGATCTCGACGAGGTCGAGCGCGGACGGCTGGCGGCGTACCTGCGGGATGAGGACAAGGCGCGGTTCCTGCTCGGGTGCACGATCGTACGGCGGTTGCTGGCGGCACGGTTTTCGTTGCCTGCACCAAAGGTCCGGTTGGATCGGACCTGCCCCGACTGTGGGAAGCCGCACGGCAAGGTCCGCGCGGACGGCGTCGAGCTGTCCGTCACGCATTCCGGCGAACTGGTCGGTGTCGCGATCGGCGACCACCCGGTCGGACTCGACGTGGAGAAGATCGACCCGGGGATGGATGTCGACGGGGTGGCGAGGATGGCGCTGGCTCCGTCTGAAGTGCAGGAGTTGCAGCGGTACGACGGGATCGAGAGGGTTCGCGCGTTCACGACGTACTGGACGCGCAAGGAGGCGGTCGTGAAGGCCACCGGCGACGGGCTGAGGACGGATCTGCGCAGAGTCGCAGTCCCCGACGGAATTCAACTGCAGGAGCTGGCCGTCGGTCCCGACCATCGCGCGGCGCTCGCGGTGGTGTGTGCCGAACCGCCCGTCGTCAACGTCAGGGACGCGAGTCAGCTCCTGATCTGACCCTCGCCGGTGACGACGTACTTGGTGGACGTCATCTCGGGCAGGCCCATCGGCCCACGGGCGTGGAGTTTCTGGGTGGAGATGCCGATCTCCGCACCGAAGCCGAACTCGCCGCCGTCGGTGAAGCGCGTACTCGCGTTGACCACGACCGCGGCCGAGTCCACGGCCTGCACGAACCGGCGGGCGGAGGCCTGCGACCGGGTGATGATCGCGTCGGTGTGGCCCGAGCTGTACCGGCGGATGTGCTGCACGGCAGCCTCCAACGACTCCACGACCGCCGCGGACAGGTCCAGCGAGTTGTACTCCGCGCCGAAGTCCTCATCCGTCGCCGCGACAACATCCTTGCCCGCAGCAACTACCACCGGATCACCGTGCACGGTCACCCCGGCGTCGGCCAACGCCGGCAGGGCGGCGGCCAGGAATTCGTCGGCCACTGACGCATGCACCAGCAGGGATTCGGCCGCGTTGCAGACACTCGGGCGCTGCGTCTTGGAGTTCAGCAGGATCGCCAGAGCGAGCTCCAGATCCGCCTCGGAGTCCACGTACACGTGGCAGTTGCCGACACCGGTCTCGATCACCGGCACGGTCGACTCGGTGACCACAGTCTGGATCAGCCCGGCGCCACCGCGCGGAATCAGTACGTCGACCAGCCCGCGGGCCTGCATGAGCTCCTTCACCGCGGCGCGATCCGTCGGCACGCCCTGGATCACGTCAGCCGGCAGACCAGCCTCGGCGACGGCGTCCCGCAGTACGGCGATGATCGCCTCGTTGGACGCGGCGGCAGAAGACGAGCCGCGGAGCAGGACCGCGTTGCCGGACTTGAGGCAGATGCCGGCCGCATCGGCCGTCACGTTCGGGCGGGCCTCGTAAATGATGCCGATCACGCCGAACGGGACGCGGACCTGGCGGAGCTCCAGACCGTTCGGCAACGTGTACCCACGGACGACCTCGCCGACCGGATCAGTCAGCCCGGCCAACTGCTCCAGGCCGGCGGCCATCCCGTCCACGCGAGCCGGGTCCAGCGCCAGGCGGTCCACCGTCGACTCCGGCGTACCGGCTTCACGAGCCGCCGCGACGTCCTTCGCGTTCGCCGCGACGATCGTGTCGGTGTGCGCCCGCAACGCCGCCGCCAACGCGTGCAGCGCCGCATCCTTGGTCGCCCGCGAGGCCTCCGCCAACGCGTACGACGCCTCCCGCGCCCGCCTCGCCAACTCGATGATCTCGCTCACGCCAACATCCTAGGTCCCTCCCCGTCCGTCCCCCTCAGCCGTCTCACTCGGGGCGACCGCCACCCCGGTTCGGTCACGCCGATCGCGTCGCCGGCGGCTCTTGAGGAGCGCGCGGATGGTCAGGATCGCGGCCATTCCGAGCAGTTGGAAGCCGAGGATCACCTTCGTGGCGTCGACGGCCGGGGTCCAGGTGACCTTGCCGTCGCGAAGGACATACACGCCGGCCGGCTTGGCGATCAGGCCGAACCCGCCGCCGGAACCGTCCATGTCCTGCCCACCCGTCTGCTGACCGGTACCACCGCCTCCCCCGCCACCGCCACTGATGCGGGCCACCGGCAGTATGGTCACACCGTCCTTGCTGACGGGATTGCCGAAAACCATCCCGGCTTTGACGTTGTCGACCACCCCCTGCAGGATTTCGAGGACATCCGTCCGGGTTGACTTGGCCATGTCGCCCACCTCTCGATCTCCGACCGGCGCAACGGTCGCCGGCTGCTTCAGCGATGCAGGAACTTCAGTAGGTCGTAGACGACGAAGGCCGGCCAGACGAGTGCCTGGAGGATGCCGACGACGACTCCCCAGAAGCTGTCGGCTTGCTGGATGTAGTACACAAGGGCGCCGATCAGGCCGAGTCCGTAGACCGCGTCCCCGCCACCGGCGCCCCGGTTGCCTTTTCCGCTCATACCACCGAGCTTGGGGAACATCGGCCCGGCGGGCAAGGGTCCCTGGACCCCTTTACAGCAGGACCAGGTCGTCGCGGTGGACTACCTCTCGTTCGTAGGCGGCGCCGAGTTCCCGGGCCAGGTCCCGGGTGGAGCGGCCCAGGAGGTCGGGGAGTTCGGTGGCGTCGTAGTTGACCAGGCCGCGGGCGATGACGACGCCGGCCGGGGAGACCAGGTCGACGGGATCGCCGGCGGAGAAGGTGCCCTCGACGGCGGAGATTCCGGCCGGGAGGAGCGACGTACGGCGTTCTGTCACGGCCCGGACCGCGCCTTCGTCCAGGCGCAGGATGCCCTGGCCGGAAGTGGCGTGGGCCAGCCAGAGCAGACGCGTCTTGCGGCGGCGACCGGTGGGATGGAAGAGCGTGCCCACGGGCACTCCCCTCAGTGCCTCGCCGACCCGGGCGGCAGACGTCAACACGACCGGAATCCCCGCCTCGGTGGCGATCGCGGCCGCCTCGACCTTCGTGTGCATGCCGCCGGTGCCCACCCCGGATGACCCGTTCCGGCCGATCCTCAGCGATTTGAGGTCGGCGGGTCCGCGGACCTCGGCGACCATCGACGTACCGGGCTTGCGCGGATCCCCGTCGTACAGCCCGTCGACGTCCGACAGCAGCAGCAACAGATTCGCGTGGACGAGGTGACTGGTCAGCGCCGCCAGCCGGTCGTTGTCGCCGAAGCGGATCTCGGTGGTGGCGACCGTGTCGTTCTCGTTCACGATCGGTACGACACCCAGCTCGAGCAGCCGCGCGAACGTCCGGTACGCGTTGCGGTAGTGACTCCGCCGAGTCACATCGTCGACAGTCAGCAAAACCTGCCCGACGCGCAGCCCGTGCGCCGCGAACGCGTCGCTGTACCGGGACATCAACAGCCCCTGGCCGACCGACGCGGCCGCCTGCTGCGTAGCGAGATCACGCGGTCGCGACCGCAGGCCCATCGGGGCCAGGCCGGCGGCGATGGCGCCGGAGGAGACGAGCACGACCTCGGCCCCCTCCACCCGCTGCGCCGCGAGGGCGTCGACGAGCAGCCGGAGTCGTTCGAGGTCGATCTTGCCGCGCTGGGTCAGCGACGACGAGCCAACCTTGACGACGATCCGCGTGGCCTTGACGACCTCCGCGCGTTCCTTCATGGGTCAACCGTTCTGGTCGAGTTCCTGCTGAGCTTCGAGCTCGCGCGCGTCCTTGCGCGCGAGTTTCTCCGCCTTCTCCGCCGCTCGCTTGGCCTCGGCCGGGGACAGGTCGACCTCGTCCTCGACCCAGCCCTGCCCGTACTCCGAACGATCGGTGACGAGCTCGCCCGAGCGGTGGGCGTGGTAGTCGGTGTCCTTCTGCTTACGCCGCTGGACGGCCGGACGCGGCTCCTCGAGCCGGTGGTCCTCACCGCGCCGGGCCAGGATCTCCGCCCCGGCCTGGACCTCGGGCGCGAAGTCGAACACGATCGCGTTCGGTCCGTCACCGATGACGACCGCATCGCCTTCGAGCGCACCGCGCTCCAGCAGTTCCTTCTCCACACCGAGCCGGTTCAGCCGGTCGGCCAGGTAACCGGTCGCCTCCGCGTTCGCGAAGTCGGTCTGCTTGACCCAGCGCTCGGGCTTGTCGCCCTGCACCAGCCAGCCGCCGCCGTCCGGCAGTTTCTTCACCTTGAACTCGGGCCCGCCCTGCACCTGCGGCCGGATCACGATCCGCGTGGTGTCGGGCTTGGACTCCTCGGCACGACGCCGTACGACGATCTCGGCCATCGCGAACTTCAGCGCCTCCAGACCTTCGTGCGAAGCGGTCGAGATCGGGAACACCCGCAACCCGCGCTGCTCCAGCTCGGCCTGCACCATCTCGGCGATGTCCCGGGCGTCCGGTACGTCGATCTTGTTCAGGGCAACGAGTCGCGGCCGGTCCTCGAGCCCACCGTGCGCCTCCAACTCGGCCTCGATCGTGTCCAGGTCGCTGAGCGGATCCCGGCCCGGCTCGTACGTCGCACAGTCGATGACGTGGACCAGTGCCGCGCACCGCTCCACGTGCCGCAGGAAGTCGTACCCGAGCCCGCGCCCCTCACTCGCGCCCTCGATCAGCCCGGGGACGTCGGCCACCGTGAAGGTGGTCTCCCCCGCGACCACGACACCGAGATTCGGGATCAGGGTGGTGAAGGGGTAGTCGGCGATCTTCGGCCGGGCCCGGCTGATCGACGCGACCAGCGACGACTTGCCGGCACTCGGGAACCCGACCAGGCCGATGTCCGCGACGACCTTGAGCTCGAGGACGAGGGTGCGCTCCTCGCCGTCCTCACCGAGCAGGGCGAAACCGGGAGCCTTGCGGGCGCTGCTGGCCAGGGCCGCGTTGCCCAGACCACCCTTGCCACCCTGCGCCGCGACGAATTCCGCGCCGGAGCCGACGAGGTCCGCGAGTACGACGCCGTCCGTCGTACTGATGACCGTGCCGTCGGGGACCGGCAGGACGACATCACCGCCGTTGCTGCCGGCCTGGTGATCGCCCTTGCCCTGGGCACCATTCGTCGCGGTGCGGTGGCTGGAGCGGTGGTAGTCGACGAGTGTCGTGGTGTCCGGGTCGACGCGCAGGATCACGCTGCCGCCGTCACCGCCGTTGCCGCCGTCGGGACCGCCGAGGGGCTTGAACTTCTCCCGGTGCACCGAGGCACATCCGTGTCCGCCGCGGCCCGCGGTGACGAACAGCGTCACGCGGTCGACAAAGCTGGGGATCGCCATCGATGTTCTCTACTTCCTGCTGGAGATACTGCCTCTTACATAGCTGAAGGGCGGATCGCGGTATTCCGCGACCCGCCCTTTGCAGAGCTTGAAATACGTCCGGGTGGCGGTGTTACTCCGCCGGGGCCGGGACGATGTTGACGACGCGGCGACCGCGCCGGGTGCCGAACTCCACGTGGCCCTCGGCCAGCGCGAACAGCGTGTCGTCGCCACCACGGCCGACCAGGTTGCCCGGGTGGAAGTGGGTGCCACGCTGGCGGACGATGATCTCGCCGGCGTTGACCAGCTGGCCGCCGAAGCGCTTCACGCCGAGCCGCTGCGCGTTGGAGTCACGACCGTTGCGGGTCGAGGCAGCTCCCTTTTTGTGTGCCATGTCTGGATCAGCTCACTTCTTCTTCGCGTCGATCGCGGTGACCTTGACCTGGGTGTAGTGCTGGCGGTGCCCCTGGCGCTTGCGGTAACCGGTCTTGTTCTTGTACTTGAGGATGTGGATCTTCGGGCCCTTGGTGCGGCCGAGGACCTCAGCCGACACGGCCACCTTGGACAAAGCGGCGGCATCGGTCGTCACGGTATCGCCATCGACGACGAGGACTGCGGACAGCGACACCGTGTCGCCGACCTGATCCGTCAGGCTGTCGATCTCGATGACATCGCCGACGGCGACCTTCTGCTGGGTGCCGCCACTGCGCACGATCGCGTACACCGTGGATCTCACTCTCTGCTGGTTCGGAAGTTCCTCTGGGGGCCTGCACAGACCTCTAGCGGCCCACACAAACATGGCACGCGGAACGCGCGCCGAAGCTCAAGTTTACGGGTCCCCTCACAGACGGGTCAAACCGGGTCGGACCGGGATGCTTCGTGCTGCTCGGGGACACCGTTCGTACCTCGTCAGTTGCTGGTGGAGACGAGCTCGGCGGAGTCGGTGGTGTCGCTGCCGGCGTCACCGTCCTGGGCCGCCTTGCCCCGGCTCCGGCTGCTGCGCCGGCGCCTGGTGCTGCCGGTCTTCGGCGAGCCGTTCTGCGCCGCTTCCGCGGGCTCAGTCGACTCGGTGCCGCTGGTGACCTCGGCTGCGACGGTCGTGGTCGCCTCGGCCGTCTCGGCGGACACCGGGAAGCCGGTGGCCTCCGGGCTGACCGGCTCGTCGCCGGCCGCGGAAATCGGGTAGCCGGTCGGCGTCTCCGTCGTACCGGCGCCGTCCTCATCCTTCTTGGACGACGCGGCGGCGATCTGGGCCAGGCGCTGGGCGGCGTCACCGGTGGGCTGGGTGGCCTCCGGCTCGGTCTGCTCCTCGTCGGAGCGGCCCTTGCCGCGCCCGCGGCGGCGGGACGACTTGCGTGGCTCGTCGGTCTGCGCGGCGGGCTTGTTCTGGTCCTGGCCGTTGCGGCTGTCGCGGCGGCGGGACTCCTTCGGCTCGTCGTGCAGGATCAGGCCGCGGCCACCGCAGTGGTCGCAGTTCTCGCTGAACGCCTCGAGCAGCCCGGTGCCGATCCGCTTCCGGGTCATCTGGACCAGGCCGAGCGAGGTGACCTCGGCCACCTGGTGCTTGGTCCGGTCCCGGCCCAGGCACTCCACCAGCCGGCGCAGCACGAGGTCCCGGTTCGACTCCAGCACCATGTCGATGAAGTCGATCACGATGATGCCGCCGATGTCGCGGAGCCGGAGCTGCCGGACGATCTCCTCGGCCGCCTCCAGGTTGTTCTTGGTGACGGTCTCCTCGAGGTTGCCGCCGGAGCCGGTGAACTTGCCGGTGTTCACGTCGACGACTGTCATCGCCTCGGTCCGGTCGATGATCAGCGAACCACCGGACGGCAGCCAGACCTTGCGGTCCAGCGCCTTCTTGATCTGCTCGTCGATCCGGAAGTTCGAGAACACGTCGCCGTCCGACGCCCATTTCTCGACCCGGTCGGCCAGGTGCGGAGCGACATCCGAGACGTACTCGCGGACCTGGTCGTAGGCGTCGTCCCCGGAGATCACCAGCTTGGTGAAGTCCTCGGTGAACAGGTCACGGACCACCCGGATCAGCAGATCCGGCTCACCGTGCAGCAGCTGCGGGGCCTGGCCGCCCTTCGACTTCTTGTCGATGTCGTTCCAGTACTTCTGCAGCCGGCTGACGTCGGCGGTCAGCTCCTCCTCCGACGCGCCCTCGGCCGCGGTCCGGACGATCACGCCCGCCTCGTCCGGGACGATGTCCTTGAGGATGCCCTTCAGGCGGTTCCGCTCGGTGTCCGGCAGCTTGCGGCTGATGCCGCCGTTGCCGCCGCGCGGGACGTAGACGACGTACCGGCCGGGCAAGCTGATCTGGTTGGTCAGCCGGGCGCCCTTGTGGCCGATCGGGTCCTTGGTCACCTGGACCAGCACGGCCTGGCCGGACTTCAGCACCTGCTCGATCTTGCGCGGGCCGTTGGCCCCGCCGAGCGTGGCCCAGTCCACCTCACCGGCGTACAGGACGGCGTTGCGGCCCTTGCCGATGTCGATGAACGCGGCCTCCATGCTGGGCAGCACGTTCTGCACCCGGCCGAGGTACACGTTGCCGATCAGCGAGACCTGCTCCTCCTGGGCGACGTAGTGCTCGACCAGGACGTTGTCCTCGGAGACGGCGATCTGGGTCAGGTCGCCGCGGGCGCGGATCACCATGGTCCGCTCGACCGACTCGCGCCGGGCCAGGAACTCGGCCTCGGTGACGATCGGCGCCCGGCGGCGACCGGCGGCGCGGCCCTCGCGGCGGCGCTGCTTCTTCGCCTCCAGCCGGGTCGAGCCCTCGACCGCGGTGATCTCGTTCGCGGTGTTCTTGCTGCGCGGCTCCCGGACCCGTACGACGGTCTCGTCGGGGTCGTCCGGGGACGCGGAGCCGCCCTCCTCGCCCTTGCGGCGGCGACGACGCCGGCGGCGCCGGGACGAACTGCCCGTGGTGTCGCCGTCCTCGTCGGAGTCGGCCGACGCGTCCTGCTCGTCGTCCGAGCCGGACTCGGCCTCGGTCTCGTCCTGCTCGTCGTCGTCCGAGTGCTCGTCGGCGTTGTCGTCCGTGTCGTTGTCACCGGACTTGCGGCGACGACGGCCACCGCGGCGGCGACGACGGCGACGGGTTCCCTCGCCGCCTTCCTCGCCGTCCTCGGACTGCGCGTCGGCGGTCTCGTCCGCCGCCTCGTCCTCGTCCGTGGTCTCTTCCGTCGGCTGAGCGGTCTGTGCGCCGGCCCTGGTACGGGTCGACCGCCGGGTCGGCTCGGCAGCGGTCTCGGCGCCGTCGGCGTCGCGGGTGCCGGTTTCGCGAGCGTCGGCCTCGCGGGTGTCACCCTCGCGCGCCTCGGCCTCACGGGTCTCGGTGTCGCGACCGCGGCGGCTCCGGCGACGGCGGGTCGTCGGATGCTCCTCGGCATTCGGCTCGGCGCCTGCGGTCGTCGTTGCTGCCTCGGGGGTGGCCTCGACCGGGCTGGTCACCGCGGCCTGCGCGGGAGCCTGCTTCGGTACGTCGGTCGGCGCCTGGAAGAGCACGGCCGCGGCGGCCGGCGCACGGCGGCGCGTCCGGCGGGTGGACGACTCGTCCGCCGGGGCCGCGGTCTCGGTGCCTTCGGCGGGTGAGTCGGTGGCCGTGGCGTCCGCGGTCGGGAAGATGGCGCTCGGCGCCTCCTCGACGGCAGGCTGGGAGCCACGACGCCGGGACGCGCGCTTCGCGGTGGGCGCAACCTCACTCGCGCCGGAGCCAGGGGTGGTCTCTGCGTCCGCGACCGGGCCGTCGGTGACCGGCGAGTCAGCGGTCGTCAGGCCGGTCGCGGCGGTCTTCTTCGCGGTGCGCTTGCGGGTGGTCTTCTTCGCCGCCGGTGCGCTCTCGACGACCGGGCCGCCGTCGGCCGGAGTGGTCTCCGGCGCCTCGTTGAGCTCCGGGAACGTGTCCTGGGCCGCCGTCTTCTTGGCCGGGCGCTGAGCGGTCTTCTTGGCGGGCGCCTTGGCGGCGGCCTTCTTGACCGTGGTCTTCTTGGCGACCGCCTTCTTCGCGGCGGCCTTCTTCACCGGTGCCGGGTCGGCGGTCTCGCCGTCGGACTGGGTCGGGACCTCCTCGGCGGCGGCGGTCTTCTTGACCGTCCGCTTGCGCGTCGTGGTGATCTTGGTAGCGGCCTTCTTCGCAGTTCTGCGGGCGGCCGGCTGGGCGGTGGCAGCCGGGTCGGCTGCTTCGGTGGTCGGCTCGTTGTCGAGCATGTGGTGCGGTCTCCTCAAGCCTTCCGGCGCATCCTGCGACCCCTGTCACGGGTCCGGGCGCAGCCACTTCGAAGGCGGTCACGGTTCGCTGTTCCGGCAACGGTGCCGGTACGGCGGAAGCCTGCTGGATCCGCTCCGCCCGTGCTCAGGGCTCGGTGGGAGCGGCGGCGTCGCCCTCCGCTGAATGCGTCTGGTGAGGACCTGCCTGGCCGGTCGCGGTCGCCTGGGTGGCGTCGCGGTCACGAGCGAGCGGGTCGTCCACCGTGCCGGTCGCCGCGATGAGCGGGCCCTGGGCGAGCCTGGTCAGAAGAGCCGGGCCCGTCACCGGGAGCGCCGCTACCGCCAGCAATCCGGCGAGAACGTCGTCGGGTCTCACGGCCGGGGTTCCGTGCCGTAACACCACTTGCAGTATCGCACACGTCTCAACAGACCCCGGTTCACTGCCGACGGTGAGTCGGAGAACGGCGTCCCGACAATCGAACGATCGAAGTCCCCGTTTGGTCATGCGCTCGACCAGAATTTCCTCCCGGGCGAGGAACGCCTGCACCGCGCCGGTGGCCGCCTCCGGATCCACACCGGGCAACGAGATCAGCCACTCGCTCGCCTCCAGCCGCTCGGCCAGCCCGCCGGGGCCTGCGACAACCACCTCGAGTACGTCGAGACCGGGCGGCAGCGCCTCGTCCAGGGCGGACCGGACCTGCTCGGCGTCCCGCTCATGTGTGAGCGAGATCTCCAGATACTCCGCCTCGGAGGCGGCTCCGGTCGGCGCGGCACCGGCGTACGAGATCTTCGGGTGCGGGCTGAAGCCGTGCGAGAACGCCACCGGCAGCTCGGCCCGGCGGACGGCGCGCTCGAACGCCCGCTGGAAGTCGCGGTGTGAGGTGAATCGCAGCCGCCCGCGCTTGGCGAACCGGACCCGCAGTTTCTGGACCGCGGGGAGTTGCTGCGACGGCGGAGCTTGAACAGGTGGCACGACCGCATTGTGTCAGGCTTCCCCGCGGCAAGCGATTGCCGCGAGGTCTGATGGCCGGTTTCAGGGCTGGACGGCGGACTTGCCGGTGACGTAGAGGGCCCAGCCGAGGAGGCCGAAGGCAACGGTTCCGAGAATGGTGCGGATCAGGTTGACGGTGCGCCACTTGGCCTCGTCGAAGGCGGCGCGGACGGCGGCGACGTCGATCGTGTTCGGATCGCCGGCGGCCTTGATGGCGTCGTTGAGCGGGACGTTGATCGCGATCGTCAGGATCATCGTGACCAGGTAGAGCACGAAGGCGATCGCGATCCACGGCAGCGCCTTCTCTTTGAGGGACAGCAGGCCGGCCAGCAGCGTGAACAGCAGCGCGCCGACGAACCCGAGCCCGAGGAACAGCGGATTGACGATGGCCCGGTCGACCGCCTGGAACGCGCCGACGAAGGTCTTGTCGTCGGTCTTCGCCAGGCCCGGCATGACCGCGTTCGCGTAGCTCGCGTACACGCCGGCCACCAGTCCGGTCGTCATCGTGGCCGCCATCAACGACGCCACCCGCAGTCCGTTCATCTCTCTCCTCCAGTACGGCGGGAACGCCCCGCACCGGAAAAGCTATTGGACCGGACCTTTCACGGACATGTCGCCGAAACTCACATCCATGTCAGCGCGACTCAGTCGCGGCGAAGTCGGCCAGGATGTCGGCGACGAACGCGTGGGCACCGCTCACCGCTTCCGGATCGCGGGTCCGGTAGTACGGGATCGCGATCATCGTCAGGGACAGCGCCCAGCCGCGTCCGCGCGCCCAGGTGTCGTTGTCGACGTCGAGGGCGTCCCGGAAGGCGCGCCGCGAGTCGCCGGCGAACGAATACCAGGCGGCCAGCAGATCGCCGGCCGGGTCCGCGGCCCGTGCGGTGGCGAAGTCGATGACCGCGGTCAGCCGGCCGTCGGCCACCAGCAGGTTGCCCGGCATGAGATCGCCGTGGATCCACTTCGCCGACCCGGGTCCCCCGGCCGCCAGCGACGCGTCCCAGGCGGCGAGCACGAGTCCGGTGTCGAACTCGTCCCGCAACTCGTCGAGCGCCGTACGGAAGAGCTCGTCCCGCGGTGCGAGCGGCGTACCGCGGCTGAACGGGTCGTCCGGTGGTACGGGCGCTCCGGTCGTGTCGATCGCCTGCAGACAGCGGACGAACCCGGCGAGGTCGCGGGCCGCAGCCTCCGGGTCGGCGAGCTGATCGAGCTGGAAGGACTCGCCGGCCAGCCACCGGTACACGCCCCAGGTGAAGGGATAGCCCGCACCCGGCGCCCCGATCGCCAGCGGCTCGGGTACGGCGAGTGGAAGGTGCGGGCCCAGTCGCGGTAGCCAGAGCAGGTCGTTCTCCACCTGGCCCTGAGCCCACGCGGTGCGCGGCAGCCGGACAGCGAGGTCGGAGCCCACGCGGAACGTCACGTTGTCGGTGCCCGACGAGGTGACGACCCGAATCGGCAGCGCGGCCCATTCCGGGAACTGCTCGGCCAGTAGGCGCGCCACCAGCGACGCGTCGATATCTACTTCGTCATCGTGGAGCTTCGCGACCTGGGACACGGCAACGGAGCCTCACACCGGCCCGCTCGACGGTCAACCGATTTCCCTTTACAGACGGGCACATTGACCGGAGCGAGGGCCGGCGACCTGGTTCGGGGCTTCGAGGTTGACCGGTGCCGGCGTGTTGCCTGAGCAGCTCAGCGGGCCGCCGACCGTGTTCCCCGCCAGTACGGCAGAAGCCGACTTGGTCACGGACGCCG
The DNA here is from genome assembly GCF_055562215.1 of Kribbella sp. NPDC020701. Taxonomy (NCBI): domain Bacteria; kingdom Bacillati; phylum Actinomycetota; class Actinomycetes; order Propionibacteriales; family Kribbellaceae; genus Kribbella; species Kribbella sp. NPDC020701. The sequence goes on along the minus strand of NZ_JBVHFT010000033.1, from coordinate 17,084 downwards.
GGCCCTTGACCGCGGTCCCGACCACGACGACGGACTGCGTGACGCCGTCGGCCGCCACCGGTCCCCCGACCGTGCTCCGCAACAACTGGAGGTCGGCGGCTCGATCTGCCTGGACCGGTCCGACGATCCGGCTGTCCGTGGCGACCAAGGACGCGCCGGCGCCGACCACGACCGGACCGTTGACCGTGGCACCGACCAGGCAGGTCACGCCGGATCGCACGTACAGCGGGCCGTTCCGGACAGTGGTGATCGTCGTCGTGCACGGAGGGGCCGGGCGCAGCAACGTGACCGCGAACCGTCGCGGCGTACCGATGTTGCCCGAGGCATCGATCGCGCGGTACTCGACCTGGTGCCGGCCGTACCCGGGCGGTACGTCGTCCCACGGCACCACCCGCGGTACGCCGAGTTTGCCGTAGACGAGCTGGTCGATCTCGGTTCCCGCGGCGGTGAAGCGGAACGGCGCGGACGCGTCGGTGGGCCAGCCGTAGTAGTTGTACCAACCGTCCCCGTCCACCCGGAACTCTGGTACGACGTACCCCGGGCTGTCGTCCGTCGCTGCCAGGCCCATCGTGAACGCGTCGTTGTAGATGTACTCCGGACCGGTCGCCTTCTGCACCGTGAGCAGCGGCTTGGACATCGTCGACCGCACCTCGGGCTCGACGCCGTCGACCGTCCAGGTCAGCGACTCGGCGCCGGCACGGGCGGTCAGCGTGTGCTGGCCGGTCAGCTTCAAGGGCGCCAGGTCGAAGTCGCGGTCGTTTCCGGGGTTGGCGACCGGCTTTCCGTCCATCAGCCACTCGACGGCAGGTTGCGAGGTGTCGGACTGTGTCGTCTCGGCGTACACAACCTCGTCGGCGCTCACCGGATGCTCGGTCGACGTCGACCCGGTGAAATTCACCGGATCGCCCGACGGCGTGGCGTGGAGGGTCGTGTCGACGGTCCACGAGCGCGAGGCGGTCGGGCGTACGGCGGGGTCCCGGATGAACGTCGTATTGTCGACAATCGACGCGGTGAGCGTGTGCAGACCCGGCGCGAGCTCGACGGTCGAGAGGTCGACCGCACGGGCGTTCGCGGTCGGGAGCGCCGTACCGTCCAAGGTCCACGTGACGTCGAGCTCGTGGTTCACCGGGTGCAGCGTCTGCAGCCAGACGACTTGGTCGGCGGCGACCTGCCCGGTCGGCGTGCTGCCCTGGAACAGCGAGGCTCGGGCCGAGATCCGCTGCGTCATCCGCTCCCTGGAGACCTGGTCGAAGTAGTACCCGAGCGCCTTCATCATCGAGTGCGCGCTAGCACGCCAGACCCCGGATCCGGCGTACATCCCGCCCTCGTAGCGGCCGATCGTGCCGCCGGACTCGGACGGCTCGCCGAGCCAGCGGAACCACTTCTGCTGCTGGTCCCGCATCTGCTGCTCGGTCAGCAAGGTGTGGTGAATGGACGACGGCTCAGGTCCTTCGTACGGCGCTCCCCGCGCACCGCGGGCGTAGTAGTCGTACTCGTCCTGCAGACCGCCGAGTGAGTGGCCGAGCTCGTGCGGGGTGATCAGGGCGGACAGCGCGTTGCCGCCCGAGGCGGTCGCGTAGCTTCCGCCGGCGCCGCCGTACGTGTCGCTGTTGCCGATAGCAAGAATCTGGCGGTTGGCCGACGTCGTGCCCGGGACCAGGTCGGCGTACTGGGCGGCAGCGGTCGAGCTGACCGTGAGCAGGCGCTGGACGCTGCCCGGGTTGCAGCCACCCCAGAAGCCCATCTGCAGCGGGGTGTCGACCTTGGGCGACGTGAGGCCGGGATCGCAGTCGACTCCGCTCTGCGGCGAGGTGATCTCGACCGCGTACACGTTGACGTAGTTGCGGTACGACTTGAACGGCTCGATGCTCCACAGGATGTTCAGGTGCTTGTCGACCTGCTCGCGGAACTTCGGCAGCTCGGCCGCGGTGTAGCCGTCGCCCATCACAAGCAGATTGAACCGGGAGGCGGCCGGTCCGGTGACCTGGATCGGCACCACGGTGGCCGCCGGTGCTTCCGTCGTACCCGCTGAAGCCGTCGTACCGGCGCCGGCGAACACTGCCGCCAGCACCCCCAGCACCGCTGTCAGTCCTCTGGTCCGCACAAGTCCTCCCCCAGCCGGGCGACGCTGCCGTCAGCAGCTTACGAAGATCCGCCGCCGGGTGTGAGTCGTTCCCGCGTGGCGACGTGCGGGCCATCCGGGCCGTCGTGCGGCATCATGAGGGATCGGGGAACTGTGAGGAAAGGACATCGATGACGGAACCGGCGCAGTCGCGGCGGCCTGAGCCGGACGCTGCGGTCGTGGATGCCGGAGACGGCGACGGCAAGGGCATCTACTGGGTGCTGAAGAATGTGCTGCTCGGCCCGCCCGTCAAGCGCATCTTCCGGCCGAACGTGGTCGGCGCCGAGAACATCCCCGAGCTGGGTCCGGCGATCATCGCCAGCAACCACCTCTCGTACGCCGACTGGATCTTCATGCCGCTGGTGCTCCGGCGCCGGGTCACGTTCGTGGCGAAGTCCGACTACTTCACCGGCGCCGGGATCAAGGGCCGGTTCCAGCGCGGGTTCTTCAAGGGCACCGGCCAGGTCCCGATCGACCGGTCCGGCGGGTCCGCGTCCGAGGGCGCGATGCGGGCCGGGATGAAGGTGCTCGAGCGCGGCGAGCTGTTCGGCATCTACCCCGAGGGCACCCGGTCGCACGACGGCCGCCTCTACAAGGGCCGTACGGGCGTCGCCCGGCTGGCGCTCGAGGCGAAGGTCCCGGTCATCCCGTGCGGCGTGATCGGCACCGACGTGGTCGCCCCGCCCGGCAAGGTGGTCGCCTCGTTCGCCTCCCCCACGGTCAAGTTCGGCGAGCCGCTGGACTTCTCCCGGTACGAGGGGATGGAGAGCGACCGGCTGATCCTGCGCGCGGTCACCGACGAGATCATGTACAAGATCATGGAGCTGTCCGGCCAGGAGTACATCGACATGTACGCCACCAAGGCCAAGGCGCTGGAAGGCCGGGCGGTCACCGGAGCGCCGAAGAAGGTCCGCAAGACGGACACCTGATCCGCCTTGTGAGACACGGCAGGTCTAGTCTGGTGGACTGTGGACGGACCGATCGCTTATCAGGGTGAGCCAGGCGCCAATTCGGCAATGGCGTGCACCGAAATGTTCCCGGACCGCGAGCAGCTGCCCTGTACGACGTTCGAGGACGCGCTCGAGGCGGTCAGCAGCGGCCGGGCCGGGCTCGCGATGATCCCGGTGGACAACTCGATCGCCGGCCGGGTGGCCGACATCCACCACCTGCTGCCGGAGTCCGGGCTGCACATCGTCGGCGAGCACTTCCTGCCGATCCACTTCCAGTTGCTCGCCGTACCGGGCGCGTCGATCGACACGATCCGGACCGTCCGCAGCCACGTGCACGCGCTCGGGCAGTGCCGCAAGATCATCCGCGAGCACGGCTGGTCCACGGTGGTTGCCGACGACACCGCCGGCGCCGCCCGCGAGGTGGCCGAGCTGGCCGATCCCACGGTCGCCGCGTTGTCCCCGCGGGCCGCGGCGTCGCTGTACGGCTTGGAGACGCTGGCCTCCGATGTCGAGGACGAGCACCACAACACCACCCGGTTCCTGGTGCTCTCGCGGGAGCCCGACGTACCTCCGGTCGGATCGGGTCCGATCATCACCAGCTTCGTCTACCGGGTCCGCAACGTCTCGGCCGCGCTGTACAAGGCGCTCGGGGGCTTCGCGACCAACGGCGTGAACATGACGAAGCTGGAGTCGTACCAGCTCGGCGGCATGTTCTTCGCCACCCAGTTCTATGCCGACATCGAGGGCCACCCGGAAGACCCCAACGTCGCCCTGGCCCTGGAGGAGCTCGCCTTCTTCTCCGTCGAGGTCCGCATCCTCGGCGTCTACCCCGCCAACTCTTTCCGAGCCCAAATAGCCGAACCCGCCGCCAACCGCGCCCTGCGCCCACACCACTAATTCCCGCGCGCTGCACGCCGCGGCGCCGTAGGGTCCGCGGGTGCGCATTGTGACGGTCGACGGCCGGGATCCTGAGGTTTTCAAGCGGTTTTACGAGGTGAAGTTCGACGTGCGGCGGGAGGAGCTCGAGTTTCCTGTCGGACTGGGGCTGGAAGAGGCTCGGGTGCTGTTCACCGGTGACCACTCGGACCAGCGGGCGGACGGGTTGGGTCTGGTCGACGGTGACACGTGGGCCGGGATCGCGTGGCTCGACTGGTGGTTGCTCGACAACACCGACACCGTCGACGTGGAGCTCGCCGTGGTTCCGTCGTACCGGCGCCAGGGGGTCGCGACGCGGCTGCTGGCGGCGGTGATCGAGCGAGCCCGGGCCGACGGGCGTCGGGTGCTGTCCGGGTTCAACGCCGCCGGTGATCCAGTGACGGGCGACAGCCCTGGTACGGCGTTCGCCGCCGCGCGCGGGTTTGTCCGAAAGCATGCCGAACTGCACCAGGTGCTCGAGCTGCCGCTGGCCGTGGACGCGCTCGCAGCGCTGGATCGACCGGTGCCCGGCTACGAGATCGTGCAGTGGCGTGAGTACGCACCGGACGAGTGGCTCGTCGAGTTCGCCGAGCTGCAGACCGGGATGAGCGAAGACGTACCGACCGGCGAGCGCTCGGTTGAGGCGGTTCATTGGACTCCGGCGCTGATCCGCGAAGCCGAGGCCCGGCGTGTTAAGCAAGGCCGCTTCACCTATTCGACGGCCGCCGTCCACACCGCGTCCGGCGCGCTGGCGGCGTACACCCAGATGGGCGGCACTCCGGAGACTCCGGACCGTCTCAGCCAGTACGACACCTACGTTCATCCGGCACATCGCGGCCGCGGCCTGGGCGTCGCCGTCAAGGTTCCCAACGTCCGCGCCCTCCAGGCCGGCCTCGACCACCCCGCCGTACTCCACACCTGGAACGCTCCCGAAAACACCCCGATGATCGCCGTCAACGAAAAGCTCGGCTTCCGGCCGACCGCCCAGCGGACCACCTGGGAACTCGAGCTGGACTGCTAGTTTGCTGGAGGGAAACCGCTGGATCCCCATCAGCTGATCACCAAGGCCCCGAGAGCCGTCTGCCGGCGGCGTGGCGGCTTGTTTCGCCGTACCTCCAGGGCCGCAAAAGCACGTCGTACCCGCACCATCCGAGCCCGGCTGATCATGTGCGCCGGCACCGGTCTAGCCACGTCCTGCTCCTCTTGAGGTTTCAAGCAAGTCTTCAACGGGGGGTTGGGGGTTTGGTGGAGTTGACTGCCGGTGCGCGAAAGCTTGTGTGCGGGCGGTGAGGAGAGCAAGGTGAAACGTGAGCAGCGACTTGGGGGCCGGCTGTTCGGTAGGGGGAGGTGGCACGTGTCGCCTCCGATCGATTGGGCGGGCTGGGGGAAGAACCTCTTCGGTCCGGGACCGGGTGCGGTCCCGACCTGCTCGTGCGCCCCCGCTGGAAGGGGGAGAGATGCCGAGGAAGGCCAACGGGCGCGCGGACAAGCACCGCGACGACGACTACCGGATGCCGGGTGAGGCCCAGGCAGCCGAGTCGGGCGCGAATGGACAGCCCGCGGCGAATGGCATGCCGATGACCGGGATGACCGGTGCACCGGCCTCGGGCGGCGCCGGCATGAGCGGCGGCCAGCCCAGTGGAGCGGGCATGACCGGCGGCGGCCAGCCGGCCGGCGACGGCATGAGTGGCGGCGGCCAGCCAGGTGGAGCGGGCATGAGTGGTGGCGGCCAGGCCAGTGGTGCCGGTATGAGCGGCGCGGACGGGCGCACCGAGTACCCGAGCCAGCGGCAGTGCGGTGTGATGGATGTGCACCGGCGGCTGCTGACGACCTCAGCCGAGTACGCCGCCAACCGGGCGGCGCTCGAAACGGCGACGATGGACTACGTCTCCGGTCCGCAGCGATTCTCCGGGATCGCGCGCATCCCGTGCGTCGTCCACGTGGTCTGGAACACCGCCGCGCAGAACATCTCGCAGGCCCAGATCGACAACCAGATCGACGTTCTGAACCGCGACTTCCGGGCGACGAACCCCGACACGAGCATCGTGCCGGGGGTGTTCAGCGGGCTGATCACGGACAGCCGGATCGAGTTCTTCCTGGCGACCCAGGACCCGAACGGGAACCCGACCACCGGTGTGACCCGGACCCAGACCAGTACGGCGAGCTTCGGCACCGACGACAAGGTGAAGAAGTCGTCCACCGGCGGTATCGACCCGTGGCCGACAGATCACTACCTCAACATCTGGGTCTGCCAGCTCGGCGGCGGCCTGCTCGGGTACGCGCAGTTCCCGGGCGGTCCGGCGAACACCGACGGCGTGGTCATCCTGCACAGCGGGTTCGGCACCGGCGGTACGGCGGCCGCACCGTTCGACCTCGGGCGGACGACGACCCACGAGGTCGGGCACTACCTGAACCTGTTCCACATCTGGGGCGACGACGGCAGTGGCTGCAGCGGCAGCGACGAGTGCGCCGACACCCCGAACGCGGCCGGCCCGAACTTCGGCGTACCGACGTTCCCGCACGTGACGTGCAGCAACGGGCCGAACGGTGACCTGTTCTACGACTACATGGACTACACCGACGACCGCGGCATGGTGATGTTCACTGCCGACCAGGTGGCCCGGATGCAGGCCTGTCTGGACACCGTGCGCAAGAGTCTGCCGATCTTCGGCGGCGGCATCAGTACGCCGGAACCGGCCGGCTCGGTGGTGGCGTGGGGCGCGAACCGGCTGGACGCGTTCGTCCTCGGCACCGACCTGGCGATGTATCACAAGTGGTGGGACGGCTCGAACTGGGGACCGTCCGTCGCGGGCTACGAGTACATGGGTGGTATCTGCATGAGTGCTCCTGAAGTCGCGTCCTGGGCACCGAACCGCCTCGACGCGTTCGTCCTCGGCACCGATCACGCGCTGTACCACAAGTGGTGGGACGGGGCGAACTGGGGACCGTCCGTCACCGGGTACGAGTACCTCGGCGGCGTCTGTCAGAGCCCGCCGCGACTGGCCACCTGGGGCCCGAACCGGCTGGACGCGTTCGTCCTCGGCACCGACCGTGCGCTGTACCACAAGTGGTGGGACGGGGCGAACTGGGGACCGTCGGCCACCGGGTACGAATACATGGGCGGCATCTGCATGAGCCCGCCCGAGGTTGTTGCCTGGGGCAAGGACAGGCTGGACGTGTTCGTGCTCGGCACGGACAACGCGGTCTACCACAAGTGGTGGGACGGGGCGAACTGGGGACCGTCCGTCACCGGCTACGAGTACCTCGGCGGCGTCTGTGCTTCGCCGCCGCGGGTCGTTGCCTGGGGCCAGAACCGGCTCGACATGTTCGTCATCGGCACCGACTCCGCGCTGTACCACATGTGGTGGGACGGCTCGTCCTGGTCGAGCTGGGAGTACATGGGCGGCGTGTGTACGACGGCGCCGACCGTTGTCTCGTGGGGCTCGGACCGGCTCGACGTGTTCGTGCTCGGCACCGACTCCGCGCTGTACCACAAGTGGTGGGACGGATCCGCGTGGGGACCGTCGGTCACCGGCTACGAGTACCTGGGCGGGATCTGCACCGACGAGCCGCGGGTTGTCTCGTGGGCCCAGAACCGGCTGGACGTGTTCGTCACCGGCACCGACAAGCAGCTGTGGCACAAGTGGTGGGACGGCTCGAACTGGGGACCGTCGGTCACCGGGTACGAACCGCTCGGCGGCGTCATCAGCGACTTCAAGGTCACCATCCCGGAGTCGATGCCTGCCGCTTCCGCCATGCAGGGGGTGACCAGCTGAGCGGATCACCGGTCGGGCGCTGGACGCACTCGTTCGAGGAGGACCACGACGGGGTCAGCGTCTACCGCCGCGACGACTTCGCCTTCCCGCCGGCCCGCGGCCGGCGGGGGGTGGAGTTCCGCCCGGACGGCACCCTGGTCGAGTACGCGATCGGCCGGGGTGACGCACCGGAGGCACGTCCGGCCGGCCGCTGGGACGCCGGCGGCCGGCTGGATCGCGGCTCCAGCGGGACCGGCCAGATCGTCAAAGCCGAGCCCGACCGCCTCGAAATCAGCTGGCAGGACTAGCTGAGCGTTTGGCCGGGCCTTCGGCGCCGGCAGGGTCATGGGGCCTTGGCTCCCGGCCTTCCCTGGTCGCTCCAGCCGCTGTGCCTTTGGCCGCGCCTCCGGCACGGCGGGTCATGGGGCTCTACCTCCCGCCCTTCCCTCGTCGCTCCAGTCGCTCCGCTCCCTACGCTCCTCAGTCCAGGGCAGGAGGCCCCATGACCGGGCTCCCTCGTCACCTCAATCCACGCCGGGAGGCCTCATGACTACAGCACCTGTTCGTTATCTCGTCGTACCGACCGCTGATGCCGCCGGAGGCGCGCAGTCGGCGCGGTTCGGCGAGAAGACTCTCCTCTGGGTCCGGGCCGACCAACGCCTCGGCCGCGCGTCCCGGACCGCACCCGGCCTGCTGCTCGTCACGCAGGTGGGCCGGAGTTTCCAGGACGACTACCCCGATGTCGTGCCGCTGCTCGATCACGGCCGGCACCTGGTGATCTCGTCCGCCGACCGGCCCCGCCGCCGCTCGAACAACTGCTGGCGGGTCGAAGCACTCCACGCAGGTACGACGATTGTCGACAATCCGATCGTCTCCGCGGTCCGGGTCGATCCGACCATCGCGGATCTGGTCGGGCAGGTGTCGCCGGCGTCGTACCAGTCGGACCTGACCTGGTTGGCGAGCCTGCCGACGCGGCACTCGCTCAGTTCGACGTTCACCCAGGCGATGGACTTCGCCGCCGACCGAATGGTTGCCCTCGGCTACACCACCAGCCGGATGCCGATCACGGTCGGCGCGGGCCACTCGGCGAACCTGATCGGCGACCTGGCCGGCGTTGGATCCACCCGTGAACTGGTGATCGTCACCGCACACCTGGACTCGATCAACATCGCGGGCGGTCCGGCCGCGTCAGCCCCCGGTGCGGACGACAACGGCAGCGGCTCGGCCGGAGTGCTCGAGCTCGGCCGGCTGTTGTCGACGCGGTCGTGGCAGCACGACGTACGGCTGATCCTCTTCGGTGGCGAGGAAGAGGGGTTGTTCGGCAGCAAGCAGTACGTCGCCGCGCTGCCGCCGGCCGAACGGGCGCGGGTCCGGGCCGTTCTCAACATGGACATGATCGCGACCAAGAACACCGCGGTCCCGACCGTGCTGCTCGAGGGTGCTCCGGTGTCGTCGAGCCAGATGGCGGCTCTCGGGACGGCGGCCGCGACGTACACCGGGCTGAAGGTGGAGACGTCGCTCAACCCGTTCGCGAGTGACCACGTGCCGTTCATCAACGCCGGCGTTCCGGCCGTGCTGACGATCGAGGGCTCGGACAGCGCGAACGGCCACATCCATTCGGCGAACGACACGTTGAACTTCATCGACTGGTCGTTGGCAGCCGAGATCCTCCGGATGAACGTCGCCGCACTGGCCGGCTGGCTCGAACCAGCAGCCGCGGCCCGCCCGCAACCAGCCGGCTCGGTGGTCGCCTGGGGCCCGAACCGACTCGACGTCTTCGTGGTCGGCATGGACTCAGCCCTGCACCACAAGGCCTTCGACGGAACCTGGCACGACTTCGAGTCCCTTGGAGGCGTTGTCCTAAGCTGACAAGTGTGTGGAGCCCGAATGCGCGTGACCTTGGCGGCCTTCCGACTCGGTACGGCGGACTGACGCGCCGGCGGGCGTTGTTCCGTTCGGAGTGCCTCGACAACCTGGACGACGCGGGACGGGCTGAGTTCGACTCGGTCGACGCCGGTCTGGTGCTCGACCTGCGCTCCGACGTGGAACTCAGGCAACCACACCCGCTCGACGGCCATCCGTCGTACCGGCGCATCCCTTGGATCGATCCGGCCGCTGAGGCGACGCGGGATGCGGCCGCCGAGCCGCGCTTGGTCGACGTCTACTGCAATAGCCTGAGCCGCAACTCGGCCCACCTCAGCAAGATCTTCCAGGCCGTCGCGGACGCGCCGGCGGACCGGCCGGTGGTCGTGCACTGCCACTCCGGGAAGGATCGCACCGGTCAGCTCGCGGCCCTGCTTCTCGAGCTGGCCGGTGTACCCCGCGAGGTGATCGCTGACGACTATGCGGTGAGCGAGGTCCGGCTGGGTCGGCAGGACGGACCGGAGTACTCGCGCACGAGGCCCGAGACGATTCTCGGGTCACTCGACCATCTGGACCACCAACTCGGCGGAGTCCGCGCGTACCTCTCGGGTCTCGGGCTGACCGAGCCGCAGATCCACCGGCTCGCGACGCGGCTCGTGCCGGTGGACGTGCGGGCGGTTGTGTTCGACTTCGACGGGCTGTTGATGGACACCGAGACGACGATGGTGGAGAGCTGGCGGGCCGAGTGGGCCCACCACGGGCTCGAGCTGGATCTCGCGGAGTTCTGGCCCGGGCACGGCGGCGACATCACCGAGGACCGCTATGAACTACTCGCGGCCGCTGTCGGCTCCGGCTTCGACCGCGCCGCAAGTCATGCGCGCCGGACCGCTCACCGGGACGCGATGCACCGGGAACTGCACTTCCGGCCGGGCATCCAGGACTGGCTACGGACGGCACGCGAGCTCGGTCTGCAGGTCGCGATCGCGAGTAGCTCGGCGCGTCCCTGGGTGCGCGGCCATCTGGAGCGCGTCGACGCGGTGGATCTCTTCGACCACGTCGTCACTGGTGACGAGGTCGAGACCCACAAGCCCGATCCGGCGATCTATGAGTTGGCCTTGCAGCGCCTCGGCGTACGAGGCGACGAGGCGATCGCGGTCGAGGACACCGCGCATGGCGTCGCGGCGGCGCAGGCGGCCGGGATGTTCGCGGTCGCTGTCCCCAACCCGTTCGTCGCGCCGGGTGCGGTGGCGGCCGCCGACCTCGTTCTGGGCAGCGCTGACGAACTCTTGCTCACCGAGCTGCTTCTTTCGGCGGCGTCACCCCGGCCTACTACTGCAACTGATGGATTTGGGGGCCGCTGATCGGCAGGCCCTCAGACCACCGAAAGAGGTAGCAGCTTCTTGCCGGTGGGACCGATCTGGATCTCGGTGCCCATCTGCGGGCAGACGCCGCAGTCGAAGCACGGGGTCCAGCGGCAGTCCTCGACCTCGATCGCGCCGTCCTCCTCGAGCGAGTCCTGCCAGTCCTCCCACAGCCAGTCGCGATCCAGCCCCGAGTCCAGGTGGTCCCACGGCAGAACTTCGGCGTACTCGCGCTCCCGCGTGGTGTACCAGGTCAGGTCGACCGGCTCGTCGGCCAGTGCCTTCTCGGCGGACTCGACCCAGCGGTCGTAGGAGAAGTGCTCGCTCCACCCGTCGAACCGGCCGCCGTCACGCCAGACCGCCTCGATCACCCGGCCGACACGGCGGTCACCGCGGGACAGCAGGCCTTCGATGATGCCTGGCTTGCCGTCGTGGTACCGGAAGCCGATCGCCTTGGCGTAGTTCCGGTCGGAACGGATCGCGGCGGCCAGCTTCGACAGCCGGGCGTCGGTCTCCTCGGCGCCGAGCTGCGCGGCCCACTGGAACGGCGTGTGCGGCTTCGGCACGAACCCACCGATCGACACCGTGCAACGGATGTCGCGCCGGCCGGACACCTCCCGCCCGGTCGCGATCACCTTCTTGGCCAGGTCCGCGATCGCCAGCACGTCCTCGTCGGTCTCGGTCGGCAGGCCGCACATGAAGTACAGCTTCACCTGCCGCCAGCCGTGCCCGTACGCCGCCGCGACCGTGCGGATCAGGTCCTCCTCGGTGACCATCTTGTTGATCACCTTGCGCATCCGGTCCGACCCGCCCTCGGGCGCGAAGGTCAGGCCGCTGCGCCGGCCGTTGCGGGAGAACTCGTTGGCCAGCGTGATGTTGAACGCGTCGACCCTTGTCGAAGGCAACGACAGCGAGACGTTGCTGCCCTCGTACCGATCACCCAGACCCTTGGCTACCTCAGCGATCTCGCTGTGGTCGGCCGAGGACAGGCTGAGCAGTCCGACCTCCTCGAATCCGGACTGCTTCAGCCCGTTCTCGACCATGTCTCCGATCGTGGTGATGCTGCGCTCGCGCACCGGCCGGGTGATCATGCCGGCCTGGCAGAACCGGCAGCCGCGCGTACAACCGCGGAAGATCTCCACCGAGTACCGCTCGTGCACGGTCTCGGCCAGCGGGACCAGCGGCTTCTTCGGGTACGGCCAGGCGTCCAGGTCCATCACCGTGTGCTTGGCCGTCCGCCACGGGACGCCGTGACGGTTCGGGGCGACCCGCTTGATCCGGCCGTCGGTCAGGTACTCGACCGTGAAGAACTTCGGGATGTAGACGCCGCCGGAGGCCGCCAAACGCATCAGCACCTCGTCGCGTCCGCCCGGGGATCCCTCGTCCTTCCACTCCCGGATCACGTCCGAGATGGCCAGCACGATCTCCTCGCCGTCACCGAGGACGGCGGCGTCGATGAAGTCGGCGATCGGCTCCGGGTTGAACGCGGCGTGCCCGCCGGCCAGCACGATCGGGTCCTCGTCGGTCCGATCGACGGCGTACAGCGGAATCCCGGCCAGATCGAGTGCGGTCAGCATGTTCGTGTAGCCGAGCTCGGTCGAGAACGACAGTCCGAAGACGTCGAACGCGCGGACCGGCCGGTGGCTGTCCAGGGTGAACTGCGGGATCTTGTGGTCCCGCATCACCTTCTCCATGTCCGGCCAGACGGAGTACGTCCGCTCGGCCAGGATGTGGTCACGCTCGTTCAGTACCTCGTAGAGGATCTGGACGCCCTGGTTCGGCAGGCCGACCTCGTACGCGTCCGGGTACATCAGCGCCCAGCGCACGCTGACCGCGTCCCAGTCCTTGCTGACCGAGTTCAGCTCACCTCCGACGTACTGGATCGGCTTCTGCACAGTCGGCAGCAGCGCCTCCAGGCGCGGGAACAGCGATTCAACAGTCATCAGGAACTTCCGGTCGGTGTCAGAGCGCCTACCAGCCTAACGCCGCCGCCCCCGTACGCCGGAATCGCGCACTCACCCGAGGTGGGTGAGGAGCAGCGGGTTGATGACATCCGGGTGGGAGTAGGTGACCAGGTGGGCGGCGTTCTCGATGATTTCGAGGTGGGCGCCGGGGATCTGGGCGGCCAGGGGTACGACGGTTTCCGGGGGGATGGAGGTGTCGCCGGCGGTGGTGACGAGGAGGACCGGAGCGGTGATGTCGGCCAGGCCGGGCAGCAGGTTGGTGGAGCCCAGAGCCTCACAGCAGGCGGCGTAGCCCTCGTCGGGGGTGTCGAGGAGCATCTGGCGCACCGGCGCGACTTCGGTGAACTCCGGGAGGAACCAGCGGCCGAGCGTCGCGTCCGTGATCGACTGGGTTCCCTCGGCGCGCACTTGGGCCGCCCGCTCGGTCCACATCTGCGCGTTCTCGGCCGGGTTGGCCGGCGGGCAGAGCAACGCGAACCGGTGGAAGCGCTCGGCCGCGTTCTGCGCGAGCCACAGCCCGACCGCGCCGCCCAGCGAGATCCCGACGTACGACGCCTGGTCGACCTCGAGCGTGTCGAGTAGTTCGACGACGTCGCCACCGAGGTCGTCGATCGTGTACGGCCCGAGCGGTACGTCGGACTTGCCGTGCCCGCGGTGGTCGAAAGCCACCACGCGGTACCGCTTCGCCAGGACGTCGACCTGCGGCGCCCACATCGCCTGCGTTGCTCCGAGCGACGCTCCGAGCAGGACAACCGGAGCGTCGGCGGGACCTGTCGCCTCGTAGTTGAGTCGCATGTCCCCACCATACGGACGCCGACACGACATCCGATTCCTTTTGGCGCGTCAGCCGGTCAATACGCACAAACGAGTGCAAGCACTTCATTGAAAGGCCGCCATGACCAACTTCAGCGTGTTCCTGCCCACCGGATTCACCGGCGAGCTCGCCGGCCTCGACCCGTCCGACGCGTTCCGCCGGATCACTACGGTGGCCCAGACCGCCGACGAGCTCGGATTCCACGCCGCTTACGTCCCCGACCACCTGCTTCCGATCCCGCCCTCGCAGGCACCGCTGTTCGAGGCCTGGACGATGGTCACCGCGCTCGCGGCCGCGACCGACCGGATCCGGATCGGCCCGTTGGTGACGTCGAACAGCTACCGCAACCCCGCGCTCCAGGCGAAGATCGCGTCCACGATCGATGTGGTCAGCAACGGACGGCTGATCTTCGGAATCGGCGCCGGCTGGTACGAGCCGGACTACGCCGGGTACGGGTACGAGTTCGGCACCGCCGGCGACCGGCTGCGGCGGCTGGACGAGGCGGTGCAACTGATCCGCCGGTTCTGGACCGAGGAGTCGGTCGACTTCGAGGGAAGGTACTACCGGGCGTCCGGCGGACTCAACCAGCCGAAAGGACTCCAGCAACCCCACATCCCGGTCCTGGTCGCCGGCGGCGGTGAGCAGAAGACTCTGCGGACCGTCGCGCGGTGGGCCGACGCGTCGAACATCATGGACTCGCCGGAGGTGCTGCGGCGCAAGTACGACGTACTCCGCAAGCACTGTGCGGACGTCGGCCGCCCGTACGACGACATCCGGCGAACGGTCACCACGTCGTACATCCTCGGCACTTCGGACGCGGAAGCGCGGTCCAGGGTCCCCGCCGGCTCCGAGTTCGCCTTCCCCGGCGACCTCGCCTCCTACGGCCTGATCGGCACCGAGTCGACGATCCGGCAACGGATCGCCGCGTACGAGGACGCCGGAACCCAGGAACTCATCGTGGCCTTCGAGAACGGCCTGGACCCGAACGAACTACGGCGCTTCGCCGACCTCTTCCTCTGAGCCCTACCGGTAAAGCGGTAGAGCGCCGGTCAGGGAATCGACGGCGGACCGCGGGCCGTAGAGGGCCAGGCCGAGGTATTCAATGTCTTCGGGCTTGGTCCCGCTCAACGTGGTCGACATCTGCTCGTAGGTGCGTGCGCGCTGGGCGATCTGGTGCATGTCGTGCACGGTGACGTCGTCCCTGGCCGCTGCCTGGGTGTGGAGGTCCTGCAGTTGCTCGGCGGATGCTCGCAGTACCGGAATCGGGTGGGCGCACATCCCGGTGTGCGCCGCACCCGAGGCGTCGGCGGTGTCCGGGCCGACCACGTCGTCGTGGTGGTGGCCGAGTCCGACCCCGAGCAGGGCGGCGGTGTTCAGGGCGACGCCGACCGGCGCCTCGGCCGCGATCACCACGACCATCTTGTTCGTCAGCACGACGGCAAAGCTAGCCAGGTGCACGGGCTCACGTCCTCTGATCCGAACATCGTTCGGCGGATCTGCGAAACTTCCCGCTATGGACGAACTTGATACGGCGCTGCTGCAGATGCTGCAGAACGACGCCCGCCGGACGAACCGGGACATGGCGGCCGAGCTCGGGATCGCGCCGTCGACCTGCCTGGAGCGGATCCGCGGCCTGCGCGAGCGCGGCGTGATCAGCGGGTACCGCGCGGAGGTGGACCTGGCCGCGATCGACCGGTCCACCCAGGCGATCATCTCGATCAAGCTCCGCCCGCAGGCGATGGCCGTCGCGACCGCGTTCCAGGACTACGTGATGCAGCTTCCGCAGACCCTGGACATGTTCATGGTCTCCGGCGGCTCCGACTTCCTCGCCCACGTCGCGGTCAAGGACACCCAGGCGCTCCGCGACCTCGTGCTGGCGCTGGCCAAACGCCAGGAGATCGCCGACATCCGCAGCTCAGTCGTCTTCGAACACCACCGCCGTACGACGATCATGCCGCTGCCCGATCGCTGACAGCTTGTCCGAGCTGATGACGACCCGGATCCCGGCGATCTGGTCGCCGTCGAACTCAGTGCCAGCACATGCCGCCGGTCGCCGATCACGATGTCCAGCGCGGGGCCGGTCACCAACTGGACGGGCAGGACGCTCAGGTTCGGCCGGGTGTAGACGTGAGCGAAGAACTGGGCCCATCCGGTACGCCGGTCCGTTCGAGCACCGTGACCGCGTCCGTCAGGGCAAGGGCGGCCCGCTCGCGCTCGTCGTAGAACGACGATTCACGCCACGCCGCCAGGCCGAACAGGCGCTGGCTGCTCTCCCCGTGCTTGAGCGCGTCCGTGGTGTGCATGTCCAGGCAGAACGCGCATCCGTTGAGCATCGACGCCCGGATTTTGATCAGGTGCGACAGGGTGTGGTCGAGCTTGCCCTGCACATAGTTCTCCACGCCGTACACGGCCAGAAAGCCGGCCGGTACGACCTTGCTGAAGTCGATCCGTTGTTCCATACCGACACGACGGGCCGGCGCGACGCGGGCGTGACAGTGGCCGGTGTGACGCCGATCACGCGCCGGCTTTGAGGACCTGCTGGGCCTTGGTGACAGCGGTTTCGGTGGCGACGTCCAGCTCGGTGCCTTGGCCGGCCAGGACGCCGACCGACACGATGACGTCGTTGACGCCGGTGATGGCGGCGGTGTACTCGAGGCCGCGCTTCGGGCCGCTGGTTCCGGTCAGGCGGAACGCGAACGGGCCGGTGCCGAACTGGGGTGCCGCGATCTTCTCGACCTTCATCGACGTACTGCTCTCGCCCTCGGTCTTGAGCGAGACCTTCGTGCAGGACTTCACCGCGTCCGCGTACGTGTCCCGCAGGTCGGCGACCTCCTCCGCGGTACCCATCGAGTCGAGGCCGAAGTCGATGTACGGGCCTTCCTGGCTGCCGGAGAAGGATCGGCTCACGCTGGCCTTCGAACCCGGCGCCTTGGTGGCGTTCAGGTACTTGACCAGGGTCTTGCACCGGCTGCTCGGCGAGGAGAACGGCTTGGAGTTGTCGTCCGGTTCGTCCTTCTCCTGCGAGAAGCCGCTCGGGAGATCACTCAACGCGAGCAGGGCCTTGGTGAGCTCGGCCGCCGTCCGGGCGACCGGTTCGCCGGGCGTACCGCTCGGTGCCGGAGAGGTCACACTCGGTGCCGGCGTACTCGCGGCGGGAGTCGATCCGGCCTCCTTGTCGTCACCACCACAGGCGGTGAGCGACAGCGAGAGGGCAGCGGCGAGGGCCAGCGGGGACGACACGAACCTGGTCACTAGGGCACCATCCTTGCTGTGGGCACCGATACGGTGCCTGCTGTTGGGACTCGGCGGCAGCCGGGGTGACGGTCTGAGTTGGTCGCTC
>NZ_JBVHFT010000032.1:0-53531 GCF_055562215.1 Kribbella sp. NPDC020701 | reverse complement strand
GAGCGACCAACTCAGACCGTCACCCCGGCTGCCGCCGAGTCCCAACAGCAGGCACCGTATCGGTGCCCACAGCAAGGATGGTGCCCTAGTGACCACCTTTATGGTTGGTGAGTCTGATTTCCTTCTCGACGGTCGGCCCTTCCGGATCCTGTCCGGGGCACTGCACTACTTCCGGGTGCACCCGGACAGCTGGGCCGACCGGATCGAGAAGGCCCGCCTGATGGGACTCAACACCATCGAGACGTACGTGCCGTGGAACGCGCACAGCCCGCGCCCGGGCGCCTTCGACACGTCCGGGATGCTCGATCTCGAGCGCTTCCTGCGGGAGGTGGCCGAGGCCGGCCTGTACGCGATCGTCCGCCCCGGCCCGTACATCTGCGCGGAGTGGGACAACGGCGGGCTCCCGGCCTGGCTCTTCCGGGAGCCGGACATGGGAGTCCGCCGGTACGAACCGCGGTTCATGGCCGCGGTGCAGGAGTATCTGTTCGACGTACTGCGGATCGTCGCTCCGCTGCAGGTGGATCGGGGCGGCCCGGTGCTGCTGGTCCAGGTCGAGAACGAGTACGGCGCGTTCGGGGACGACCAGACCTATCTGAAGTCGGTCGCCGAGATCATCCGGAACGCCGGGATCACGGTGCCACTGGTGACCGTGGACCAACCCGTTGACGCGATGCTTGCGGCCGGCGGGCTGGACGGCGTACTGCGGACCGGGTCGTTCGGGTCACGAGCTCCCGAACGGCTGGCGACGTTGCGGCAGCATCAGCCCACTGGGCCGTTGATGTGCATGGAGTTCTGGGACGGGTGGTTCGACCACTGGGGTGGACCGCACCACACGACCAGCGTGGCCGAAACTGCGGCGGAGTTGGACGCGTTGCTGGCGGCCGGTGCGTCGGTCAACATCTACATGCTCCACGGCGGCACGAACTTCGGGCTGACGAGTGGGGCCAACGACAAGGGCGTCTACCGGCCGACGATCACGTCGTACGACTATGACGCCCCGCTGGACGAGGCGGGGAACCCGACGGAGAAGTTCCACGCCTTCCGGGAGGTGATCTCCCGGTACGCACCCGTCCCCGACGCTGTCCCGGCGTCGGGGCCGCGCGCGCCGGAGACTTCCGCGGCGCTGGGATCGCCGCTCCGGTTGCTGGCTGGTCCTTGGGGTTCGTGGACCGAACATTCGAGGATCCCGACCCTCGACGAGCTGGACGCGCGGCTGGTGCTGTTCCGGACCGAGGTGCCGGGCGAGGATCCGGCGCTGCTGAGTGTGGGCGAGGTGCGGGACCGGGCCTACGTGTTTCTGGATGGCGCGCCGGTCGGGGTGCTCGATCGGGAACGGCACGACCGGGCGCTGATGCTGCCACGGGGTGGGCAGCTCGAGATCGTGGTCGAGGACCAGGGGCGAGTGAACTACGGACGGCGGATCGGTGAGCCGAAGGGTTTGACCGGTCCGGTCCGGCTCGGCTCGGTCGAGCTCACGGACTGGTCGGCGTGTGTGATCGATCTGGACGACGTGCCGCGGTTGTGGGACTCCATGGGTCCGACAACTGATGCTCCCGGTGTTGGACCTACGGCTTGGCGAGCGTCGTTCGAGGTTGACGAGCCGGTGGATCACTTTCTGTCAACCGTTGCCTGGGGCAAAGGGTTTGCCTGGGTGAACGGATTCAACCTCGGGCGGTACTCGCGCCGGGGGCCGCAAGAGACGCTGTACGTGCCGGGTCCGGTGCTGCGGCCGGGGCACAACGAGCTCGTCCTCCTGGAGCTCGAGGTGCTGGTCGACCCGGTCGCGCACTTCGTCGCCGGACCGTCGCTGGGGCCGCTCGAGCTGTAGACGGAACAGGTGGGTCCGGCCTGGCGTAGGTGGAACAGGTGGGTCCGGCGTCGCTGTAGCCGGACCCACCCGGCTCAAGACCCCGCGGCGGCTGCGGTCGGGCTGGCAGCTGGTGTCGGGGCGGCGCCGACTTTGGTGGCGAGGAGGTCGGCGACGGCGTGGACCGCACGGAGGGTCGGGGCCTTGGTGCCGGTGAGGTCGGCGAGCTCGACGACCGCGGCGAGGATGACGTCGAGCTCGAGCGGCTTGTCCTTCTCGAGGTCCTGAAGCATCGAGGTCTTGTGCTCGCCGACCCGTTCGGCACCGTTGATCCGCTTGTCGACCGAGATCTCCGGATGACACCCGACCGCGGCGGCGATCTCCAGCGACTCCTCCATCATCAGCCGGACCATCGCGCGGGTGCCCTGGTGCGTGGCGATCTCCACCATCGTGGCCCGGGCCAGCGCGCTGATCGGGTTGAAGGCGGCGTTGCCGAGCAGCTTGATCCAGATGTCGTTGCGGATGTCCGCCTCGACCGGGCACTTCAGCCCACCGGCGATCATCACCGCACTGAACGCATCGCAGCGCTCCGACCGCCCGCCCACCGGTTCACCGATCGAGAAGCGAGTGCCTTCCAGGTGGCGTACGACGCCAGGCCCCTCGAGCTCCGTCGAGCAGTAGACGACACACCCCACGGCTCGCTCGAGTGACAGCACCTCGGTCACCGAACCGCCCGGGTCGACGGACTCGATCCGGCGCCCCTCGTACGGACCCTTCAACCCATGGAAGTACCACCAGGGAATGCCGTTCTGCGCGGCCACGACCACGGTGCGTTCGTGCAGGAGCGGCGAGATCAACGGGCCGGCGCTCGCGTACGAGTTCGCCTTGAGCCCGAGGAAGACATAGTCGACCGGTCCGACCGCGGTCGGATCGTCGGTTGCCGGCGTGCGGGCGTCGAAATCGCCGCGTGGGCTGAGCACCTTCACACCGTTCGAGCGGATCGCGTCCAGGTGTGCGCCGCGGGCGATCAGATGGACCTCGGTCCCGCCGCGGTGCAGCGCGGCGCCGACGTACGCGCCGATCGCCCCGGCGCCGAGAACAGCAACCTTCATGAATGTACCGCCTTCCAAGCAGGCTTGGTATACGGGATACAGTAGGCGGGAGCCCAAATGCGGTCAAGATCACACTCTGCGGTAAGCGCTCGCCAAAAAAGGTTCGGTGCGAGCGATGAATCGGGACCGGCCCGTCGGTATGTACCGGCATGAGTCACTTGACCGAAGGAGCAGGAGCCATGGGCCGCGTCATCGTCGTCTCGTTCGTCAGCCTCGACGGCATCATCACCGACCCGGACGGATCGGCCGGTACGCCGGGCGGCGGCTGGGCCTGGCGGTTCGGACCGGAACTCGTCGGCGGCGACAAGTTCCGGCTGGGTTCGATCCTCGACACCGGGACCGTCGTACTCGGCCGCTCGACCTGGGAGCTACTCGGACAACGGATGCCGAGCCGGACGGACGATTTCTCGGTGCGGATGACCAAAATCCGCAAGCTGGTCGCCTCTCACTCGCTGACCGATGTGGACGCGTGGGCGAATTCGACCCTGATCGAGGGTGAGGTCGCCGACGCGGTTCGGACCGAGCGCGAGTCCCGCGATGTGGTCGTGGTCGGCAGTCTGAGCGTCGTACGGGCACTGCAGACCTCCGGCCTGGTCGACGAGTACCGCCTGATGACGTTTCCGTCGATCCTCGGCGCGGGCGAGCGGTTGTTCCCAGCCTCGGGTACGCCGGTCCACCTGGAGCTGGTCTCGATGGACCAGGTCGGCCCGACTGTCCTGGCGACGTACCGGAGGTCAGAGGGTCAGGGCTAGTCCGAAGGCCGCGAAGACGGCGTCGTCCTGGAAGACGCGGTTGTGGCTGATGCCGGCCGTGGTGATGGTGAACACGTGCAGAGTGTGCAGCCGATGCACCTCACCATCGCCGCGGTAGACCGCGATCCCGGCCTGGCCGTTCGCCGCGATCGGGAACACCCTCCAGTCCGTGCCCCGCCGTGCGAACACGCCCTCCACGAACGACAGGTGGTCTTCGCGACCGGAGTACCAGTTGTAGAACGGCGGCATCTCGAGCGTGACGTCGGCGGTGAGCAGCTCGGCGAACGCAGCTACGTCCGCCTTCTCGAAGGCGACGATGTACTTGTCGACAATCGCCACGCTGCGGGGATCGTCGGGTTCGAGGACGTCGTCCTCGGCAAGTCCGGTCTCAGCCAGCTTCGCCCGGGCGCGTTGCAGGGCACTGTTGACCGCGGCCGGAGTCAGCTCGAGCTGAGCCGCGATCTCGGCGGCGGACCAGTCCAGCACTTCACGCAGGATCAGGACGGCACGCTGTTTGGCGGGGAGGAACTGGAGTGCTGCGATCAACGCCAGCCGGAGACTGCCGCGCTCACCGACGATCGCTGCCGGGTCAGTGGGGAACGGCTGCAGCCACAGGACTTCCTCACCGCGGACCAGTGGTGCTCGCGGATCCTCACCGCGGGCAACCAGCCCGGACGGCAGTGGGCGACGGCTGCGGCTCTCCAACTCGTTCAGGCAGGTGTTCGTGGCAATCCGGTAGAGCCACGTGCGCAGTGACGCGCGACTCTCGTCATACCGGTCGAAGGCACGCCACGCACGGACGAGCGTCTCCTGGAGCAGATCCTCCGCGTCCTGGATCGATCCGGACATGCGGTAGCAGTGCTGGAGCAACTCCCGGCGGTACGGCGCTGTCCGCGTCTCGAACGTCACGAACCCATTGTGTTGGCAGGATGGGGCAGATGAGCTGGCCGGCGATGGTGTGGATCGGTGGAGCCCCCGGTGCGGGCAAGTCGACGATCGCGCGCGACCTGGCGCGACGGACCGACCTGCCACTGCACCCGATCGACCTGTGGACCTACGACCACGCCGCGCGGATGCCACCAGGGCGGTCCTTGGCCGAGGACTTGGCGGAGGGGCCGGCGTTTGCGGCAGATGCCTTCGCCCGGATCGCGCGGACGCGGTTGGAGCTGGTGACCGCGGATATCCGTGCACGCGGGCTGGGCGACGTACCTGCGCTGGTGGAGGGGCCGCAGCTGTTCCCGTCCATGGCTGATGAGGTGTCTGCGGCGGTGTGGTTGGTGCCGGACGCGGAGCAGACCCGGCGGGCCCGTGAGGAGCGGCTGACCCGGGCGGAGGATCCGGAGGGCCGCGCTCGACTGGAGGCGTTGCTCGCGCGGGACGCCCTACTGGCGGACCTCGTACGGCGTGAGGCGGCGGAGCGCGGGCGGACCGTCATCGAAGTGCCGGCTATTCCGGACTGGGCCGCGATCACCGGGGCTGTCGAGGAAACGCTGGGTACGGCGCCGGGGCTTGCGGCCGGCGGGGAGCTACAACGGCAGCGTCGGTACGAGAACCTGACCGCGTGCCGGCAGGGTCGGCTGTGGCAGGCGGACATCGGGTTGGCCGAGCTGCCGCCGTACCCGTTCGCGTGTGAGTGCGGCCGGTCAGGCTGCACCGCCAGTTGGCCCGCTACGCCGGACCAGTACGACGCGCGGCGTGGCGATGAGTGGTTGATGGTTGGCTGACCGTGCTAGGGTCATCGGCGGTTGCAGTTTTGCAGTTCCACGTTCGTTTCGAAGCGCCCGCGGATTGTAATCCGCTGGGCGTTTTTCTCATATCAGGACCGTTGGTCCGATCTGGGAGGGCTCGTTGCGGCAACCCGGGACCGGCGCCCGCCGGACTCGTAGGCCCCACAGAAGGAGCAGATCATGGCCAGCGGAACAGTGAAGTGGTTCAACGGCGAAAAGGGCTTCGGCTTCATCACCCAGGACGGCGGCGGCGCCGACGTGTTCGTGCACTACTCGGCGATCGCGACGGACGGCTTCCGCTCCCTGGACGAGAACCAGAAGGTCGAGTTCGACGTCGCCCAGGGCCCGAAGGGCCTGCAGGCGGAGAACGTTCGCCCGGTCTGAACCCCACAGACATAACAACAGGCCCGGCCGTTTCGGCCGGGCCTGTTGTCATGTGGTCCAGAGGTACTCGCCGTCGTCCACCTCGTCAGTGCGGGTGAGTCCGGCGGCCGCAGTGACTGCAGCCGAGGCGGCGTGGTCCGGGTGGACGTGGGCGATGATCCGCTCGATGCCCTGGGCACCCAGCCAGGTGACGAGACCCTGTGCGGCCTCTTTCGCGTAGCCGTGGCCCTGCCAGTCCGTGCCGATCACCCAGGCGACTTCCGCCGTACTGTCGGTAACTGTCGCTTGCACGTAGCCGACCAGCTCGTCGTCGTGCTGGATCACCCAGTTGAGCCAGTGCTCTTCAGGCCGGGCCGGACCGGCGAGCTGTCGGCGGTAGCGGGCTTCGAGCGTGTCCACACTCGGCGGTTCGCCACCGGTGAAGGTGTAGAGGTCGGGGTCAGACAGTACGTTCGTCATCTCCCCGGCGTACTCGATCTGCAGCGGCAGCATGCTCAGACGGGCCGTGTGGAAGGGCGTGATCACGGCTCAACCGTAGCGTCGGGCGTCGGTGTGCAGATCGAACTGCGGACTGCGGTGGGCACCGGCGTCGTACGGCGCCACCCGCTCCTCGTAGTGCAGGTGTGAATCGGCAGCGACACCGAGCCGGTCCCCCGTCTCCACGGTCGCCCCCTGGCTGACCACGAGCTCGGACAGGCCGCCGTACAGGTGCCAGATCGCGTTCGACTCGACCATGACCCGATCGGACTCGATCTGGACCACCACACCGGCCAGAGTCGCTCTGATCGGCGTACCGGGTTCGGTGCGGTAGTCGCGACCGGAATGACCCGCTATTTCGAACTCACGGACCACCTCTGGGTTGTGCACCGGCGCTGCCATGTTCAGATGCTGGGGCGGCACCTTCAGACAGCCTTAAAGCCGCGCCGGGACGGCCGGATAGGGCGCCCCGGCCTTCCGGGCCTTCAGTGCGGCGGGCAAGCATCAGCTGAGCGCGCGCCTCGCCGAGTTGGTCGCCTAGCCCGCTACGAATGTTCAAGACCTCGTGGAGGACTTCACCACCACCTGCGGCGGAGTACAGCTCCAGTGCGTCGGCCAGGCCCGCGCGGTCGCGGCGCTTCCGGCAGAGTGCGGCGGCCTCCTCCGCTGTCGCGGCGGCCTCGGTCTGGTTGCCGGCGTGCAGGGTGACCCACCCCAGGGCGACCAGTGCGCCAGAGAGCCCCAGTACGGGGCCATAGGCAACGGCTTGGCGTGCCAGTGCGGCCAGCTCGGCCGCCAGGTCCTCGGTGCCGTCGCCCAGCACCTTCTCCAGTACGGCGAGGGTCTCGGGGACTGTGAACGCCAGAGCGGTGGCGTCGATCTCCAGCACCTGACCACGGCCGCGGAGCCGGTCGATGCCGAACGGCATGGGACTGCGGGACGCCACGACCAGGTGCAGGCTCGGTGGCGCCGTGCGTACCAGGCCTTCGATCAGTGTGGTGGCGGGTGCTGCGGGGTCGAGCTCGTGCAGGTCGTCGAGGACGAGGATCAGGTCGTCGTCGAGGTTGTCGGCTAATGCGTCGGCCAGAAGGGCGGCGTACGCGAGGGCTCGGGTCTGCTGCTCGGCGTCGGCGTCCGGACCGCGCGGGCTCTGGAGTTCGGCGGGGACGGTCTCGAGCGCGGGGACCTGGCGGCGCAGGGCTGTGACCAGTGCGGACACCATGGCGGCCAGCGAGCCGTCCTCGGCTCGCATGGTGTGCCACGCGCATGGCTTGTCGGTGGCCCACGAACTGAGCAGCGTGGACTTGCCGAAGCCGGCGTCCGCCACGACCGTCAGCAGCCGCCGCTGCACTCCCTCGTCCAGCAACGCCCCCAGCCGAGGCCGCCCCACCGTCCCCGTCACGGATTCCACCGGCCCGCACCCCCTCCCCAGATCCCCGAACAGGACGGCACCCCCGACAGGCCGATCGCAACCGTGCTGGCGCTGATCTCCCGGTTGATCCTGCAAATCTCCCGGCTGACCTGGGGTAACCGCCCGGATGTGGCGGGACTGCGTACCTAAGGACAGGAGGTAGTGGGTCTTCGGCGGGGTGTTCACGCGGGAGCGTGCGGGATGAGGGCGACCACCTCCTGTTCTTAGGTACGCCAGGATCCGGGTTGCTGGATTGGCAACAGCATGTGGGGGTTGGTCGCGGGTGGGCTCAGACTGGCGGCATGGTGGAGATTGAGATCGAGTGGGCGGAAGAGGCTGGGCGGCTCCGGGCATCGGCGGAGGGTGAGGCGGACTGGAACAGGACGGTTGCCACCAGCCTGGTCCGGGATGCCGATCAGGTGGCTGTCGACGTGGGCTGCGGTGGCGGTGGGATGGCCAAGGCGTTGGCGGACGCACTGCCGGCCGGAGCGACGGTTGTCGCGATCGACGCGGATCCCGATGTACTGGAGCAGGCGAGGCAGCACACCGGCGGGGCGGTTCGGTGTGAGTTGGCTTCGATGGACGACGGGGCGGAGCCGTTGCGCAAGGCAATCGACGCGCCGGCGGACCTCATCTGGGCGTCGGCCTCGGTGCACCACGCCGGCGACCAGCAGGCTGCCGTTGACGCGCTGGCGTCGCTGTTGGCACCGGGTGGGCGGTTGGCGTTGGCCGAGGGTGGTCTGCCGGCGCGGAGTCTGCCGTGGGATCTCGGGGTCGGCGAGCCGGGGCTGGAGCTGCGGCTGGACCTTGCCCAGGATCAGTGGTTCAAGGTGATGCGCGAATCGCTGCCGGGGTCTGTGCCCATGCCTTACGGGTGGACCGACGCTCTCACCCGGGCCGGGTTGACCGACGTGACCACGCGGAGCATCCTCACCGAAACCGCGCCTCCGCTCTCGGCGGAGCGCCTGGAGCACCTCGTCTCCGGGTTCCGCTTCAGGGTCGAGCGCCTCACTGGCACTTCGTCCGAGACGGGCCACGGACACGGGCATGGGCATGGGCATGATGTTCCGGCGGACGCCGACTGGTTGAGCGCTGACGACCTGGCCGCTTGGCAGCAGCTCCTGGACCCTGACGGGCCGCACTACCTCGGCCGCCGTACCGATCTCGCCGTACTGTCCGTCCGCAGCATCCACCTCGGTCACGCACCCCGCTGAACACGGTCGGCAGCACGCCGTACACACCCCGTCGTACGGCGTGCTGAGATGAGCGCCACGCCGAGCTTAGGACCGGCGGTCGCCCTGGTGTCGGCGGGTCGCCGTAAGGTGGGTGCCCATGAACGACCGGCTGGTGTGGATCGACTGCGAGATGACCGGCCTCGACCTGGCGGCGGACGCCTTGATCGAGGTAGCGGTTCTGGTCACCGACTATGAGCTCAACGTGCTCGGCGAAGGGATCGACCTGGTGATCGCGCCGCCACCGGGCGCCCTGGAGCAGATGGGTGACTTCGTCCGCGACATGCACACCGGATCCGGCCTGCTCGCCGAGCTCGAGCACGGCATCGCGCTCGCCGACGCTGAGCAGCAGGTGCTCGAGTTCATCTCCGGGTACGTGAAGGAGCCGCGCAAGGCCGCCCTCGCCGGGAACTCGGTCGGCACCGACCGGACCTTCCTGGTCCGCGACATGCCGCGGGTCGAGGCGCACCTGCACTACCGCAACGTCGACGTCAGCTCGATCAAGGAGCTCGTCCGGCGCTGGTACCCGCGCGTCTACTACGCGACCCCGGCCAAGACCGGCAACCACCGCGCCCTGGCCGACATCAGGGAGAGCATCGAAGAACTCCGCTACTACCGCCAAACCGTCTTCGTCCCCCAGCCCGGCCCCGACTCCGACACCGCCCGAGCCGCCGCCACCCTCATCGCCACCCCAAACACCCCTGAACCAGCCCCGTAGAGGGCCGATTTCTGGTCCTACCCCTACCCCTCCCAACGCCCCAACCAGGTTCTGCTGGGGCGCATGGGAGGGCCGATTTCTGGTCCTGGGGGTTCGTCGCTATGATTGCTCAGCCGTCGCAGTCGGGGCGGCAATGGTGGGTGTAGCTCAGCTGGTAGAGCACCTGGTTGTGGTCCAGGTGGTCGCGGGTTCGAGTCCCGTCACTCACCCCAAGGCGAAGGCGACCTGCGTCCGCGGAAACGCGAACCGGGTCGCCTTCGCCATTTTGTGCGACCGCGATCTCCGTCCGGCTGGCAGGATGTGCGGGTGAAGTCTTCCGGGAGCTTGTGGTTCGGGTACGGCGTAGTGCTGGCCGTCACGTTCGTGGTGGGGTCTCTGGCGTTCGCCGTCTGGGTGTTGTCGAAAGTCTTCTGAGTCGGGTGTGATCTGACGGGGCGGTCGATGCGTCTCTTGAGGCAGAGGCATCGACCGAAAGGCTGCGATGAGATCGACTGAAGACTTCGAGGAGTTTGCGCGGGCGCGGATACCGCAGCTCTACCGGACCGCGTGGCTGCTGACGGGTGATCGGCATCACGCCGAAGATCTGGTCCAGGAGACGCTGGCGAACCTGCTGCGGACCTGGCACCGGATCGACACCCCGACGGCGTACGCGCGGACCGCGCTGGTGCGGACGTTCGTCTCGCAGCGCCGGCGTAAGAGCTGGTCCGAGCGGCCGACGGCGGATCTGCCGGAGCGGGCCGAACGGGCCGGCGACCCCGAGTTGCGGCTGGCGCTGCAGAGCGCCCTGGCCGAGTTGGCGCCGCTGGATCGTGCCGTGCTGGTGCTGCGGTTCTTCGAAGATCGCAGCGTCGAGCAGGTCGCGCTCGATCTCGGCAAGAACGCCAGCGCGATCACCACCCGCACCGCCCGAGCCCTCGACCGCCTCCGTGCGGTCCTCGGCGACGGCGCCGCCCAGCTGATCGTGCACTGAACCCGAGGAGCATCCATGAACACCCAACTCACCGACCTCATGCAGCGGGCCACCGAGAACCTCGAGCCGATCACTCCGGACCTGCTCGAACGCAGTGTCCAGCAGGGCCTCCGGCTGCGCCGCCGCCGTACGACGGTGCTCAGCCTCACCGGCGCCGGGGCCATACTCGCCACCGTGGGCCTCATCGCCGGCGGTGTCCAGCTGCTCGGCAGTCCGTCGAACACAGCAGTCGCCAGTACGCCGATCCCGTTGGCGAAACCGACGCCGGCGGCCAAACCGAGCCACGTGACTCCGCAGCAGACGCTGGAAAGGCTCAAGTCCTTCGTCAAGGCACCAGGCCGCACTCTCTCGCAGCCCGAAACGTGGGGCACGTCCGAGGAGGGCTTCGCGGCAGCGGCGTACGTCGTCAACGACGGCAAGGGCGCCTCCCGCGTCGACGTACTGGTCGCCGGTGGCGGCGTTCAGGGCCTGTGCGAGTCCTCCGCGGCGAACTGCATCACCAACCCCGACGGTTCGAAACTGTTCACCCTGACCGAGCAGCCGGAGTACCCGGGTAACCGGAACAAGGACGGCGTCACCAGCAACCACGTCGAGATCTCCTACCCCGACGGTCGCTTCATCAGCATGACCAGCTACAACGCGCCCGCCGAGAAGGGGCAGCGCCACACTCGCCAGAAGCCGTTGTTCACGGTGGCCGAGCTCACCACGATGGCGAAGAGCAAGACCTGGAAGTTCCCGCCGGCCAACGTCGTGAAGCCGTCCGGCAAGGTGGTTCCGCCGTCGTCGAAGATCAAGCCCACCAAGTAAGCGCTGAGGCCCGGCTACCGCACGGGTAGCCGGGCCTCTCGCAGCTCAGCGGCGGATGAAGCGCACCGCGTCCGCCACCGCGTAGCCGTCGGCGGTATCGGTCAGCTCCACAGTTCCGGTCAGGCCGCCGGTGAAGTGGTAGGTGCCCAGCGTCACCCACTCCCCTCCGCGTACGTCGGGTGTACCGCGAACGGTCTGATCGACAGGGACTGTGCTGGAGCCGTCCGCGTGGTTGACGACGTACGGCGCGGCCTTGGACCGGTTGGACGCGGCGGTGTACGAGACCTGCACTTCGTAACGACCATCCGCCGGAAGGCAGGGCTGCCAGCGGACCCGCGAGCTCCCGTCGCCCGGTGCGTGCGAGGCGTAGTTGCCGCTGTAGTACCCCGCCACACCGGTGCCTGACGGCCATGTGCCCGAGACGACCGTGTAGCCGAGCGCACCGTTGTCCACAGTGATGGTCTCGGACACGTCCGGAGCAGCAGGTGCCTGTGTCAACGTCAACTGATCAAGCGAGATGCTCTGGCCACCACCACGCCCCGCACCGGCCGGCGCGAACCGGACCACGTGCTGTCCAGCTCTGAGTCGCACAGTGCCGAGCAGGAGTACGTCGTACCCGTTGGCGGTCTCGGATGTCGTGTCTATGAGGTTGTTGCGTGGTTTCAGGCCATCGACCGTCACGGAGACCAGTCCGCCGTCGGTAGATCGGTAGTAGCGCAGCCAGAGCTCGTACTCGCCAGGGCCGGGCGCCGTGACGTGATACTCGAGGCGATCTCCAGCTAGCTTGTAGGACTTCGTCTTCAGGCGTGGACCCTTCGCGAGACTGTCCCGGCCGTGCGTCAGCCACTCGAGGTTGAAGCGGCAGATGTTCACCCGCAGCGGGAAGCTCGCGATGTCGCCGTCACAGCCGTAGATCAGCACGATCGTCCCGTCGGACAGCCTCGCCAGGTCGGAGTAGTACGACCGATTCGGGTTGATCACTCGGCTGTAGCGGAAGGTCTGTGCGTCGTCGTAGCTGATCGACACGGTCATGTTGTAGCGGACCGGTGCATCCGGTCGGCTGAACAGGATCCGCCCGCGCGTGTAGCCGAGCATGCCCGCATCGACGGCGTTGAACGTCCCCGTACCGCCGTCCATCGTCGGCGCCGACCAGGTCAGCCCACGGTCCTTGCTGACCGAGGTGATCCGTTGCCTGTTCCCACCGGCGGCGTACCGTCCGTTGATGAGCACAGTGCCGTCATCACGCTGTACCAACCGGGCCTCATTGATCGGATAGTCGACCGACACCGGTACGGCGCCAGTGCTCTGCCACGTCCGCCCGTGGTCGTCGCTGTACACGGATGCGACGCCGTACATCCGCTCTGCCACGCTGTTGCCGACGATGACCCGCCGGTGCGCGACATTCATCAGCAGCCGGCCGTTGTCGAGCTGGATGCCGTGGCCGGGTCCGGGCGAGTGCAGCGCCCAGTCGTACCCGAAGTGGTCGAACAGGTCGAGCACCCTCGGCTCTCCCCACGTCACACCGCCATCCGTGCTGGAGACGACGTACAGCACGCCGGTATCGCCGGAGCAGCTCGTGTTCTCGGGCAAGCGGCCGGACAGGTTGTAGAACAGGAACACCTCGCCGGTGTGCCGATCACACACGAGTGCCGGGTTGCCCCACGACTGGCCGTCGACTGACGTCACCACGACCTGCGACTCGCTCCAGGTCTCGCCTTTGTCGGTACTGCGGCGCAGCAGCAGGTCACGCGGTCCCGCGTCGCACACCTCGTGACGTCCCTCGCTGAACGCCAGGATGGTGTCATCCGGCAACACCATCAGCCCGTGGACGTGGTAGTTGGCCAATGGCCCGGATGACGCGTCCCACAAGGTCTTCTCGTCGTACGACGGTTGCCCGGGGCCATGACCCGCGTACGCCGGCGTGATGCCCGTGACTGCGGCTCCCGCGGCCACTCCCAGTCCCACGGTGAAGGTCCGCCGGCCGATCAGTCCGTCGCTCATGACGCGCTCCCAGGGATGAGGTGGGCTTCCAGAGGTGCCACGACGTCGGCGAGCTGTCGCAGCTCGTCCGGCGTACAGGGCGCGAGGGGTGGTGCGCAGTGCGTTGGGCAGAGGCCCCGTGCATTCAGCAGCGCCTTGACGGTCGGTACGCCGGGACGTACCGCGTGGATCCTGGTCAGGGCGGTCGAGAGCTCCTGGAGCCGGTCGAGATCGGCGCCGGGGGCAACCATCTCGAGAGCGAGTCCGGGGGCCAGGTTGGCGATGCCTGGAGTGATTCCGTGGGCTCCGGCGCGGAGTGCGTCGGCCAATTGTGTCTCGTCGCCCTGACTGACCTCGAAGCCGGGGCGCGCGATCGAGAGCAGGTAGCGGAGCATGTCCGGGTCGCCCGAGGAGTCCTTGACGCCGGCCATGTGTGGCATGGCGACGAGCGCGTCGGCAGCCGCTTTTGTCAACAATGTGGAGCGAGGAGTGTTGTAGGCGACCACCGGCAGACCGTGACGACCCAGTGCGGCGAAGTGCGCGACGACCTCGTCGTCGCGGTGCTTGAAGAAGGTCGGTGGACTCGACACGATCGCGTCGGCGCCGGCCGCGGCCGCGTCGTCGGCTCGCCGTTCCGCTTCCGCCGTACCCGGTGCTGTGACGTTGACCAGGATCGTCCCGGCGGGCACGAGTTCGCGCCATCGCTTCACCACGCCGGTCACGAAGTCGCCAGATTCTTCGGCCGGGATCAGCGGTCCTTCGCCGTTGCTGCCGAGCAACATCAATCGCCGCACGCCCACCGAAGCCATCGCCGCCAGCAACGGCTCTCCAGCCTCCGTCGACGGCACCCCAGGCGCCGACATCGGAGTCACCAACGGCACCACCACACCACTCAGCAGACCAGCGGCCCCGGTCATGAGCGCCACCTCTTGTCGTCGAAGAGAGCTACTTCGCCGTGGTCCATCAGGGCGATCAGGCTCAGCAGTGCGCCCCAGGTCTGGAATGGCTCGCTGTTCGGCTTGTCGCAGGCGCCACCGTGCACGCTCGAGTAGTTCTCGTGCACGTGCCGGTGCTGGTTCCACTCCTTCAGCACCAACCGCGAACTCCCCTCAGCCAGCCACGCCGCCGTCTCCTTCTCACCGGCGCGCAGCAACCCCAGGTAGACCAGGAAGTTCACCGGTGGCCAGGCCCGGCCCTCCCAGTAGCTGGTCTCCTTCAGCTCGATCGGCTCGTGCCGCGGCGACGTCGGCAGGATCCACTCGCCGCCGAACCCGTCCTCGGCAATCAGGTGCTCGGCCACCATCCGCGCCGTACGCTCGCCGCCGCCAAGCCCAGCCAGTAACGGGTAGAAGCTCATTGTCGACAATCGTTCTGTCGGCAATCCGGTGTCGGTCCGCCGGCTGCGGTAGATCCCGCTCGGCTCGTCCCACAAGGTCCCCATCGCCCGGACGACGGTCTCGTGCCGCTCCCGCAGTTCCGTCACCGCGTCCGCTTGACCGAGGATCTCGGCGATCTCGGCCAGTGCCTCGCAATCGGCGGCGTACAGGCTGTTCATCCCGACGTCGTGCGCGGCGAGCAGACTCTTGGTCTGGTCGAACGGCACGTCGTCGAACACCGGATGCCCGTCCCAGCCGCTCTCACAGGTCGCCCCGAAGTGCTGGTGGATCCGCGGGATGTCCTGTGGCGACGGGAACTCCGGATCGAAGTACGTCGACCCCGTGCAGAGCAGCTCGCCGTCCCGGCGGACTCGCCACCACCAGCGGTTCCAGGACAGCAGCGCGTCGAACGTCTCCTCGAGGAACCACTGCTCACCGAACCGGCGGTACAACTCGAGGATTGTCAAAGATCCGATCGGCGGCTGCGAACCGTCGTACGTCTTCCGGCCGGTGCCCTGCTCGACGTTCGGCACGAAGCCGTCGGGGGTGATCGCGCGGAGCATCTCGACCGCGTTGAGGTAGGCGACCTCCTTGCTCTTCGGGGCTGCGATCAGGGCGTTGAAGAACGCGTCCCAGCAGAACAGCGCGTACCCGCCGCGTTTGCCGACATTCCACAATCGGCTCACGCCGGTGATCACGCGAGACTTGGACGGTTCGTAGATGGTGTTCCAGGAGATCGCGTCCCGGACGATCTCGTGATGCTGCGCGATCGGATCCGACCCAGCCGCCCCGATCTCCGCCGACGCCGCGGCCACGATCTCCGCAATCTCGGCCAGACTGCGAGCCCGCCCGGTACTGACGCCCACCGCGCCGCTCAACTCCAGCGCCAGGTACGGCCCATCGATGTCGACATACGGATCGTCGACCTGTGGTGCGGTCGCAAAGATGTCGACAATCCTCCCGTCGACAACGGTGGATCGCGGCGAGGCGCCTGGGGTTGGGAGTGCGGAGCCGGGCGTGGCACGGAGGTGGTCCGGCTCCCGGCTGACGATCCCCGGACGGTTCCACAAGTAGTTGACGGCGATTGTCAACAATCCGCTCTTCTGCTGGTTGGCCGTTGGCGTCACCAGCGCCACCAGGTCGTCTCCGGCATGCGCGGTCTGGACCCGGATCGTGATGCCGGCCCAGCTCACTGTGGTCTCCGTGTAACTGCCGTCGTACGCGTGCCGGCCGAGCGTCACGGTCTCGGCGCCCTCGGTCCGCCGCCCGATCTGCACCGTCCGCAACGACGTACCCCGGTAGTACTCCTTCAGGCCGAAGGACAAGCCCAGTGCCTCCGGCAGCAGCACCTGCGTGAGCACGCTGCGTGTGTCCCAGGTGTTCCACCCGCGGGCCACCTGCTCCTGGATCCGTTCGTAGGCCGCTTCACTCTCGTTCGTCATCGTTCCCTCGGATACTCGGCTCCGTCTGGTGGCAGACAGCCTCGCACCAAATCTCGTGGTAATACGAATTATTCGAGTGTCGCGTCGTACGGAGGCAGGTCCGGACGCTCTCCGCGCAGAAGCGGGTTCAGGCAGGGGGTTCGACGTACCAGTGAGGTAGTTCGTCGGGGTGCAGGCTGGTGGTGTCGCCGGGGCGGCTGAGGGTCAGCACCGCCTGGACGATCTCGGGGCGAGTGTTGAGGGCGTCCTCGAGTCCGTTCAGACGGGCGGCGACTACGGACTCGGGGTCGTTGCCGGCCAGGTCGACCGCGGCGACCAGGAAGATCTTGTCGGCGCCGACCCACTCCATGTGCAGGAAGCTGACCCTTTCGATGTCCGCGTGGTCGAGCAGCGCCCGCAGCGCGCGGTTGCGGGCCAGCGGCGTGACCGCCTCACCCGTCAGGAAGTCCATGTTCCGGCTGATCAGGAACAGCGCGACGCAACCGAGCAGCACACCGACCACGATCGACCCGATCGCGTCCCAGACCGCGTTGCCGGTCAGTTCGTGCAGCAGGATCGCCACCGCCGCGATCACGATCCCGATCAACGCCGACAGGTCCTCGACGAACACCGCCCGCAGGACCGGGTTCGACGTGAGCCGTACATAACGCCACGGCCGCAGCATCCGTTCCAGCGCGCCGGCCTTCGTCTGCCGCAGCGCCTGCGTGAACGAGATCCCTTCCAGGACGAACGAGATCGCGAGTACGGCGTACGCCCACGAGTAGGACGCGGTTTCGGTCTCCCCGCGCTGCAGCGACTGGATCCCGTGCCAGACCGACACGGCCGCGCCGACGGTGAACAATCCGAACGCGGCGAACATCGACCAGATGTAGCCCACCCGCCCGTACCCGAGCGGATGGGTCTGGTCGGCCGGCTTGCGACCCCGGCGCTCACCGACGAGCAGGAAGATCTCGTTGCCGGTGTCGGCCCAGGAGTGCGCGGACTCCGCCGCCATCGATGCCGAGCCGGTGATCACCGCGACCACCGTCTTCGCCACCGCGATCAGCAGGTTGGCAGTGAGGGCGACGAGCACGGTGAAGAAGCTCTCGCCTCCCGCCGCGTCCTGCTCCGAGCTGCTCACAGCCCGACCCTAAGCCCCGCACCCCGCTGCTCCCGGGAACCCGGCGCTCAGCCGGGTGGGCGGATGATGCGTTGCTCGATGGCCCGGGCGACGGCCGCGGCACGGGTCTCGACTTCGAGCTTGGTGTAGATGTGCGAGAGATGGGACTTGACCGTCGCCTCGCTGACGAACAGGCGACGGGCCAGCTCCCGATTCGACTGACCGGTCGCGAGCAGGCCGAGGATCTCGACCTCCCGCTCGGTGAGGAGCGGACCGGACCGCCGTACGAGTCGGGCCGCGACGGCCGGGGCCAGGACCGTCTCACCCCGCACGGTGCCGCGGATCGCCCGGAACAGATCCTCCGGCGGCGCGTCCTTCAGCAGATACCCGGAAGCGCCGGCGTCGATCGCGCTCAGGATGTCCGCCTCGGTGTCGTACGTCGTCAGAACCAGGACGTGAGGTGGTTCCGGAAGTGCCCGCAGGCGCCCGGTCACCTCGGCACCGCCCGGGCCTGCGCCGAGGTTGAGGTCCATCAGTACGACGTCGGGCCGGACCGCGGCGACGAGCTGCTCGGCGCTGTGCGCGTCCGACGCCTCGCCCACGACGGACAGGTCGTCCTGACCTTCAACCAGCGCGCGCATCCCGGCCCGCACCACGGGATGGTCGTCGACCAGCGCAACCCGGATCATGAGCGTTCCAACGGTATTGATGCCGCCAACGCCGTTCCCTCTCCTGGTTCACTTTCCAGCACCAGCGTTCCGCCGAGCTGCTTCAGGCGATCACGGATACCCGCCAGTCCTCGCCCGCGGTCGGGATCCATGGGTTGCTGAAGCAGACCGCGGCCGTCGTCTCGGACATCGAGGACGACAGCGTCCGGCTGGTAGGTCAGTGTGACCACAGCGGTGCTGGCAGCGGCATGTTCGAGCACATTGGCCAGTGCACCCCGGGCAGTACGCAGCAGGGCGGTTTCAACCTCCGGACCGAGCGACACCGGCGTACCGTGCACCTGGACCCGGACCTCCACACTGCTGTGCGCCGCAAGCCGCTCACAGGTCTGCCGGAGCGCGTCCGGCAACGCAGGAGCCCCGGAGACGGCCAATTCCGCGGGCGCCAGGTCTCGGACCACCCGCCGTACCTCATCCAACCCGTCCCGAGCCGTCGCGGCCGCCTGGGCCGCATGCTCGCGTGCCGCGGCGGGGCGGTCGTCCCACTCCCGTTCAGCGGCTTGGAGGAGCAGATTGATGCTGGAGAGTCCCTGAGCCACGCTGTCATGGATCTCCCGCGACAACCGCGCCCGTTCGGCCAGTGCGCCGGCCTGGTGCTGCGCATCGGCCAGATCACCCTGAGCCGCGTGCAGGTCGTCCAGCAGCGCCTGCCGCGCCAGTGCGTCCCGCTCCAGAGCCCGATAGGCCCCAACCGCGAGTACGGCGATGCACACAGGACCCAGCACGATCGTCGGGTCCAGCCGGTCAGCCATCCGGGTCCACTGGACCACTGTGGTGATCACCATGCCCGCAACGACCACACAGGCCGGCCAGAACGGCAGTACGCGCAGCGCCACGAACGACAGCGGTACGGCGCACCACGCGAACGAAGGCGCCAGCAAAACCAGCCCGAACCACACGACCACCAGCAACCCGAGCCACACTGCTCCAGGCAGCACTCGGTGTGCGGCGTACGTCGCCAGCAGCACCAGAGCGCCCGCAAGCACCCAGGGCGCCCGGTCGTCGAACCCGTGGCCGGTCAGGTACCGGACCGCGGAGGCGATCACCAGGACGACGAACGCCGCGTGCAGCGCCGTCACCAGCCCGTTGGCATGGCCGAGGATCGCGGCCGGTGTGCGCTCTCGATCTCCGGCGAGTGAAGTGGTCATGTCCTGCCGATGGTAGGCCCGGCGGACCGGCTTCCGAATCATCCGTTCGGCTATCCGATGGTGGCCGAACACCCGTCGTGTGGGCCTGCGCAGCGGACCAGGCTGGAGGCAGTCCACCCGTTCGAGTGATGAGAGGTCCTCATGTCAGTCCGCTCCCTGTCCGCGACTCTGGCACTGTCCGTTGCCCTGGTCAGCGTCGGCGCCGGCGTATCCACCGCGTCCGCCCGGCCCAGTTCATATGAGCTACCCGGCGATACCGGCGGGTCGAAGTTCGAGGGCATCGGGTACGACGCCCGCACGCAGCGGTACTACGTCTCGGAGACCACCGGCGGCGAGATCCACCGCGGCCAACTGCGGTCCGCGACCGCAACCGAGTGGCTGCCCGGCGACGGCACCGACAACCGCTGGACCGCCCGTGGCGTCACCGTCGACGCGCACGGCCGGGTGTACGTCGCTGGTGGTCCGAACGGCATCGATCACCCCGGTGCGCCGGACCTGTGGGTCTACGACCGTGACGGACGGCTGCTCGCGGCGCTGCGGACCGGCGTACCGAACGCGTTCCTGAACGACCTCGTGATCGGGCCGGACGGCGCGGCGTACGTAACCAACTCGAACGCTCCGCAGGTCTTCCGGGTCGCCCAGCAGCACGGCCGCTGGACCATCCGGACCTGGGCGGACGCCACCGCGACGATCCCGACCCAGACCGGCTTCAACCTCGGCGGAATCGTCCTGTCCCCGGACCGGAGCGCACTGGTCGTGGCCCAGGGCAACGTCGGCAAACTCTGGCGGTTCTCGCTGCGCACCGGCGTGGTTTCGGCCGTCGACACCGGTACTGCGGACCTGGTCAACGCCGACGGTCTCGTGCAGGACGGCCAACGGCTCTGGGTGGTCCGGAACTTCTCCCGCGTGCTGACCACGCTGCAGCTGTCCGGCGACGGCCGTACGGCGCGACTCGTCTCAGCGATCTCCACCGACCCGGACCGGGTGCTCACCACCGCGAAGCTCGCGCAGGGCAGACTGCTGCTCGTCGACAGCAAGTTCGACGAGCCGACCGCGCTCCCGCCGTACCAGGTCATCACCCTGACGCCGCCGCGCCAATGATCCGCGCCATGACAGTGGCTGCCGTCATCCTGCTGACGGCAGCCTGCACGACCACTGAGAGCCCACCACCGCAGAGGACTACCGCCGTGTCGACAGTCAGCACGCTCGATCAGCAGCTGATCGCCGCCGCCTGGAAGAACGACGTCGCCGAAGCCCGCAGTCTGATCACCAAGGGCGCGGACGTGAACGCGGTCGACGACACCGTGCAGAGCGCCTTCCTGATCGCCGCCAGCGAGGGCTACCTCGACCTGCTCGACCTCACGCTGCAGCATGGCGCGGACATCCGGAGCCTCGACAGCTACCACGGTACGGCGCTGATCCGCGCCGCTGAGCGTGGTCACGCGGCCGTGGTCGGCCGACTGCTCCAGGCCGGGGTGACCGTCGACCAAGTCAACAATCTCGGCTGGACCGCCCTGCACGAGGCCGTCCTGCTCGGCAAGGGCACCCCGCAGTACGTCGACACCGTGCGGCTGCTGATCGCCGCCGGAGCGGACCGCAACAAACCTGCTGAGCGCGATGGCACCACGCCGGTGCAGGGGGCGCGCTCGATGGGCCAGACCGAGGTGGCAGCCGTTCTCGCCACCAAGCGGCCGAGCTCTCCGGCCGCTGCGCTGCTCTCGGCCGCCACCTCCGGCGACGCGAACCAGGCTGCCGCCGCACTGGCCGCCGATGCGCCGATCGAGTCCCGCGACGGCAACCGCCGTGCGGCCCTGCTGCTGGCGTCCTTGAACGACCGCGTCGACGTCGCCCGCCTGCTGGTCGCACTCGGCGCGGACCCCGACGCGCAGGACGATCGCCATGACTCGGCCTGGCTCGTCACCGGCGTCACCGGCAGCGTCGCGATGCTCGAGACCCTCCTCCCCGCGAAACCCGACCTCACCCTGCGCAACCGCTTCGGCGGCATCTCGGTGATCCCGGCCAGCGAGCGCGGTCACGTCGACTACGTCCGCCGCGTCGTCCAGACCGGCATCGACGTCAACCACGTCAACAACCTCGGCTGGACCGCGCTCCTGGAAGCCGTCATCCTCGGCCAGGGCACCGAGCCGTGGCAGCAGATCGTCCGCATCCTCCTGACCGCCGGCGCCGACCCATCCCACCCCGACGGCGACGGTGTCAGCCCTCTCCGGCACGCCGAGAAGCGCGGCTACAACGAGATCGCCAGAATCCTCCGCGAGTCAGGAGCTCGCTAGGGCCAGATCGAGTGCTTCGGAGGACGGCTAGGCCCAGATCGCGGCCGGAGGCCCGTCGCCGAGTGCCTCGGGAGGGTCGGGGTAGGCGACGGCCCGGCCCTCGGCGTACCGCCTGGCCGTCCACGCCACTGCGGCCGCGTCGAGTACATCGTCAACGGCCGCGAACTCGCCCGCCGGACCGATGTCGCCGGTGAGGCCCAGGCCAACGCTCGCGAGCAGTCGCCTGCGCTCTTCCCCGCCCGCCCAGGTCGATTTCGGATGACTCAAGGGCCGCCCGGCCATCGTTGCGAAGCAGACCTCCGGGTGCACCTCGATCACCGCGCACCGAGCGCTCGACAGCCAGGCGTCGACCTCGAGGACCTTCCTCCGCAACGCGAACGCCTGCTGGCTCAGACCCTTCCCGGTCGCCCGCACGTTCAACGCCGACGCCTCCGCGTGCGTGATCGCCATCAGCGCCTCCCTGACCGGCGTCGCGAACACCGACGACGCCCGCCGGCCCACCACCCGTCGCGCCAGTACGTCGGCCTGCCTCGACCCCGCCGACGGCAGCCCGATCGGAATGTCCACACCCAGCACGGCCGGCGCGCCATCCACCTCGGCCGCCTCGACCAACTCCGCGATCGTCGTCCCGAAGTACGCCTTGAGGTCGTCAGCGACCCCCACCCACCCCTTCTTACACGCGTCGACCCCCACTACCCGCGTACCTGCCATCCATTCCTCCGCAAGTCTGATGACACGATTGTCGGGTGCGGGTCTTCTCTGGCGGTGTGGACGGTGGTGACGAGGCCGTCGAGTTGGCTGTCGGGCACGCGTTGGTGCGGCGGGTGTCGGCCGGGGAGGTGGAGGAGGCGCTGCGGGTCTATCGGCCGGCCGCGCCGGTGGTGGTGTTCGGTCGGCGGGACACGCGGCTTCCGGGGTTCGGGGCGGCCGTGGGTGCGGCCCGGGCGGCTGGGTTCGAGGCTCTGGTGCGGGCAGTGGGTGGGCGACCCGTCGCGTACACGACCGAGGCGTTGGTGGTGGACCACGTCAAGCACGAGCGGCTGGCACCGGACGGTATGGAGACTCGGTTCAAGCAGTACGGGATGCTGTACGCCGACGTGCTCCAGACCCTCGGGATCGACGCGCGGGTCGGAGCGGTGCCTGGCGAGTACTGTCCGGGTGCCCACAGCGTCAACGCGCGCGGTGTGGTGAAACTGGTCGGCACAGGGCAACGCGTCGTACCCAGCGGCTGGTTGTTCAGCGCACTGGTCGTCGTGGGCGACGATGCGCGTCTCCGACCGATGCTGGCCGACATCTACCGGCACCTCGAGCTGCCGTTCGACCCGGTGTCGGTCGGCTCGCTCTCGACGGAGGTGCCCGGACTGACCGTGGAAACCGTCGAGCACCAAGTCCTCGACGCGTACGGCGCGACCGACCCGCAACCACTGGACGACGCGACCCTCGCACTGGCGCAGTCGCTCGCCGGAGATCACCGGGCCGACTAAGACAGGCAACGAGAAGGCAGGTCGAACCACCTGAGGTGGTCGAAGTCCGCGTTCACCTGTCCCTCGGCGTCCGGTCCGGTCTCCTGGCAGGTCGACAGCAACTCTCGCGCCTCCGCCAGGTAGTCCTGCAGGGCTGACTCCGGCGCGGTGTGGTCGTGGCGTGGATACCTCAGCCTGCCGTCGGCGTCGTACCCGACCTGCGACAGGCGCATGGGCGGCTCGACCGGGCCACGATGGTGCCGCCACAGCCCGTTCGCCGGGTCGAACCGGTAGTCGCCCAGCAGCCGCCACCCGTCACGGGCGACCAGCTTGACGGCATCGACGACGTACGCGAAGACGGCCTCCGAGATGAAGTAGTTGAAGTTCACCCGCACCCAGCCGGGCTTGATCCCCTCGCACCCGTGCAGGATCTCCTCGGCGAACTCGTGCGACCGCTCCAGGTCGATCCCCAGCAGCGTGTGCCCGTACGGACCCGCGCACGAGCACCCGCCCCGCGACTGGATCCCGAACAGGTCGTTCAGCAGCGCGACGACGAAGTTGTGGTGCAGATACCGCCCGGACGGCGCCTTGACCACGAACGACACGATCGACAGCCGCTCGGAGTCCAGATTGCCGAGGATCTGGAGGTGCGGCTCGTCCTTCCACGCCTCGACCGCACGCCGCAGGTACGCGTCCTCGTGCGCACGGATCACATCGATCCCGACCGCCTGCTTGAGCTGGAACGCCAGTCCGGCCCGGATCGACCCGATGATCGCCGGTGTGCCGCCCTCCTCCCGGTGCACCGGGTCGTCGAGGTAGCGGTGCTCCAGCGGGTTCACGTACGCGACAGTCCCACCACCTGGTACGTCGGGCACCCGGTTGCGGAGCAGTTCCCGCCGGGCCACCAGTACGCCGGGAGTCCCCGGTCCGCCGATGAGCTTGTGTGGACTGAGGAAGATCGCGTCCTTGTACGACAGCGGGTCTGCGTCGGGGTCGCCGTACATCTCGATCTCGACGTACGGCGCCGCGGCGGCACAGTCCCAGAACGACAGAGCGCCGTACCGATGCAGCAGGGCCGACACCCGATGGGTGTTGCTGACGATGCCGGTGACGTTGCTGGCGGCCGAGAACGAGCCGATCTTCAGGGGGCGATCGGCGTACTCGATCAGGCGTTTCTCGAGCTGCGGGATGTCGATGTGGCCGTCATGGTCCTGGCTGATCACGACCACGTCGGCGATCGACTCGCGCCACGGGAGCTCGTTGGAGTGGTGCTCGTACGGCCCGATGAACACGACTGGGCGCTGGTCCGGCGGGATCTGGTCGGTGAGGTGGTAGGTGTCGTCCAGCTCGGCCGGGATGCGCAGACCGAGGATGCCGATCAGCTTGTCGATCGCACCGGTCGCACCGGACCCGCAGAAGATCACCGCGGTCGCGTCGTCGCCGCCGACGCTCTGGTGGATGATCCGGCGCGCGTCCTCGCGCAGGCGGGTGGTCTGCAGGCCGGTGCCGCTGGACTCGGTGTGCGTGTTCGCGTACCGCGGGAGGACTTCCTCGCGGATGAAGTCCTCCAGGAAGGTGAGCGCGCGTCCGGACGCGGTGTAGTCCGCGTACGTGACCCGGCGCGGACCGTACGGCCCGGGCATCACCTGGTCGTCACCGATCACCGACGCGCGGATTCGCCGCAGCAGCGGCGTGTCCGGCGGCATCTCCCCCTGGATCCTCATGCCCCAGAGTAGAGCGGACGAGTGACGTTCGTCGCGTGCTGTGGCCGCGAGCTGTGGATAAGGTCGGTGCCAATCGACGGCGAGGAGTGGGGATGACGTTTTCCAGCGAGCTGTGGGACCGCGGTGGGGCGCCGGTGTACGACGCGATCGTCCAGCACCCGTTCATCACCGGGCTGACCGACGGGACGCTCGACCACGATGCGTTCCGTTACTTCATCGTCCAGGACAGTCACTACCTGCGGGCGTACTCGCGGGCGCTCACTCTGGTCGCCGCACGCGCGGTCGACGAGGACGCGGTCCGCATGTTCGCCCTGCACGCCGCCAACGCCATCGAGGTCGAGCGGTCGCTGCACACGTCACTGCTGGGCTCTTTGGGCTTGACGCCGGCCGATGTCGACGCAGCCGGGTCCGGGCCGACGACAACGGCGTACATGTCCTATCTGACCGCGGTCTGCGCCACGGGCACGTACGCCGAGGCTGTGGCCGCCGTACTGCCCTGCTACTGGATCTACCGCGACGTCGGCCGCGAACTGCTGAAGCGGTCGTCGCCGGACCCGCTCTACCGGGAGTGGATCGAGACGTACGGCTCGGACGAGTTCGACGCGGTGGTGGAGTCGGTGCTCGCGGTCACGGACGGACTGGACGTGAGCGCGTCGGAGCGGGAACGTTGTCATCAGCACTTCGCTACGACGTGCCGCTACGAATGGATGTTCTGGGACGCCGCGTACCACAAGCTCGATTGGCCGGTCGGATGAAGGACTTCTACGACGTCGTGATCGTCGGGGGCGGGCACAACGGCCTCGTCGCCGCCACCTATCTGGCCCAGTCCGGGATGTCCACGCTCGTACTGGAGCAACAGGCCCACACCGGCGGCGCAGCGGTCAGCGAGCAGGTGTTCCCCGGTGTGGACGCGCGCCTGTCCCGCTACTCGTACCTGGTCAGCCTGCTGCCCGACAAGGTCGTCGCCGACCTCGGGCTGTCGCTGGACCTCCGCTCCCGCGCAGTGGCGTCGTACACGCCGGTACGACGCTCTGGACGCGATCTGGGCCTGATGGTCGAGCGACCGGAGGGCGCTGCCACCCGGGCGTCGTTCGAGGCACTCACCGGAGGCGATGCCGACTATGCGGCTTGGACCTCCTTCTATGGTGCCGTCGGCTCCCTTGCCGCCGCCATCGCGCCCACACTGCTCGAACCTCTGCAGTCCGCCGCCGCACTGCGCTCATCTGTCGATTCGGAGCTCTGGGACGAGCTCATCGAACGACCCCTCGGCGAAACCATCGAACGACGCTTCACCGACGACACTGTCCGCGGCGTGGTCGCGACCGACTCCGTCATCGGTACATTCGCATCCCTCCACGACGAGTCACTGATCCAGAACCGGTGCTTCCTGTACCACCTGATCGGCAACG
This sequence comes from Kribbella sp. NPDC020701, assembly GCF_055562215.1. Classification (NCBI taxonomy): domain Bacteria; kingdom Bacillati; phylum Actinomycetota; class Actinomycetes; order Propionibacteriales; family Kribbellaceae; genus Kribbella; species Kribbella sp. NPDC020701. The sequence goes on along the minus strand of NZ_JBVHFT010000032.1, from coordinate 27,477 downwards.
GCACGGGTGAGTGGCGGGTACCAGTGGGCGGCATGGGCGCGGTCACGGACGCCCTGGCCGAGGCAGCCCGCCGGGCCGGCGCCGCACTGGTCACCAACGCATCGGTGACCTCCGTGGAAGCAGACGGGGTCCGTGGGTCGGTCACCTGGATGGGCGGCGATGGTGAGCGGTCGGTCGACTGCTCGTACGTCCTCTCCAACGTCGCACCGGCCACGCTGGATGCTCTACGTGGCCGCCCGGCCGACGTACGGCCTGAGGGGTCGCAGCTGAAGATCAACCTGCTGCTGCGCCGGCTGCCCAGGTTGAAGTCCGGTGACGATCCGGCGCGGGCCTTCGCCGGGACCTTCCACATCGACGAGGACTACAGCCAGCTGGAGTCGGCGTACGTCGACGCGGCCGCCGGTCTGCTGCCCGCCGTACCTCCCTCGGAGGTCTACTGCCACTCCCTCACCGACCCGTCGATCCTGTCGCCGTCTTTGGTTGCCTCCGGCCACCACACGCTGACCGTCTTCGGCGTCCACTTCCCCGCCCGCTTGTTTGCCTCCGACAACGACGCCACCCGCGCTGAAGCCGCCCGCCGGGTGCTGGCCGGCTTGGAGTCCTACCTGGCCGAACCGCTCGAGGACTGCATCGCCCGCGACGCCGACGGGAACCTCTGCGTCGAGGCCAAGACGCCGTACGACATCGAGCAATCCGTAGGCATGCCCGGTGGCCACATCTTCCACGGCGACCTCCAGTGGCCCTGGGCCACCGACGACACCGATGTCGGCCGCTGGGGCACCGAGACCGACGTCGCCAACCTCCTGATCTGCGGTTCCGGCGCCCGCCGCGGCGGCGCCGTCTCCGGCCTCGGCGGCCACAACGCCGCCATGACCATCCTCACCCGCTAACCGATTTCGCATCTCCCCGATCCCCCTGCTACGATCCTCATCGTTCGCAAGCGCCGCTAGCTCAATTGGCAGAGCAGCTGACTCTTAATCAGCGGGTTCGGGGTTCGAGTCCCTGGCGGCGCACAAAAGCCCAGGTCAGAGCGTTGACCTGGGCTTTCGTGTATCCCGCTCCCATGCTTTACCCCATGCTTTTCACTCCTGCCGCTCCTCCACGAGCTTCCGCAGCGTCGGGGGCAACGCCTGGGGCATGTCAGGTGTCCACCCGGCCAGACCTGCGTTCTGGGGCTGCTGGTTCAACGCGGCTTCGAGTGCAGCGGCCGCTGCCGGGTTCTTGGCCCGGCGAGCCATGTACACGTCCTGGGTCAGCGACGGCCGCGCGTGCCCGAGCTGGTCCGCGATCTGCCGCGCGCTCTGCCCGGCGTCGTCCAGGATCGTCGCTGTCGTCTTGCGGAACGAGTGCGACGTGATCCACGCAAGGGCGTCAGCCTGACTACCTTCGGTGGCCTGGGTCGCGAGGTCCAGCACCTCGGTCCGGTCATCGCCGTGCACCCGGTAGAGGTCGAGCAACAACTCGGCGGCGGGCATCTCCAGCCGGACGCGGGCAGTCTCGACCAGGCTGACCCGCGACTGCGGCCAGTCCAGCGTCATCGCCGTCACGGCTTGCGACAGACCTGCCGCGCGGCGCGCTTCCTGGAGCCGTCGTCCGAGCTCGCGGCGCGTCTCGCTACCGACCGGTGACCGAGCTCGCCGCAGGTCCCGCCTTACGTTGGTCGGATCGCGGTACTCACCGTCGGCGTTCGCGAAGATCGGCTGATCCAACCGACCGCCATCCATCAGGCGGCGGCGGAGCATCGCCATGCCCCACGCCGGCACTTTTAGGACCCGCTCCCCTGCCCGGGACTTCGTCCTGATCCGGATGAGTCCCTGGCCCTTCACACGGATGATCTGGTGTGTGATCTCCACCTCGCTAGCCGTGAAGTTGACCTGATGACCGAGCACAGCCACGGATTCCCCGATCCGTACGCCGGTCGCCAGCATGAACGTCGACAAGTCGGGAAGATCAGCCGCGAGCGCGCCGGGATCACTCCGGAGCTGCTCGAACCACGCCTCCCGTTCGTCGTCTGTGAGCGCTCGCGCTTTGCGTTTGGACTCCGTCTCGATCGTGTCGACATCCCTGATCGGGTTGTAGTCGATCGCTCCGTATCGAGCGGCCAGCCCCAGGGTTCCCGAAACGACGCTCCGGCAGGTCTTCGCGGTCGGCGGCCCAACCTCCGCCTTGATCCGCCCGATCACCTTGTCCAGCAGCGGCGTAGTCAGCTCACCCAGCCGAACCTCTCCCAGCGCTGGCAGCACGTGATTGTCGAGCTGCCGCCGATACGTGTCCACAGTGCCCGGTGACCTCTTCCCGTCCCGCACCTTCTCTTCGAGCTTGCCGAACCACAGCTCGGCGGCGACCGAGAACCGATCCATAGCGTCCAGCCCTGCATCTTGGTTCGCCCGGCGTCGATTCTTGAGCTTCTCGACCAGGTTGTTTTCAGCCTGCGAGATGGTGCGCCCGATCGCCTCCACCTGTCGCACCTTGCCGTCGAAGTCACGGTAGTTCGCGACGGACCGATGCGAGGTCGCTTTGCCTTTCTCGTTGCGCACGGCAACATAGGTCCGGATCTTTCCCCAACTCCCCAGCGGCAGGGGTTTGCGTGCCATTCCAGGTGTCCTCTCAGGCTGCTTGCTTCTGGGATTCGAACCACGCCACGACGTCGGCGGGGTCGTAGCGGAGGTGCTTGCCGATCCGCGCACCCACCGGCCCCTCTCCAGTGAGCCGCCACTTGTAGATCGTCTTGACCGACACCTGCAGGAAGTCGGCCACGTCGCGCACCGTCCATCGGGCGGCGTGCTGGCCGATCAAGGTCAGGTCGAGTTCTGCGATTCCTTCGGTCACTTGTGATGCCTCCCTAGGTCAGGCGCAGTCGGTGGCGTCGTCGCCGGATAGGTCGGGAACAGCTCTGGGTCCCCAAGCCGTCCCAGCCGTCCCAGCCGTAACTTCCCTGGTCAGGTCCGGGACGGCTTGGTTGGTTGGGACGGCTTGAGCCGTCCCAAAGGTGGAAGCCGTCCCCGGTGTGACCTGCGCGGGGACGCCTGGGACGGCTGGGACGGCTTCCCGATCGGCGGTCGTTTTGGGTTCCGGGCAGTAGCGGTTCCACGCGTCGGTGAAGTCGCTGCGGGTGTAGCCCTTGGCCTGCCCGGTGGTGAATCGGATGTTGCTGGAACGGATCTCGAAGTCGCGCAGCAGGTTGCCGAGCTTCATCGGGGTCAGCCCGTTCGGCCCGTGGGTTGCCCATGGCGCTTCCGGGTCGCCCTTGAGCCGGTCGAGCAGTTCGGCGGTGGGCAGCGCGTCGGCGTCCTGGAAGGCGATCCGGCAGTCAGCCAGCAGCCGAGTGTGGAGCGATCCGTCATCGCCCGCGTCGCGGTCGCTGGTGAGTGCTACAGCGGCCTTCCTGGCGGCCCGTGGCCACTGCCCGCCTGCCAGGTCGGCAACGGCGATCATCGGCTCCCAGGTGTCTGCCGCTCGGTCTTCCAGTGGCATCTCTGGGGCTGCGTCGGTCAGCTCGTCCAGGTGCGCGGTCAGCCAGCGATTCAGGCTGTGCCGCAACACGTCCAGCTCGGGACCGTCCCGGCGTACCCGGTAGGGCTGTACGGACTCACCTGGTGCGCGGCGGCGCATGCGGATGACGGCGGCGCGGTCCTCGATCGTGTCCGGCATCGCACCGATACCCGCGAGTGCTGCCATGGCGAACGTCGGGTGCTTCTCCACCGCGTCCCGACCCGCGTTGTAGCGGATCGTCGTCCGGCCGCGTTGGTGTCCGGCGTTCAGCAGTCCGCGCAGGTCTTCGTCACCGTTGGCCTTGGCACCAAAGATCGCGTCGGCCTCATCGATCAGAAGGGTCGGTGGGTCGCTCGGTTTCATGCTGATCGACCGGTAGACCGCAGACGGTGACGCGTTGGTCGTCATCAGCGGCCGGTGACATAGCCCTTCCACCATGTCCAACAGTCGCGACTTGCCGCATCGCTTCTCGGGTGCCCGGATCACCAGCCGGGGCGCGCAGTTCCAGGCCGGTACGGCGTGGCTTGCGCCGATCCAGAGCACGACGGCGATCAGCGCGGAGTTGCTGGGCAGGATGACGTACCGGCTGATGGTGGCGGCCACGTCGTCTAGCAGTTCGGCACCGTCGATCGCCTCGGGGATGGCCTCGTCGGTGTCGGTTGGGGTGGTCATGCGGCGATCCCTTCGTCACGGAAGCCACCAGCGATGGCGGCTCGGATGTCGCGGGCGGTTTGCTCGGCTTGCTGCCCCACGTCGGTCAGTACGGCGATCGCGTCGGCGTGGGTGATCGCACCGGCTGCGACCATCCGTGCAACGCCTCTCGCTGCGCCATAGAGCGTTGTTCGGCGCTTGCCCTCGGGTGCGTTTCGGACGGCGGCCAGGTGCGCACTGAGCAGCCGTTCAGGGTGGGAGATGCCCCCCGCCTGCTGGGTGCCGATTTGGCCGGCGCATGGCACAGGGGCGACCGGTGGAGGCAGGCAGGCGGTGACGAGAGCGGGGGGCATCTCCGTTGGTTCGGCCGGTCCAGTGCCCCATCGGTACGGCTCGCCCGTGCGGTGGTGGATCGACGGCGGGAGGACGACGTAGCCGCCGTCTGCCTTGATGTCGATCCCGGCCCGGTTCGGCATCGGCCGTGACGGGATCTCGCGGCCGGGGTGGCGGTAGTACAGGTGCACACCACCGGAGCCGGTGCGAACCCAGAGCGTGCGCGGCACGAGCTCGCGCGCCAGCAGCTCAGCCAGACTGTGCCCTCCGCCGTGCGCGGGGTCCACGTCGACCACCAGCAGCCCGGACACAGCCCCGGTCCGGACGGCCAGCTGTCCGGCCGGGACTGCGGCCACGATCGCGGCGACACGGACCGGGTCGGTGCTGGCGGCGTAGAACCCGTGACAGGTCAGGTGCCCACAAGTCGCCGGGTCGTGCGCGTCTTTTGGGCAGTCGTCGCAGTTGGCCACCGGCCGCTTGGAACGCCCGAGCATGAACACCGGCCAGCCACGTTCGGCAGCGTCCAGCGCGGCGGCGAGGACCGGCGACGGCGCGATCACTTGGCGCCCCAGGTGTCGCCGATGCCGACGGCCTTCCACTTGGCTCGGGAGGTGCAGAAGCTGTGGGTCTTACCTGCGGTGTCGCGGATCTTGACCCACCAGCAGGGCTGGTACTGGGCTTTCCCGTTGACCCAGCTCTGCTGGACTCGGTAGTCCTTGTCCACAACGGTTCCGGTCTCGGTGCAGGCGCTGGTCAGTGCCAGGATTGCGACGGCGATTGCGGTCCCGATGAGTCGCTTCATGGTCGGTTCCTCCTCGAGGTGGATCACGCGGCGTGCGGGTAGGTGGCGGTGTTGATGCAGGTCAGGCAGCGGCCGTCTGAGGTGGGGATGCAGTAGTCGGTGACGGTCTGGCAGAGCTGGCAGGTGCGGCGGGCTTGCATGGCCCTGTCGAGGGCGTTGAGCTGCGCGGGCGACGGCACCCGCGACGGGCGGGCGCGGTCGAGCCGGTAGAGCCATGCCCAGCGTTTGCCGCCTCGCCACACCAGCAGCGCGTACGGCTCTGACCGCCCGGACTCATCCGCATCGCCCGGAGCTGGCGGCGGGTGGCGAGTCCTGCGGGTGCCCATCGGAACCGGAACACCGGCGTGCCGTGCAGGTCCCAGCCGAGGGCCTGTTTGCCGTTCCACAGCTCGATCCACCGGGCCGCGGCCGGGTGCAGGCTGGCGCGGTCGATCGGCGCGGCCATCAGCGCTTGCCCTTGCTGGTGGTGGAGTTCTCTCCCGCGCCTCGGACGGCGCGGATGTGGTTGATGACGTGGCGGCCGAGCCGGACCCGCAGCCCGGAGCCCTGGCAGCGCGGGCAGTGCCGGTAGGCGCGGCCGAAGGGGGATTTGAACTTGCCGACGCCCTTGCAGCGGCGGCATTTGCCGAACGGCCAGATCAGGCAGGTGAACAGGTAGAACGCGACGGCGATGGTCACGATGAGTGCCACCGTGGCGGCCTGGCCGGCGGTGTGGACCGTAGCGGCGAGGTCGCTACCGTGGGTAGCGGCGGTGGGGATAGCGGTAGCGGCGGGGGTGAGCATGAGTTGCCTCCGAGGGCCGGTTTTTGGGCGTAGGAGCCGGGGCCGCTACTCGCTACGCGTGAGCGAACGGCCTGGTCAGGTTGAGGTTGCGGGGTAGCGAGACGGGTAGCGCAGCCGCTACCAGTAGCGTTAGGGCCGCTACTTGGGCCGTCCCGCACCCTCAGTTCAGTTGGTTACTCTGTGTTGCCAGCGGCTTAGGTGCCGGACGGGTCGCGGCGGGCCATCGCGGCGCGCAGGTCGTCGCCCTTGAGGCCCTTGCGGACCACGCCGTCGCGCTTCACGTTCACGCTCGGGACACCGAGGGCGCGGGCCTGCGCGCTGATCGCGTCGGGCGTGGTGCCGTCGTACTGCTCCGGCATCTGGTTCGCCAGGCGCCCGGCGAGCGTGTCCCAGTGCGCCGTGCCGTCCGGACCCATCACGGCCAGCAGGTCGGCCAGCACGTCACGGGTGGCTCGCTCCAGCTCTTCCCCGGCCGCCTCGCCGGTCAGGGTGCCGAACTGCTCGCGGTGCTTGCGGGCGGCGGTGAGGATCTTGTCCGCGTCGGCCGCGTCGGCCAGGAACGACCGCACCGTGGGGGTGTTGTCGGTGACGCCGTACAGGTAACCAACGCCCCGGTACTCATCGCCCACCGGCAGCGTGGACGCGTCGAACCCTTCGGCGTAGGCGTCGCCACCCAGCACGGCCTCGGACACAATGCGGTTGCCGCACTTGAGCGCGAACCGTGCCGAATGGTTGTCGCGGTACCGGTTGAACAACCGGCCCACGTCCCCCGCGCCCACACCAGACGGCTTCTGCGAACTGGAGATGATCACCACACCCGCCGACGGGCCGACCGCCTGAATCCGCGACAGCTTCGCCGCGATCTCCTTGTTGACCGCCTGGTCCTCGGTCTCGAAGTAGACCTGGAACTCCTCCATCACCATCACCAGCACCCGCAGGTCCGGGTAGCGCGGATCCCGAGCGAGTTCCTTGGTCATCTTGCCGTCTGGGCACATCGTGACCGGCAGCGTCGTCAGGATGCTGTTGACCCGGTCGATGTGGGCCAACACCTCGTCCAGGATCGCCTGGAGGTGCTCGACCGGGTTGTCGTCGTTCGGGTTCGGGTGGGTACCGAACACAGTCCGATGCGCGATCTTCTTGAACGCCAACCAGTCCGGGGAGTTCTTGCCGTCAGCAACGATCAACTTCACGTACGGGTCCAGCGCGGCCCACAGCGCCACCAGCCGGGCGAAGAAGGTCTTGCCCTTACGGGGCTGTGCGCCAACCAGGAGCGAGTTCCACATCAGCAGCAGCGTCACCAGCGAGTCCCGCTCGTCCTTGCCCAGCTTGACCGGGTCCCAGATCGAGCGCGGCTTGCAGTCCAGCATCTCCGTGCGGCCCACCGCGACGGCCAGCGGGTCGCGATCGGACACGAACAGCGTGTGCCGCCGCGAGCTGGTCTTGTCCGGCGTCAGGAACACCTGGTTCACGTGCACATCGAGACCGGACGCGATCTTCTCCCGGGCGCCGGCCACGTCGGACCAGCCCTTGCCGTAGGGCAGGTCCACGACCACCTGAGACCCGGTGTTCTTCGCGTCCCTGGACATCGGGGACCCGAAGCGCACCTCCTGGTCCGCGCGGTCCGGCTTACCGAGACCGGCCGCGTAGTAGGCGCGCAGGACGATGTCGGAGTTGAGTTTGCGGAACCGGGGCGCGACCACCGCCGTGCCGACGAGGGTCTGACCTGCCGGGCGCCCGAAGTGCGCCAGGCCCGCGACCGCAGCCGCACCCGCCGCGACGAGACCAGCCGCAGGCGCGGCGTTCCACAGGATCGGGGCCGCGATCAACAGTCCAAGGTTCTGCAGCGCCAGCACGCCGCCGCGCCACATGCGGGTGGCCTTGAGCTGGCGGTGGATCTTCTCCCACTCCTTCAGCTCCCCCGCGTCGGCGGCCTTCTGCTCCAGCGCGACCGAGTTCGGGACCCACCACCAGCGCATCTGCTGACCGATCAGCCGCGACAGACCACGACCGGCAAACCAGCCCAGCTTGGTCGCATACCAAGGCGAGCGGATCGCGTGGAACGCCGTCACGTGCCCGGCCCGGGCGAGTGCGCGGGTGGTCGTGGCGCGCACGTTCTCCGGGCGCAGGTGGGTCGGGATGATCGGCAGCCGCTGGCCGTCCGCGACCGGCACCGGCAGACCAGGGGTGTCCACCGGGACCATGACCTTGCCGGTCGACGGGTCGTCGTCGGTGTCGTCGAGGGCGATTTCGTAGGCGGTGTCCATCGACTCGACCTCGCCCGGCGACAGCGGGACCAGCGCGCCGGCCAGCTCGTCGGCGGGCTTGGTGTCGTCGTCGCGGCGCGCGCGGTGCGCCTCGAGGTCGATCGGCTCGGGCAGCTCGTTGCTCATCGACTCAGTCATGTCAGTGGCTCCCGTTCTCGCGGGTGTGGATCAGGTGGGCCAGCGCGGCACCCATGCCGAGCACGGCGACCGGCAGGCACGCGACAGCGGTGGTGATCGGCCACGGAGCGGTCGTGACTCCGGAGGCGTCGAGGAGGTGGTAGGCGACCTGTCCGAGCGCGCCCAGAGCGAGCGCGGACAGGGCAGAGACCTTGGCGAACTTGCGGGCCTTGGCCGGGACCCGGCCCGACAGCCACACCCGCAGCGCGAACGCGGCATAGGTCTCGACACCGATCGGCAGCGTGATCGCGGAGTTGATCGTGAAGCCATCCGCGATCCCCGGCAGCGGGTGGACCACACCGAACCCGGTCAGCTCCCCCAGCCCGACCCAGCCGGACCAGACCGCGACGAACGCAGGCAAAGCGAGCAGCCACACCGGCCACGGGCTCAACGGCTTGGCGTCGTCAACTGAAACCGCGGGAACCACCCCGGACGGCGCGGCATCTGCAGTCGGAGCCGGGTCCGTAGGCGGCGTGACCTGCGGAGATGCCCCCTCCTCCGGCCCGGGGGGCATCTCGTCCGACCCGCCAACCTCGTCAGCCATACCCGAGTTCGGCACCGCGTGCAGGCGCGGCTCAACAAGCTCAGGGGCGGCCTGAGGCGCGGGCGCGCTCAGGGCATCCAGGACCGAGCGGGCCTTGTCCGCGCCGATCCGGAACTCCTTCATGACCCGGTTCCGCGACGGCACCGAACCCAGCTCGTCAGCGAGCTTGCGCGCGGCCGGAATCAGCTCTTCCACCGGCACCGGGTACGTCGTGCGAAGCGGGGTGCTCATCGCTGAACCTCCTTGCCCAGCAGCACAGTGCGGGCATCGGTGAGAAACGCGGCCAGCTCCAGCAAGTCGCCGTAGCGCACGGCGTGCTCAGCCGAACCAGCCGGGGGAATGTCACCGCGTACAGCGGTCACGAGGGCGGCGAGCCGAGCGTCCAGCTCGCCGTGAATGTCAGCCGGGGACTCAACACCCAGCCGGTCAGCCCAGCTCTGCTCCAGGGTGACCATGCGTCGACGGCGGCTCATGCGGCACCGTCCTCATCGGTCTCGCGGTCGGCCAGGTCGCAACTCAGCTCCAGGACCCGACGCTCGGCACGGCGAACGCGGCGACGGTCCAGGACCGACGCGTACGGACCCGCGTTGATGAGCGCGATCTGCGCGTCAAGCAGGTCCAACTCAGCCGCGATCAGCGGCCACTCCTGCACGATGCCGGCCAGATCGGCAGCGGTCGGCTCTTCGCCACCGGTAGCCGGAAGGTAGATGATGCTCATTGGGTTGTGCTCCTCTTCGAATGGACTAGCGCGACCCGGACGCCTCGGCGGTTGCACCCGCCGGGGCGTCACCTTGTTATTTCAGATCCGTGTTTCGGATCTCTGTTTCGAATTACGGTAGCGCGAAGGATCTGAGTTTCGCAAGTGTGGTCCGTTACCATGTGGCGGTGACTGACATACGGGATGAGCTCGCCGACGCAACCCGCCTGTACCGGCAGACCGAGAGTGCCCACGAGGCAGCCCGGCAGGCCGTCATCGCCGCTGCGCTCGCAGCTCTCCGCGAAGGCGTCACGCCGAACGAGGTCGAGGAGCTGTCGCCGTTCACATCGGCGTACGTGCGCCGACTCGCCCGCGCCGAGGGCATCCCGCCGGCTCCGCCCGGTCCGAAACGACGTGCAGTCAGCTCGGAGCGGCGATGAGGTTGCACCGTTGCTGTTCATGCCATCTAGCTTGTGGCCGGGCAGCCACTGTCAGTAGTCGACAGCGACAGACGGATCTGGACATGACCAGTGTCCCTGGACACGGGGGGACGTGACCGATGTCCAGCACCGCCCCAAAGCCGATCTCAGCGCGCAACGGCGTGCTAATTCAGCAACGCGAGGCGAGAAGGTGGGGTAGAGGCAGGCTCGTCGCCGAATTTGAGCGAATCGGGCGTGAACTTGGCCTCGCCGTTCCATCTCGGAGCGCGATGGAGAAGGCAATATATCGCCACGAGACCGGCGAAAGTCACGTCACCGATGAAATGTATGTTCGCCTCTACTGTGCGGCCTTCGAATGCTCCCCGCACGAGCTGTTCGGCGGGCTTACCGAGTCCCTAGAATCTGGTGATTCGGAGTTTCATCTCACCAGCAACAAGTTCTCGCCGGTCTATGTAGGACCGGAAGTTGTGGCGCAACTGGGCCGCTCCCTGCCGGTCGAACCAACGGTTGTCGAGCAGGTGGAGTGCTGGTCAATCAAGATCGACCATCCGCGCGGCGAATGTGTCCTTTACGGATTCCCGTGGGGATGCCTCGTCTATCACATCAGGGAGCCGCTCAGTAAAGACTCGGTCGCCGACGTTGCCGTGTGGCGTCATGGGTCATATCCCCGCGAGCTCGACTGGGCGGACCAGCATGTTAAGTCATTGCTCGATGAGTCGCACAGTGGACCTGAGTACATTTTCAGTGCGTTCTGGGTTCACACGCCGAAGTGGAAGGGCGACCAGCTCGTCACAGCGATGAGATTGCTTTGCGCACAGAAAACCCTGCTCGACCATGGCAATGAGGAGCCATCTCGACCACATGCGGAACTTGTAGAACAGTCGTTCATGCGAGATGGATTTTCGGACCCGCGAATTCTCGAATTCGGCGTCAGCGGAATCTCATATGGATACGCAAGCTGGTCATCGGTTGCGTATCACCCACTGGAGGGCCGCAGGGGTCTACCGCAGCAAACAATCGTAGACTTCGAGATCATCGTTCAATCGCTCTGGTGCTTCTGTCACCACGTCCGCTCACAAATCGAAGCCGGGCGCGACCCTCAGGTCTCAGATGGATACGATTGGCGCTGGCTTCGAGGCATGACGTCGAGACTGACCAATGCACGGCCACGAGAGTCCGCTCAGCATGTAGCCCTGAGAATCACCGTCCTCCAGTCGAGCGGACTTGAGAGCCACCTAAACAACACTCTCGAAATCCTGAAGGATTCCTCAGAAAGGCAGCAACGTGATCCCCGCTGACGATAGCGTTCTCGTCCTCGTCGACGTACAGAACGGCTTTGTGTCGCCGCGCTCAGCACATGTTGTCCCTCGCATTGCGAAGTTCACTCGGGAGTGGGCCGCCGCCGGACGTCCGTACATCATGACCCGATTTATCAACTACCCAGACTCGCTGTTTGAGCAGCTCATCCGCTGGACCGCGATGATGCCAGGCACACCAGAGACGGAGATCGTCGACGAGCTTGCCGACATGGTGCCGGGCGCGGCCGCCGTCCTGGACAAGCCGACCTACTCCCTCTTCAACGACGAGGGCACCGAGCTGGTAGCTCGCACCGGCTGGAAGCACATCGTCGTCGTCGGCCTCGACACCGAGTCCTGCGTCCTCAAGACGGCGGTCGACGCCTTCGAGCTTGGGCTAGTCCCCTGGGTGGTCGAGGACCTGGTCTACAGCCACGCCGGCCAGGTCGAGCACGAAGCCGGACTCCTTGTGACGGGCCGATTCATCGGTCGCGGTCAGCTCGTCCAGTCCGAGGGCATCTTGGCTCCCGAGGCTCGCGCCGCGACAGCCTGAGGCTCGATCGCTTGCTCACTGCGGGCCGCCTGACCTAGATTCGAACATGTGAGCGAGACGAGAGCCGCATTGCGGTATGAGCGCAGATGGGATCCAGATGCGTCGCACGCCCCGTACCTCCACGGGATCTGGGACAACGCCACCAGAGACTGGATAGCCCGGAACCTCACCGGTCCGGCTGCGGGCTTGCAGGCCGCTGCGCTCAGCCTGCGCTACCAAGGATCTGCTGATCGTCCAGATGCCAGCGCTCGATGGGTAGACCCGCCGATCCACGTCGAGTTGACGATTTCGCCCACAACCACAGAGGTAGCGCTGCTGCACATGTGGGCTCGCGAAGATGACGGCTGGCACGGCTACGTGACCTATCTTGAGCGTCATCCGCTGGATCCAGGGCGTTGGGCATCCGGCTCGTCTCTGCGCCCGCTGAGCGACGATGAAATCCGGCTCTTCGAGAACCTTCGAGCATCGATCCAGCAGTAACGCGCCTGACCCCATGGTGCCTGTGGATAGTGCGACGCAGGACGCGGCCCGCGCGCGGCCCGCTCCACAGCGCGGTTACGTGCAACGCTCACGCCCTGCGGCGTCCCCAGTTGCACGAGCACCAGTCGCGTATCGTCTCCTCATGGATCCATTCATCTCGGGGACAGCGCAGAACGCTGCCGGAGGATTACTCCTAGAGGCTCGGCGTGGCATTCGAATGCTGCGACTCGCTGGAAGGTACGAACCAAGGTGGATTGGCCTGGCCGATGATCAGCCGACTGGTTACACGTTGTCTGCTAAGCAGATTACGGACATTGAAGCGTTTCTCGACTCACCTACTGTGCGTCCGTTGCTCAGCCTTCTGGCAATCACCCACCTGAGTCCGACAGACGACGATCGCGACCAGGCGATTAACGCTATACGCGGAGGCTTCGTTCGAGTCGCTGAGACCTGGAATGTCGACAGTAAGAGTAAATGGTCAAAACATATCGGCACACTTTGGGAACGCGTAAACGAAGTCTTTGAATCAGGTTTCGATCGAGTTGACCCTAGCACGCTATCGCGCGATGAATTGCTACAGTTCTCGCGCTTTCTCTCATCCTCCTTGGAACTTGAAGGCAAATCGTCTCAAACCAGCGACTACCTCCGTCGCATCTGCGCCCTTGCCAGCGATATGAAAAGGCTGGCAAAGGCAACTGAAACATCTGCGAGCTTACTCAGCGTCCTTCAGGCAAAGTCGCCACAACCTATCTTGACGCACACTGACGCTGATATAAGCACAGACTTCGAGAGCCTATATATATCGCGCACCATATATTCAGCAACGGATGGCGCTGCGCACGAGACAGAAGATCTGCTGACACGAGGCGAGCCTTTCCGCATCGTATTGACGGGGGCACCCGGCGCTGGGAAGACAACTTTCGTAACTCACCTCGTCAACGTTATGGCCAGAGTCTCCATCACACCTCAGATAACGATTCTGATCAAGTGTCGTGACTACGTCCGTGACGGATGGAATACATCCATCCCGGAGTACGTCCTGATGCGGATTCGCGCTGAGGTTGACAGCAATGCCGACATCGAATCGATTCGCGATCTTCTATTGTTGGGCCGAATCGTCATTGTTTACGATGGCCTTGACGAGATCACTGAGATACCTAGGCGTGCCGATATGGTGACGCGCATAGAGTCCATGTGTCGGGTCTACCCGGCAACCTCTGTGCTCGTGAGTTCGCGCGAAGTTGGCTACAACCGCGCACCGCTGAACAGTCGACTTTTCGAGCACGATCGATTACTTGAATTTAGCGCACCGCAGGTACAGGAGTACGCGAGACGCTGGTTTGAGCTAATGAAGCGGCCAGAACTAACTGGGCCCTTCATCTCTGAGTCACAGTCGATCGAGGATCTGCGCAAGAACCCACTGCTCCTCTCGCTCCTCTGCATCCTATACAAGGCGCGCGGTGCGATCCCGCGTAAACGACGCGAGATCTACGCCAAGTGCGCTGATCTCTTGTTCACTAGATGGGATTCGCACAGAGGCATACCATTGTCCGAGGACATGCCAAGTTACGGCCCGCGGATCATGCAAGAGATTGCGCGCTGGGTCTATGACTCTCAGAAGGCACAGGCCGGCCTCGAAGAGCAGGTCATAGCCAAGGTAATCGCTGTCTATCTCGCCGATGCCGCCGGAATCACAACTGAGGAGGCGCGTCGCCGAGCGGAGGAGTTCCTGGATTTCTGTGCTGGGCGTGCTTGGCTGTTGGCCAAGATCGGCACGAGCTCAAGTGGCGAGAAGATCTTTGGCTTTACTCATCGAACGTTTTTTGAGTACTTTGCTGCAGAATCGTTTTCTCGGCGGGCCACCAGCGTCGACGATATAGCATGGCGAATCACAGAAGCTTTCGGCAGAGATTCCACGTCCGTACTGCCTGAATTACTAATACAGGCCTACGACGACAAGGAAGAGTTTGGTGGACGTCGAGTCTTCGAGAGGCTTTGCAGTGCCGAGAAGCCTTCTTGCGAACTAGCAGTTCGGCTAATGGATGGGATTCTACTGCCAGCTAAGGTGCGAAAGGTCGGCTTCGATCTACTGTGCACACAATGGCAGGATGCACGGCAGTTTACCATCGAGACATTCATTTCGCTGCTCGCGTTGAATCCGGATGCTAGGCATCAGTTTGTCAATGATTACCTCAGCCACCCTGGACGAAATGAGGCTCGCCGATTATTTGTACATGGCTGGGCATCTATTCAATTGTCACGCCACGACCTGCCGATTGTCGCCGACTGGGAAGATGAGGTCACTGAGATAGTCGACGAAGTTACTTCGAATCCCGGCGACTACTCCGACGCGATTGTCAAAAATTGGCTGGCCTTGATGGGCATTCGGCCCTTCGCGGCGCTCGCGCTAAGCGAGTATCTCCTTGCAGCCGGTCGCTTCGGACTCGAATTGGGCGCGATCTGGTGGTTGCTTGAGCGAGATGCCAGTGGCGACCTCCCCCTTGAGCAACATCAAACTGATCTCTTGGCTTCATGCGCAGAATTATTGGCCGAGCCTGAGAGCATTGAGAAACCGGTCATACGTCGGTTTGCTGAACTGGCTGAGAGGCGACTGTCCGAACGCCTACTGAATGGTTCGCAAGTCAGATGGGAAAGTAGGTCACCCGCGGCTCGATCGCTGCTAGTGGGCCTAGGGCTCGCCGCAATGGAGACCGAGTTCGACGCGCCGGAGTTGTATTGGATGATCTCCGAGGCTGCCGGCATCGACACAGACCAGTTTGTTGGTGTGCGTAGATGGTCGGCCAAGTCCGGTGCCAAGCCAGAGCCGGAGGCGAGCCAGGAGGTGCTCAACGATCTCCGTAGCCTTCCAGCGTGGTGTAAGGCGTGGTGTGCTGATCAGTTCGACATCGTGAAGCCCTATTTCGGAAAATCGGCGTACTAGGCTGTCAGCCGAACGTCTCGACGCCCCCGCCATGGATCCTGAACACTGGCGCGCGGAGTTGGAAGGCGTGCTGGGTCCAGGCGGCATGCCCGGCACCGTGCCCGATCGGACGGCACCTGGCGTGAACCACCGGTCAACATCGGTCAAGTCAGATCGGACGACGAGCACAGCGCCTATAGGGCTGAGCCGACTGCGGCTGACAATTCCTGTTCCCAAGCTGACGGTGTGGAGTGACCGCAACCGGGACCGCAACAACCAGCACCAGCGACCGACAGATCCCGATTGGCGGATCTAGCCCCCGACTGTGGACCTGTGCGCCCCGGTCACCGCTGTCGAACTGAAAGCAGACGGTCGACGGGGCCCAGCTCCTGGTCCGCCCGGCAGCGGAGCGACACGTCGTCGACTGGTTCGCCGTAGGTGTCAGTCGCGAGCACCTAGCAGGTCGATGCTTTTGGTTTGGAGAGCCTCGTAGCTCTGCTGAAGCTCATCCAGAATCCGCTTGTTCAGCTCTGCCGTAGGAGACCCCGCCGGAAGCTTCATCTGCCGGAGGTGGACTCGCCTGATTTCAGACCGAAGGTCCCCGATCTGCTGTTCGAGCCGCACTAGTTCGTCGCGACGCTCCTTGGACACCGCCGACCTGGGCGGCGGCATGCCGGCCGCCTTCCGCCCTTGATCGGTCAGGATGTCTATGCCTGCGGACCAACCGGTGACCTCAGGGACCGTCCCGGTCCACTGAATATCCGGGACGGGCTCGGACCTGTAGTGGCCGGAGTTCCCAGCTTCGAAGCCTGAGCTCCACGACGCGCGGATGATGTCCTCGATGTCCTGCCGCAGATCCAGCAACGTCGGCCGCGCTTCCTGAAGTTTGATTTCGGGTCCAAGCTCCAGCACTGGATGGCCATCGAGAGGAAGTGGTTCAACGTCTTCGGTGATGGCCTGCGCCACCAGCGACGCGTCGATCACCTTCTCGACCCCGCTCAACTGGGCTGTCAGTTCCCTCGCCTCGTCCGACGGATTGAATTCAGCTTCGCCGAAAGACCCCTTCAGGCGGAGCAGATTGCGGATCCGATCACCGATCTGCCGCCGGAAGCCAAGTACTGCCACAGTCACGACGACAGGCCACTTGACTGCCTGGAGAGTCTCGTTCGCCAGGGCCCAGCCCTCCGCCACGTTCATGCACAGAGTTTGCCGGATCAGGCGCTCCATCACCGCGAGGCTCGACGGCCACCAGGCCACGGTTTTCCCCATCCAATTGGATGGGTAGCGACGAGCACGGCCGCGCTCTACAAACTGGGTCCCGATGGGGCGTTTGCCAAGGTCGGGGCAAGGTCGATTAGCAACGAGAACGGTGCCGACGGCTTCGGCGGGAATCAGCGGGTTCGGGGTTCGAGTCCCTGGCGGCGCACCAAAGCCCAGGTCACGACGGTGGCCTGGATTTCTTCATGCCCGCAGGTCACCTCTTATTCGACCCTTTCAGCCACGCATCCCTCCAGCTGACCCGACCCTGCGACCTTCAACCGATAGTGACTGTGCGTCACATCGGCTCGCGGCGTACCTGCCTCGCCGATCCTCCGCACCGGCCGAGCGTTGAACAGGTGACACTCACACCGGTTGGAGGAGACACGTGCCGAGGCCACCGCTGCCCATCGGAACCTGGGGAGAGATCTCCACCAGGACCACGAAGACCACCAAGAACGGCAAACCCGCCAAGTACCTGGCCCACGCCAAGTTCCGCGACCACGACGGCAAAGTCCGCGCCGTCACCGCCACCGGAACCACCAAAACCGCCGCCCGAACCGCGCTGCTCACCAAACTCCAGAACCGCGCCAAAACCAACCACTCCGGCGACCTCACCGCGGCACACAAGATCAACCACCTCCTCGACCTCTGGGAACGAAAGTTCGAAGAACTGGTCGCCGACGGCACACGCTCACCCACCTCACTCGCCACCTACCGGCGCGCCCTCAACAACCATCTCCGTCCCGCCATCGGCGAACTCCACATCGCCGAAGCCACCACCCAACGCCTCGACACCATCCTCACCACCATCAAGCACCACGCCGGCGCCCCCACGGCCAGAACCTGCCGCGCCGTCATCTCCGGCGCCATGAAACTCGCCGTCCGCTACGGCGCCACCACCGTCAACCCCGCCCGCGAGGTCGACACCATCGAAGCCAAACCCAAACACCCACCCCGAGCACTCACTGCCAGGGAAGTCACCCTCCTGCACAGGAACCTGACCGCCGATGAACACGCCGTCGCGGCTGACCTCCCCGACCTCGTCACATTCATGCTCTGCACCGGCGTCCGCATCGGCGAAGCCCTCGCCGTCCTCTGGAACCAAGTCGACCTCGGACCCGGCACCGTCGAAATCACCCACACCATCGCCCGGCCACCCGGCGAAGGCCTGATCCGCAAGACCACCAAATCCAGAACCGGCGAACGCACCCTCACCCTCCCCAACTGGGCTACCGCCATGCTCCGCGGCCGCCGCACCACCGGCACTCGCCCCGACGACCCTGTCTTCCCCGACACGACCGGCGGCTACCGCGACCCCTCCAACGCCCGTCGCTGCCTCCGCACCGCCCTCTCCCCCGTCGGCAGTACCGCGCGGCACGAACTCGGCCGAACCCTCCGCGGCCTCCGGCGCCAAGCCGGCCTCAGCCGCAAGCAAGTCGCACAGACCCTGGGGTGGCCCCAAACCAGACTCGAACTCATCGAAACCGGCCGCATCAAACCCAACCATCGACTCGTCTCCAGGCTCGCCAAGACCTACGGCATCGACCTCGACCGCCGCCCCGACCTGCTCGCCCAACTCACCGACGCCACCCAACCCGCCGAATCCGACAAACTCGCCTGGATCAGATCCCACACCCTCCGCAAAACCACCGCCACCGCCCTCGACCAAGCCGGCCACACCGCCCGCCAAATCGCCGACCAACTCGGCCACGCACGAGTCTCCATCACCCAAGACACCTACCTACACCGCCAACCCGCCAACCCCGCCGCCGCCCAAGCCCTCGAACACGCCTTCGACGACCCCGACCTCGCATGACGACAAGTGTGCCGCGCTGCACCATCCAGGACGTCGAGGATCGCTACGGTGCTGACCGCTGTCACCAGCAGGATCCATCAGGGTGGACCCTGACCTGGGCCTTGCTGCTCATCAGTGTCCACCGATGACTGTCGCTCATCAGTCACCGACGGAGCAGTCACGGATCAGGGCGTGCGTGCGCCGCACCGATCGAAGGCGAGGTCGACGCGCCGGCCCAGTTCAGTCCGCAGGCTCTCAGCGCGTGCCTTGCAGCGATGCCCGGCCACGCCATGGTGCCGGTCGGTCCGGCGGCGCGTGCAGGAGTGTGGAGTTCGGCACCGCAGTCCCCCTCAACCCGACCGCAATTGAAACACCCTTCAAGGTCGCGATCGTGAACTCGTATGTGGCTCTCGCACGCCACCAAGCAGCTCTGGACAGTTGATGCCAGCTCCGTCGATCCATTCACCTGGCAGGTATCGTCGCGAGCTGTGGATTCGCCTCGCGCCTTTTCTCCGGGACTCACGCCGGTCTGGCACGCTGTACACAAACGGCTGTCGACCGGGAAGCCGGTGAGTCAGGTCCGCGTTGGCCCGCTGACCGACGAACAGCGCGAGGCACTGGCCGATCTGCTTGGGCGCGACCGGCTGCCCACGCGCCAGCCGACCATCTCGCTTGCCGCGCTGGAACGGGCCGTGGGTGGCAACATCCGCGATTTCATCACGGCACAGGTAGGCCCCTTGGGTAACCGTGCAGAGGAGGTACGTCTGGACAAGGAGCGTAAGTCGGACCTGTGGGACTGGCTGGCGACGCATCCCGTGGTCGAGGCTCAGCCTGCGCTGAAGCCATGGGCGACGGTGGTACGGCGTAGCGGTCTGATGAACAGCTCGGTGGACGCGACGCGAGCTGAGCTGCACAAGGTCCTTGATGTCCTGCAGGCGCTGCCCGCGACCGGCCTCCCGCTGCCCGTGTTCGCCGACACTGTCTTGAGTGATCCTCATGGCTTGGATGAGGGCTCGCGTCGGGCTGGGCTGGTCCTGAGGGCGTTGGCTGCGATCTTCGATGTTCCGTGGCCGGACGACATGGCTGGACGGAGGGAGCTGTGGAAGCGGGCTGGCGTCTCGGACGACGAACTGTCGTCCACGGTCCTGGTCGCCGGCCTCCGGCCGCCGGGCGATGGCCCGTTGGAGACGATTCTGCGAATCTGCGCGGACGCGGGCGACGCCTCTGCGGTGACACTGCGCCAACTACGACGCCGACCGCTGAAGTCCGGACTGCCACCCGCCGTCTGGACGTTCGAGAACCCGAGCGTCGTGGCGTTGGCCCTCAAGCGCTTCGGTCCGTCCTGCCCGCCGATGGTTTGTACGTCGGGCTGGCCGAGCAGCGCCGGAGTTCTGCTGCTAGAGCAGCTGCGAGACGCGGACACCACGATCCACTACCACGGCGACTTCGACGGCGAGGGCCTGCGCATCGCTTCGTCGGTGGTCGCAAGAGTCGGGGCTGTGCCGTGGCACCTGACCGCTGCTGATTACACGCGCGAGGCGGGCGCCCCTGGTCCGCCAGCCGGACGCATCACGCCGGTTCCCTGGGACGACGAGCTCGGTGCAGAACTGTCCCGGCGCGGCGTCACGGTTCCGGAGGAACGCGTGGCCGGCCGGCTGCTCGACACGCTGGCCGCACAAAGTGTCGGCGGCCTCCTCTAGCGTGACATGGGTCGCTGGTCGCAAGCTCGAGGACGGAGGCGGTTGTGGACCCGATCCGGATCCCGCCTGAGCTGTTCCGCTTCACGAGTGGCGAGCGCGCCGACCAGTACATTGCGATTCTGCACGCCTTCGCGGAGGCTAACGAGCGACTCGATACCGCCCTCGGGCTCGACGACCTGAGCGCATGGATGCGATCTATCGGATGGGTCGTTACGCTATCCGACGACCAACTCGTGGACGCCCTCCGCCAATTGCGCGCCTGGCATCTGGTGGATTTCATCCAGGACCACGGGGAGAACTACCGCACTGCCTTGGAGTACGAGCGCAACAACGTCCGCTACTCGCTCAGCCGGCGAGGCGAGGCCGCATTCGCCGGCGTCACCCACGCGATGAGCGTGCTGGCGTCCACCGGGGCCTTGCAGACGGCGGTACTCGATGCGATCGGAGATCGGTTGGCCGATCTCGTCGTCGAGCTCGACGGCGGATCCGATCGCCGGGTGTTCACTGCACTGATGGAGCTTGAAGGGCATCTGGAGGCCTTGCGCGCCAACACCAAGCAGTTCAACGGAGAGCTTCAGCGACTGCTGCGCGTGGAGGGTGTCGACCTGGCGACCTTCCACGACGTCAAGGTCTCGACCGTGGCCTACCTGGAGGAGTTCCTCACCAACCTTGATCATCGCTCGCACGTGATCCGCAGCCGCATCGAGGCAGTTCTGGATCGCGGCGTCGCCTGGATGCAGCGCCGTGCGCTGATCGGTGCCGAGCTGCCGCGACTCACGGACGCCGACCCGGGACCTGCCTGGCTCGAACGTCGCCAGGCGCGGTGGGATGGCCTGCTGGCCTGGTTCGTAGGTTCGGAGACGACGCCGCCTCGGGTCGAGCAGTTGCATGCGGTAGGACGCAAGGCGATCGTGACGCTGCTGCAGGTTCTCGACCGGATCAACGAGACGAAACGCCGGGCAAGCAGTGCCGTCGCGGACTTCCGTGAGCTCGCACGCTGGTTCACGGCGGTGCCGGCTCAGGACGACCTGCACCGACTGTGGGCAACCTCTTTCGGTCTGACCTCCGCCAGGCACGCCCATCTCGCGGTTGACGACCCGGAGCTCGTCGCATCCTCGGTGTCGTGGTGGGAAGCCCCACCCGTGGCGGTCTCGCCATTGCTGCGATCGTCCGGGCGAGTCGAGCGATTCAGCCGTACCGGGCGCATCCGCGACGTCGCGGCGCTCAAGGCTGCCCGCGCGGAGCGAGCCGCTGACGAACGCGCCGAACTCGAGGCGGCCTGGGACCACCTGGACACCGGCGGCCCGATCCGGCTCTCGGGATTTGCCAACCTCGATCACCAGCTCTTCGAGCGGCTGCTCGAGCTGCTCGGCCAGGCATTGACGAGTGCTCCCGGACGCGGTGGGCACCGGCATGCGACCACCTCGGACGGCCGCGTCGACATCATGCTGTGGCAGCCGTCGGACGACGCCATCACCTCCCTGCGAACACCGCGCGGCGTCTTCCGTGGGCCCGACTACGTCGTGGAGATCAAAGCGGCCCAGGCTCGATCACGTCGACAGGCGGTGAACCCCGAATGAGTCAACTCGCCAACCAGCTCGCGCTGGCCGAACGCGACGAGGTGTCGCGGGCGATCCGTGGATTGCTCGGCGTTCCCCTTGTCACCCAACTGGGCGCTCCGGACATCTTCGACCTGATCCGGCGTCGGCAGGATCCGATCCGCAAGTGGTTCGACTACTACTGCGGATGGGCCGTGCGGGTCGAACCGCGGCTGGGGTATGCCCGACTGGTCAAGGTTCGGTCATCGACGGATGCGAGCCGACCGGCACGCCGGCTGCGATCGGGCCGGGCACCGTTCGACCGCCGCCGGTACGCCATCCTGTGCATCGTCGTCGCGGAACTCCTGACCGTGCCGGTGACGACCATCGGACAGCTCGCGGAGCGAGTGCGGCAGGCGACCGCGGTCGACGACGTCGTCCCGACACTCGACACCGCCAGCCACACCGAGCGACGGGCCTTCGTCGACGTTCTCCGGCTGCTCGAGAGCTGCGGCGGGATCGATGTGGTCGACGGCAGCACGGAGGCTTACGTCGAGAGCGAGTCCGCGAAGGTCCTCTACCAGGTCAACACGACCCTGCTGATCCGGCTCTTGGCCACCCCAGTCGGTCCCTCCACGCTCGCGATACCCATCGAGGAGGTACCGCAACGGTTCGAGGAGCTCCTCACCGGCATCACTCGAGAGCGCCGCTACGGTCCTGCAGCGGACGCAACTGCCGAGACTCCGGAGCTCTCCCCCACCCAACAAAACCTCTGGCTTCGTCACACCGTCTTCCGACGTCTGGTCGACGACCCGGTCGTGTACTTCGCAGACCTCTCTCCGGGCGAGCACGCCTACATCACGTCACCCACCGGGCGTCAACTGCTGCGCCGCGCCGCGGAACAGGCCGGGTTCGTTCTCGAGGAGCGAGCCGAAGGGGTCCTCCTGGTCGATCCGGACGGGTTGGCGACGGACTCACGGTTCCCCGACGACGTCAGTACGGCGAACGTCGCAGCGCTCGTACTCCTTGAGAGCCTCACAGACCCAACCACCACCGAGCAGCTCCGGCTCGTCGTCGGCCGGGTGTTGCAGCAACATCCATCGTGGGCCAAGGCCTTCCAGGACGTGGACGGACCGCACAGGCTGACCCGCGAGGCTCTCGCATTCTTGACCAGGTTCGGACTGGTCCACGTCGCCGACGGCATCGTGACGCCCCTGCCGGCTGCCGGCCGGTACGCAGTGCAATCTCCGCGCACCGACAACGAGAAGAGCCGGGAGGTGGAGTCATGACAGTCACGCAGCTTCATCCACCGCACGTATCCGAACCTCACGACGACCGCTGGATACCCAGTCGAGCAGGCATCCTCAACGTCTGGCGGTACTACGACGAGGTCTTCACGTTCCACGACGGCCGACTGCTGTTGCGCGGCCCGAACGGCAGCGGCAAGTCGAAGGCCCTTGAACTGCTGCTGCCGTTCCTCTTCGACGCGAACCTGCGCGCGAGCAGGCTTTCGACGTTCGGCACCGGCGAGCGGTCCATGCACTGGAACCTTATGGGCGAGGGCGCATCAGGGACCACGCGGGTCGGTTATGTCTGGCTCGAGTTCGCCAAGCAGTCCAGACCCGACAGCTGGTTCACCTGCGGCGCTCGCCTGCAGGCGAGTTCGCACACGACCACGGTGCACGCTGATTACTTCATTACAGACCTGAAGATCGAGCCTGGCGGTCTCAGCCTTGTGAACGAGCTCGGTATGCCGCTGACGCGCGGTGCCTTGAGCGAGCGACTCGGCGAGCACGGCACGGTTCACGACAGCGCCACCGCGTATCGATCGGCCGTCCGCACAACCCTATTCCCCGGCCTGAACGAGCAGCGGTACGACGCGCTGATCATGGCCCTGTTGCAGTTGCGCACGCCGAAGCTGTCCCAGCGACTCGATCCTGCGTTGCTGTCGACCTTGCTGTCGCGCGCGTTGCCGCCGCTAGATCCACAGGAGATCTCAGACCTCGCAGAGGGCTTCGAGCGACTGGATGCCCAACGCGAGCGGTTGGAGACGTTGGAGACCGAGGTCGAGGCGGCGCGCGGACTCGCCCGTCGACAGAGTGCCTACGCACAGCGGGTTCTGCGGGCTGCCGCCGGAACGTTGGTCACGGCGACCTCAGAGCTTCAAAAGCAGAGCAATCGGGCGACGGAAACTGCGGAGCAGCATCAGCGCACCGTCGACCGTGATGGAGAACTCGATACCGAACTGGGCGAGCTCGACCGCCAGAAGCGCCATACTGCTGCTCGGCTGGACGGTCTAACCAGCTCTGATACGTATCGCGACGGGCGCGATATGGACGAGCTGCGGCAGCGGACCGCAAACGCGAAGGGCGCCGCTGATCGGGCGGGAACCCTCGCGACCCGTGAGGCCGAGCAGGCTGGATACGATGCGGAGCTGTTGCAAGGTGCCGAGCAGGACATCCAGTTGGCGGAAAGGATCGTGCACAGACACGCCGCCGAGCTGCGGCAAGCCGCAGTACGCGTCGAGCTGACCGCGATCGCCGACGAGGTGCTCACCCAACGAGTGGTCGACCGGAACGAGACAAAGAGGTTGCTCAGCGCAACTGTTCGCGCTCGGGAGGAACAGATCGGGAGGATCAGTTCCGCCATCGGCTCGCACGAGCGGGCCGTAGAACGGAGGCAAGACGCCGAGCAGGAGCTGGAGCAAGCGCGCGAGGAACTCGAGCAAGCCCGGCAAGCCGTCACTGCCGCATCCCGGGAACATGAACGGGAACTCGCAGAACTTGCGTCAAGTCTCTTCCAATGGGCACAGAGCTGCCGCGAGTTGGTCTTCACGGATCCCGCCGCACTCGCCGAGCACGTCGAGTCCGACACCGAACTGCGTACGATCGTCGATGCGACTGCCGCCGCTGTCAGGTCGGACATCACTGTGCGCCAGACAACTCTGCACGCAGCGATCGAGACACTCGATGCCACCCGGGACGCGCTAACGGAAGAGCTTGAGGGGCTTGAAAGCGGCGACCTGCCGCCGTCAGCGCCGCCGTACCGAACTGCGGATCGCTCCGTGATGCAAGGAGCGCCGCTCTGGCAGTTGGTCGACTTCAATGCCGCCGTCGCCGTGAACACTCGACCACTGGTTGAAGCTGCGCTCCAGGCCTCTGGGCTCCTCGACGCCTGGGTGACCCCGGCAGGTGACGTATGGCAGGTCGACGGCCACGACGCGTTTGCGGATCCGGCGGGGCTGCCGCGCGTGGCCGGCCGGTCATTGGTGGATGTGCTGACGCCTGAGCCAGATGCCCTCGTGCACGAGGACGTCGTACGGCGGTTGTTGTCTGTCGTTGCTGTCGACGACGAGCTGCCGTCCGGAGCCGAGGTCGCAATCGGCCTCGACGGAACGTGGCGAGTGGGTGCGCTGACCGGCAGCTGGGAGAAGGAGGCTGCCGCCCACATCGGCGCCACCGCCCGGCGGCAGGCTCGCGAGCGGCGAGCCGCGGAGATTCAGGAAGAACTCAGGCAACTCACCAATCAGGTCCGCGAGCGGAAGTCGGAGCTGGACGCGCTGGGTCTGCGCCTTGAAGTACTCAACGCGGAGCTGTCGTCGAGACCGGCGTACGACAAGGTCGACAAGACCACGGCAGCACTGGCCCGTGAAGAGATCAAGGCGAGCTCCGCCGAGGAGATGGTTGGGCGCCAACTGAACACCGTCACAAGACGCGAAGGCGAGGTTGCCGCCGCTCTACGTTCACTGACATCGCTCGCCGCAGAAGCAGGGCTGCCCATTCAGCGATCAGCACTTGGAAACGTGCAACAGGCATTACGTTCGTTCGCTGAGCTTGCGGAGACGTGGCTTGACGGGTGGGTGGAGCTCGCGGCGGCCCGACGGAGGGCCGACGATCTCCGTACGCAGGCTGAGCGCTCCGAGAAGAACGCCATAGAACGCGCTGAAGAGGCAGCCGAAGCGGTCGCCGCCCACGAGGAGCTGGCAGTGCGGCTTGCGACCATCGAGAGCAGCATCGGACAGGACTATCGGGAGATCCTCGATCAGATCACGGATCTGCGCAGTCTGCGCAGAGAACTGGAGAAGGCGGAGAAACGCGCGCTCGGCCAGAAGAACAAGCTTGCAGAAGCGATCGGCGAGCTCGGGGCTCGTCTCGAGACAGCGACAGCCGATCACGAGCACGCAATGAACGTGAGGGACGCTGCGGCCACACGGTTCCGTCATGTCGCCATCGGGACCTTTCCCGCGGACAGCAATCTGCCGAACCTGGCCGGCTTCGAGGAACTTCTCGCTGGCTCCGACGGCATCCGAGCTGCGCTGGACGCGGCTCGCCAGGTCGCGGCAGCGTGGCCGCTCGTTCCGCACGGCCCGAGCCACCTCGCCGACGCGCTCCAGCGGTTGTCGGAGAAGGTGCACGAATGCCGCGAATCCCTGCGTTCACGAGCCGATCTCGACATGGAGACGGACGAAGACGTGCAGGTCTTCACGGCAGTCGTCGACGGTCTGCGGGTCGGCGCAGTCGAACTGCTGCGTATCCTGCGCAGCGACGCCGAGCAAAGTCGCCAAGAGATCACCGATCAGGAGCGGGCTCTGTTCGACCGAACTCTCACCGGTGATACTCGGCGCCATCTCGCGAACCGGATCCGGCAAGCGAACGACCTCGTCGACCAGATGAACACCCGGCTCGCACAGGTCCGTACCGCGTCGAAGGTCGCCGTACAGCTGGTCTGGCAGCTCGCGCCAGAGCTGTCGCCCAGCACGAAGTCTGCACGCGACCTGCTCCTCAAGGATCCCGCGCAGCTATCCGAGGACGACCGCGAATCGCTGCACAGGTTCCTACGGGACCGCGTCGAGCAGGCCAGAGTTGACGACACCGCCACGTCCTGGGCAGAGCAACTCGCCCAAGTGTTCGACTACACCGCCTGGCACCACTTCGTCGTCAAGGTCGATCGCGGCAAGGGAGACGGCTGGCAGCCATTGACCAGGAAACTTCACGGCGCGCTGTCTGGCGGCGAGAAGGCAATCGCACTCCACCTACCGCTGTTCGCCGTTGTCGCCGCGCACTACCAATCCATCCCCGATGCGCCGCGCGTGATTCTGCTCGACGAGGTGTTCGTGGGCGTCGACAGCGCCAACCGTGGACAGGTGTTCGCGCTCCTCGCTGCCCTGGACCTGGATCTCTTACTGACCTCCGACCACGAATGGTGCACCTATGCCGAGCTACCGGGTATCGGCATCCATCAGCTTGTCACCGCCGCCGACGGCGACGACGCCGTCACCACCGCCCGCTTCACCTGGAACGGCCGCGAACTAACCATCGAGGACCTGACCTTCGAGGATTCCTGAAATCAGAACTTGGCGCTGAGAACGGTCAGGTTGACCGCGCCCAACCGCCAACTACTCCCCGGGACCGTGAAACCCGCAATCTGTTCCAGCTAAGGCTGGATCAGCGCCGCCAGCTCTGCGTGTCTGGAGCCCAGGCCAGCTCGTTGACCTCTGCGCGGAGCGGTTGATCGGCGAACCGCAGGACCCCTTCGAGCACCTCGACGAACTGCTCCGGCAGGTGATCGGCACCGATGCGACGCCGCCAGGCCGCCCACTTGGTCTGGGCGAACTCGGGGTATCCATCGAGAACCTCCGCAAGCGGCGCGAGGGTTACAGGCTCTTCACGATCGAGGGTGTAGTTGTGGTCTGAAGCCGCCGGTTTCGAGTAGTGATCTGGCGATGTAGTTGGTGAGGTTGCGGAAGCCGAGTG
>NZ_JBVHFT010000031.1:0-68623 GCF_055562215.1 Kribbella sp. NPDC020701 | reverse complement strand
AACTGAACGGGCAACCCCTTGTGCTGGTGGCGTCCCCGCGGACCGACGGCGGCCAGTCCGCGCCAGGCGCGGACAGATCACCCACACATCAAGCATGAGAGCCGTTTCTTCCCAGCCGGGACCGTAGTTCCACTCGGTGCTCCACGTCGCCACGGCGAGATCGGCCCAGCGGTCAGCGGTGCCGAGGTTGGCCAGGTCGACTTGGCCCGAGTACTTGGACCGCCGTCGCGGGATCCGCCTTCCAACGATCGCTGACGGCGCTATCCCCGGGCAGACCAGCAGTAACCATCCAGGCTCCATCCGAGTCCGCTCCGTGGTCGAGGACGACCGGCACCGAGGCGAACTCGGTCGCCCATTGCAGCCGCAGTACTTCCGCTGTCAGGTCGAGCCCAGATCCTGCCGGCGCCCACTTCGCGAATCTGCGCGACGGCCCACTGCCGATCTGAAAGGTCAGGCCCCCAAGCCCATTCCGCCACACCGGCACCACGGACTGGTCGCATCCAAGCCGACGAATCTGCACAGGCACGGCAACATCAGCAGGCGGAGGTCCACTGATCAGCACGCCCCCCATCCTCCCGCGCCCGCAGGCCTCTCAGTTGACGCGGAGGAAGGCGATCGCGTCGATGGTGGCGGGGGCTGTGGAGGTGGAGACGATTTTTACGGGGCCGGTGCGGAGGGGGGTGATGGGGAGGTAGGTCACGACTCGGGAGGTCGTGGTGGCGGCGAGGTTGACGGTGCCGATCTTGATGTTGGCGTGGTAGACGTCGACGCGCCCTTGGCCGGGGCCGTGGATGGCTACCAAGGCGATGCGGGCGGCTGCCTCGGTGGGTTTGGTGAGGTAGGCGCCGTTCGCCTTCAGGATCGTGGTGGTGCCTTGGAAGGCCAGAGTGCTCGTCGAGCGGGTGACGGTGCCGGCTGAGGTGAGGGCGCGGTCGTCCTGGGGCGCCACGGAGCAGAGCTGCGGAGACCATGCGGACAGGTTCCCGAGGTAGTCGCGGGACCGGACCATGAAGCACTCGTCCCAGCCCAGGCGCGGTGCGTAGGAGATGCTCGTGATCCTCGTGTTCTGCCACGTCGCCGGGTACATCCACTTGCCCAGCGCGACACCTGGCGCGGCGACCTTGTAGACGACGTCGTACGACGCCACGTCCGTGTCGTCCTTGTACGTCCACCGCACCAACGTCGGCGAACCGAGCTCCACCCGGTCTCCGATCCGCCAGGTCACCAGCGACGGCGCAGTGCCATCGACTTCACTGCAGTACGACGCACTCCACGCGCTCACGTTGCCGGCGTAGTCACGCGCCCGTACCTGCCAGCACGTGTCGGTCCCGATCGGTGCGCTGTAGCTCGCACCCGTCGTCTTGAGCCCCTGCCACGACGGCACCTGGTTCCAAGCGCCGTACGGCGACGTCCGGTTGGGGCGCTGCTGGATGCGCAGATCGGACGAGTCGACGCCGGTGGCTGGCGAGTTCGGGTCCTGTGGGTCGGTGAAGGCCCACTCGAACGACAGGCTCGTGTTGTCCCGGATGCGCGCACCCGCCGACGCACTGGTCAGCACCGGCGCCACAGTGTCAGGACGCTGCTGCGGGTCCGCCGTGAGCCAGCTCAGGCTGATCACACGCGGTTTGCTGTCGGGATCGGCGTACGCGATCTTGGCGGCGCCAGACCCGTCAGTACGGAAGCCGGCGGGCGCGGTGCGGATCGGGCCATAGCGGCGCTGACCGAGCGCCCGGTCGTTGAGGTCAGTCACCAGCAAGTCAGAGCCGGATGCCTGCACAGTGAAGCCGTTACCCAGCTGAGCATCCGCCGCCACGGTCAGGTCCCGCGGAGCCTCCGGACCCTTCACGTCGACCACCTGGTTGCAGCCGCTCAGCAGCGCCCAGCGACCGTTGGCGCGATCCGGACCGACGGTGCACGCACTCGCGACCAGGACGGTCTTCACCACACCAGTGGTCAGGTCCTTCCCATCCAGATGACCAGGCTCGGTCACCTTCCAGACCGTGCTGTCGGCCATCGCGAACGGCGGTGCGTAGTCCGCCAGCTTGGTCTTACTCGCCACGTCGTACACCTCGGCCGTGGCAGCGTTCGGGGCACGGTGGGACACCAGCTTGCCGCCCTTGCCCAGCACGACCTCATCGGCCGCGGGGAACGTCAGCCCGCCGACCTTCGCCGTAGTGCCCGCGAAGGTGAGCAGCGATGGCCCCTCCACCTGCAGCGGTTTGGTGTCGTTGGTTCCACCGGATGCGGTCCAGGTCGTACCGTTGTTGCTCGTCTCGTAGACGGTGTGGTCCTGCGGGTCCGACACGACCACGCGTGTCCCTGACATCCCCACGTCGGCCGCGGTGTGCCCCGGGACGAGCGCCCCCTCCCCCAGGTGCGCAGGCGGATCGGCTGCCATCACCTGACTCGCCGCCAACGGAACCAGTACGACGGCGCACGCGACCGCAGCCACCTTCACCCGAAACCCCACCACAAGAACCCCCCAGTTCGCCTAGTACACCGGGCCGCACCCTAGCCAGTAACCACCAGTAACGGAAGCCAGGCCCGAAAACCATGTGACACGCCCTGGGCCGAAGAGGATCCTGAAGGGCTGACCAAACGGAAAGGAACGGATGCAGGCGGGGATCACGGTATCGGCGGCGGAACTGCCCGAAGTGCTCCTGCACGTCGCAGTGGTGCGCCCGGTCTTCCTGTGGGGAGCGCCGGGGATCGGGAAGAGCAGTCTGGTACGGGCGTTCGCGGAGTCACTCGGTCTGGACTGTGTGACCCTCCTGGGGACCCAGCTCGCGCCGGAGGACCTGATCGGCGTACCGCAGATCGTGGACGGGCGCAGCCGGTTCGCACCGCCCGTGGCGATCGCGCGGGACGAGCCGTACTGCCTCTTCCTGGACGAGCTGAACGCATCGTCCGCCGAAGTGCAGAAAGCGTTCTACTCACTCATCCTGGACCGCCGGATCGGTGAGTACGAGCTGCCCGAGGGGTCCGTCGTCATCGGGGCCGGCAACCGCGCCACCGACAACGCACTGGCCCGGCCGATGGCCAGCGCACTGGTCAACCGCCTCGTACACGTCCACCTCCGCGCGTCCGCGACGGACTGGCTGCGCTGGGCCGGTACGGCGGGGATCCACCCGTGGGTACTCGACTATCTGCGCAACCGCCCGGACCACCTCTGGACCGCACCGCCGAAGACCGAGGAGCCGTTCTCGACCCCGCGGAGCTGGCACATGCTCTCGGACGCGCTGCACTCGTACGGCGACAACGTGTCCGACGAGACCCTGCGAGTACTTGCCTTCGGCACCTTGTCCGCCGCGCACGCCTCCGCGTTCCGCGCGTACGTGAAGACGGTCCGGAACGCCTTCGGGCTGGACGCCGTGCTGAAAGGCGAGACCGGCTGGCCGGCCGCTCCGGAGGACCGCGACCTGCTCTACTTCCTGGCCGAGACCTTCCGGGCCCGACTGGTGAAGGAACTGGCCGCGGACAAGGCATCGGCGAGTCCGGCGGCACGGCAGCTCGCACACCGTGGCAAGG
The DNA here is from genome assembly GCF_055562215.1 of Kribbella sp. NPDC020701. Classification (NCBI taxonomy): domain Bacteria; kingdom Bacillati; phylum Actinomycetota; class Actinomycetes; order Propionibacteriales; family Kribbellaceae; genus Kribbella; species Kribbella sp. NPDC020701. Next base: position 65,095 of record NZ_JBVHFT010000031.1, on the reverse strand, counting down.
CGCTGCTGGTCGAGCTCGCCGAGATCTCGCTCGAGGTAGCGCAGCTGGTGATCGCCGCGGACGACGACGGCCGCCCGGTGCTGCCGACCTGGTTCCTGGTCGAGGTCAGCCGCGACCTCCCCCGCCTGGTCGCGGCCCGTGCCTAAGCGCCGGAAGGCCGGCAAGGACCCGGCGTTGGAGGCGATCCAACTCGGCTGGCAGACAGTCTCCAAGCACCCACTGTTCGCACCGATGACCGCCTGGCACGCGGCCGTCCGCCGCAGTGACGACTGCCCGCCGGACGCCTGGGCCACGATCGACTCCAACGGCGAGATCGTCAGCCACCCGAGCCGGAAGGCGTCAGCCGAGGAATGGACGTGGGTCTTCGCGCACCTGCTCATCCACCTCGGCCTCGGCCACGCCGACCGCGACCGCCCGGCACCGGACCCGGCCGCTAGCGCCGCGTGCGACGTGGCCGTCAACCGCTACCTGCACTCGCTCAAGCTCGGCACACCGGTCGTTCAGCTACCGCCGAGCTTCCCCGCCACGGATGAGGAGGCGCTCGCCCGGCTGTGGCGGCGCGAAGGCATCCCGCCCGAGTACGCCGGTCTCGGAGTCGCCGGCGGACAGTCCGACGTACTGCAGCAGCGCTGGAACGGATACGGCGATCCACCGAAGTGGGGCGAACTGTTCGCAGCCGGACTGTCTGCGGCGGCGGCCGCCGCGGTGGACGTCGCGGGCGGAGCGCGGACGAGGCTGACGGATCCGCACCGCAGCCAGGACAAGTGGGACCTGGCCCTCGCCTGGTTCGTCTCGTCCTACCCGCTGCTCGGCGCCATCGCGTCCAGCATGAAGATCGTTGCCGAGGCAGAGCTGGCCCGTGGCTGGGATATCCAGGTCGCCGCCGTCAACGCAACGGTCGGCGAGATCTACGTCAACCCACTGGTCGGGATGACGCAGAACGAGTGGCGGTTCGTGATGGCCCACGAGATGCTGCACGCCGCTCTGCGCCACGGCGAGCGCGTCGGCGGCCGCGACCCGTACCTGTGGAACGTCGCAGCCGACCTGGTCATCAACGGCTGGCTGCTCGAGATGGGCGTCGGCGCCATGCCCGACGGCGCGCTGCACGATCCGGCACTGAAGGGCATGTCCGTCGAGACCGTGTACGACCGCACCACCACAGACCTCCGCCGCTACCGCAAGCTGGCGACACTGCGGGGCGTCGGTCTGGGCGACGTGCTCGGGCATCCGCTGCCGCATGCGGGGGAAGCAGCGCGTGCTGCCGGGCTGGACGACATCTACCGACGTGCACTGAGCACCGGGCTGGCCTACCACGACTCTGCTCGCGGCACTCTGCCTGCGGGTCTGGTCGAGGAGATCCGCGCGCTGGACCACCCACCGCTCGCTTGGGACGCACAACTGGCCCGCTGGTTCGAAGAGCACGTTCCGGCCGTTTCCAAGATCCGCACGTACGCGCGCGCGTCCCGACGCCAGTCCGGTACGCCGGACATCCCGCGGCCAGGGTGGATCCGGCCGGTCGAGGTGGACCGGCTCCCGACGTACGGCGTGGTCCTGGACACCTCCGGATCGATGGACCGAGAACTGCTGGGCAAGGCGCTCGGCGCCATAGCGTCGTACTCGCGGGCTCGCGACGTACCGGCCGCGCGGGTCGTGTACTGCGACGCGGTGGCGTACGACGCCGGTTACGTGCCGGTGGACGACATCGCGGGACGCGTGCAGCTACGCGGTCGCGGTGGGACCGTGCTGCAGCCCGGTGTGGACCTACTTGAGCGTGCAGACGACTTCCCGGTGGACGGACCGATCCTGCTCATCACCGACGGGCACTGCGACGTTGTCCGGGTACGGCGGGAGCACGCTTGGCTGATCCCGGCCAGGGCGTCGCTGCCCTTTACTGCAAGGGGTCCCGTGTTTCGCGTGCAGTGAACACGCTCTGCTGCGGGTGAACAACCGTAGTCGCCTGACTCTGATGAGTGACAGGTTACTGGTCATGGCATGGGTCGTGAGAGGCGAGTTCCGCAAGCTATGGATCGGGCAGCTGGTGTCAGCCTCCGGCAGCGCCATCACTACGGTCGCCCTGCCACTCGTTGCCGTCGTCACGCTGCATGCCTCGGCTGTGCAGATGGGTGCACTGTCCGCGCTGACTATCGCGCCGCATCTGGTCTTCGGACTGCTGGCAGGCGTCTGGGTGGACAGGTGGTCGCTCAGACCGGTACTGATCTGGACGGACCTCGGGCGGCTCGTTCTACTCGGTTCTGTCCCAGCGGTCGCGGCGCTGGGCTCCCTGCGGATCGAGCAGCTCTACGTGGTCGCCGTACTGACCGGAGTACTGACGCTGTTGTCCGACACCGCGTCCCAGACGATGATCCCGTCGCTCGTGCCACGCGAGGACCTCATGCGGGCGAACAGTGCGGCCCTGCTGAACTTCAACCTGGCCTCGACGGCCGGTCCGTCCGTGGCCGGGTTCCTGGTGCAGGTGCTGAGCGCACCGTTCGCGATCATCGTCGATACGGCGTCGTACGTCGTGTCGGCGGTGGCGTCGTACCTGATCCGGGAGCCGGCCCGGGCGCCCGCGCCGGACCGGTCCGAGGTGCGGCTGTCAGCTGGACTGCGGGTGCTCTTCGGCAACCGGATCCTGGCACCGCTCATCAGTTCGGCGACCGTGGCATCGATGGCCGGTGCGGTCCAGGGGCCGCTGATCGTGCTCTATCTCATCCGCGAGCTGCACCGGTCGCCGTCGTTCGTCGGTGTCCAGCTGACGACCTTCGGCGTCGCCGCGGTGCTCGGGACCTTCGTAGCCACGCCATGGTGCCGCCGGGTGGGCATCGGCCGCGCGTATCTGTCCGGTGCCTTCCTCGCCTCGCTCACCGGCGTGGCGCTGTTCACCGGCCGCACTCCGATGATTCTGCTCGGTCAGGTCTTCGCCGGCCTCGGCATGTCCCTGTTCGGCGTCCCCCAGCGCACCCTGCGCCAGGCGGCCGCGCCGCCTCACCTCCTCGGCCAGGTCACCGCCAGCTGGCGCACTCTGGTCATCGGCGGTCAAGCCGTCGGCGCCGCCGGTTCCGGCTTCCTCGCCACCGCCATCGGCATCCGCCCCACCTTGCTCCTGGCCACCGCCGGCATGCTCGCCGGCGTCCTGATCGCCTTCTTCTCACCCCTCCGCACCTGCCGATCCCTCCCGGCCGAGACCCCAGTGGCCAGCTGACCAACGATCGATGGCCAAGCACTGATTACGAAACGCGATAGCTGTGACCGGGGTCACCGCGTGGCCCCGGGCCCGCTTATTGCAACCAGTGGTTATTCATCGACGGGGAATGGAAATCGGGGGACAAGCGCTTACCTACTGAGCGATACTGGAAAGTGCGCCTGTTTCAGGTCGCGATACCCCTTGAACCGAGCATGATGGGAAGTGCGCCCGTCCAGATGCCCTCAGAGCACCCTGCCCAAGCGCCGTCGATTGCATCCCCTACCACCCGAGCCCCCGAACGCAGCCGCAACCTCTGGCGGCTCCGTCCCTATCTCCGGCCACACCGCTGGCGCCTGGCGGTCATGTTCGTCACCGCCATGCTGGGCGTCGCCGTCAGCCTTACCGTTCCCCTGGTCACCCGGGCCATCATCGACGGGCCGGTCACCCGTCGTGAGCTCAGCATGCTGGTCCCACTGGCCCTGCTGGCCCTCGGACTGAGCATCGCCGAGGTCCTGCTGGTCTGGGCCCGCCGGTGGGCCCAGTCCCGTGCCGTCAGCGACCTCGAGGCGTCCCTCCGGCACGATCTGTACGTTCGGCTGCAGTCGCTGCCGATGGAGTTCCACACCCGGTGGCAGAGTGGTCAACTGCTGTCCCGGGTCACCACCGACCTGTCCACGATCCGCCGCTTCATGGGCTTCGGTCTGCTGTTCCTGGTGATGAACATCCTGCAACTGGTCGTCGTCACTATCCTGCTGCTCCAGCTGTACTGGCCGCTCGGAGTGGTCGTGCTGGTGGCCGCAGTGCCGATCATCGTGGTGTCTTTGAAGTTCGAGCGCAAGTACTTGCTGATCTCCCGCAAGGTCCAGGACCAGCAGGGCGACCTGGCCACCCGGATCGAGGAGTCGGCGCTCGGCTTCCGGGTGATCAAGGCGTTCGGCCGGCGTGGACACGTCCAGGGACAGTTCGACGACGAGGCGATCACGCTCTACCACACCGAAGTCCAGAAGGTCCGGCTCGCTTCGCGGTTCTGGAGCTTCCTCGGCGTGATCCCGAACCTGACCCTGGTGATCGTGCTGCTGCTCGGCGCGCTCGCGGTGGGCCGGGAGGCGATCACGCTCGGCACCCTGGTCGCGTTCATCACGCTGATGCTGTCGCTGATCTGGCCGGTGACGTCGCTCGGCGGCATCCTCGCGATGGCCCAGGAGGCGATGACGGCGGCGGACCGGATCAGCGAGATCCTGGACACCCACTCGGTGATCCAGTCCGGCCCGGAGGAGCTGGTGAACTCCCGCGGTCACCTGCGCTTCGAGCACGTCGGGTTCCGGTTCTCGCCCGACTCCCCCGAGATCCTGCACGACATCAACCTCGATCTCACCCCCGGTACGACGCTCGCCCTGGTCGGCGCGACCGGATCCGGCAAGACCACCCTCACCGCTCTGATTCCCCGCCTGTACGACGTGACCGCCGGGCGGATCACCGTCGACGGGCACGACATCCGGGATCTGAGCCTGACGTCGTTGCGGACCGCGGTCGCGTCCGCCTTCGACGACCCGACGCTGTTCTCGATGAGCGTTCGGGAGAACCTCACCCTCGGCCGCCCCGACGCCACCGACGCGGAGGTCCAGCAGGCGCTCCAGGTGGCGCAGGCCGAGTTCGCCAACGAGCTGCCGTGGGGGCTGGAGACCCGGGTCGGTGAGCAGGGCATGTCACTGTCGGGTGGCCAACGGCAGCGGCTCGCACTCGCCCGGGCCGTGCTCGCCAAGCCGGCCATCCTCGTGCTCGACGACACGCTCTCCGCGCTCGACGTGCACACCGAAGCCCTGGTCGAGGAGGCACTGCGCAACGTGCTCTCCGAGACCACCGGCATCGTCGTCGCGCACCGCGCGTCGACCGTGATGCTGGCCGACCAGGTAGCGCTGCTCCAGGACGGCACGATCACCCACGTCGGGACCCATCACGAGTTGCTCGCGGAAGTTCCGGCGTACCGGCAACTGCTCGCAGCAGAGGAAGAGGAGGTGCACGCATGACGACGACCCAGCAGACACCTCCGGAAGATGAAACGCGGGACGCGGAGGAGACTCCGAAGCAGTCCTGGCGGGGAGTCTTCGAGGACGACAGCGACCGGGAGTTGTCGAGGGCAACGACTGTCCGGCTGAAGGAGGACTCCCGCAAGCTGCTCGGCGAGCTGCTCCGGCCGTACTCCAAGCTGATCTGGATCCTGGTCGTGATCGTCGTGGTCGAGAACGGCGCCCGGCTCGCGGTGCCGTACCTGGTCCACCTCGGCATCGACAACGGCATCCCGCCGATCCTGGCCGGTGAGGGTCCACGGGACCTGATCACCGTCGTGATCGCGGTCCTGGCGAGTGCACTGCTCCAGGCGTGGGCGCGGCAGTTGTTCCTGATGCGGTCCGGCAAGCTCGGCCAGACGATCCTGCTCGGCCTGCGCCGGCGGGTGTTCGACCACTTCCAGCGGCTCAGCCCGTCGTTCCACGACAAGTTCACCTCCGGCCGGGTGATCTCGCGGCTGACGTCCGACGTGGGCGTGATCGACGAGATGCTGGCCAACGGGTTCGACGGCCTGGTCACGGCGCTGCTGACCCTGATCGGTACGGCGATCCTGCTGCTGACGCTCGACCTGAAACTCGGTCTGCTCGCGTTGCTGTCGTTCCCGGCGCTGCTCCTGCTGACGGCGTGGTTCCGGAAGCGGTCGGCGGTCGTGTACCGGCAGACCCGTGAGGCCGTCGTACTCGTCATCGTGCACTTCGTCGAGTCGATGACCGGGATCCGTGCGGTCCAGGCGTTCCGCCGGGAGCCGCGGAACGAGGAGATCTTCCACGGGGTCAACGACAGGTACCGGCAGGCGAACCTGAAGTCGTTCCAGCTGAACGCGATCTTCATGCCGTCGATCAAGGGCGTCGGCAACGTGACGATCGTCGCGATCCTCGCGTACGGCGGTTACCAGGCGTACCACGGTCACGTGACGGTCGGCGTACTGACCGCGTTCCTGCTGTACCTGCGGCAGTTCTTCGAGCCGCTGCAGGACATCACGCAGTTCTACAACACCTTCCTGTCCGCGAGTGCGGCGCTCGAGAAGCTGTCCGGCGTTCTGAACGAGAAGCCGGATGTGCCGGAGCCGATCGAGCCGGCCAAGCCGGGTCGGGCCCGCGGTCACCTGGAACTGCGGAGGGTCGAGTTCCAGTACGTCGATGGCGTCAAGGTGCTGCCCGGCCTGCAACTGGACGTGCCGGCCGGTCAGACCCTGGCCCTGGTCGGTACGACGGGCGCCGGTAAGACCACGATCGCCAAACTGGTGGCTCGGTTCTACGACCCGACCGGTGGTCACGTGCTGCTGGACGGTGTCGACCTGCGGGACCTCACCGAGGACGACCTGCGCGAGCGGGTGGTCATGGTGACGCAGGAGAACTTCCTGTTCACCGGGTCGGTGGCCGACAACATCCGGTTCGGCAAGCCGGACGCGACCATGGACGAGGTGGTCGAGGCCGCCAAGGTGATCGGCGCGCACGACTTCATCATGGCGCTGCCGAACGGGTACGAGACGGCCGTGGAGAAGCGCGGAAGCCGGTTGTCCGCAGGTCAGCGGCAGCTGGTCGCGTTCGCCCGTGCGTTCCTCGCGGATCCCGCCGTACTGATCCTGGACGAGGCGACGTCGAGCCTGGACATCCCCAGCGAGCGGCTGATCCAGCGCGCACTGCGGACCATCCTGGCCGACCGTACGGCGATCGTCATCGCCCACCGCCTGTCCACGGTCGAAACGGCCGACCGGGTCATCGTCCTCGAATACGGCCGCATCATCGAGGACGGCGCCCCCGACACCCTCGTCACCACCAACGGCCACTACGCCGGCCTACACCAAGCCTGGGAAGACTCCCTGGCCTGACCCGCACCCCGAAAACTGCTCCCGGTCGCACCTGACCGAGAGCAGTTTTCTTTTCTTCCAGAAGTAATACCTATTAGCGTCTAGCGAGACAGTCAAGCAGCCGGGTACGTTCCTGGCACCTTTCGCCCGGTGAGGAGAAGTGGATGAGCTTGCCGATCAGTCGTCGTACGTTGAATCTTGGGCTTGCGGCGGGTGCTGCCGCGGCCGCTGTCCCGGTGAGTGCCGGTGCTGCACCGCCGCCGCGTGGTCGTGGGGGTAAGCATCGTCAGGCTGCGGCGCCGTTCTTCAGTGAGACGACGTTGTGGGACAACACCGTCGACCCGCTGGCTAGCTACTTCGTCTATGGATTCGTTGCACTGCCCAACGACACGCTGATCGCGTGTACCGAGGGGCGCCACGAGGTGTGTGATGCGGGGCCGCACGACCTGCTCATCCGGCGCAGTCTGGATCGCGGACAGACCTGGACGCCCACCCAGGCCGTGGAAACCTCAGTGGACGGGCAGAGCTGGGCCAACCCCACCTTCGTCGCCGACAACACCACCGGCGAAGTGTTCCTGTTCTACAACCTCTGTGCGCGTCTGCCGGAGAACACAAGTTGCTCCTCGGACACCGGCATCCTGCACTATCGCTCCAGCACCGACAGCGGCGTCACCTGGAGCGAACGGCACAGTCTGGACGGTCTGTTCGACAGCTTCCCATTCAACTGGGAGATGCACGGTCCAGGCCCCGGCCACGGTATTCAGCTCCACTCCGGCCGGCTCCTGCTCACCGTGTCGCACCGCACGATCATCACCGGCGTACCTGCGGCCGACCGCAGCTATGGCGCTTCCACGGTCTACAGCGATGACCACGGCCGCACCTGGAAGATCGGTGGTGAGGTGCCGATGGGGACCGGCCTGCCCACGGTTGGCGAGGCGCGACTGCTGCAGCGGGAAGACGGCTCGGTGCTGATGAACAGCCGCCCGGGCTCCGGCAACGACTGGCCGCGTGACTTCGCCATCAGCAACGACGACGGGCTCACCTGGTCCCGTGCGGTGATGGAGTTCAGCGCGGGGCTGTTCAACGGCTGTGACATGGGCTTCCACCGGTACACGGGCGGTCCGGGCAGCCATGACGTCAACCGGGTGCTGTTCAGTCGGCCGGACGCTCCGATGCGGTGGAACATGACCGTCTCGCTGAGCTATGACGAGGGCAAGTCGTTCCGCTACAGCCGCTCGATCAGCCAGCTCCGGGGGTACTACTCCGACCTCGCCCGGCTGTCCGACGGAACCATCGTGTTGCTCTACGGCTGCGACGGTGACGTTGACGGCAGTCCGCGTCGCGTGGCGGTCGCTCGCTTCAATCTGGAGTGGCTGACCCAGGGCCGCGACAGTCTGGCCACCGGGCCGACGCTCACGACAGCGACGTACGACATGAACTATCCGAGACTGCCGGTGGCCGCTGCAGGCGCGTACATCGAGCAGGCGCTCCAGGTAGAACGCGACGACACCTATGAGCTGTGGCTGCGCTACTACCGCTCGTCCGACGGCGGACTGGTCACGGTGACGGTCGATGGCCAGGCTCCGCGCACCAGTGCGATCGACCTGACCGCGTTCCGCGGCGATGGGTACGACGTCGTACTGCTAGACCGGCGCCGTCTCCAGCCGGGCCGGCACACCGTCCGCTTCACTCTTGCCGGCACTGGCAGAGGCGGCGGTACGGCGGTCGCAGTCGAGCAACTGACTCTCGTGACAGCGGCGGCGACCGCTGACGTCCGGGAGGAGGTCACCGTCGACAACGGCGGGCTCGGCTTCGAGACGGTCGGCACGTGGGCGAGCGGCCGGAGCATCCTCGGGTACTACGGCTTCAACTACCTCACCCACGCCAAGGGCACCGGTGCGAACCTGGCCCGCTTCCGACCGGCCATCCCAGGCGCTGGCAGCTACGAGGTGTTCGCCTCGTACACCGCCGACCCCAACCGCGCTTCCAACGCGAAGTACGTCGTACACCACGCAGCCGGTACGACGACTGTCACGGTCAACCAGCGTGTTCGCGGCGTACCCGATCCCCGCACCGGCGAATGGGTCTCGCTGGGCACCTTCACCTTCAACGCCGGCATCGACTCCTACGTGGAGCTCAGCGACAACGCGGACGGGTACGTGATCGCCGACGCGATCCGTTTCCGGCGCTTGCCCTAGCCTCAGCTGTCGAACACCTCGACCGCCTGCTGAACCCGGGTAGGCGGTCAGGTCGGGTGAGTCCTCGCCTCTGATCGCCCGGGCGAACAACGACAGGCGGGTGGCCTCCGACCTGCCCGACCACCTGAACGCATTCGACCCCTCGAACCGCGAGCGTCCGAGCAAGCAAAACCGCTGCGCGCAGTCCTAGCCGCCGACGAGGTCGCGGTCGCGGTCGCGGTCGGACAACCCTCCAACTCAGTGGGCAGCCCCTCAGTTGGAGGGTTGCCCACTGAGAATCTGACCGGGCAACCCTCCAGGTGAGTGGGCAAGCGGGCGAGAAAGCACCGGCCGACAACGTGCGCCCGCGGGTCCGCGAACCCTGGGGCATTACGCACACCGGGCGTCGAGTCGGCTCGACGTGGAAATTAGCGCGAGGCCCATTTCCACGGCGGCTCGTCGAGGGGGCGTTGGTCGGCGATGGTGGTGGCGCCGCGGTCCTTGACCAGTTCGATGGTGTGCAGGTCGTCGACGAGCGCATCGAGTGCGGCGACGAAGGGCCGGGAGTGGGTGACCACGATGACCTGGGCGTCCTTGGCGGCGGTGACGACCAGATTCGCCAACGCAGGCAGGAGATCCGGGTGCAGGCTGGTCTCGGGCTCGTTGAGGACGAGCAACTCCGGCGGTCGCGGTGTGAGCAACGCAGCAACCCACAACAGATATCTGAGCGTCCCGTCCGACAACTCGGCACCTGACAACGGCCGCAGCAGTCCGTGCTGCCGGAACGCGATCTCGAACCTTCCTTCGGCGTTGAGGATCTCGACCCGGCTCCCCGGAAACGCCAGTTCGATCGCGTCGTCGAGCTCGCCCTTCGCACCGATCTCCCGAATCGTCTGCAAGGCGGCCGCGAGGTCAGCGCCCTCCGGATCCAGGATGGGGGTCCGCGTGCCGATCTGCATCCGCCGAGCGGGGGCATCCGCGTCGGTCCGCAGATGGTCGTAGAACCGCCAGGCCCGCATCCGCTCCCGCAATGCGAGCAGTTCGGGCGCTCGCTGAGGGTCGGCGAACTCGCTGAGCATGCTGTCGAACGGCTGCAGCACATGTCCGCCGTCCTGCCACGAACCGTCGCTGTCCCGGATGCGTGCGCCGCCGCCACCTCGCTCCATCAGCAGCGCGGCAGGTCGCAGGAACGGCCCGGCCCAGAGCGACTCCCGCTTGATCTCGGGGTCGAGGTTGAACGCCGATGCCTCGTTGCGTACGCCGAGAGTCGGGATCGGCATACCGAAATCCACCGCATAGCCGTAGTCCTCGGACGCGAAGCCCATCCGCAGTGCCACCGGCGCCGTCCGCACCGTTCCTTGGACGGGTCTGTCTTTTCGCACGTGCTCCGGACCGGCCCAGAGGGTCGACTGCAGGCCACCTTCGCGCGCGAGGGCCGCGATCGCGCCGTTCCGGGAGGCGTCCGCAAGCAATCTGAGCGCGCGGTACAGGCTGGACTTCCCGGTCCCGTTCGCTCCGGTCACGACGTTCAGCCCGCGCAACGGCATCACCACGCGCCGCAAGGACCGGTAGTTCTCCACAGCCAACGTGGTCAACATGCCGTCAACCTACAGTCGCCCGCAGACAGCCCCCAGCCGTTCCACACGACGGGCGGGCGCGTGGCGTGGGCCAGGTGATCTAGGACTTGACTGATTCGAAGCGGACGAGGATGAGGGCGCCGGCGGCGGTGAGGAGGAAGCCGGAAATGGCGCCGGGCCACCAGCCGGCGCGGACGGCGTCGTCGAGGACGAAGACGCCTACGGCGGCGGGGGTGATGGTTTGGAGGGCGATCATCGGGGTGGTTGCGAGCGTGACCGATCCGCGTTGCAGGGCCAGTGAGTAGAGGAGGAACGCGAGAGCTCCGCTGATCGGGAGGGTGTACGTCGTGGGGCTGCGGAGGAGCTCGCCGATCGAGCCGTCCTGGAGCAAGCGGGCCGAGATCGCGACGCCGGCGTACCCGAGGCCGGCCAGGAGGCCGAGCAGGGCGGTGGAAACGCCGTGTTGCGAGCGGCTCGCGAGGGCGCCGAGGACGGCGATCGTGACGAGGCCGACGATGATGCCGATCGTGAGGCCGTGATGCTCAGCGCTGTCCCCCGCGTTGCCGGCCGACACCGCCAGCAGGCCGAGGCCGACGCAGACCGCGATCACCGCCGACCATTCGAGCGCGCTGAGTTGGTCCGACATCAGGCGGGTGGCGAGCAGGGCGGTCACGACCAGGCTGGCCGCGATGCCGGCCTGGGCGAGGTACAGCGGAAGGAGGCGCAAGGCAACGAAGTGCAGCGCGAAGCCGGCCAGGTTCAGCACCAGGGCACCGAGGAACGCGGGCTGCTTGAGCAGCGCGACCACGAACCCGCCGAGCCGCCTCGGGTCCAGCTCGGACTCGGTCGGGACCTTGCGCGAACCGACCGCCTGCAGGATCGAGGCGACACCGAAGAGCACCGCGGCGCCGAGCGCCGCGCCGAGACCAAGAACCACTCAGCTGACCTTGCGCCTAGGTGCCCAGAAGGTGAGGTACAGGCTGAGGATTCCGTAGTACAGGAGGTAGGAAAGCGAGACGGCGACCACGATCGTGTTGGGGTCGGGCATCTGTGCCAGCAGTACGGCGTACGCCGCGAGCCAGATCGCGGTGGTGATCAGGTTCAGCGAGCGGAACACCTTGGTCCGCGACGGGTAGATGTACTTCACCGGGATGAAGACGAGCACCGAGCAGACCACCAGGATCACGCCGGTGGTGACCGGGCTGAGGCCGAGGACGACCACGTAGAACGCGACCACGTTCCAGTAGCTCGGGAAGCCGAGGAAGAAGTGGTCGTCGGTCTTCGCGTCGACCCGGCAGAACTGGTAGCTGGAGGCAAGCAACGGCAGCGCCGCCAGCACCGCGCCCCAGGCGCCGTTGGGCAGGTAGTCCCCGCTCCAGAGCAGCACGATCGGGGCGAACGCGTAGGTCAGGTAGTCGACGATGTTGTCCAGCATCGCGCCGTCGAACCACGGGATGGTCTCCTTCACCCGCAGCCGGCGCGCGAGCATGCCGTCGGTCCCGTCGATCACCAGGGCCGCGAGGCCGAGCCAGAGCGCCCGGACCGCGTCCCCGTCGATGGCGGCGATGACGATCAGTAACGCGAGCACCGTTCCGCTCGCGGTATAGGCATGCAGTGCCAGTCCGGCCAGACGCAACCGCGTCGACCCGACGAACGGTTCCTGCACCGCGTCGTGTGTGGTCAGGACGACTCCCAGAACTCCGTCGACGCAGCGCGCCGGGCCGGATCCATTCGACCCCGCCGTCGCCAGCGTCTCACAGGCCTGGGCCCGACCCGGTGACCGGCCGTCGTCCCACGCCGGATCTGTGCGCGGACTTAACGGGCCCGCGCACGCCCGGTGGATCGGCTACTTGATCGGGTCGAGCACGAACAGCGGGATCTTCCGGCTGGTCTTGGTCTGGTACTCCGCGTACGGCGGGTAGGCGGCGACGGCCCGCGTCCACCACTCGTCGTACTCGGCACCCTCGATCTCGCGGGCGACGTACTCCTTCGTGACGTCGGCGTCCTGGAGGGTGAGCTTCGGGTCGGCCTTCAGGTTGTAGTACCAGACCGGGTTCTTCGGTGCACCACCAAGCGACGCGACGGCGGCGTACACACCGTTGTGCTCGACACGCATCAACGGGACCTTCCGGATCTTGCCGGACTTGGCGCCGCGCATGGTCAGCAGCACCACCTTCATCCCCATGATGTCGACCGCTTCGGTGGTCCCGGCCTCGGTGACCTTGTCCACCTGGTTCCGGACCCACTCGGCCGTGCTCGGCGCGTACTCGTCGCTGTGCGATGTCATAGCACCCATAGTAATGGTGACGCGTCATCAACAACAGTCACGGCATGTCGCGGGTCTCGACCTCCGGCGCCGAGGGTTGCCTGAGCGCTGCCTCGATCTCCGACGTTTCGGCCAGTTCGGTGATGACGGCCAGGCGGTGGTCCCATTGGGCGGCCACGTCGGCCATCCAGGCCGCGGTGGCAGTCAGGGCCGCGGGGCGTAGCTCGAAGCGTACTTCGCGCCCCTCGCGCCTGCTCTCGACCAGGCCGGCATCGCGCAGGACGGCGAGGTGCTGCACCACCGCCTGCCGGGTCACCGGCAGCTCGCTCGCCAGTGAGGTTGCCGTCCGTCCACCGCCGGTCGCCAGCAACTCCACCACTATCCGCCGGGTCGGATCCCCCAGCGCCTCGAGCACCCCGTCAACAGTCGTCACAGCGTAGGCGCCAACTCCGTCAGGGCCGCGAGACCGCCATCCCAACCCTGTGCGGACTCGTCGGCCCGCTTGAGCCGCTCCTCCGCCGACACGTCCAGCCGCTCGAACCCGGACTCCACCACCCGCAACCGGGTGCCCTCGCCTTCCGGCGTCAGCGTGAACTCCACCAGGTTCGAATTCCCCGGTGCGGGCACGACGCCCGGGTCGACGGCGTACCGATACGCGAACCGCCGCCCCGGCTCGACCTTCTCCACGAAGCCGAGATACTCACCGTGCTCATCCCAGCGCATCACCAGCCGCCCACCCGGCCGCAGATCGATTTCCACCCCACCGAACGCATACCACCGGGCAAACGCCTCGGGCTGCGTCACCGCGGCCCAGACCACCTCCGGCCGAGCCTCGACAAACACCTCACGCTCCACGCTCTCCATACCCACAACCGTGTCACGCCGGAACGCAATGTGCAAGTCGCTACTTGCACTTCACAGCATGCAGGACTGCAGCTGAGTGGCAGTCGCGATCGTCGCTTCGATCCAGCGGCGGCGGAGGAAGTGCGCCTTGAGCAAGCGATGTACGCCGTCGAGGACGACCAGGCGGCCGCGGTACGCAACGAGGTTGATCGGATGGTCGAGGTCAGCATCCATCACCCGCTGGTAGTGCGCGCGGAAGTTCATCGGGGTCTCGGCGACCTGGTTCGGCGTGACCTTGAAGCGTTCGCCGTCCAGCTGCCACAGCGGCAGGTCGAACAGCCAGACCAGGTCCGCGATCTCGACCGGTTCGACCTTCAGATCGAGCGCCCACAGCTTCTCCAGCTGCCACCGGTCCGGCGGGAACACCTCCCGGACCGCCCCCGGCATCATCGCGACCAGTTCCTCGAACGACACCTCCGGCGCCGCCCGATCAGAGTCCTGGCCGAAGGTGTCGCCCAGCCCATCGATCGTCACGACGGAGCAGGCTACGCCATCGCGGGAGCGACGTGCCTACGCGTGGGCCATGCGGTGGATGATGACGATCGCGGAGTCGTCGCCGGGCCCGCCGGCAGACGCGACGAGCTCTGCGGCTCCGCCCTCGAAGCCGTGTGCGACAAGGCGTTCCGCGTGCCCGACGAGCCGGTCGGTGCCGCGGCCGATGTCGCGGCGCGGAGTCTCGACCATGCCGTCGCTGTACAGCAAGAGTGCGTCGCCGGGCTTCAACTGCCCGTGGTTCACCAGGAACTCCGGTGCGTCCACCAACCCGAGCAGCGGGCCGTCCGCGTCCCGCGTCTGCCACCGCCCTGACCACGCGTCGAACTGAATCGCCGGCGGATGGCCTGCCGTGCGTACGTCGAACTCCCCGGTCCGCAGGTCGATCGCGACATGGACGACCGTGGCGAAGTCGTCGTCCCAGTCCTGTCGGCGCAGGTAGTGGTTCGCCGAAGGCAGGAACTCCTCGACCGGTACGACGCCGAGCAGTCCACCGAACGCACCCGACAGCAGCAGCGCCCGGGTCCCGGCGTCGATTCCCTTGCCCGAGACATCGACCAGCGCGACCTCGAGCAGGTGGTCGCGGGTCGTCGACACCACGAAGTCACCGGAGAACGTCGAACCGCCGGCCGAGCGAATCGCCACCTCGGCCAGCCAGCCGGCTGGCAGCGGCGGCAACTCGCCTTGTGCGGTGAGGGTGTCGCGCAACTCCATCAGCATCGACTCGCCACGTGTGCCCGGCACTCCGAGCCGGCTGCGCACCTTGGCACTGGTGAGCATGATCCAGGCGACAATCAGCAGGACCAGCACGAAGCCGATCCGGGGCAGCGTCGGTCCGCGGGACAGGACGACGTACGCGCCGAAGATCACCGTGATCACGGTGAGCGCCACCAACTCCCGGAACCTCAGCAGCAGGCCGCCGACCACCAGCGGGATGATCAGAAAGGACGCCGGTACGAAGGTCTCCCAGGCCAGGCCGGAGACGGCGAAGACGATCGACGTCAGCGTCAACGCGACGAAGGCGAGCCGATGGGATCGGCGGGCGCGTCGGCCCAGCGTTTCGACCAGGCTGCCGATGCGTCGTACCTGCGCGAGCGCGCCGCTCCTCCTCATGGTGTGAAGAAGATAACGGCACGACCCGGTCCGTGCATCCGGCCGTGACACAACTGATGACTGTCAGCTCTTGCGAGTGAGTCCGGTGCGCTGGCATTTCGGGCACCAGAACAAGTTGCGGCCGGCCAGGATCTCGGTCCGGATCACCGAGTGGCAGACATGACAGCGTTGCCCTTGCCGCCGGTACACGTACACCTCGCCGCCATGATCGTCGCTGCGTGGATCCCGGCCCATCGCCTCGGGCGTGTGATCGTCGGCGACCGTGTCGATCCGGCCGGTCTCGACGCCGTACTTCATCAACTCGAGCAGGTCGTCCCACATGCCCTGCCACTCGCGCTTCTTGACCAGGTTGCCCTGCGTCATGGGACTCAGCTTGGCCCGGAACAGCACCTCGGCGCGGTAGACGTTGCCGACACCGCTGAGGACCTCCTGGTCCATCAGCAGCCGGCCGATCGGCAGCTTGCTGCGATGGATCCGCTTCCACGCCAGCTCGGGGTCCGCGTCGTCGCGCAGCGGGTCCGGGCCGAGTCGTGCGATCAGCGTCTCGCGTTCGCCGTCGGTCAGCACCTCACACACGGTCGCTCCGCGCAGATCGGCGTACGACGTCGCGTTCTGCAGGCGGAGGCGGACCTGGCCGACCGGTTCGGGGACCGGTGCGGCCATGATGTCCATCTTGCCGATCAGCCCGAGGTGGATGTGCAGCCAACCGGCGCCCTCGAAGTCGGCGAGGAAGTGCTTACCGTGAGCCTCGGTCTGCCGCAGCACGTGCCCGTTCAGCAGCATGGCGCCCTCGACGAACCGGCCCTGCGGGCTGGATGTCTGGACCGGGCGGCCGCCGAACGCATCCCAGACGTCGTTCGCCAACCGGTGCAGCGTGTGACCTTCAGGCATGATTCCTCATATGGGGACGACAAGTGGTTCCAAGGGCCGGAGTGGTCCGCCCACTCCGGCGGTGGTCGGCACCGGCCGGTCGATGCGGGCTCGCGACGTGTCCCGCCCGCGTCAGCCGGTCAACCGCCGTACGACGGCGCCGAACGACGAGACCGACCAGTCGAAGCGTCAGGAGACCGGCGGGAGCACACCGGTCGACTCGTAGGCCGACAGCATGTCGATCCGGCGGGTGTGCCGATCCTCGCCGGAGTAGTCGGTCGCCAGGAACGTGTCGACGAAGCCGGCCGCCTCCTCCTCGGAGTGCATCCGCGCGCCCACGCTGATCACGTTGGCGTTGTTGTGCTCGCGGCCGAGCCGTGCGGTGTCGGTGCTCCAGGCCAGGATCGCCCGGACCCCCTTCACCTTGTTGGCGGCGATCTGCTCGCCGTTGCCGGAGCCGCCGATGACGATGCCGAGGCTGCCCGGCTCCTCGACCACTCCCACACCGGCCCGCAGGCAGTACGGCGGATAGTCGTCGACCGCGTCGTACACGGCCGGGCCGTGGTCGACGACGTCGTGCCCGGCAGCTGTCAGGTGCTGGACCAAGTGGTTCTTCAGTTCGAAGCCGGCATGGTCGGAGCCGATGTGCACTCGCATGGCCAGAAGTCTCGCATCTCCTACCGGCGATCCGGCACGCCGGGCACGGTCAGCGACCCGGTCAGCCGCGTGACCTCGGCGTAGGCCTTCTCGTACTCCGTTCCCGGCGGGTGCAGCGTGAACACGGCGACGATGGCTCGGTCGTCCGGCCCGACGGTCCCGGTGGTGTGGAGTGCGTCACTGACCAGGTCCACCAGGGACTCCGGCTTCGCCCGGTCCTTGGCGTAGCCGCTCGACCCGTGGAATCCGGACCAGCCTTGTTTGATGCTGAACTCCGGATCGAAGACCGATGCGATCCCGAAGTACTGGTCGAAACCGTCGGTGCCATAGCGGGTCGCCTGGTGCAGCAGGTCCATCACGTACTTGCGTACGGGCAGCGGCGCACGGTCCAGGATGTATCGATAGACGCGGACCGTGTCAGCGGGCGTGATGGCGACGTACCCCCAGAAGCCCGGATGGGTGGCGGGCGGCCCGGCCGTGTGGGTCAGGCCGAGCCGCGCCACCATCCGATCGACGATCGCCGCACCGCCGAGGTGATCCCAGTAATAGCTCGCCGCGTCGTCGTCACTGCTCCGCAGCATCACCTCGAGCCGGCTCTGGTCCGCCGCCGGCACGTCGTCCGCCGGGCCGCGATCCCAGAGGTAATCGAGCACGATCAGCAGCTTCACCACGGACGCCGAACGGAATTGATGATCGGCGTTCACCTGCTGGACGAACTGCCCGGTGTGACGGTCGAACACGGCGATACCGACGGGCAGTTCGTCACGCAGGGTCATCTGGTACCTACTCACCACTCGACGAAGTTCTTGGTGAGCAACTTTCACCGACGGGAGCGGGCGAATTCAACCCTTGAACCACAGACCGAATCAGTCGAAGATCGGCCCGCGATCCCGGGTCCGCTTGATCTCGAAGAAGCCCTCGGTGCCGGCCACGAGGCGGACGCCGTCCCACAGCTTGCCGGCCGCCTCACCCTTCGGCGCCGGGGTCACCACCGGCCCGAAGAACGCCGTGCCCTCGACCGCGATGACCGGCGTACCGACCTCCATGCCGACCAGGTCCATGCCCGCGTGGTGCGACTTCTTCAGCGCATCGTCGTACCGGTCGGTGTCGGCGGCCTCGAGCAGCGAGGCCGGCAGCCCGACCTCCTCGAGGGCCTCCTTGACCACATCACCCTTGCCGTCGCCGATGCCGCGGCCGGCGACGTGGATGCGCTGGCCGAGCGCGGTGTAGAGCGGCAGCAGCACCTCGTTGCCGTGCGCCTGCTCGGCCGCGATCAGCACCCGGACCGGACCCCACAGGTTGCGCAGATTCTGCTTGTACTTCTCGTCCAGGTTGTCGCGTCCATCGTTCAGGACGGCCAGGCTCATCACGTGCCAGGTCGTCTTCACATCTCTCACCTGCTCGACCTCGAGCATCCAGCGAGAGGTCATCCAGGCCCAGGGGCAGGCCGGGTCGAACCAGAAATCGGCAGAGGCAGTCATATTCCCCATCATACAAAGTTGAAGAATCGTAGATACCGGCTTGGTATCCAATACCCAATGTCGCGGGGAAACCCTCAGCCAAGCCGACAGCCAGGTGCATAGGATGCCGACATGCCTGGAACCAACCTCACGCGCGACGAGGCGCGGACCCGCGCCGGCGTGGTCAGCGACGTCACCTACACGGTCGAACTGGACCTGACCACCGCCCCGAGCGGCACCCCGACGTTCCCGTCGGTGACCACCATCACCTTCGCGGCCGAAGCCGGCGCGAGCACCTTCGCCGACCTGATCGCGGAGAAGATCCGCGAGGTGCGGCTGAACGGCGTGGCACTGGATCCGGACACGGTGTACGACGGCGCCCGCATCCAGCTGGACGGTCTGGCCGAACGCAACGAGCTCACGGTGGTCGCCGACTGCCTGTACTCGCGCACCGGTGAAGGGCTGCACCGCTCGGTCGACCCGGCCGACAAGGAGACCTACCTCTACACGCAGTTCGAGGTGCCGGACGCGCGCCGGGTGTTCGCCACGTTCGAGCAGCCGAACCTCAAGGCCCCTTTCACCTTCACCGTCTCCGCACCGGCCCGCTGGGTCGTCATCTCGAACGCTCCGACTCCGGAGCCCACGCCGTACCAGGGTGCGAACGGCGAGGAGCTGGCCCGGTGGGAGTTCCCGCCGACCGAGCGGATCTCGACGTACATCACCGCTGTGGTGGCCGGGCCGTACCACGTCGTCACGGACACCTACGAAGGGGCGCACGGGTCGTACCCGCTGTCGCTGCTGTGCCGTCCGTCGCTCAAGGAGGCGCTGGACGTCGACGACCTGTTCGAGGTGACCAAGCAGGGCTTCGAGCTGTTCGAGAAGGCCTTCGGTACGCCGTACCCGTTCCACAAGTACGACCAGGCGTTCGTGCCGGAGTACAACATGGGCGCGATGGAGAACGCGGGCTGCGTGACGCTGCGGGACGAGTACATCTTCCGCAGCCGGACCACGCACGCGGAGCTGGAAGCCCGCGCGAACACGGTGCTGCACGAGCTCGCGCACATGTGGTTCGGCGACCTGGTCACGATGACCTGGTGGGACGACCTGTGGCTGAACGAGTCGTTCGCCGAGTGGGCCAGCCACTGGGCGCAGGCGGTCGCGACGACCAAGTACGACGGTGCCTGGACGACGTTCTGCAACGCCCGGAAGAACTGGGCCTACCGGCAGGACCAGCTGCCCTCGACGCACCCGATCGCGGCCGACATGGTCGACTTCCACGCGGTCGAAGTGAACTTCGACGGCATCACCTACGCCAAGGGCGCGTCCGCGCTGCGGCAGCTGGTCGCGTTCGTCGGTGAGGACACGTTCATCAAGGCGCTGAAGGAGTACTTCGCCGACCACGCGTTCGGGAACACCGAGCTGGCCGACCTGCTCAAGCCGCTGGAGAAGGCGTCCGGCCGCGACCTGGACGACTGGACCGAACGCTGGCTGCGGACCGCCGGCGTCAACACGCTGCGGGCCGACTTCGCCGTCGACGCCTCCGGCTCGTTCACCTCGTTCGCGATCGAGCAGACCGCGGCCGAGAAGTTCCCGGTGCTGCGGCCGCACCGGCTGGCCGTCGGCCTGTACCGCCGGACCGCCGAAGGCCTGGTCCGGACCGAGCGGTTCGAGGTGGACATCGACGGGCCGCGCACCGACCTGCCCGAGCTCACCGGCGCCTCCCAGCCGGACCTGGTGCTGCTGAACGACGACGACCTCACCTACGCCAAGATCCGGCTGGACGAGCGCTCCCGGGCGACCCTGGTCGAGTCGATCGACCAGCTGACCGAATCGCTGCCCAGGGCACTCGCCTGGGGCGCGGCCTGGGACATGACCCGGGACGCGGAGATGCCGGCCAGCCAGTACGTCGGCATCGTGCTGCGCGGGATCCGGGCCGAGACCGACCTGACCGGCGTACGGTCCCTGCTCGGCCAGGCGACCAGCGCGATCAACCTGTACTCCGCACCCGAGAACCGCCCGGCCCTGCGGGCTCAGTTCGAGGAGGCGGTGGCGGGCCTGCTCGCCGACGCCCAGCCGGGGAGTGACCACCAGCTCGCCTTCGCCCGCGCGTACAGCTCGGCGACCTTCTCCGACGCCGGTGCCGACCGGCTCGCCGGCTGGCTGGACGGCCGCGACCTGCCGTCGGGCCTGGTCGTCGACACCGACCTGCGTTGGACGCTGATCGTGGCGCTCGCACGGCTCGGCCGGATCGGCGCGGACGACATCGCGGACGAGCTGACCCGCGACACCACCATCACCGGGCAGGAACGGGCCGCCCAGGCCCGCGCCGCCCGGCCGACCGCCGAGGCCAAGGCGGAGGCCTGGCAGATCGCGGTGGAGTCCGAGGACACCCCGAACGAGACGCAGTTCCGGACCATCCTCGGCTTCCAGCAGCCGGGCCAGGAGGACCTGCTCCGGCCGTACGTCGGGAAGTACCTGAGCGCGGCCAAAGACGTGTACACCCGCCTCGGCTCGTCGATGGGCGAGAACGTGCTCGTCTACCTGTCGCCGCGCCACCTCGCGGACCAGGCCGCACTGGACGCCTTGACCGAGTGGCTGGCGGCGGAGTCCTCGTCGGTCGACGCCCCGACGCTGCGCTACGTCACCGAGGCGCAGGCCGATCTGACCCGGGCGATCGCCGCTCAGGCGCAGGACATCGTCGCCTGAGCTGCCTCGATCACTGCCGGTCTCAGCCGCGGCTGAGACCGGCAGTGTCGCGTTGGACCTCGGTGCGGTAAGACTGGGGCGGTGCCTGCCTCTGATCCCGCCTTGGCTGGTGCGGCAGCTGTTGCGCTGACCGGACTGGCAGAGGCCTATCGACCCCGCCCGGTGACTCCGCTGATGCCATGGCGCTATCCACATCGCCTGGTGAAGCCGTACGTCGTCACCGCCCGCGGACGGCAGTGGGACGACCAGATGGTCGAGGCCGCGCGCGCCACCGCGACCCGGCAGCTCGAGTTCGACGACGCGATGGGGTCGCTCGGCCTGGCCGTCGTCGTACTGCACCTGGGCGAGGACGGCATCTACCTGGTCGTGCAGAGCTGGGCCAAAGACTTCCAGTCCCGCCTCAGCATCTTCAGCGGTATGGAGGTCGACGACCTCCGTCCTGCCCCGATCGGCGCGGCTCCGTGCGTGTGGGAACTGGAGGTTCTCAGTCACGAGCGCGCCTCGTATGTGCGGCACATCCTCAGTTCCGGAGTCGACGTCGACGCCTGGCTGGACGACGCCCTGGACACCCGGCCCAGCCCCAAGCGCGACGGAATCCCGTCCGGCACCTGACCGTGATGGTTCGACTGCTGCCGGTATGCGTCAAACGAATGTTCGTCGGCGCATTGTGATGACTCGGCTGCGGGCGGCAACTCCCCTACGGTAAAAGAGATTCTGCCCACCTGAGAGAGGCTCACTTATTCGGTCGTTCGGTCTAAGCTGCCTGCGGTATATCCATCCAAAGGGAGTCTGGGGAGGGGCCCGTGCCGTGACACCCGTCGATCACCGGAAGCCGCCCGCCCGGGCCGCGCGGAGACATCAGAAGCCTCCCACCGCCCAGGCCCCCGCCGGACAACCCGCCCCGCGACGCAGCGATCCCCCGCCGCGGCAGCGCAGGGCCCAGCGTTCGCACAGTGCGGTCGGTGCGGCGATCGTGGCCGCGGCAGCACTGGTCGCGGTGTTCGCGTTCATCCTGACCAAGGGATCGTCCACGCCGGACGAATCCGGTGACGGCTTGCGGCTGGGCGTCGTACCCGATGGTGGAGCAGCGGGAGCGCCCGCCGCGCCGGTGGCGACCGCGGACGGGAACACCACCAAGGCGGACCGCAATCCGGCGCCCGCGAACACGGCACCCAAGACCGCGCCCAAGACGCAGACCAGTACGCCGCCGCCGGTGAACACCGGGGCCACGTCGCCCGTGTTCAAGCGCGGGCAATGGATCGCGATCCTGGACAAGTACCCGACCGACGTCGGCATGGACGCGGACCAGACCGCGAAGAAGGCCGCGGCCAAGCTGATCAAGGCCGGCGTACCGGCCAAGGCGATGCTCGTCGAGGGGCAGTATCCGGGCCTCGCGGACAGTTCGATGGAGCCGATCACCGACACCTGGGTGCTGTATCTCGGTCCCGGAAAGTCGTCGGAGCAGATGCTCGACCTCTGCTTGGATCCGAAGACGCAGCGCGCCTACCCCAACTCGGCCTGCCCGACCTACGAGCCGGCGGACGCTTCCGGCGGCTGATCGACGTTGTCGGTCGCCAGCCGCGCGTGCAGGTGGGAGTCGTGCCGCTGACCGGTCGGCTCGACGTAGTAGTCGCGCATGGTGCCCTCGAGCTGGAAACCCGCCCGCAGTGCGACGCGGCATGAGCCCTCGTTGACCAGTGCGTGGTCCAGCGACAGGCGATGGAGTCGGAGTCCTTCCGGTGCGAAGGCCCAGCGGGCTGCCGCGTCGAGTGCGCGGGCTGCGAGCCTCCGGCCGCGGGCGGCGGGGCTGACCCAGTACGCGACCAGGGCCTGGTCCGGGACTCGGTTCACGTCGCGGACCGACACGCTGGCCAGCACATAGTCGGTCGTTGCGTCTGCAACCGCGAAGACGGCGCTGCCACGCGCCCAGCCGTCGATGCGGGGCGCCAACCACGTCAGGGCGCGCTGGTCCGCCGGCGTGCGAATGACCGCCGTACCAGCGGTCCAGCGGAGGATGCCTGGGTCCCGCAACGCTTCGGCCACCGCAGTCTCGTCAGTCGCCACGAAGGGACGCAGTACGACGTCGTCCAGCTCGATGCGGTGTGGCTGCAGGGCCGGGGTCACTGCTGGTGCGGCTCGTTGGCGTGCAGCAGCGGGGCCTGGTGCCCGTGCTCGCCAAGCTGCTGTACGCCGGTGACCAGACCGCCGGTGAGGTCACCGGTGGCGAACGACGTCTGCATGGCTAGTGCGGCCAGACCGGCAGCAGTGTCCGAGAGCTGCCGCCTGGCCTGCGAGCCGGTGACGATCTCGAGGCGGCGGCCGGCCGGGTCGACGTACACCAGGACGCTGTGGTCCGGGTCGTCCAGCTCGTTCAGCAGCTCCAGGGCGAACGGACGGGTCTCGGAGTCCGCTCCGCCGACGTACACGGAGAAGTTCAGGCCGGAGACTTCCTCGGCGTGCCGGACCGCCCTCTCGATGTCGTAGAGCTGGTCCGGGGTGAATGCGTCACCAGCTGGCACTTGCGCCTCCGGTCGTACGGGCGACGCCGGTGCCGGCGGTCGCGGTGGTCCCCGGCGCGCCGGGCAGCTCGGGCAGGTGGGCCGGGTCGGGCTTGGTCGCGGTCGGACCGTTGATCCAGACCGGCGGAGCCCACCAGGACAGCCCCGGGCGGTAACGCGGGCCCTGTGCGATGGACGACGCGAACACGAGCAGCGCCAGCACCGCGACGACCAAAGCGGGAATGCCGACGAACACCAGCAACGTGTGGCCGGAAACTTCAGTGATCACGCCCCGAAGCCTAGTACTC
The DNA here is from genome assembly GCF_055562215.1 of Kribbella sp. NPDC020701. Lineage (NCBI taxonomy): Bacteria > Bacillati > Actinomycetota > Actinomycetes > Propionibacteriales > Kribbellaceae > Kribbella > Kribbella sp. NPDC020701. The sequence goes on along the minus strand of NZ_JBVHFT010000031.1, from coordinate 41,007 downwards.
CACCCCCGCGCCCACTCCAGTGGCTCACTCACCTGGAGTGGACGCAGGCGCCACAACGACTCAGCAGCCGCCGCAGTTGTAGTAGGTGATGTCCCAGTGGTTGCCTTCGTCGGCGTAGATGTTGCCGGCGCCGGAGCGCCACTGGGCGGCGCCGTCACCGCGGTTGGCGATCCGGGTGAAGGTGTTGTGGATGTAGTTGCCGACACACGTGTACTTCGTGATGTCGACCTTGTAGCCGTTGCGGTGGCTGTAGGTTCCGCTGGCGTGACCCGTCTCGGTCCCACCGGTGATGTTCACCGCGCACCCGCTCGCCTGCTTCAGGGTGCGTACGCCGTACACGGTGGAGTCGTTGATGTTGGTGAACGACGTACAGGTCGGGTTGTTCCAGTCGGAGCAGCCGCCGCTGGACGACCAGGTGATGCCGGCGGCGCTGAAGATCGCGGTCGCCTGGGAGTGCGTCAGCTTGGTCAGCGCGGAGGCCTGCTCGACCACCACCACCGCGGGCAGCAGCCCCGCGAGGACGGCGACCACGGGGATGAGGACACGTCGGAGTACGGATTTCATGGGGACACTCCTTGAAATACGGGGCGGATATTTCAAGGAGTGCACTTCCCGCGAAAGATATTGGCGAAACCTCCGGTTGAATCAGAAATTGACATCCGAACACTGATAGAAGGCGTTCGCCGTGTCGTTGATGGTCCAGACCGCCAGGATCATGTGCCGTCCGGTCCGGCCGCTCGGCAGTGTTCCGGGGTGGGAAACGTCGTTCGGCGGCCGGCCACCGTTCATCGTTACGGTCAGGAACGGGTTGAGGTCGAGCGTCGCTCGCGTCAGCGGAGCGTTCTGATCCCAGCCCTGCTTGGTCATGTAGTACTTGAAGTCGGTCGTCGAGTGCGGTGCGGTCAGGTGCCAGGTGAACGTGTAGCCCGCACCGGCGGTCAACTCAGTCGCCGGCCAGGCTCCCCCACGCTGATCGTCCAACTCATGGAACTGGGACAGCCCGGCCGAGCAGAGCACACCGTCCGCCGGACCCGAGGCCGGGAAGCCCTTCGGCCCTTCGACACTCTGCGGTTCCCACTGGATCTGGCCGCAGTTCTGCACCGCGCCGTTCTGGCAGAGCTTCGCGCGGCTGATCGGCGAATTCGTCCAACCGTGCCCGTAGGCGAGCGGGACGGACGTACTCACCATCAGCGCGAGCGCACCGACGGCAATTCCGGCCAGGCTGAGCTTGCGTTTGCGCAGCATGGGACAACTCCTTCAACTGTTGGGGCGGAGAGACAGCGAAGGAAGGCGCCTTCTTGATGACAAATAGAAAACAACCGTTCAAATCTATTGTCAACGGTTCGTGAGCGACCGTGTACAGAAAGCTAGATGTTCAAAGCACCGATCAGTCGGCGTAGCCGCTGGTTGTTCGGCAGGTCCTCAATGAGTACCGGTTGACCGTCCGGCCCACCGAGCGGGATCCGCCAGTTCGGGTATTCGTCCGTGGTCCCCGGCTGGTTCTGCGTACGACGCTCCCCCACGGCATCCGTGAGTGCCACACCGACCAGCTTCGCCGGCGTGTGAGCGACGTACCGATGGAGTGCCTCGACGATGCGCTCGACGTCGCCGTCGGTGTTGCTGAGCAGATGCCGCTCGCGCAGTGCGTTCAGCCAGGAGTCCCGCTCGGCCTCATCCACCTCGAGCTCCTCGGCGGCCGGCCTGGTCAACAGACCGAGCTGGTTACGGAGCTCGACGTGGTCGCCCGCGAGGTACCCGGCCGTCGGCGGTAGGTCGTGCGTGGTGACCGTGGCCAGGCAGAGCTCCCGCCAGCGCTCCGGCGCCAGCGGGTTGCCCTTCGCGTCCCGCTCGAACCACAGCACCGACGTACCCAGAATGCCGCGCTCGGTGAGGTAGTCCCGCACCCATGGCTCGACCGTGCCGAGGTCCTCCCCGACCACGGTCACGCCGGACCGCATGGCCTCGAGGACGAGGATGCCGACGAGTGCCTCGTGGTCATAGCGCACGTACGTGCCCTCGGTCGGCCGCTCCGGCGACGTCACCCACCAGAGCCTGAACATGCCGAGGATGTGGTCGATCCGCAGCCCGCCGCCATGGCGCATCACAGCCCGGACCAGGTCCCGCCAGGCGGCGTAGCCGGTCTCGGCCAGCGCATTCGGCCGCCATGGTGGCTGCGACCAGTCCTGACCCTGCTGGTTGAACGCATCCGGCGGCGCACCGACGTGGATGCCAGGTGCCAGCACGTTCTGCAGCGCCCACGCGTCCGCACCATCCGGATGAACGCCGACAGCCAGGTCGTGTACGACGCCCAGCGACATGCCGGCCGCCTTCGCGCGGGCCTGGGTGCGCGCCAGCTGGTCGTCCAGCTGCCACTGCAGCCAGCAGTGGAACTCGACCGCGTCCGGATTCTCGTTGCGGAAGGCAACAACGGCGGAGGACATCGGGTCCCGCAGGTCCTCGGGCCACTTGCTCCACTCCGGCCCGTGCACGTCGGCGACCGCGGCCCAGGTGGCGAAGTCGATCAGCCCCTGGCTCTCCCGGTCACAGTAGGCGCCGTACTCCGCGATCCGGCCGATCGACGGCCGGACGCCGAACAGCAACTGCAATGCCTCGCGCTTGGCGGCCCAAACGGTGTCCCGGTCCAGTGCGTTCGGATCCTCGCTCAGTGCCCGCGTCTGCAGGCTGAGTGCCCGAACGCGATCGCGCTCCGCCGGCGCGAGGTCGCCGTACTCGTCGATGTCCTCGACGCGCAGGTAGATGGGGTTGGCGAAGCGCCGCGAGGCCGGAAGGTACGGCGAGGGCTCCATTCGACCGGCCGTCTCCGCAGCGTGCAGTGGGTTCACCAGGACGAACCCGGCACCCAGATCGTGAGCCGACCAGGCGGCCAGGTCGGCCAGGTCGTGCAGGTCACCAATCCCCCAGGACCGGCGCGAGCGGACCGAGTACAGCTGCAGCACCCAGCCCCAGGTGCGGTGCAGGTTCTCCGGCTTCAGCTTGGCCGGTGTCACGATCAGCGTGCTGACCGAGATCTCCGGACTGCCGCCGATCCGCGCACACAGCCGGTGGTACCCGAGCGGCAGATCACCCGGCAGCTGGAACGTCGCCTCACCGATCTGAACGCCGTCGACCCACTCCGGCTCGACCAGGTGGTCCTGCTGCGGGATGTCACGCCGCTGACCGCCGTCCTCCAGGTCCACCCACACATCGACAGCGGACCCGTGCGGCAGGTGTACGGCGAACCAAGGCGTCCATCCCTCCCGCATCACCACAGTGGCGGGCAACGTACGACGCCAACGGGCCTGCTGGTGCTCCGCCAGCGCCTCGGCCGCCTTGTCCGGTGTCGACGCGTCCACACCGAGCGCCGCGAGTACTGCGGACACGACCTCGCTGGGGACGATCACATGCTCGCCTTGCCAGTTCCAGTACTCCGTCGCCACGCCATGGGCTACCGCTAGCTCGACAAGGGCCGGAGTAGGAGCAGTCACCTCAGCGAGTCTGCCGTATCAAGGCCTCAGCCGTGTAACGCACCGCCGTGTCAGAGATTCGAGCGGCGGCGGCTCAGCATCAGTACGGCGAGCAGAAGGACTCCGCTGGCAATCACCAGCCCGACGGCCACACCGGCCATGTTGTCGGTGAGCTGGTAGAGCGCTGTCGGCCAGATGACCAGCAGGATGGCGCATCCGACCACTGCGTACGCCGAATGGCGCCCGCGACCGTACGCGACCAGGAGGGCCGCCGGACCGGCCGTGCCCACGGCCAGCGCCATGATCTCCCCACGCTCCTGGATCAGCCAGCAGATGGACGAGCTGAACATCGCTGCCCCGGCGAGTGACCACGCGGTCACCTGATCCCGGACCAGACCGAGCATCACCAGGACGAACGCGACCAGGATGAACCCGGTCCCGGCGATCCCCGCGCTGTTCGCCGCCGATCCGGTGTCCGGAGTGAGGACATCTGCCGTGATGACCAACACACCCACGGCCAGGATCCCGAAAGTTGCCGCTAGCAACGAAGAGCCTGCCAGCCACCACACCCCGACCGCGGCCAGCGCGAGCGCGACCGCCACTCCGGCGACCCGCCCGGTCTCCCCCTCGATCGCGACATACGTGGCGAAGCCGGCCACGCAACAGCCCAGCGACGCCAGCGCCGAGCTCAGCTGCTCTCGGCGCCGCAGCAAGGCGAGCACGACGGCCGCACCGAGCAGGATGATCGCGGCGCTGGAACCGGAGCTGACGCGCGCGGCCCGCCCCATCTCGCCCCAGTTCGCGAGGGTGAGCAGCGCGACCGCGCCGAGCAGCAGCGCGCCGCCGATGTACCCGAGCACCTCGATCAGCGCGTTCGGGTGCGTCGCCGCCGGCGGTGTCCGCGGCTTGGCCGGCGGCTCGGCAGTAGGGGGCTGCGGTCCGGGTCGCCCGGGGTCGGCCAGCGCCGCGTGGAGCTCCGCGTCGGCGGCGTCCCGGATCGAGTCGGCCTGGTACTGGCGCAGCACGCCAGCGCTCACGAGCCTGGACAGCTCGTCATCCAGCCGGCTGGGCATGCGATCGTCTCCCTTGGCTTCCTTCACTATCATCGGGCGGCGAGATGCCTTATTTGACCAGCTACCTTACGTCCACAGTCAGTCACCCCCTGTTTTCACTGCCCGAGGCCTTCCCGACCTTCTTCCGGATGGGCAACGACGGCAAGCTGGAGGTGACCGACCAGATCATCGTGGTCCCGGCCCGGATCGCCGGGCTGATCATCGGCTTCCTCGTGCTGCGCTGGGTCCTGCACAAGGTGATTCGCAGGTTCGCCCGCCGGACCGGGAACGGCGCCGTCGCCGGGGTGCTGTCGAAGTCCAAGATCGGCCAGGGGTTCGTCGAGAGCACCCTGGCCAGCGAGCGCCGCACGCAGCGGGCCGAGACGATCGCGTCGCTGCTGTGCAGCACGGTGACGATCGTGCTCACCGCGCTCCTGGTGGTGATGGTGCTGGCCGAGCTCGGCTTCAACATCGTGCCGGTGATCGCGTCGGCGAGCATCATCGGCGTGGTGCTCGGCTTCGGCGCACAGACGCTGGTGAAGGACTTCCTGGCCGGCGTGTTCATGATCTTCGAGGACCAGTACGGCGTCGGCGACCTGATCGACATGGAGAAGGCGACCGGTGTCGTGGTGGCGGTCGGCCTGCGGATCACCACGCTGCGCGGCGAGGACGGCACCACCTGGTACGTGCGCAACGGCGAGGTCCTCCGGGTCGGCAACCTGACGACCCGCGACCCGGACAGCAACGCGTCCTCGGGGGTCGGCAGCGCTACCGAGAAGGCCGAAGAGGTCAAGGACGACGAAAGTGCGGCGACCGGAACGCCACACGAAACCCAAGCTTGAGGTAGAGCCGCTCCGCGTCTGACCCCTCAATCACCTGCAAGGTGATACGCCCGCCCGCTGCATCGCGCTCTGCCTGGGCGAGCAACCTGGTCGCCAGCCCACGGCCGCGGTACACCGGCTTCGTGGCGACCGCGTACACCCCGAAGACCGGACCGGTCCGCAACACAAGAGTCACCGACGCCGGGTCCCCGTCCACGCGGACCAGATACAGCGACTGATCCGGCGACCGGTAGTTCTTCACCGCCATCTCCACGAGCATCCGCCGCCACCACTCGTAGTCCGGCTCGTCCTCGTCCAGAAACGCCGCCGCTTGCACCTCGGCGAACGCGGCCGCATCCTCGTCCGCGCTGATCGCGGCCACCGACTCGCCTTCAACCGCCTCGACCGGCGCCTCCATGTGCACCAGCACCTCGGCCGGCCCGAAGCCAGCCGCGGTCAGCCGCTGCTCCCACCCGGCCCCGCTCCACGGCACCAGCCGGACGGTCGTCGTACCGGGCGGGAGCTCGGCTGACGGATCGAGCGGGATCCACGCCGAGAACTCCGCGGACTCCCCGACCACCTCGATTCCGGCGGCAGAGCGCCGTACCTCGCCGCGATGGGCGGCCAGGAACGCGAGGTGGTTGTCCAGCAGGGCCGCGTCGTCGGGCATGCGAGCAGTCTCGCGGACGGCACCGACAGGAACGACAGCGTCCGGCGAACCCAGAGGGCTCGCCGGACGCTGGTGTCTGGTGATCAGGCGGTGAAGGTGACGTCCAGGGTGATCGGGACGGCGGACAGCGCCTGGGAGACCGGGCAGTTCTTCTTGGCGCCCTCGGCGAACTCGGCGAACTCGTCCGCGGTCAGGCCCGGGACCTTGCCGTTCACCGACAGCTTGATGCCGGTGATGCCCTCACCCGGCTGGAAGTCCACGTCGGCCTGGGTGTCGATCGACTCCGGCGGGTTGCCCGCGCCGGCCAGCGCGTGCGACAGCGCCATCGAGAAGCAGGTCGAGTGCGCGGCGGCGATCAGCTCTTCCGGGCTGGTCTTGCCGTTCGCGTCGTTCGCCCGGGAGGCCCAGGTCACGTCGAAGGCGCCGACGCCGGACGTCTCCAGGGCGACCTTGCCGGCGCCCTCCAGCAGCGAACCTTCCCAGTGGGCCTTGGCGGTACGCGTGGTAGCCATGCTCGTGTTGTCTCCTTCGAAAGAGAATCAGCGGCCGGACACGTCGATCGCGTCCGGGTACTGCGGTTCGTCGGTGTTCACCATGCTGTGCGCCGCCATCACCATGTACGTCCAGAGCTGCTCGTCCTGCTCCGGTGTCAGGCCGAGCTCGTCGACGGCGGCGCGCATGTGGCCGAGCCAGCGGTCCCGGGCGCTCGGGGTGACGGCGAACGGGGCGTGCCGCATCCGCAGCCGGGGGTGCCCGCGCTGCTCGGAGTACGTGCGAGGGCCGCCCCAGTACTGCTCCAGGAACATCCGGAAGCGCACCTCGGCCGGACCGAGGTCCTCCTCCGGGTACAGCGCCCGCAGCTCAGGGTCGGCGGCGACACCGCGATAGAAGGCCGCCACCAACCGGTGGAAGGTGTCCGCCCCACCGACGGCGTCGTAGAAGCTCTGCTGCTCACTCATGTCGGTCCCAGTCTCTCAAGCCGACACAATGTGCTTGACCAGGGCTGCCCTTTCGGACTCCGACAGCTCTCTCTTGGCGTGCGTCTCCGCGTCCACGGTGACGATCACCGACACCGCCTTGGCGTACACGTCCTCGGTTTCCCCGCCACGGTCGACGATCCAGGAGCCGAGCGTGTACGACGTCGTACCGACGGACTCGACCCACACGTCGACGTCGTACGGCGGGTGCCTGAGCAGGATCGGCCGCAGGTAGTCGACCGTCTGGCTGACCAGGACACACGGGTGATCGGCGAACAGGTCGCCCGCGGTGCCGAGCACCTCGGACAGGAACGCGATCCGGGCCTCCTGGAGGTAGTCGAAGTACCGGACGTTGTTCACATGGTCGTACGAGTCGATGTCCGACCATCGGACCAGGACCGGGTGCGTGAACCTCATGCGCCCACCAGCTTCGACAACGCCTCGCGTTCGACCGGGCTGATCCGGCGGAGGCGGTTCGCGCCGAAATCGAACGGGACCAGCCTGGTGCGGGCCTCGACATAGGTACGGCGTTCCGGCTCGGCGTCGAGGATCTCGTAGTCCACGGTGAACGAGGCGGCCCTGATCTCACTGATCCACAGCTCGATCCGGACCGGCTCGGGCCGGAAGTGCAGCGGCTCGCGGTATTGCACCTCGTGCCGCGCGACCAGCAGGCCGGTTTCCAGGTCGTCCGCGCCGAGATCCTTGGCGGTCCGGAACAGGAAGTCGACCCGGGCGTCTTGGAGGTAGTCGACGTACCGGCCGTTGTTCACATGGCCGAGCGCGTCCAGGTCGCCCCACCGCAACGGGCAGTAATAGACGTGGCGGTTGCTCATACTTTCCTCACCCGACCGCCCCGATCTGTGATGATCCACACGGCGATCATCGCATCCTGGGTACTTCCGGCGTGACGGAGCGTGGGTAATGTCATCCCCGGCAGCAGCACGCAGACAAGGAGCAGGCATGAGTGAGCGGGTGGCGATCGTGACCGGGGCGGCCCGGGGAATCGGCGCGGCCGTCGCGCAGCGGCTCGCGGCGGACGGGAACGCGGTGGCCGTCCTCGACCTCGACGAAGGCGCCTGTGCGGGCACCGTGAAGGCGATCACCGAGGCCGGCGGCAAGGCGATCGCGGTCGGCTGCGACGTCAGCAAGTCCGACCAGGTCGCCGCCGCGATCCAGCGCGTGGTCGCCGAGCTCGGTGCGCCCACGATCCTGGTGAACAACGCCGGCGTGCTGCGCGACAACCTGCTGTTCAAGATGTCCGACGACGACTGGGACACGGTCATGTCGGTGCACCTGCGCGGCAGCTTCCTGATGTCCCGGGCGTGCCAGGCACACATGGTCGACGCGGGCTACGGCCGGATGGTGTTCCTCTCGTCGACCTCGGCGCTCGGCAACCGCGGCCAGGCGAACTACGCCTCCGCGAAGGCCGGCCTGCAGGGACTGGCCAAGACGCTGGCGATCGAGCTGGGCAAGTTCGGGATCACCGCGAACGCGATCGCCCCGGGCTTCATCGAGACCGACATGACCGCGGCCACCGCGGCGCGGGTCGGGGTCGACTTCGAGGAGTTCAAGAAGGCCACCGCGGCCACCATCCCGGTGAATCGCACCGGCAAGCCGGAGGACATCGCCGCTGCCGCGTCGTTCTTCTGCAGCGAGGAGGCCGGCTTCGTGTCCGGTCAGGTCCTGTACGTCGCCGGCGGACCGCGGAACTGAGGGCCGGGGAGATGGCGCAGACCTTCACGGGTGTCGACGAGGTCGTGCACGCGGTCGGCACCCACCTGGGTGAGACCGAGTGGCTCGAGATCACCCAGGAACAGGTGAACAAGTTCGCGGAAGCGACCGGGGACCACCAGTGGATCCACGTCGACGTCGAGCGCGCCCGCAAGGGCCCGTACGGCGGAACGATCGCGCACGGCTACCTCACACTGAGCCTGATCGCCCGCTTCGGTGACGAGCTGTTCTCCATCACCGGCGTCACCGCCAAGCTCAACTACGGCGTCAACAAGGTCCGCTTCCCGGCGCCCGTCCCGGTCGGCACCCGGGTCCGCGCCGGCGCCTCCATCACCAACGCCATCGAGACCCCGGCCGGTATCCAGGTCTCGCTCAACTGGGTGATCGAGCTCGAGAACTCCACCAAGCCGGCCTGCGTCGCGGAGACCGTCGTACTGCTCGTCCCTTAGAGCGGACAGATCAGGACGGCGTGGGTGGCGACTCGGTCGTAGCCGAGCCACTCGTTCACCGCGAGCATGGGGGTGTTGCCGTCGTAATTGGCGGTGTAAGCGCCCTGGACGCCGGCGTCGGCGGCGCGGTGCAGGGCGGCGGACTTGACCAGCTTGGCCAGGCCGCGACCGCGGTACTGCGGCATCGTCGCGGTCATCTGGGACCAGATCCGGATGCGATCACCGTGGCCGAGCGTGAACGCGGCGATCTGGTCTTCATACAGTGCGGCGACGCTGAGGTCGAGGACCATGTCCCGCGAACGCCAGATCGCGGCCAGCCAGTCGTCGTACGGCCGGGAGGTGATCTTCGCGTCGCCCGGTTTGGTCCGCTGCGCCACTTGATCGGCCTCGTACAGCCGCCGCGGGTCGACGTCGGTCAGGGGGAGCAACTCCACCCCGGTCGGGACGCCAGGGACGTCCGGCGCCTTGCGCGGATCGATCCCCGCGTAGTGCACCTGCCGGGTCTGCCGGTAGCCCCACCATGCCGCCCACTCGACCGTGGCCGGATCGGCGAACACCCGTGCGGTCGTCGCCCCGGCCGCCCGCAGGTCCTCGTGCGTTGCCTCCAGCAACTTCGCGCCGATGCCCTGGCCCCGGTGGTCCGGCCGGACCAGCAGCCGCAACTGCCCGTCCAGCGGATCCGAGCCCGCGATCAGCCCGGTCGTCGCCCAGCCGACGACCTCGCCGGCGTCCACCGCGGCGAACGTACCGACCCCCGGAACGGCCGGCGACGCCAGCCTGCGGGTCAACGCACCTCGCGTGACCACCAAGTACGGCGCGACGGCGTCGTGCAACGCGACCGCTCCCTCGACATCCCCCGTCTCGGCCGCCCTGATCTCCATGCGAACTCCTTGCGAACTCCCTCAGCGAAGCTCTCCGGAACATAGCGCGATTTCAGGTGCAGACCAGATGCGAAATCGATTACAGATTTGTCTCAGAGCCGCGGTCCGAGGATCATCCGGGCACCGGAAACGTCGAAGGACAGACGATAACGCTCAAGGTAATCAGCACCGACCAGTCCGTCATGGATGATGCTCTGAAACTGCACTCGCGGCGCCTTCTGCGCCGTCTCCGGCGCTGCCGCCAGATGGACGCTGCCGCCGATCGTCACCCAGTGCCGGGTCCACTCATATCCGGTCTCGTCAGTACCGGTTTTCGTCGTCACCTCCGGACTGCCGAGATCCACCGCGCAGTCGGCGAGGAACCTGGTGTCGAGGATGAGACTGCCCGACCCGGTGTCCACCTCGACGCAGATCTCGCGCCCACTCGGCAACACGAGTTGGACAAACGGATCCACCGACACCGACTCCCGCCGGACCTCGAGCGGGATCACGGGACCGTCCACCGCGACGTCCGTACGGCGTCGCACGGTGAGGGTCGACGCATCCGGATCGGTGGTGACCACCTGCTCCTCGAAGAAGCCCGGACCGAGGATCCCGGCGAATCCGTTCGGACCGTCGATATCCCCGAGGTCGGCGACTCCGGCAACGTGCGCAGCGACGGCGTACTCACCGAGCTCGACCAACGGCAGCCGGACCAGCGGTGTCTCGACGGCCTGACCGGACATCCGCCGGCCGGTGAACGACGCGCCGGTCGCCTGGACATCGGCACGAGCCGCCAGCGCCGACGACACCACCGTGATCCCGATCCCGGTGTCGACCAGGAACCTGTACTCCTCCCCGCCGACCGTCAACGGCACCCGGATCAGGTGCTGGATGCGGTCGAAGCCGACCGTGGTCATAGCGTGCGCAGCAGACCCAGCTCGGTCTGGACGCGCTGGTAGCCCAACCAGTTGTTGACGGCAAGCATCGGGCCGTTCTCGTCGTCGTTCGACGTGTACGCGGCGGTGATCCCTGCTGCGGCCGCCCGGCGAAGGGCGACGGACTTGACCAGCTTGGCCAGCCCGCGACCCCGGTACGCCGGGATCGTCCCGGTCATGCCCGACCAGGCGCGGTCGCCGGCGGTCTCGACCGCGGTGAACGCCGCCACCTCGTCACCCGCGATCGCGGCCACACTCAGCGACTTGTCCAGCGCCGGGGCCTGCCAGACCTCCTCGAACCACTGGTCGTACTCGATCGAGTCCAGCGGCGAGTCACTCGGCTCGTCCAGCGTGGCGATCGCGTCGGCGGTGTGGGCCCGCCGCGGATCGACCTGGTCCAGCGTCACGAGCTCGATGCCGTCCGGGGTCTCCGGCTGCTCGGGCAGCGATCGCGGGTCGACCCCGGAGAAATGCATCTGCCGGGTCCCGTCGTACCCGAGATTCCGGGCGAACTCGAGGCCGTCGGGGTGGACGAAGGCCCGGACCCGGATCGCGCCGACCTCGGTCAGGTGCTGATGGAGCCGATCGGCCAGGGCGGTGGCGATGCCCCGCGTGCGATGGTCGGGGTGCACGTAGATGGACACTTCGCTCTGACCCGGCTCACTGGTCCAGACGTTCAGTCCGGCAGACCCCCAGGCGACCACTTCACCACCGGACTCCGCGACCAGCGGCAGGAACCGCTGCCCCGGTGTCTGCACGGTGATCATGTGCCGGGTGGCCGCCGCCGACATCACCTTGTACGAGTAGACCGCCCGTCGTACCGCCGCTATCCCGTCGGCGTCATCAGCCACCGCCGACCGGATCACCACCCCTGTCGTCATGCCCCGGACCCTAGCCACGACACGTTGCACACGCCACGCATTAAGACAGCAACGTGATCGCAATGGGCGTGCGCGACTTGTGATTCTGCTGTGCACCGGACTGGCACTACAGTTAGCCGGTGCTGTCGGACTGATCGCCCCGACCACCGGAAGTGCCATCGTGCTGGGACGCGACGGGGTCACCGGTGGCGGGGCGTCCGCTCTTCTCTTGACGAGCTCCACGGCGCCAGGAGTAAATGGCTTTCATGCAGGTTACCGATGGCGCCGCCGCCGCACGGGTTCTCGCCGGCCTGATGGTCTCCGACGGGCCGCGTCCCGAGTACGCGGACGCCTTCCACCCCTTCGCCCCGCTGATCGGCAGCTGGGATCTCGACGTCGCCTGGTACGACGATGACGGCACCGTCAGCCGGCAGACCAAGGGCGAGTGGCACTTCGCCTGGGCTCTCGACGGCCGGGCGGTCGCCGACATCTGGATCACCCCCAGCCGCGCCGCCCGCGCAACCGACGGCGACGGCGAGTGGGGTCTGTCGATCCGGATCCACGACCCCGAGCTGAACGCCTTCCGTTCCACCTGGCTGGGCCCGAAGGCCGCATTCGTCATGCCGTTCATCGCCCGTGCCGACGGCGACTCCATCACGCTCTCCGCGCAGACCGCCAACACCCGCTGGGCCTTCACCAACATCACCGAGACCAGCTTCGACTGGCGCAACGAGGACGAGACCGGCGACGGCCGCGTCCTCCTGCGTCAGACCTTCGTGGCCCGGCGTCAGGAGTAGGTGGCAACGGCGGCGGTCGCCAGCTCCAGCAGCCGGCCGCGCAGCTCGACCGGCTGGACCACCTCGACGTCTCCGCCGAAGCCGAGCAGTACGCCGCAGGCTGCCTCGCGGACCCGGAAGTGCAGGGACAGGTGCGGCCACTCGTCGTCCGACGGCACCTCCTGGGCAATGGTGCCCTTGGCAAGCATCGGGGTTGCGATCCGGCGGATCAGCCCGACGCGGTCCGGATGAACCCGCACCTCCACCTCCACACCGACCGGCGCCTGCTGCTCGAGCCCGGACCGCAGCCTGTCCCACTCCGCGCGTACGTTCAGCCTGTCAGGCCGGACCGCTGCCTCCTCGAGCACATCGACCTGCTCGACGCGCGACACCCGGTACATCCGGGCCGCGCCACGATGCGCCGCAACGAGGTACCAGCGGCCGGCCTGCTCGACCAGTCCCCACGGATCGACGGTCCGGCGTTGGAGCCCTTCACTCGCGGACGCGTACCGCAGACGCACCCGTCGCCGGTTCACCACCGCTTGCCGTAGTACCGGCAGTGCACCGTGGTCTTCGGCCTCCGCGAACCACCGACGCCGGTCCACCACGATCGCTCCCGACAACGCATCGGCGTCGTCCTGCAACGACAGTGGCAGCGTCGACGACAACTTGCCCATCGCGGACTGCAACGCGTCCCGCAGCCCCAGCTCCTCCGACAGCGCCGCCCGTCCCGACCACGCGAACAACGCCTGGGTCTCGCGCGGCGTCAGCCCACTCACATCAGCCCGATACCCCGGCAGCAACACACAACCCCCGTTGCGCCCACGCTCGGTATAGACGGGTACGCCGGCCGCCGACAACGCCTCCATGTCACGCATGACCGTCCGCGTCGACACCTCCAGCCGCTCGGCCAGCTCCCGCGCACTCAACCGCGGATGCCGCTGCAACAGCAGGATGATCTGCAACAACCGGTCGGCTCGCACAACCTCGACAATATGCGACAGAAGATGTCTTGTTTATCCCGCGAGGCTGTCTCCATGAACAACGACTTCATGAACATCGACTTCAATGATCCCCGCCCGATGCTCATCCGCGCCCTGGACCAGACGCAGCAACTGATGGACGCCGTCGGCTCCGAAGACCTCGAGCTGCCGACGCCGTGCCCGGAGTACGACGCCAGCACCCTGCGCGGCCACCTGCTGTCCGTGGTGGGCCGGATCGACCTCGCACTCAACGGCGGGAACGCACTCGACATCCCCGCGATCACCACTGCCACCGACGTCATGGGCACCTGGAAGGAACGCCGGTCGCGGCTCGACGCAACCTTGGTCGACGACGCAATCCTCGGCCGGACCTGCAAGCTGCCCTGGGGAACTCTGCCCGGAGCCGCCGCCATCGGCGCCTACACCGGCGAGCTCACCACTCACTCGTGGGACCTCGCCAAGGCGACCGGCCGAACCGACCTGCTGGACGACTCTCTGGCGGTCTACTGCCTGCCCCTGGTGCAGCGCGCCATTCCGGCCGAGCCTCGTGGCGGACATGTCCCGTTCGGCCCCGTCGTACCAGTGGCCGACGACGCGGCGCCGTACGACCAGCTGGCGGGCTGGCAGGGACGTCAGCCCTAGACGATCCCGCCGTTCAGGGTGAGTCCGCCGTCGATGGTGATGGTCTGGCCGGTGATCCACGACGCCTCGTCGGACAGCAGGAACCACACCAGCGAGGCGACGTCCTCCGGCCGGCCCAACCTCCGCAGCGGGTACGTCGACGCGACCTTGTCCTCACGTCCTTCGTAGAGGGCTCCGGCGAACTTGGTCTTCACCACCGCCGGAGCCACCGCGTTGAGCCGGATCTCCGGAGCCAGCTCGACCGCCAGCTCCGCCGTCACCCGGGACAGCATCGCCTTGGTCGCGCCGTACCAGCCGATGCCGGGTGACGGCGCCAGGCCTGCCAGCGAGGACACGTTGACCACGGCGCCACCGTGCTCGCGCATCCACGCATCCCGGCACGCCTTCACCCACGCGATCGCGGCGAGCACGTTGGTGTCGACCATCTTGGTCGCGACGGCCTGGTCGACGTCGAGCAGCTTGCCGTAGATCGGGTTGATCCCGGCGTTGTTCACCAGCAGATCCACCGACCCGTACGTCGCCACCGCCGCGGCGACCACCGTCCCGCGATGGGTGGGATCGGCCACCTTGCCGGCCACCGCGAGCGCATGCTTGCGGCCACCCAGGATCTCGACCGCCTCGTTGAGCGTCTCCTGGGTGCGGCCGGTGATCACCACGCGAGCGCCATCGGCCACCAGGCGCTGCGCGATCGCCAGCCCGATCCCCCGAGATGCTCCCGTGACGATCGCCGTACGGTTCTCCAGGCTCATCAGCTCAGGCGCTCGAGGACGACCGCCATACCCTGGCCACCGCCGACGCACATCGTCTCGAGGCCGAACTGCTTGTCCTCGAACTGCAGTCCGTTCACCAGCGTGGTCATGATCCGCGCACCGGTCGAACCGAACGGGTGCCCGAGCGCGATCGCGCCACCGTGCACGTTCAGCTTGTCCTCGTCGATGCCGAGCTCCCGCGCCGAGCCGATCACCTGCACGGCGAAGGCCTCGTTGATCTCGACCAGGTCGATGTCGTTGATGCTCATCCCGGCCCGGGCCAGCGCCTGCTTCGACGCCTCGACCGGACCGAGGCCCATGATCTCCGGCGACAGACCGCTCACTCCGGTCGACACGATCCGCGCCAGCGGCGTAAGGCCGAGCTCGCGGGCCTTGGTGTCGCTCATGATCACGACCGCCGCGGCGCCGTCGTTCAGCGGGCAGCAGTTGCCGGCCGTGACCGTGCCGTCCGGACGGAACACCGGCTTCAGCCCGCTGACACCTTCGAGCGTGGTGCCCGCCCGCGGACCGTCGTCCTTGCTCACCACAGTGCCGTCCGGCAACGTCACCGGGACGATCTCACGCTCGAAGAAGCCGTTGCCGATCGCCTTCTCGGCCAGGTTCTGCGAGCGGACGCCGAACACGTCCTGCTCGGCCCGGGTGATGCCCCGCAGCGTCGCCACGTTCTCCGCGGTCTGGCCCATCGAGATGTAGATGTCCGGGATCTGGCCGTCCGCACGCGGGTCGTGCCAGGTGTCGTTGGTCTCGGCGTACTTCTCGGTCCGCTGCACCGCGTCGGTGAAGAGCGGGTTGAACGAGCTCGGGTCGCCGACACCGGCGGAACCGAAGTTCTTGTACCGCGACACGCACTCGACGCCGGCACTGACGAAGATGTCGCCCTCACCGGACTTGATCGCGTGGAAAGCCATCCGCGCGGTCTGTGTCGACGACGCGCAGAACCGGTTGACCGTGGTCGCCGGCGTGTTGTCCCAGCCGAGCTGCACCGCGACCCGGCGGGCCATGTTGCCACCGTGCTCGTCGTGCGGCTCCGCACACCCGAGCGCGAGGTCCTCGATCTGGTCGCCGGTCAGCCCGATCTTGCCGACCGCCGCCTGGATCATCTGGACGGCGAGGTCGTCCGGCCGGATCGTGGTCAGCGACCCCTTGTACGCGCGACCGATCGGCGAGCGGGCCGTGGACACGATGACTGCTTCAGGCACTGAGGTTCCCTTCTACAGGCCGAGGTCGCGGCCGATGAGTTCCTTCATGATCTCGTTCGAGCCGGCCCAGATCTTCGTCACCCGGGCGTCCCGCCAGGCCCGCGCGACCCGGTACTCGTTCATGTAGCCGTAGCCGCCGTGCAGCTGGACGCACGCGTCCAGGATCTCGTTCTGCACCTGGGCGCTCCACCACTTCACCTTCGCCGCGTCCACGGCCGACAGCCGGTCCTCGTCGTGCGCGACGATCGCGTTGTCGACGTACGCCTGGGTGACCTCGGCCTTGGTGACCAGCTCGGCGATCACGAACTTGTTGTACTGGAAGGAGCCGACCGGCTGGCCGAACGCCTTGCGCTGCTTCACGTACTCGATCGTCTCGTCCAGGATCTGGGTCGCCTGCGCGATGTTCGACACCGCCGCTCCGACCCGCTCCTGCGCGAGCCGCTCCATCATGTGGATGAAGCCGCGGTCGACCTCGCCGAGCACATTGTCATCACTGACGAACACGTCCTCGAAGAACAGCTCCGACGTCCCGGACTCGGTCTGGCCGACCTTGTCCAGCTTGCGGCCGCGGGCAAAGCCCTCCATGCCCTCCTCGACCACGAACAGCGTGATGCCCTTCGCGCCCTTGGACGGATCGGTGCGCGCCGCGACGATGACGAGGTCGGCCATGTCGCCGTTGGTGATGAAGGTCTTCGACCCGTTCAGCACCCACCCGCCGTCGGTCTTCTTCGCGGTCGTCTTCAGCGCGGCCAGGTCGGACCCGCCGGACGGTTCGGTCATCCCGATCGCGGCGACGTACTCACCGGAGCAGAACTTCGGCAGCCAGCGCTGCTTCTGCTCCTCGGTGCCCAGATCCACCAGGTACGGCGCGACGCAGTCGAAGTGGATGCCGAAGCAGCTCGACAGCGACGCGGAGACCTTGGAGACCTCCTCGGCGAACACCGCGTTGAACCGGTAGTCGCCGACGCTCGAACCGCCGTACTCCTCCGGCACGTCGAGGCCGAGGAAGCCCTGCTTGCCGGCCTCCAGCCAAGCGGCCCGGTCGATCGTCTTCTCTTCGAGGAACTGCTGCATCCGCGGCACCAGCGAGCGGTCGCAGTACTCCTTCGCGCTCGCCCGGAATGCGTGATGGTCCTCATGGAAGATGACGCGGTCCATCTGGGGCCTCCCCGAGATCTGAGATGAATCACTAAGCGCTTGCTTAGCTTCGCGAACTTGAGGCAGGGTGTCAACGTGTCCGCAGTCACCAGTCCCCTCGTCTGGGAGCACGTCCAGCCGGCCGCCGCCCGCCGGCTGCTCACCGGCGCCGTCGACGCGTTCGCCGAGCGCGGCTTCCAGGCCACCACGACCCGCGACATCGCGTCCCGCGCGGGGATGAGTCCGGCCGCGCTGTACGTGCACTACCCGTCCAAGGAGCGCCTGCTCTTCGAGATCAGCTTGTACGGCCACAACGCGGCCCTCGACGTACTGCGCTCGGCCGACCAGGGATCGACTCCCGCGGACCGGCTGCGCTCCCTCGTGTCCGCGTTCACGGCCTGGCACGCGCAGCACCACACGATCGCGCGGGTCGTGCAGTACGAGCTTGCCGCGCTCACCCCCGAGCACCTCGCCGAAGTGGCGACGATCCGGCGAGCCATCTCCACGCAGATCGAGCAGGTGCTGGCCGACGGCGTACGCGATGGCTCCTTCGCCGTCCCCGACCTGCCCGGCACGACCCTCGCCGTACTCTCGCTCTCCATCGACGTCGCCCGGTGGTACACACCACACCGTGGCGACCCGGAAACGCTGGGCAAGCTGTACGCCGACCTCGCCCACCGGATGGTCCAGGCATAGCAAAGCCCCGCACCTGTGCAGGTGCGGGGCTTTGACGTGTGCGTCAGGCCTGGAGGGCGGCCTGGACGTCGAGGTGGATGTCCACCTTGTCACCGATCAGCAGCTTGCCACCCTCGAGCGGCACGTTGAAGTCGATGCCCCAGTCCTTGCGGCTGATCGAGGTGGAGGCCTCGAAGCCGATGATGGTCTGGCCGTAGGCGTTCTGGTCCACGCCGAGGAACTCGACCGCGAGCTCGACCGGCTTGGTGACGTTCTTGATGGTCAGCTCGCCGGCCAGGACGTAGTCGTCGCCCTCCGGCTTGAAGGCGGTGCTGGTGAAGGTCATCTTCGGGCTGTTCTCGGCGTCGAAGAAGTCGCCGGAGCGCAGGTGCCCGTCGCGCTGCTCGCTGCGGGTGTGCACGGAGCCCAACTCGACGGTGACGTTGGCGGTCGACTCCTCCAGCGAGTCCTTGACGACGATCTCGCCGGTGTACTCCTGGAAGGTGCCGCGGACCTTGGTCATCAGGTGCCGTACGGTGAAGCCGATCTCACTGTGCGCGGTGTCGAGCGCATAAGTACCGGCAACCAGGCCAGGAATGCTGGTGGTGGGGGTCGTGCCGGTCGTAACGGTCTCGCTCATTGTTTCCTCTCGGGAAGGTGTTCCTACTGGTCGGGGGCGACGCAGCCGGGGGACGAGGATGTTCAAATTTCAATCTCTGGCTACGACAGTAGGAAGTAACGGTTTAAAAGTCAACTACATTCCCGGTACACTGTTGCCGTGACGACGACGACTGAGACCCGGTGGCTGGACGCCGAGCAGCAGGTGGCGTGGCGGGCCTACCTGCTGGGGACCGCACGCCTGATGGCCAAGCTGGACGACGACCTGCGCCGCTTCGGCATCGGAATCAACGACTACGAGATCCTGGTCAGGCTCTCCGAGGCGCCCGACCGGCGGCTCCGGATGGCTGACCTGGCCGACCGGCTGCACCAGAGCCGCTCCCGGCTGACCCACACCGTCGGACGGCTCGAGGCCGCTGACCTGGTCCGGCGTACGTCGTGCACGAGCGACAAGCGCGGCGTGTGGGCCGAGCTGACCGAAGCCGGATTCGGGCTGCTCGAGACGGCAGCGCCGTACCACGTCGAGGGCGTTCGGGAGAACCTCGTCGACCTGGCCACCCCCGAGGACTTCTCCGCGGTGGGCCGCGTGTTCGACGCCGTGTCGGAGCACATCGGGCAGCGCTGACTCATCCCGCAGCCTGGGCCGGAGTGATCTCCAGAGTGAGCTCGTCCCGGTCCGCTCCGCGGTAGGCCATCATCGAGTCGCGCATCCGCCGCTTGACCGGTGGCAGGTGGTTGACGGTGCGCATCGCGGTTCGCATCCCGGCCAGCGCCAGCCGCCCGATCACCGGCTTGTGCACCGGGTCGTCCGACGTCATCTGCGCCCGTGACTCGAGCACCGCGTCGAAGCCGTACTCGATCATCTTGGCCTCGTACTCACGCACGGCCGGGATCAGCTGCTGCCGGCCGTCACGCACCTCGATCAGCTTCCGGCACAGGTTCACCGCGTCACGCAGGGCCGTGTTCGCGCCGACACCACGCCCCGGCGTCATGGTGTGAATCGCGTCACCGAGCAGCGTCACATTCGTCGTCTCCCACGGCTCGAGCGGGACCGAGGTCCAGATGTTCACCGGGAAGCAGGTGCCGGGATCGGCCAGCTCGAACAGGCGGCGCAGGTTCGGGTGCCAGCCGGGCGTGACCTCCAGGGCGACGTTGATCAGCTCCTGTCCGCGCAGCTCCATGATGTTCGCCGGCAGCTTGTCCTTGGTCGCGGACAGTCCCCAGTTGATGTAGTCGCGGGTGTTGTCGAACTGCAGTCCGGGCCAGCGGCGGATCAGCTCCTCGGTGTTGCCGCCGATGCCGTGTTTGACGTTGCCATCGTGGTTCCACTGGAACTCCATGACGTGCACGATGCAGGCGAGTCCACGCGGCGCACTGACGATCGAGATGCCCTCGAACACCTTCGGCGGCACGAGCTTCGCGCTCTCCTCGGTGATCGGCAGCTTCCCGGCGATCGCGACGATCCCGGTCTCCTCGGTCCTCGCCTGCGGCAGGTACTGACGCCGTACCCGTGAGCCCGAGCCGTCGGCGGCGACCAGGAGATCGCCGGTGGCGTGCGTACCGTCGGCGAAGTACGCCGTCACCTGGTCGCCGCGCTGCTCGAAGTGAGTGAACTCCTTGCCGAACTCGACCACGTCGTCGAGACCGGTCAGCAGCACCTGGCGGAGCGTCATCCGGCTGATCGACTTCTCGCTCTCGACGGGGTCGGTCGACTCAGGGAGTTCCATCGACAGGACCTCCTTGAGGTCCTCGGTGAGCATGTTGAAGTACTTCGGGTCGCGGGCCTTGGTCGCCACGAACGTGTCGTAGAGCTCCGGCGGCAGCAGCGCGTGCAGCGCCCGGCTGCCGTCGGGGTCGATGCCGACCCGGTAGCCGTGCAGACCGTCCGTCCGCAGCGCGTCCCGCTCGAACACGGTCACGCCGAACCCCGCCCGTCGCAGACCGTGCGCCAACGCCAGCCCGCCGGTCCCGCCACCGATCACCAGCACCTTCATCGCCTGCTCCTTTATCTCGGATATTCAAGTATCTTGGTATTCCGAGTATCTTGGAGATCCGAGAGAAACGCAAGCCCTATGCTGAGGTGGCCATGACCAGTTCCCGAGAAGAGCTCGCCGGCGACATCCAGCAGCGGATGATCCGGTTCATCGCCGAAGTGGTGCTGTACAACCACGCGGTCTCGGCGAAGGTGGGCCTGGGCGCCAGCGACTCGCAGTTCATGACGCTGCTGCAGACGTACGGCCCGCTCACGCCACGGCAGCTCGCCGAGCACACAGGGCTCACGTCCGGCACGGTCACCGGTGTCATCGACCGGCTGGAGTCGCACGGCTTCGTCACCCGTCAGGCCGACCCGGGCGATCGCCGCAAGGTCGTCGTCACGCCATCGCTGGAGGCGATCCAGGACAAGCTGGTTCCGCTGTACGCCGAGCAGGGTTCGCGGATGCAGGAGGTCCTGGCGACTCGCACCGTCGACGAACTCCGGACGATCTCGGCGTTCCTCGCGGACGCGGTCGACAACACTGAAGCCCGGAGCTAAAGCCTTTGAGTCCGTCGCCCGGTATCGACAGTCTTACCGCGTGACGGATAACCACCAAGACGGCCGGGCCGGCATCGACGCCGCGCTGGTACGCCGATTGATCGCGCAGCAGTTCCCGCAGTGGGCCGACCTGCCGGTGACGCCGGTCAAGATCGACGGCTGGGACAACCGAACGTACCGGCTCGGTGAGGAGCTGACCGCACGGCTGCCCACGCACGAGAGCTACGTGGCGGCCGTCCACAAGGAACACCAGTGGCTGCCGATCCTCGCGCCTGCGTTGCCGGTCGCCATTCCCGAGGCCGTGGCGAAGGGCTCACCGGGCGAGGGTTACCCGTACCACTGGGCGATCCGCCGCTGGATCGCCGGCGAGACCGCGTCACCTGGGACTGTCGCCGACCTGGACGAGTTCGCCCGGTCGATCGCCGGATTCATCCTGGCGCTGCAGAGCGTCGACGCCACCGGCGGACCGGTCGCTGGCGCGCACAGCTTCTACCGCGGTGCGCCGCCCGAGTACTACCACGACGAGACTCTCGAGGCCCTCGCCGTACTGAAGGGCCGGATCGACACCGATCTGGCGCGCGAGGTCTGGGACGCCGCGCTCGCAACCTCGTGGGACCGGGCGCCGGTGTGGTTCCACGGCGACATCGCGAGCGGCAATCTCCTGGTACGGGACGGGCGGCTGGCGGCCGTCATCGACTTCGGAACGTGCGGCGTCGGCGACCCGGCATGCGATCTGGTGATCGCCTACACCTTCTTCTCCGGCACGTCCCGCGCGGCCTTCCGGGAGGCCGTCCAACAGGACCCCGCCACCTGGGCCCGAGCCCGCGCCTGGGCGCTGTGGAAAGCCCTCATCACTGCAGACATCCTCGTCATCGAAGAGGTCCTCGCCGACCACGAACTCCACAACCGAGCCCTCACCCCCGTGGGATGATGTGGGCCACCCTCGCCCGGCCTACGGTTCTGGCCACTGAGATCGTCCGGCGAGGGAGAGAACATGGACGGCGTGGGGCCTGTCGAGTATGTGGTGATCGAGTTCCCGGGGAATCGGTTCAAGGGCGAGATCGTGCCGGCCCTCGCGGAGCTGGTGGACAACAAGGTGATCCGCATCCTCGACGTCGTCTTCATCAAGAAGGACGCCGACGAGACCGTGAGCGTCCTGGAGTTCGACGCCCTGGACGATGTCCTCGAGTTCGGATTCGCCACCGTCGACGGCGAGGCCGGCGGTGTCCTGAACGAGGAGGACCTGCAGATGGCGGCCGAGGTCCTCGCACCGAACAGTTCGGCGGCGCTGCTCGTCTGGGAGGACCGGTGGGCCGCGCGGCTCGCGCAGACGATCCGGGACGCCGGTGGCCGGATCACGGCCGGCGAGCGGATTCCGCACGAGATCGTGACCAAGGCGCTGACCGGCATCGCGGCCGGCTGATGGCGCTCCAGAACGACGGCTGAGAAGGAGCCGGCGATGTTGCGACGTGGAATGGGGAGAGTTGGCCGCCCAGGCCTGATCGGCACGATGGCCCGGACGGCGGTCGTTGCCGGTACGGCGACTGCGGTCGCCGGTGGTGTGTCACGGCATCAACAAGCGAAGGCCCAGCAGAAGGCCGACGCACAGGCCTACGACCAGCAGCAACAGACGGACCAGATGCAGCAACAGCAGCAGCCGGCCGCACCGCCACCGCAGCCGGCCGCGCCGCCGCCCCAGGTCGACGTGATCGGCCAACTGAAGGATCTGGCGGCCCTGAAGGACCAGGGAATTCTCACCGACGAGGAGTTCGCCCAACAGAAGGCGCGCATCCTGGCCTGACCCTCAAACGCGGACGCAGGGCCGACGGGAGCCGATCACGCTGCGTCCCTCACCCCTGCTGGGTGATCCGTTCCGCTGCGTGCCGAGGTCAGCATCCAGGTGTGGGCTGCCGCTGCCGGCCGGCAGCGGCTTGCGCCCGCGAGAATGGAGTGCCAGATGGTTTCGAAGGGAAGCCCGGCCTGGGCGGGCTGGGTCCTGTTTGCCGGCACGATGCTCCTGGTGACCGGCCTGATCAACGTCCTCGAAGGCATCATCGCGCTGGTCGACGACAAGCGGCTGGCGCTGACGCCGAACAACCTGGTCGTCGTCGACGTGACCGGATGGGGCTGGGTGCTCCTGATCGCCGGTCTGCTGATGCTCGCCGCCGGCGCCGGGTTGCTGACGGCGCAGACCTGGGCCCGGATCACCGCGATCGTGCTCGTCGCGGTGCACCTCGTCATCCAGATCGCGTGGCTCGGCGCGTACCCCGTCTGGTCGTTGCTGATGATCGCGCTGGACACCGTCATCCTGTTCGCGCTCACCGCGCGCTGGGGCGCCGTCCGGGCGGACCTCGGACCTACGGCCGACCCCCAGGCCGCCGCGCACCGAGCCAACTCGACGTCCTGAGAGAGTGGGGCAAGCTGAGCGCCACCCTCGCGGGTGACGCTCAGTTGGCTTGGCCCGACGACAGGAGTCTCAGCCGGCGATCATCTCGCGGAGCGCCGCTTCCTGCTCGTTCGACAGGTTGGACTGAATGAGCTCGGGCTTGAGCCCACTCTCCTCGAACGGCGCCATCACCTTGTCGGTCACCACGTCACTCGACATCAGGAACAGCGCCGACGTGCCCGGTGTGATCTTGTCACGTGCGGACTTGATGAATTTGTCGTCGATCCCGACGTCGGTCAATGATCCCGCAATCGCACCGGTCGCAGCCCCGATGGCAGCACCGAGCAGCGGCACCAGGAAGATCAGCCCGAAGAGCATGCCCCAGAACATGCCACCCATCGCACCCGCACCCGTCATGTTGTTCAGCTGCCTGGTCTTGGGCTTCTTCGCATCCGGCGGCCACGACACCGTGGCGGCGTCGTGCACGTTGATCAGCTTCTGCTTGGCCAGGTTCTCCAAGGTGGAGATGGCTTGGTCTGCCCCGGTAGGGCTGTCGAACTTCCAAACGGTCAGTGTCGCCATCGTGCTGCTCCCATCGACTGCCGGGTGGTCAGTCGCAGCCTCCCCCGACGGCAGGGCGTTTTCCTCACCCCGCCGGGGTGAGAATCGGCTGGGTGAGTCTGCTCACGCCGGCTGTTGCCGGCGTGAGCACTGTGTGGCGTCCAGGGTCAGTCGCGGGTGAGCTTGCGGTAGGTGACGCGGTGCGGACGAGCCGCCTCCGGCCCCAGCC
Organism: Kribbella sp. NPDC020701; assembly: GCF_055562215.1. NCBI lineage: Bacteria > Bacillati > Actinomycetota > Actinomycetes > Propionibacteriales > Kribbellaceae > Kribbella > Kribbella sp. NPDC020701. The sequence continues at coordinate 16,676 of NZ_JBVHFT010000031.1, read as the reverse complement.
GCTCGACCTTGTTCGCCTCGTACGACGCGAAGTTGCCCTCGAACCAGAACCACTTGGCCGGGTCCTGCTCGGTGCCCTCCCAGGCCAGGATGTGCGTCGCCACGCGGTCCAGGAACCACCGGTCGTGGGACACGACCACCGCACAGCCCGGGAACTCCAGCAGCGCGTCTTCCAGCGACTGCAGGGTCTCCACGTCCAGGTCGTTGGTCGGCTCGTCGAGGAGCAGCAGGTTGCCGCCCATCTTCAGCGTCAGCGCCAGGTTCAGCCGGTTCCGCTCACCGCCGGACAGGACACCGGTCGGCTTCTGCTGGTCCGGGCCCTTGAAGCCGAACGAGGCGACGTACGCCCGGCTCGGCATCTCGAAGTTCGCCACCTTGATGTAGTCGAGCTCGTCGGACACCTGCTGCCAGACCGTCTTCTTCGGGTCCAGGCCGCCACGCGACTGGTCGACGTACGAGACCTTGACGGTGTCGCCGAGCCGGAGCGAACCGGCATCCGGCTGCTCCTCGCCGATGATCATCCGGAACAGCGTCGACTTGCCGACACCGTTCGGGCCGACGACGCCGACGATGCCCGCCCGCGGCAGCGAGAAGCTCAGGCCGTCGATCAGCTTGCGGTCGCCGAAGCCCTTCTCCAGCTTGGAGACCTCGAGCACCGTGCTGCCCAGACGCGGACCCGGCGGGATGTTGATCTCGTCGATATCCAGCTTCTTGGAGCGCTCCGCCTCAGCGGCCAGCTCCTCGTACCGCTGCAGGCGCGCCTTGCTCTTGGACTGCCGGCCCTTCGCGTTGGACCGGACCCACTCGAGCTCGCGCTCCAGGATCTTCTGCCGCTTGGCGTCCTTGCGGCCCTCGACGACGAGCCGCTCCTGCTTGGTCTCCAGGTACTTCGAGTAGTTCCCCTCGTACCCGTACGTGCGACCGCGGTCGAGCTCCAGGATCCACTCGGCCACATTGTCCAGGAAGTACCGGTCGTGGGTGATCGCCAGGACGGCGCCCGCGTACTTCTGCAGGTGCTGCTCGAGCCACAGCACGGACTCCGCGTCCAGGTGGTTGGTGGGCTCGTCGAGCAGCAGCAGGTCGGGCTGCTGCAGGAGCAGCTTGCACAGCGCGACCCGGCGGCGCTCACCACCGGACAGGTTGTCGACGAGCGCGTCGGCCGGCGGGCACCGCAGCGCGTCCATCGCCTGCTCGAGCTGAGCGTCGACGTCCCAGGCGTTGCGGTGGTCCAGCTCGGTCTGCAGGTCACCCATCTCGGCCAGCAGCGTGTCGTAGTCGGCGTCCGGGTCGGCCAGCTCGGCGGAGATCTCGTTGAAGCGGTCCAGCTTCTGCTTGGTCTCGCCGACGCCTTCCTCGACGTTCTCCAGGACCGTCTTGCCCTCGGTCAGCGGCGGTTCCTGCAGCAGGATCCCGACCGTCGCGTCCTCGGCCAGCCGGGCCTCGCCGTTGGAGGGCTGGTCGAGCCCGGCCATGATCTTGAACAGCGAGGACTTACCGGTGCCGTTCGGCCCGACCACGCCGATCTTCGCGCCGGTGAGGAAGTTCAGCGTGACGTTGTCGAGAACGACCTTGTCGCCGTGTGCCTTCCGGACGTTGCGAAGGGTGTAGATGAATTCCGCCATACCCCAGAGCCTATGTGCTCGGACCCACCGGTTCCCAACCAGCCCTCGGTTGTCCACAGATCCGAAGTCGGCCGGGCGGGCGGGGTGCGACGCCTGCATCTTCTCGGGTGACAGCGGATTCGCGATCAGACGGAAGGTGGCCATCATGAGCCTCGGCGAGACCTATGTGACGGTGCTGGGCTGGGTCGGCAGTGACCCGGATTTCAAGGAGATCGGGCAGGTCCCGCACGCGACGTTCCGGATGGGGTCGACCCCACGCCAGTTCGACCGCGTCCTCAGTACGTACGTCGACAAGCCGACCACCTGGTTCAGCGTCGAGTGCTGGCGCGGCCTGGCCCAGAACGCGTTCGAATCGGTGCGCATCGGCCAGCCGGTCATCGTCACCGGCCGGCTGCGGACCCACGAATGGACCGACGACGCCGGCGAGTCCCGCAGCCGGGTCGTGCTCGAAGCGTTCTCCGTGGGCCACGACCTGACCCGAGGCACCACCACCTTCTCCAAGGCCGCGCCTCGCTCCGCCGCGGCAAGCTCTCCCAGCGAGGCCACGTCCGTCCTTTCGCCCGCTCCGGCCGAGACATCCGCCTCGCCGTACCCAGCCGACGAGTACGCCGTCACCACGCTCCCCCTGACCGCCGACAGCCAGACACCGGAATCGGCTGCGGCATGACTATCTCAGTATTGACTTATATAAGCCCTGACCGGCATTGTGGGCTGCACTCCAGCCGAGCGAGAGAGGGAACCACCCGTGATCGACATCCTCGAGCACATCAACGCGGTCCAGCGCGAGGTCAGCCGCACCGGGGAGACGGTGACCGTGCGGATGCGCCGCACGTACCGGGCCGCCCCGGAGGAGCTGTGGGACGCGCTCACGGACCCCGGGCGGATGAAGCGCTGGTTCATGCCGGTGACCGGCGATCTCAGAGTCGGCGGCAGCTTCCAACTGGAGGGCAACGCCGGCGGCGAGATCCTGGAGTGCGAGCCACCCAAGGCTCTCCGGGTCACGTTCGGTGGACCCACGAGTCTCCTCGAGCTCCGTCTCACCCCGTCCGGATCCTCGACCGACCTCGAGCTCGAGCACTCGATGAGCGAACCGCCCGCTCCCGGCGGCTCCGGGGCACTCTGGGTCGGCCCAGGGTGGGACGGCGGCTTGCTCGGCCTCGCGCTCTACGTCACCGGCGAGCTTCCGGCGGACGCGGACCCCGTCGAGATGGCCAACTCGCCCGAGGTCGTCAAGTACAACGAGCAGTCGGTCCGGGTCTGGATCGAGGCCGTCCGCTCCTCGGGCACGACGGCCGAGTCGGATCTGGCCGAGGCCGCCAAGATCTCCATGGCGCAGTACGCCCCCGACGCCGAGCTCTGAGCCGCCGGCCAGGCGCGCGCGACCGGCCCCCGTCCGACAGGCGCGGGGTCAGTCGCGGGCGACGGCGAGGTTGTCGCGGCAGGTGGTGTAGGCCTCGAGCTCTGCGCGGGCCGGCGCCACAACGTGGCTGTCGGCAACCTTTTCGAGCTCCTCACGGAGAGCCTTGGCCACCAGCCTGGAGCGACGGGCGGCTCCATTGGTCGCGAAGAGCCGGCAGACGAACGAGACCGCGAGGCCGAGGACGGCACCACCGACCAGCATGATCCACGCGTACGGGATCCCGTTCCATTCCGGCAGCGGCGGGTCGTCCAGGCCGGCGATCCGGGCCACCAGCAACGCGGCCAGCCAGACCCCGCCGCCCAGCGTGATCAGGAACAGCACCCACTGGACGAACCGGGCAGCACCCCACCAACCAGGGTTGTTGGAGGCGCCGAGGTCGGTCCGCGCGACCGCCTGGTCGAGCTCGTCGCCCAGCGACTCCTCCCGGCGGCGGATCGCCGTGCGCACCGAGTCCGCCCACGGACGAGACAAACCCTCCGCAGCCTTGGTGGTGATGTTGCGTACGGCGGTGTCCATCCGCGCCCGCTGCACCGGTGTTGCCGCAGGCAACGAAGAGCGCGCGATCGCGACCTCGGTCGAGGCGGACTTGCGCAATGCCTTGCCCTGCTGGCGCGAGACCTGGTCGACGTGCAACCGCCGCAACGGATCCGGACGGAATCGTCCGAGCCACTTGGTCAGCGGCCACCCGGTCGCTGCCCGCGCGCGCTGCAGGTACGAGCGTCGTACGGCGTCGACCACCACAGACAGACCGCTTGCGTCGGACAACGAGTCGACGAGCTCGGTGATGTCGCTCTGGTCGATCTCCGGGGTCTTCGCGGTGCCGCACTGGCTGGCCATGCGGTCTGCGACCCGGTCGACGTCTGCGGACAGGCGTTCGCGGGCGGAGCGCTTGTTGCTGACCCGCTTGACCAGCAGGGAACGCACCTCGTCCAGGCCGTCACCACTGACCGCGGACGTCCCGACGACCGTCGGCGACTTCAGACCGTCCGAGTTGAGCAACCGCTCGAGGTCGTCGAGGCAGCTCTTCCGCTGGTCCGGCGTCAGCTTGTCGATGTGGTTCAGCGCGAACACCATCACCCCGGAATGCGAGGCGAACGGCTTGATGTACCGGTTGTGCAGGGCGGCATCGGCGTACTTCTGCGGATCCACCACCCACACGAGCATGTCGACCAGCTCCACGAGCCGGTCGACGATCAGGCGGTGCTCGACCTCGGTCGAGTCATGGTCGGGAAGGTCCAGCAGGACCAGGCCGTCCAGATCCTCGGACTGTGCCTCCTCCAGGGAGCTGCGGTGCTGCACCTGGTGCCGGCGTGGGATGCCCAGCCAGTTCAGGACTTCACCGGCCGGCTCTTCGCCCCACACACAGGCGAGCGGCATCGAGCTGGTCGGCCGGCGCGTGCCGATCGCGGCCAGGTCGAGCCCGGTCAACGTGTTGAACAGCGACGACTTGCCCGAGCCGGTGGCACCGGCCAGCGCAACCACCGTCAGCTCGCCGGACATCCGCAGGCGCTGCCCGGACCGATCCACGATCTGCGTGGCCTCGGTGAGCACCACCGGATCCAGCCGCCCCTGGCCGGCCTTCGCGGCCGCCTCGACGGCGTCGATCTTCTTCAGGACGTCGGTCTCACCCCGGACCGGGGCCTCAACCGTATCCACGGTTTCCGTCACGTGCAGTCCTCCACCGCGCGCGCGGCCTCGGTCAGTTGCCTGGCCGTCTCGGGATCGACCGGATGCTGGTCAAGGACAGCCAGATAGCGGGCGAATTCGGCATCCATCAGGGCATGAACCTTACCGTCAAGGTCTTCACGCGCCTTCTCGACCAGGCTCTGTACGGCCGTGTCGCCGAAGACCGCCTCCAGCAACTTTTGCCCGACGACCGCGCTGCCGGCTCCGACGCTGGTCTCGGCCGCCTTAGGGATCCCGGCCCCGCTGGCGAACGTCGCCACCATCAGCGAGAGACCCAGCCCATTCACGCCGTATTCGAGAATGCGAGCGGTCGCGCGCTTGTCGGCCCCTTCCTTGCGCACCAGGTCGAGGACATAGGCTCGCCACTCGCGGACGGTCCGTCCGGCAGCGGCCGGGAACTCCTCGGACATCGCGCCGAGCTCGGGGCCTCCGGCGGCGAGCAGCTGGCGTCCGGGTGCACTCCCCTGCCAAGCCTTCTCGGCCCGCTCGGCCGCCTCCGCGGCGTGCTCCCGCAGCAGCGACTCCAGGCCGGACTCGATCGCATCGTTGACGTCGCGGGTCTCCGCGGGCTTGTTGCCGAGCGAGCTCTTGACCTTGTCACGCAGGCGGCCGGCGTTGGTCTGCAGGCCTTTCAGGAGTTCACCAGTGCCGACGAACTCCTGCCAGCGGGCGAGCACCTCGCCGCGCATCATCGTCCCGTCCTGGGCGGCCTTGGCCAGATCCTGCACCGCCTGGTCGTACGCCGACTCGGCGATCGACCGCAGCTCGATCGCCGTGTCGGACTGCGCGCGTACCGCGGTCGCGAACGGCGGCGTCGTCTTCACCATCGCACTGACCGCGCCCTGCAGAGTACGGCGGACGACGGCCGCCCGCGCCTCCGCGTCGGCGGCCAGGTCGATCAGCCAGTCCTTGATCGAGGCAACGGTCTGGGCCGGGAGCATTCCGTTGCCGTCAACAACGGTCTCCTGGATCGAGAACAACGGCGAGTCACCCAGCCCGCGCTCGAGCAGCATCTGCGCGAGGTGACCGGTGATGTCGTCGATGGTCTCCCCGGGAGCACGGTCCAGGACGACGGCAACCGCCGTGCTGCGGTCCGAGGCGCTCTGCAGGAAGTCCCACGGCACGGCGTCGGAGTACCGGGCGGCAGTGGTGACGAACAGCCAGAGGTCGGCCGCGGCCAGCAGTTGGGTGGCGAGATCGCGGTTCGCCTGGACGACCGAGTCGATGTCGGGCGCGTCCAGGATCGCGAGGCCGCGCGGAACGGTGTCAGCGGCAACCAACCGCAACTGGCCCGCATCCTCCGTACCGCCCGGGCTGTCGGCGCTGGTCCGCGCCATACCCGGCAGAACTCGATCACCGACGAACCAGTCCGCGTCGGCCGGGTGATGGATCAACACCGGCGACCGCGTCGTCGGCCGCAGCACACCCGGCTCGCTGACCACCTTCCCGATGACGGTGTTCACCAGCGTCGACTTCCCCGCACCGGTCGAGCCGCCGACCACCGCAAGCAACGGCGCCTCCAACTGCACCAGCCGCGGCAGCAGGTAGTCGTCCAGCTGATCCAGCATCGCCTTCTGCTGCTGCCGAGCCTCGTCAGCCCCCACAACATCCAACGGCAACTGACTGTTGGCCAACGCGCCCCGCAACTTCATCAACGCTGTAATCAAAGCCATAGCAGCCTGCTCAGCTGCCAACCGCTCAGCCAACTCCTCCGCAGTCAGCTCCTCAACAGCTTCCTCAGCCGCCCCACCCTCCTCCGAGGCAGCCTCGTCAGCCGGGTCACCCTCCGCGACTTCAGCGACCGGGGCATCCACCGGGCTCTCCTCGGAGGCCACCTCACCCTGCTCGGCGCCAGACTCACCCGAGCCCCCGGAGCCGGCGTCCGCAGAGCCATCCCCCGAAGCACCCTCCTCAGCCTCAGCAGCCGACCCGCTCTCGCCGTCACCCCCAGAGCCAGCCTCGCCGGCCTTAGCGCCCGACCCACCCTTCTTAGCCTTCTTCTTCGAGCCGGCCGAAGCGGCTACCCCCTGCCCAGCAACAGCCTGAGCGTCTCCAGCGGACTCACCCGCCGCAGCCCCACCGGTCTCACCAGCCTCAGCCTGCTCGCCGGCAGACTCGTCCGCACCCTCAGAGCCGTCGTCCGCGGCACCTTCCGCCGCAGCAGCACCGCCCTCGGCCTCACCAGCTGGCCCAGCCTCCCCGTCCCCCTCGGAAGCACCCTCACCAGCCTCACCGGCCGAGGCACCCTCCCCGCCGTCCTCCGAAGCAGCCCCAGCACCCGCGGACGACTCATCCGCCATGTCGCCGTCAGCGCCACCCTGCTGGCCCGACGCGTCTACAGCAGCGTCATCCCCGGCGTCCCCAGCAGAGTCGTCACCGTCACCCTGCTCGGCAGCGGCCTCTGCGTCTCCAGCGGCGGTTTCAGCGTCTCCCGCGGCGGGCTCAGCGTCTCCAGCGGAGTCATCCGCCGCAGTCTCACCCGACTGGTCAGCTTCAGCCTGCTCGGCCGCGGGCTCATCCGCGCCCTCGGAGCCGGCATCCGCGGCGTCGGACTCCGAAGCACTGTCCCCGGCTCCGGCCGCAGCAGCCGACGTAGCACCGTCAGCCTCGGAGGTCGCCTCGCCAGCCTCGCCGTCCGGAGCGTTGTCCCCGGTTTCCTTCGAGGCGGCCTCACCCTGCTCGGCGGGGGCATCTTCAGCCCGCTCGTCGGCGGCTTCAGCCGACGGCCCGGCAGGGGCACCTTCAGCGTGCTCGTCGGCGGCTTCAGCCGACGGCCCGGCAGGGGCACCTTCGGCGTGCTCGTCGGCGGCCTCGGCAGGCGGCTCGGTGGGTGCATCCCCGGCCTGCTCGGTAGCAGACGGGTCGGCGTCTCCGGCAGGCTCGTCCGTCGCGGCCTCGGCCTGCTGTTCGGCACCCGCTTCAGCCTCGGCCGGCGCGTCGTCTGAGGACTCTGCGCCGGTCTCGGGAGTGGCCTGCTCTTCCGACTTCTCGGACTTGGGGAGCCCGACGATGATGTTGCCGTAGTCGAGGGGAAAGCCGTCCGGAGACTCATCCGGCTCGTAAACAACGCCGACAGCCGGACGTACGGGTGCTACTGGTTGCTCCGTGCTCTCGACGGCAGCTGCGGCGTCGCCCTCGGCTGGTTTCGCCTCGGCCGCGTCGGACGTCGCCTCGTTGGCGCTGTCGGATGACTCGCCGCTGGCCTCATCGGAGGCTGGCTCGTCAGCAGGTGAAGTGGTCAGCTCGTCCTCGGATACGCGCTTGTCCGCATCCGGCTCCCCAGCCTCGGCGCTGGGCTCGATCTGAGAGTCAGCCGCCGCTGAGTCGGCGTCCGGGCTCGGCTTCTGCGCAGCGTCGTCCGTGGCTTCAGAGCCCGCCGCCGACCGGTCCCCGGATTCCTCGCTACCGGCGGGAACCGGCGTACCACCGGAGTCCGTCGTACCCGTGGAACGCGGCGTGGAGTCCGGCGCACCGTTGGACTCCGGCGTACTCGCGGAGTTCGGCGCACCGTTGGATTCCGGCGTACTCGCGGAGTTCGGCGCACCGTTGGATTCCGGCGTACTCGCGGGCTCAGCCGTACCCGCGGGGTCCGGTGTGGTCGCCGTAGGCGGCGTACTCGACTCGGGAACGGAGGTGTTCTTGCGGCGGCGGCGGCGCCAGAAGCCTTTGCCTTTGGCATCGGACTGCGCGCTCGACTGGGCGCTTGACTGGGCGATCAGGTTCGCCAGCTCCTGGGCAGGCTGATCCTGGTCCGGAACCTGAGGCTCCGAACCTTCACCAGCTGCTGACCTGATGTCAGCCACGGCGTCCGCCCACGAGCACAGAGTGCCCGGTCGGACAGCGCAGAAGCAAAGTCATCGTGTTCCCGTTTGGCGGCGTGGACGGGTGGCAGTCACTGCGATGGTGGATACGGACCGTATCCCCCCGGCGGTCCTTGCTGACCAGGGGGTCCCGGTGGGTAACCAGGCTGGCCCGCTGGGTAACCGGGTTGACCCGAGGGATACCCCGGCTGAGGCGGAGGATAACCATCCTGTGGGCGCGGGTACGCCACCGGCCCCGAACCGGGATACGGCGCCGCCCCAGGCCCGCCCTGAACCGGCCCACCGGGCCCACCCGGCATCGGCCCTCCAGGCATCGGCCCGCCCTGCATCGGAGGCCCCTGGAACTGCGGCGCCGCCTGCGCGAACGCCGGCATCGGCGGGAACGGCACACTCGGCCGCCGTTCGCGCAGCTCGTCGAGCAGCTTCTTCTCGGTCTCCAGCGCCTCCGGCCCGATCACCTGGCGGACGATCTTGTCCCGCAGGTACGCCAGTTCGGTCGCGTTCTGCTGGAACGCCTTCGCGGCAGCTTCCGCCTGGGGCCCGTACCGCTTCGCGTTCTGCCGCAGCGCCTTGCGTCCACGCAGCGTCGCGATCAGGGGTACGTCCTGTGGGACCAGCCAGCCGAACCGCACGTAGTCGTACAGCCGGGACGCGATCATCTGTCCCTCTCGGGACCGCATCACCAGGGCGAACACGACCATGCCGATGAAGATCGGCACCATCAGGAACAGGTAGACGGTGATGAAGCCGCCTCCCCCGGCCCAACTGGCGCCACCGTTCCAGAGTCCGTGGGCCAGCACCGCAGCCAGGTACCCGACGATCGGCGCGAGGAAACGAACCGCCGTACTTCGACTGCGTATCGCGACGCCGATCCCGATCGCGGTGAACGACGTGAAGAGTGGATGCGCGAACGGCGAGATCAGTCCGCGGATGACGAACAGTACGAACGCGCCCCGCAGACCGGCGTCGCTCCCGGACTCCTCGGACAGCGTGTTGAAGATGCGTCCGTAGTAGAGGATGTTCTCGGTGAAGGCGAACCCGACGCCCACCATCCCGGCGTACACGAGTCCGTCGATGATGCCGTCGAACTCCTTCCGCCGTACGAGCGCCAGCAGCAGGATCACGGATCCCTTGGCGAACTCCTCCACCGGCGGAGCCACGAACACGGCCGACCGGTCGCCGCCGACGCCGGTCTCGGCCAGCCGGTGCGACACCTCGGTGTTGATGAAGATCGCGGCCAGGGTGGCGATGAAGGCCCCCCAGCAGAGCGCGAACAGAATGTACTTGGTCGGCTCCGGCTCGTATCGGTCCAGCCACAGATACAGCGCGATCACCGGGATGACGGGGACGAACGCGAACACCAGCCCCCAGGTGAAGCCGCCCGCGCCGGTCGACTTGGCCACGATGCCGAAGATCACCAGGCCCGCGATCGCGAAAACCACCGCGATCACGATGCCGATCAGGATGCCCTGGTTGCGCCGCTGCCCGGGGATCGGGTGGGTCCCGCGCACGTTCGGCTGCGGGTACGGTCCGCCGGGCGAGTACGCCGACCCCGCCGCGGGTTGCGGCGATCCGGCCGGGCCTGGTGAGGGGTAACTCATGCCCGCAGCCTAGTTGGGGACCCGACCGCACGGCAGGACCACCCACTCAGCGTTACCGGGATGGAACGACAACCCTGTATTTTTCGTCCCGTACGGCGCTCGTCGCCGCGACATACCCGGGAACCCAGAGGCGCGATCACCCGCCCATCTGAGAGACTCTTCCCTGCCGTGTGCCCCCGTAGCTCAGCTGGATAGAGCGTCGGACTTCTAATCCGTTGGTCGCAGGTTCGAGTCCTGCCGGGGGCGCCCTCAATCACCAGGGCATATGCCTCATCGAGCATGTCCCTGAAGCCAGCTGTGGAACAGTTTGTGGAACACATTCACCTACGCTCTGCTCATGGGGAAACGCCGCCGAGGCCATATAGAGCAGTACCGCGGCAAGTTCCGCGCTGTCGTATCCGCTGGCTCCGATCCACTGACAGGCAAACGCCGACAGCCCAAGAGCCCTCTCTTCGACACCGACAAGGAGGCCGAGGTTGAGCTGACCAAGATGCTCAACCAGGTCGACGAACAGCGCCACCCCAAGAGCAGGATCCTCGTCAGCCAGCTCATCGCGAAGTGGTTCGAGGTCGCCGAACTGGAGGACACAACCCGCGAACGCTACGAGGGCCTCAACAGGCAGCCAGTGTTCGGCTCGACGCAGTTCGCGAAGCTCGACCCCGAGCTCCTGGAGAAGTTCTACGCTCGCCTCCGCAAGTGCAAGCACCTGTGCGACGGCCGCCGTAGCCGCAACCACGTCTGCGCACCACTCGGCGCCAGCTCGGTACGGCAGATCCACTTCGTCTTGACCGGCGCCGGCCAACGGGGCGTGCGATGGAAATACCTCACCGTGAATCCCGCTGAGCTCGCGCAACCACCCGCCGCCAAGAAGACAACTCCCGATCCCCCAAACCAGAGCGAAGCAGCCGCGATCCTCAACGAAGCGTGGAAAACACCTGCCTGGGGCACCCTGCTGTGGTGGGTCGTCATGGTCACCGGATGTCGCCGCGGCGAGCTATGCGCCCTGCGCTGGTCCGACCTCGACCTCGAACGAGGAAAGGTCGCCATCGACACCGCGCTTACTCGTAGACTCCGAGAGAAGGCAACCAAGAGCGAACAGGACCGCCGCGTCTCGATCGATCCCCACACGATCGACCTTCTACTCGCACACAAGAAGGCCAGCGAGGAACAGTGCCGCTCACTCGGTGCCAGACTCACCCGGGACTCCTACGTCTTTTCATTGGAACCGGACTTCTCGGCGCCGATGAAGCCCGACACCGTCACCCAGCGGTACAGGCGCCTAGCCATGCGAAACGGTCTACGAAGTACTCGAATCCACTCCCTCCGGCATTACACAGCAACCGAACTTCTGTCTGCGGGGGTCGACCTCAAGACTGTGTCGGGGCGACTTGGCCACGCGAGCGGCAGCACCACCCTGCGGTTCTATGCAGCATGGCTCGAGGAGTCCGACCGCCGCGCAGCAGGGAGCATCGCGACCACGATGCCAATCCCGGATCCCTTGAAGCGGGCACCACGTACCCCGTACGAGCAGGTTTTCAGCGACCTGCGAGAAGCGATCGAGCGCGGCGACTATCAGGTCGGATCGCAACTGCCCTCCAACGAGACGATTCGAGCTCAGTACCGCGTTTCGACAGGAACCGTTAGCCGCGCCATCACCGCGCTTAAGGGAGCCGGCATGATCGAAGGTCCGCGTGGCAAGCGGCCACGGGTGATTGCAGCTTCTCCGAAACCACTCGGCGCGGATTCGCCCGCCGGGAGTGACATAGCCCCCGCGAGTACGAGCTAAGCCGCGGGATCGAACCGACGACCCTCTCATTACGAGGAGGAAGGTCACCTCACATCTGTCGTCTTCAGGCGTGATTCGGTGCAAGGAACCTGTCTTCGGTGCCCGTATCTTTCATCCGTATCGGGCAGTTCGCTCCACGAATGGCTCCACGCCGCCGCTACAACTCCCCCGTCCGCTGGTCCACTCCGACCGACGATCAGGGGCGGTCTGCGCCGCCGCCGACGTCAACCCCGACCACTACCGCGTCTGGGCGCACGAGGGATCGGAGGCGACCGCGCCAGCCACTGCCGGCTCAACAGTCGCAGTGACGAGCTAGGCGGTGTACCGGCTGCCACCCCAGCATCTGGAGGCTCCGCCACCACGTCCGAGGTCACACGGACCGCAGCGCGACTACCGACGGCCGCCTAGGTGGGCGGCCGTCGGGCTTGTTGTGGCTGCGGCTCGGACGGGCTCAGGAGTCGTCGCTGAAGGTTCCGCCGAAGATGTCGGAGTTGCCGAAGGTTGCCGGGCAGTCGTTGTTGGGTCCTGGGCGCAGGTCCGTGGAGTGCGTGGCCGGCAGTTCGGCTGCCGCGTTTTGGTCCTCCTTCTCGTCTCCCACAATGGGTTCAGTGGTGCCGGCCAGGACGTCCTCGACGGCCGGCTTCAGCAGTTGGCCGATCTCGGCTGACTGGTCGTCCATGAGCATGACCGTGCGGCCGATGACCTCGAGATCCTTGCCGCGATATGGCCCCACCACCAGCACCTCGGGCCGGGTGGGGCTGCCGGTGACAGCGCCGACGATCGCGTCCACGGTCTGGCGCTGTTTCACCTTTCATCGGGGTCTCCGGGGCGTCGCGCACTGTCGTGTTGAAGGTGTTGATGAGTGCGTGTGCGACACCCATGTTGGGAGTGGAGCTGCCGGGGTCGGTGGCAAGCGGGCTCCTGAATGGGACGACCATCGGCAATTTCCCGGATCGGCGGCTACTTGCGAGTGTGTTCATCCTCGACCGGGCACCCGGCGCCACCGAGCATTTGGGAGGCAAGCGAGTGCCGACGATGGGGAATCCGGACACTTGCAAACGACACTTACTGAGCAGGCGCCGCTTCGATGATGAACACATCGCTACCGGTCGCCACCGTCCGGGTGAGGTCGAAACCGGCCGCCGCAAGCAACGAGCGGTACTCGTCCGTCGTGCGCTCCTGACCGCCTGCCATGACGAGCATGGTCAGGTCGGAGAAGGCAGTCCGAACGGGGTCCGGAGACTCGTCCAGCAACTGCTCCACCAACAGCAGGCGACCATGCGCCCGCATCGAGCGCCGGCAGGTGCGCAGGATCTCGACGGACTCCGCGTCCGGCCAGTCGTGGATCACTGACTTGAGGAGGTATGCGTCCCCGCCGTCGGGGACAGAGTCGAAGAAGCTACCCCCGACCACTCGGCAGCGCTGCGACACACCGGCCGCCACCAGCAGCTCGTCTGAGCTGGCCACGACATCGGGCTGGTCGAAGAGCACCCCGTTGACCGTGGGGTAGTGCGCCAGAATGGTCCCCAGCAGCATCCCTCGACCGCCGCCGACGTCGACGACCGTGCCGAACCGAGCGAAGTCGAAGGCCTCGACGACCGCGTCGGCCACAACTCGGGACAAGGCTGTCATGGCTCCGTCGAAGATCGTCTGCTCGGTGGGATGCTTTGCGAGATAGGCCCAGACCGGTTCCCCGTTGACAGTTGCGAACGCGTTCTCACCCGTGCGAATGCTGTATTCCAGCGAGCCATACGTCTGCCAGTGGCACGGCTGACCGACGAAGCGTACCCAGTCGGCGACCGAGTGCGGCGCATCGGTCCGGAAGGCGACGCCGAGCTCGGTGTTCGCGAACCTGTCGTCGCCGTCGCTGACATACAGCCCGACCGCGGCCAACGCGCGTATCAGGCGGGCCAACGAACGTGCGTCCGCGCCCGTGGCCTCAGCGAGCTCGGACACGCTTCTCGGACCGTCGGCGAGCAGGTCGAAGAGCCCCAGGGTCGCAGCGACGTGCACCGCTTGCGATACCTGGTACCCGGTGACCAAACGGTGCAGCTCTCGGGCCTGGTCGCCGCGACTTCCACGGTCTCTTCTCTCTACATCTGAGTTGCTCATGGCGGCGACCTCCGAGGGAACCTTCAGGCACCGACGCTAGGCCGCGGGCTGACGTCAGCGCATCCGAAGAAGTGCCCATCTTGGAGAGACCGGCATGGGTAGGACTGTGTAGAGCCTTATGCAGATCGACCCACATCACCGCGCCCCCGCGCCGCGGGGCACTCGACTCGGTGACCCGGCCACGGCGCTCAGGTCGGCCGGTAGTTGGAGCCGCGTGCATCAGCGCACCCGCGACGCGGTGCTCCAGCCCGGCACATCCGTCATGACGATCGTTCCAGGACAGATGCGTAGCGAGTGAGAGGTGCAGCACAGCATGGATCCTGGCAGCGCACGCCGCGCTGACCGACGCCATCGCAACGACCCGCAGCTGAGCCCCGCGGCGTGACGGTCGTCCGAAGCGTGTCCGACAGGTGTCGCTTAGAGGCAGTCTGCACGCGAACCATCGCTGACCTCGTCGTATGTCCCGCTAGTGTGCTCGTCGAACAGCGCGACCCCGACAGAATTGACCTTTTGCCAGCCGTCGTGGTGCCCGGGGGTGCACCTAGTGGCGGCGCCTTGCAACGCGGCCTAACGCTTGCAGTGCGGGGCAAGGTGGGACAGGGTCCGGTTCCACGTGGGCAGCAGCAGTTCATGTCCACCTTGCGGACTCACCTCCAGTCGCGCGTCGGGGAGTCGCTTCTGCCACCAGGCCCCATGACGAGAGCCGGTCAGCGGGTCCTTTGCGCCAAACAGCAGCAAGGTCTTGGCGGTGACTTCAGACAGCTCGAATCCCAGGGCACCCTCGTCCTCGGGCATCGGGGTCGCGACCAACACAAGTCGATCCACCAGCCCAGGGTGACGGGCGACGAAAGCCAAGGCATCCAGTCCCGCGACTGACCAGCCCACGACGCCAACCGGCCCCGCATGGTCCAACTCGGCGCCTGTGCCGTCGTCGCCGAAGAGCGTTACCCCACGAGCCCAGGTCAGCTGCGGGTCCGGATCCGCAGTCGAACCGAACAGCACAACCACGCGGTCTACAGTGCCATCCATCAGAAGTCGCATGGGTGCAGGCTAACGACGGGGTACGACAAGAACTGCGGGCTCAACCAACCTATGAAACACGGCCTAGTTCAGTGAAGGCTAGTTGACTGAACTCTTCGATCCGCCCTAGATGACGCACCTGGGGCTCACGACAGTGCGTGCAAAGGGTTGGGGCCGCAGCTCCGGTTTGTGTACCTCGCGTCCGGCCAGCGGACTGCTTGGGATCATCTATCGGTGACATCGGCCCAGACCGGCGGATACTGACCTCGTGGGGACAGCTTCCCCGGGGCCAGATCATCGTCTCGCAGGTCGGGGAATCGAGCAGCAGCTTCTCGTGAGGGCTCTGGAGGGGACCGCGAGCGGTCGTCCGTGCGCGGTAGTCGTGCGTGGCGAAGCCGGTGTTGGCAAGACACGGCTTCTCCTTGACGTATGCGACGGTCCGGGCGCCGATTTTCAGGTGCTGTGGGGCACCTGTGTGCATTTCGGAGAGGCGTCAGTTCCGTTCGCGCCAGTGTCCGGTGCGTTACAGGCCTGGCTGGAGCAGGCTGATGCTCCTACGCAGGCGGAGGTGTTCTCCCGGGCTGGTGAGCTCGGCGTGCTGCTGCCCGCACTGGGTGACGCCCGCATGGGCGAACCGCGGCGGCTGCTGCCCCAGATCAACCTGGTCTTCAACCATCTTATGGTCAGAGGCCCGACCGTTCTCGTGATCGATGACCTGCACTGGGCGGACCGTAGCTCGCTGGATGTTCTCGCGTACCTGATCGCGGGCTTCCGCTGGCAACGCATGGCATTGCTGGCCACGTGTCGCGACGAGCACCGCGGCGAAGGGCATCCGTTGCACGGGTGGCTCGCAGATATGCGGCGGATGCCTGGATTCACAGAGATCCGCCTTGACCGGCTCGACCAGGCGGCGACGGAGGCCCAGGTACGAGGCCTCTTGGGGAACGTCGTCGACACCGGGTTCGCGGCTCAAGTGCACGAGCGATCCGACGGCAACCCATACCTGACCGAACTCTTGGTCCGTGGTCTGTCCGGGACCGAAACAGTTCTGCCAGCGGCCGCACCGGAAGACCTGAAGGACGCGCTGCTAGCCAATTGGCATAGCTTGTCGGCCGCCGCGCGCCAGGTCACGCGGGTGCTCGCGGTGGGCGGCCGCCCGACCGAGGTCACACGGCTGGCCGACGTCGTCGGCGAGCATGGCGTACCACCGACGATGCTGGCGGGGTGTCTGACCGAGGCTCGGGATCAAGGAGTCGTTCGCCCAGATGACAAGGGGCGCCCCTGGTTCCGGCACCCGTTACTGGCCGAGGTGCTGTACGACGGCATGCCACCTGGCGCGGCCGTCAAGATCCACGCCACATATGTGCGCGTACTCCAACCACTCGCCGGCACCATCCCGGACGGATTGGCCGACGATCTCGCGATCCATAACCACCGAGCCGGAAGAGTTGACGACGCCTATAGGTGGTCACTAGTCGCCGCGAGCCACGCCGCAGACCTTCATGCCCTAGCCGTGATGACGCTCATCTGAATCTCCCCAGACCTGCTCACTGAAATTCCCCACCCCGTGTGGCTCCACCGGATGTGGTGGGGCCCCTTCGAGACTGGC
>NZ_JBVHFT010000030.1:0-68705 GCF_055562215.1 Kribbella sp. NPDC020701 | reverse complement strand
TGCTCGCGCTCGTTGCTGCTGGCAACGTGTGGGGCCTCGGCAAGTGGTGGAGCAGCCTGGACTTCGTCCGCAAGTACCCATGGCTGCGGTGAGCACAGTGACCGGCAGACCGGTCATCCACGTGGGGATCGACGGCTCGTGGCATGACACCGGTGCCCTGGAGTGGGCCGTGCTGGAGTCGGTGCTCCGGCACGAGCCCCTGCAGGCGGTGCACGTGATCGAGGGCAAGCCCCGGCACGGGCCGCGCTGGGAGCCGGACGTTGTGGACGACTCGTCGCTGGAGCTCATCAGCGAGGTCCAGAAGTATCTGGACCAGAGCCCCGGCGGGCTCGACCATGAGGCCGACCTGGTGGTCGGGCAGCCGGCCCGGACCCTGACCAAACTCGCGGCCGATGGCCGGATGCTCGTGGTCGGACGCCGGGGGATGGGGACGTTCCAGCGACTGCTGATCGGATCCACCTCGGAGGCGGTCGCCACGATGGCGACAATTCCGGTCGTGATCGTGCCCGGTCACTGGAAGCCCGCGGACCAGTCCGGTCCGGTGCTGGTCGCGGTGGACGATTCGGACAACAACCCGGCAGTGATCGAGTTCGCCATCGCGGCAGCAGCCGAGCGCGGGCTGCCCGTGCGCCTGATCCACGTCTGGGACCTGGCGACGATCTACAGCTGGGACGCGGTGAACGTCGCCGGCGTGAGTTCGGAGTGGACCGAGAACGCCGAGCGTCACCTCGAGAACCTCGCGGCCGAATGGCGGCAGAAGCACCCCGAACTGACGATCGAGGCAGAGCTCCGCCGCGGCCACGCGGTCGACGGCATCATCACGGCGGCCACTGAGTCCGACGCACAACTCCTGGTCATCGGCACCCACCACCACACCAGGCTGACGTCCTTCCTGCTCGGCTCCGTGACCCGTGGTGTCCTCCACCACGCGACCTGTCCGCTGGCCGTCGTACCGACGCCGTACGAGTCGTGATGGCGAAGCGACAGAGAGGTGACAGCGCCGAAGGTCCCGGGTCGGGCGGGACCGTTGCCCCTGCCGTGGTCCGTGGCGGGGGCGGATGCTGGTGGCAGACGTGCTGGGGCGTGGGCCGGAGGAGATGGTGATGACGATCAGGGTGTTTCTGCTGGACGACCATGAGGTGGTTCGGCTGGGACTGCACCAGTTGCTGGATGCGGAGCCGGACATCGAGGTGGTCGGTGACGGCTCGACGGCGGCGGAGGGGATTGCGCGGATTCCCGCCGTGCGTCCGGATGTCGCGGTTCTGGATGTCCGGTTGCCTGACGGTGACGGGATCAGCGTGTGCCGGGAGGTCCGTTCGTTGATGGATGATCCGCCGGCGTGTTTGATGTTGACGTCGTACTCCGACGATCAGGCGCTGTTCACGGCGATCATGGCGGGCGCGGCGGGTTATCTGCTGAAGCAGGTGCACGGCGATGCGCTGATTGATGCGGTACGGCGGATCGCGGCCGGTGAGTCGCTGCTGGATCCGACGATGACGGTGAAGGTGCTGGAGCGGCTGCGTCATCCGGTTGTCGATGAGGATCCCAGGTATGCGTCGCTGACCGATCAGGAGCGCAAGATCCTGGCCGAGATCGCCGAAGGCAAGACCAACCGGCAGATCGCCCAGTCGCTCTTCCTGGCCGAGAAGACGGTCAAGAACTACGTTTCGTCGCTGCTGCGCAAACTCAACCTCGAACGCCGTACCGAAGCCGCCGTCTTCGCCGTCGAACACGCGAAGAAGCACTCGTAGGACCGACCGTCGTAGTGATCGTCAGGCGAGGAACTGCCCGTCTGGGCGGTTCGGGGTGGTGGCGATGGCGGTGCTGAGGTCGGCGGCCCACGCGCGGATCTTGGGCCAGTCGCGGGAGTCTCCCGACAGGGTGCCTTTGGCGAGGCGGCGGGCGAGGAAGCCCTTGGCGGTCGCGGGTTCGAGGCGGCCGGCGAAGGTGACCGCTGGGGTGGCCCCGATCTCGCGCGCGAGGCGGCGTACGGCGCGAGGCATGTCCTGCTCCTGGTCCTTGTCCGGTCCGACCGGGCCGCTGTGGAAGAGCCAGACCTGCCGCTTGCGGAGCTCGTCGACGTTGCTGCGCAGGAACCGCACGGCGTCACGCCGCCACCGCCGGATGTAGATCGCGCTGCCCAGTACGACCGCGTCGTACGGCTCGATCGTCCGGACCTGGGCGACGTCGAGGACGTCGACGGCGTGGCCGTGTGACCGCAGTTCGTCGCCGATCGCCTCGGCGATGCCCGCGGTTGCGCCCATCTTGCTGGCGTAGGCAACCAGTACCTTCCTGGACATCGAGACCTCCTTCTGGTCAGTTCCAGCACACCACTCCCGCCCCGGCCGGAGGCAGTGCCGAAGGACCTGGCTCAGCGGGCCTCAGGACCTCCGACCGCCGATCGCCGATCGCGGGATGATCGTGACCGGGCAGGGGGCCTGGTGCAGCATCGTCTGGCTCACCGATCCGAGCAGCAGTCCGGCGAACCCGCCGCGCCCGCGGGACCCGACGACCAGGAGTTGGGCGTCGGCGGACCATTCGAGCAGGAGCTCCGCCGGATGACCGGTCACCTCGATGAGCTCGGCGGTACGAGCGTCCTCGCGGGCCCGGAGTGCGGCCGTGAGGTCGTGGTCCTCGTCCTCTGCCCGGACCGTCACGATCCGGGCGACGAGCTCGTGCCGCCGCGCGTACTCGAGGCCGAAGTCGACCGCGGCAGCGGCGGCCGCCGAGCCGTCGTACCCGATCACCACCCGGCTGCCGACGACCGCATCCTCGTTCGGCCGAACGGCGACGACCGGGCAGCGGGCATGGGCGGCGAGTTCCAGGCCGGTCGACCCGACCAAGAGCCCGAGCGCCCGTCCGGCGTCGCGGCTGCCGATCACGATCAGCCCGGCGTTCCTCGACTCCGCCATCAGCACCGGTGCGGGAAACCCGTCGACGCGCTCGGCCGTCACCGGCACACCGGGAGCGAACTTCCGCGCGACTTCGAGTGCCTCCGCGACGATCTGGTCGGCGTACGCACGGAGCCCGGGAGCGGCCTCGCTCGGTCCCACCGGGACGCGGAACTCGGTCCAGACGAACGCGTGCACCAGATGCAGACCGGCACCACGCGCGGCGGCCTCCGCGGCACCCCAGCGGATCGCGCTCTCGCAATCGGGCGCGCCGTCGATGCCCACGACAACCTTCTGACCGGCCGGATCGATCGCATTCATACACCAGATGGTCGCGCGGGACCGGCCTCTGGGCCTAGAGCCGAAGGTCCCGCCTGACCGGCCCATGGTCTCTAGCTGCGGTGGGCGGATCGAAGTGGGCTGATAGGTGTCGGAAGGGGACGCCATGACGGCGATCGAGCAGTTGGGTCGGAGGCGCGCAGGAGCTGCATTTGTCCAGCGCCCGGTCGGTCCGCTGAGAATTCTCAGCGAGCGTCTTCGAGTGGTTGCTCGAAGCGGAGGGCGACTCGGCAGAGGGCGCGGAGGGCGGCGATGGTCTCGGCGATCTGCTGATGGGAGGTCGGCGGGTGGACGGTGCGGTAGAGGTCGTTGCGGAGGTCTTCGAGGTGGTTGATGAGGTGCTCGATCTCCAAGGCCAGGGTCGTGCCGTGTGGCTGTTGTGTGACGATCGGCAGGATGCTGGTGCGGTAGGCGGTGATGGTGTGTTGTGCTTCGGCGAAGCGGCGTTCTTCGAGGAACCAGCTGTCCGTCGTGCTGTTGTCCGCGATGTGGTGGAGGTCGGTCTCCCAGCGGTCGATCTCGTGTTGCAGGGTGGTGGTCATGGCTGCTCCTTGGCGGGCAGGAAGTCGGCAACCTCGCGTCGAGCCGTGCCGGGGCCGGGCCGGCTGTGAGCGAAGCGGATGATCATGTCGGCGTGTCCGGGCCGCTGGGTGAGCAACTGAACCTTGCGGCGCAGGTCCTCGAACTCGAGCGGCTGGTTGAGGAAGGACGCGCTGACGCCGGTCCGGGTCGCGGTCAGCAGGACGCGTTCGAGCGCGGCGCCGGCGGCGACCTGGTCGGCGGGCTGGTCGTAGTCGGTGGACAAGATGGCGAGGTCCGGGTGGGTCTCGAAGGTGGTCTGCTGCCGCATCCGGTCGGTCGGGCGGGTGGCCAGGTCGCGGACGGCGGCCGGGTAGCTGGTGGATCGCGGTCCGAGTGCGGAGCTGGGCACGCCTTCGGCGGGGCGGTCGCCGCCGACCCAGTGGGCGCGTTCGGCGCGGCGGTGCCAGTCGCCGATCTCGCGCAGGTCGGTGTCCAGGACCAGGTCGAGCACGGTGCGGACCTCGGGCTCACCGAGCCAGGTCAGCTCGGCACCTTCGGCGTACGCCGCTCGCACCAGGGCGACCCGGATGGTCTCGGCCAGCGGGGTGGGATCGGACGGGTTGCGGTCGGTGTGCCGATGCGGGATCTGTTCGGCCAGCGCGCGCAGTGCCTCGTCCGGACTGCTGGTGGGTTCGACGACGATGCGGGCCAGCAGGTCGGGCTCTTCCGGGTACGGTGCGAGGCCGAACCAGGTGCCGTAGCCGAGGGCGGCGGCCGCGCAGCGCAGGTTGAAGGTCGCGGCGCCGGCGGCGATCCGCATGGCCCGGCCGGTGGGGTCCTCGGCGGGCAGCGTGCGGGTGCCGTCGAGGAACAGGTCGATCACGTGACCGGCCACCTCGAACCGCCAGGGCTGGGTGTTGTGCATGCTGGGGGCGGCGATGGCCGCTGCGAGCATGCTGTCGACGTGCTCGGCCGGCAAGTGCTGGTCCGACATCGGACGCTCCTCCCACTGGTGATACCTCAGCGTTGCGCGAAGGAGGAGGCTGGCGCTGCGGGCAAGAGTCCCGACTGAGGAGGCCGTTCGGCGGTCGGTCAGTCGCCGGTCGGCGCCGTGAGTTCGACCACTGTGCCGTGCGGTTCGTTGTCGGCGACCCGAACGCTGCCGCCGAGGGCCTGGGCGCGTTCGGTGAGGTTGCTCAGGCCGCTCCTGCGGGTGCTGGTACCGATGCCGACACCGTCGTCCGAGATCCGGGCCGTCACCCGGCCCGCGCCGACGGAGACTTCGACGGTGGCCTGCGACGCCTGGGCGTGGCGGACGATGTTGGACAGCGATTCACGAACGGTGGCGAGGATCTGTGGCCGGACGTTGGCCGGTACGACGGTGTCGATCGGGCCGGTGCAGATCAGCCGGGGCCGGAAGCCGAGCGGTTCGGTGTACTCGGCGACCAGGGCCTGGACATCACCACGCAGTGAGCTGGAGTCAGGAGTCTGCTGGAGCTCGAAGATCGCGGCGCGGAGGTCGTGGATGGTCGTGTCGATGTCGTCGACCGCGCGGCTGATCCGTTGCTGGTGTTCCGGCCGCGCGACCCGGTGCATGCCCTGGAGCTGCAGTCCGGTGGCGAAGAGCCGCTGGATCACCACGTCGTGCAGGTCCCTGGCGATCCGGTCGCGGTCCTCGAGCACGGCGAGCATGTCGCGGTCGTGTTGCGCCCGGGCACGTTCCAGCGCCAGGGTGGCCTGGCCGGCGAACATCCGGATCAGGTCGGCGCCCTCGGAGATCCGGTGTTCCGAGCCTTGTTCCGAGGCCACGATCAGCAGACCACCGGTGCCGGTACTGCCGGCCGGCAGCGGCGCCATGGTCGTCCGCCCGAGCGTCCTCGCCTCCGGGAAGTCGGTCAGTCCACCGGCGTCCTTCAGGAACTGCGCCAGATCCTCGATGACCACCTGCTCGGCGCTCGTCGCGCCGCTGAGCACGGGAAAGTCGGCCGGAACATGGCGGCCGAGGAAGCGGGCGAACTCCGGTGGTCCGTCTACGGCACGCACGACCAAGTCGGTGTCCTCGGCGAGAAGCACCGCCGCCACCTGTGCGCCGGAGACTTCGCGGGACCGCTGGGCGATCAGCTGCAGCGCCTGATCCGGCTCGAACTCGCCGAGCATCAGGTGGGTGATCTCGGCGGTGACCTCGTGCCAGCGCCGGCGCTGCTCGGTGTCGGCGTACAGGCGGGCGTTGTCGATCACAACCCCGGCCGCGGCCGCCAGGGCGGTGACCGTCCGCTCGTCGTCCTCGGTGAAGTCGGCGCCGCCGGTCTTCTCGGTCAGGTACAGGTTGCCGAAGGCGTGCTCGCGGGTCTGGATCGGGACGCCGAGGAAACTCTTCATCGGCGGGTGGTTCGTCGGGAAGCCGTAGGACCTGGGGTGTTCGGCCAGGTCGTGCATGTGGATCGGCTCGGGGTGCTCGATCAGCAGACCCAGGATGCCATGTCCCTCGGGATACGGACCGATCGCGGCGATCTCGTCGTCGGTGACACCGTGCGTGATGAAGCGAACCAGCCTTCTGCCGTCCGGGCCGACCACGCCGAGAGCGCCGTACCGGGCTCCGGCCAGTTCACATGCGGCGGTGACGATGCGGTCCAGGGTGCTGTTCAGGTCGAGGTCGGCGCCGATGCCGACGACCGCGTCGAGCAACGCGCGGAGCCGTTCCTGGGACTCCATGATCTCGTCGACCCGGCCGAGCAGTTCCTGTAAGAGGGCATCGAGACGTACCCGGGACAACCCGGCGAACTCCAGCGCCCCCTCGTCCCAGCTCCCTCGCCCCGCCCGCGAGCCCTCGGCCACGGCCCAACGGTACGGAAAGTCACCGCCGATGTGAACTACCGGACCGAGGACGCTGTCCCCACGGGACCAGCCGGCGTCCGTGGATGGACTCGATGCCCAGCCTGACCAGACGTGGGTCGTCCATCGGGAGCCAGGAGTGCAGCGGCAGCGTACGCCGGAACTCGGCGGCCTCCTCCGGTGATACGACGGAGAGGTGCCCGATGGCGGTAACAGTCCACCCGAGGTGGCGTTCGCCGTCCACGTCGTCGGCTTCGAACGCGACCACGTCACCCCGCTCGGCGGCCCTGAACTTGTCGCCTGTTCCGGTGCTGAACACGATCGTGTCGTCGTCGAGCACGAAGTTGACCAGGCGGACCGCGGGCAGGCCGCCGTACGTGTAGACCAGCCGCCCGAGCGGCACCGACTCGAGCAGCCGCAGACACTCCGCCGGGCGGACAATCTCGAGCCGAGAGTGATCGAACTTCGCCTGCGTGCTCATCGTGACCTCCTCAGTAGAAGTCCACGATCGCCCTGCGCGCACCCCCACAGTAGGGCCGAAGGTCCCGGACTCGGCCCGCCTTATCGGGTGACGTGCTGGACGTTCTGGCGGTCTGTTTCGTCCTGGCTTGGGTCGGTGGTGAACCAGGCTTCGAGGATCTCTTCCAGGAGGGGTTCGGAGGTCAATCGGAGGCTGAGGGCCAGGACGTTGGCGTCGTTCCAGCGGCGGGCGCCTTCGGCTGTGTAGGCGTCTGTGCAGAGGGCCGCGCGGACACCGGGGACCTTGTTCGCGGCGATGGAGGCGCCGGTGCCGGTCCAGCAACACACGACGGCTTGGTCCGCCGTACCGGCGGCGACCTCGCGGGCCGCGGTTTCGGAGCAGACGGCCCATTGCGGATCGTCACCCGGGCTGAGCGCCCCGTACGTGGTGACCTCGTGACCGCGGCCGCGCAACTGCTCGACGAGTGCCCGCGCCACAGGCTGGTCCATGTCCGAGGAAACGGAGATCCGCATACCGCGAGCCTAGCCTGCCCTCCTCGTCCTTCAGGAGTCCAGCATCCACGGCACCAACGAGCTGCTCGTCGTCAGCGTCAGTACCCACGGCAAACCCCAGCGGCCACGAATTGGGCACCGTCATCACCAGCCGAGAAGGCCCGTTCACGAACAACTGCTGCCGCACCAGAATTCCCAGCCCGAATTCACCTGAGCCACCAGCGCGACGTTCACCACCCTCGACCCACCAGCGATATCCCAAGGCCCACCCGAACCTCAACAATCAGCTCCAGTCACCACCTGCGCAGCGCCGCGCGACCCAACTGTTGACACTGGCAACCTGCTTGGAGACATTGTCGGCGGTGGCATCACCGCGGGTGAGGGGGACGGCGATGAGCGGTGACGTGGTGGGCAGCGGGTGGATCGATCCGCGCCCTTTGATCGAGGCACGGCCTGTGTTCTCGGCGATGCTGGATCCAGAAGCGACGCTCCCTGCGGATCGGCCACCGAGCGTCGGCCTGAGCGTCCTGCTGGCCTTGAGCGGTCATGAGCCGCTGTGGCTTGTGCACGCCGTCTCGGTCGGAATGTGGCGCACAGCCGGACCTGATTCGACCTACTGGCTGCGCGAGGCGGCCAGGTCGTCGTCAGAGGTCCTCTCGTACCTCGCGACCTTCGGGATCCCTGTGGAGGGCGTGCCGTTCGCGGCGACGGTGGTCGTTGAGGCGTTCGCGCCGGATCGGCTGGCCGCGGCCGCGCAGCTCCTCGGAGTGAGCCACGCGATCTGCCGGGAGTCCTGCACCTTCGGCGGGACACTGGACCGCGACTGCTACAACTCCTGCATCCTGGAGGCTTAGCAGTCATGTCCCGCCGTTGGATCCTGCTGCACCTCGACATACCGATCGTGCTGGTTGCAGCCGTCGGCTTCATCGTGCTTTCACGCCACGCCGATGTGTCTGGCGCTGCCGGCGATACCTTCACGGCGGCGATGACCGTGCTGGTGTTCTTGCTGCCAGCCACCAGCCTGCTCGGCGGCTACCTGACCAACGCGATCGACGCGACATCCCGCCTCTTGGCACGGGCGCCGGACGACGCGGTGCGGACCCGCCGAGCGGACGCCGCCAAGAGCCACATCGGTGGGCTGCTCGAGGTGGCTGCTCCCTTGCGCCGCGCGATCGTCTACACGACCGCCGCTGTCCTGCTGTCCGGCACCGCGCTGTTCGAGCCGGGTGGCCGCTGGTGCGGCTTCATCGTGACTGAGACCTTGATCGCTCTTGCGATCGCCCTGTTGGCCGGCACCGCGTGGACGGTGCTGCCAGCGACCTGGACAGTGCTCGAGTACCGACAGGCTCGCGATTATCTGGACGAGGACCTTCCAGTACTGGCGGCTCCCAGTTCCCAGCCCGATCCGCCGGGCGACGATCAAGCGTCCAACAAACCCGCCGCGGACGCGTAGGATCCTGCGCGGTCATTATATTGCCGACGGCAATCAAACCGGACAGCTTCGGTGCATGCCCAGGTGTTGCATGGCTCGGAGAGTGGGGCGGCGTGGAACTCACCTCGAGCGTCGTACTCGCGGCCTCGCCGGGCGTCGGCGCCAGTACGGCGCTTGGGTGCGAGCCAGTACGCACGTGCCACCCCGGGGGAAGCTCGTCTCAGTGGGAGACCTTGCGGACGAAGGTGTCGGTGGACTTCCCCACCTCAACGGCTTCAACACAGACTGGAAAGGCGACGAGAGAACCGTTCCGGCCTGACGGAACGGCCCGGCGTCCGCGGTGTGCGGACGCCGGGTTGGGTGGTCAGAGGATGCTGAAGGTGATGGTGCCGGGCGCGAGCCCGCCGGTGTTCACCCGGTCGCGGCCGGCCAGTGTGTCGACGGTCAAGGTGTCCGTCGGTTCCGCGTCCTTCAGCCGAACGTCGGCCCTGAGTCCGGAGACCCGGACGTCCCCGTGGGAACCGGACACCCGGATGTGGTCCCGGCCGGCGGTGCCCGTGACGGTCACCGCGTCGACCGCTCCATCGCCGCCACTCGCGTTGAGCTGTGCGCCGAGGTCGATATCGACCTTCCGGACATCGGTACCGCGCAGATCGCCCACGGTCACGGTGTCGGCGCCACCGAGCGCGTTGAGCGAGACACGCTCGACGTCATCGGTGTCCATCACGATGTTGCCCACGTCCCGGGTGAACCGCAGTCGCGGACCGTTCGCGGTAGCGGCGAACTTCTCCGCGCCGGCCGCACCGTTGAACAGCATCGTGTCCTGACCACGACCGCCGTTGATGACGTCGCTGCCGTCGCCCGGATCCCAGATGAACGTGTCGTTCCCGGTGCCGAGCAACGCCGTGTCGGCGCCACGGTTCCCGTCGACGACGTCGTTGCCGGCGCCCATCCGGAACAGTTCGTTGCCGCTGCCACCGAACGCGGTGTCGTTGCCGGCGCCGGTGTCGATGGTCGTGGGCGGCTGTACCTCGGCGCCGTAGTCGATCCGCACGGTGTCGTTGCCGGCCCGGCTGTTGACCTGGATCTGGCCGAAGTCGCTGCGGTTCACCGTGCGCTTCGTCGTACCAGGTCCGAAGTCGACCTCGACGACCGATGTGTTGGTGGCCGGCACGCTCAGCGTGATGTTGTCCGCGTGGTTCGTGCCGGTGACGATCAGCTGGCCGGTGTCGATCACGACGCTCCCCGCGGGCGTCGCGGATGCCGTACCGGCCAGACTCACGCTGATGGCGGTGGTGACGGCCGCGACAGCTGCCGCGCTCAGCCCTCGTCGGAATCGCTGTGTCGCAGTACTCATGATGTGGACCCTCCCGTTCGGTCACGGCGGTCTGCCGCGCTGTTGGTACGTATGGGCACTACACGGGCGCCGTCGCCATCCGGTTCAGAGCAATTTTCAAAAGGTTGCCGAGGGCACCTAAAAGTCGATCGAACCGGTTGGGCCCCGGGTGCGTATAGGGAGCACAGAACGCGTATCGGACCGGCAGAGGCAGGCGATCATGGGAACAGTCGCGGTGGAGTCAGCACCGACCGTCGTCGCCCCAGGGCGCCTGGTAACCGGCCGATACCGCTTGCGGACACTGGTTGGCCGCGGCGGCATGGGGCGCGTGTGGTCGGCCGAGGACGAACTGTTACGGCGGCGAGTCGCGCTCAAGCAGGTGGTGCTCTTCGGTCACCCGTCCGAGCACGTCCGGGCCGGCGCGCTGGCCGAGGCGCGCGCGGCGGCGCGAGTGAATCACCACAACGTGGTCAAGGTGTACGACGTGATCGAGGACGCCGGCGAGCACTGGATCGTCATGGAACTGTTGTCAGGGCAGACCATGGCCGACGTGCTGACATCGCATGAACGGCTCCCGATCGGCCAGGTACGGCGGATCGCGCTGCACCTGGCCGACGCGCTGCGGGCCGTCCACTGGGCGGGTCTGGTGCACTCCGACGTCAAGCCGGCGAACATCCAACTGTGCGACGAAGGCCGGGTGGTTCTGATGGACTTCGGCATCGCCGCTGCCATCGACGACCAGCAGACCCTGTCGAGCGAGGCCATGGCCGGCAGCCCGGCGTACATGTCACCGGAGCGAGCCCGTGGTGACGCGGTCGGCCCGCCGTCCGACCTGTTCTCGCTGGGCGCGACCCTGTTCGCGGCTGTCGAAGGGCGGTCACCCTTCGGCGCCGGCGACCCGTTCAGCACACTGGTCGCGGTGGTCGAGGCCAGGCCGGCCCCGTTCGCGAACGCCGGCCCTCTGCGCCCGATCATCGAAGCCCTACTCGCCAAAGCTCCGGCCAGCCGTCCGACCACCTACCAGACCATCACCGCCCTGCACACGCTGAACCACTACGAGCCCTGAGGGCTGCGGTGACCGCGGAAGAGGATGATCGAGCGAGGATGCACCGTGAGTTTATTGCCTGCGGCAAGCGTCGCATCGGGGACCGGGTCGTCCGGTTGATAGGTGTCGAACTCCGGTTCCCACGTCTCGCCGGGCTCGGTCGGCGGTACGACGAAGTCCAGCGGTTCCCACCATCCGTTGAGCAGGAGCAGGAAGTCGTCGTCGACGAGCGGCGTACCGTCGGCGTCCCGATCGGGGTTGTCCGCGCCGTCCAGGTAGAGCGCGAGGCTGCGGGCACCGGGGAAGTCCCAGTCCGCCGGCTTCATCTCGGTGCCGCTCGGGGTGAACCAGCGGAGCTCCTCGGCCGCGACACCGGTCAGGAACCGTCGGCGGCGGAAGACCGGATGCGCACGGCGCAGCGCGATCAGGTTCTTGGTGAAGGCCATCAGCTCCGCGTCGGTCGCGGACCAGTCGAACCAGCTGATCTCGTTGTCCTGGCAGTAGGCGTTGTTGTTCCCGCGCTGCGTCCGGCCGAGCTCGTCGCCGCCGAGCAGCATCGGTACGCCGAACGACAGCAGCAACGTGGTGAGCATGGCCCGGCTCTGGCGAGCGCGGAGCGCGAGGATGTCCGGGTCGCTCGTCGGTCCTTCCACACCACAGTTCCAGGAGCGGTTGTCGCTGCTGCCGTCGCGGTTCTCCTCGCCGTTGGCCTCGTTGTGCTTGCCGTCGTACGAGACGAGGTCGGCCAGCGTGAAGCCGTCGTGGACGGTGATCAGGTTGATCGAGGCGCTCGGCCGCCGCCGGTCCCAGCGGTACAGGTCGGGTGACCCGCACAGCCGGGTCGCGAACTCGCCGAGCGGCGCGTCGGCGCCACGCCAGAAGTCGCGCATCACGTCACGGTACCGGCCGTTCCACTCGCTCCACTGCGGCGGGAACTGGCCGAGGTCGTAGCTGTCGCCCTGCCCGACGTCCCAGGGTTCGGCGATCAGCTTGGCCGTGGAGACGACCGGATCCTGCGCGACGAGGTCGAAGAACGCCGCCATCCGGTCGAAGCCGCCGTCCTCGCGGGCCAGGGTCGGTGCCAGGTCGAAGCGGAACCCGTCGACGCGCATCTCGGTCAGCCAGTACCGCAGCGAGTCCATGATCAGGCGGAGGCTGAACGGATTGTCGGCGTTGAGCGAGTTGCCGGTGCCGGTCGTGTCCACGTAGTAGCGCTGGTCGCCGTCGACGAGGCGGTAGTACGCCGGGTTGTGCAGCCCGCGATGGGACAGCGTCGGGCCGAGATGGTTTCCCTCGGCGGTGTGGTTGAAGACCACGTCGAGGATGACCTCGAGACCGGCGCCGTGCAGCGTGTCGACCATGGCCTGGAACTCCGCGACCTGTCCGCCCGGTTGCCCGGCCCGGACCGCGGCGGAGTATCCGGCGTACGGCGCGAGGAATCCGATGGAGTTGTAGCCCCAGTAGTTCGTCAGCCCGCGATCGACCAGGGTTCCCTCGGGTACGAAGTGATGGACCGGGAGCAGTTCGACCGCCGTCACGCCGAGGTCGACGAGATGGCCGACCGCCGCGTCATGGGCCAGACCGGCGTACGTTCCGCGCAGCTCCGGCGGTACGGCGGGATGCGTGGCGGTGAAGCCTTTGACATGGACCTCGTACACGATCGAGTCGGCCAGCGCATGGCTCGGCCGTGGCCGGTCGCTCCAGCCGAACGCGGTGTCGGTCACCAGGCTGCGTGGCATGTGCCCGGCCGAGTCGAGCTCGCTGGGGACCTCCGGGTCGTCGGCGGCGTACCCGAACACCTCCGGTCCGGGCCGTACGTCGCCGTGGACGGCCCGGGCGTACGGGTCGAGCAGCAACTTGGCCGGATTGCAGCGCAGGCCGCGCCGCGGATCGTACGGACCGGTCGCCCGGTAACCGTACGCCTGGCCCGGCCCAACGCCGGGCACGAACCCGTGCCACACCTCACCGTCGCGCTCCTCCAGCGGGATCCGAGTCTCATTGCCGTCGGCATCGAACAGGCACAGCAGTACGCCGTCGGCCGCGGAGGCGACCGCGAAGTTCGTGCCATCGGGCCCGGGGGTCGCGCCGAGCGGAGACGGGCTGCCCGGCAGCGCCGTACTCATGGCTCTCGCTCGCCGAGCGATCGGAGCACCTCGCCGAGGGGCCGAACCGCGCCGTGCCGGCGCCGGATGATGTCTGCCACGATCCCAGTCCAGCCTGTCTGGTGGGCCGCGCCCAGCCCGGCGGCGTTGTCGCCGTGGAAATACTCGTGGAACATCAGGTTGCGCCTCCAGTTCGGGTCGCGTTGCAGGGTGTCGACCCCGCCGAAGCACGGTCGGCGGCCGTCGAGACCGGTGAGGAAGATCGACACCAGCCGCGCCCGCAAGTCGTCGGCGACGGTGTCGAGGGTCTGGCGGACGCCGGAGCCGGTGGGGTACTCGACCGTCAGGTCGTCGCCGAAGAAGCGGTGGTAGCGGTCCAGCGCCTCGGTCACCAGGAAGTTCAGCGGGAACCAGATCGGCCCGCGCCAGTTCGAGTTCCCGCCGAACATGTCCGTGGTCGACTCGGCCGGTTCGTAGTCCACGCCGGCCCGGACGCCCTCGATCTCGATCGTGTACGGGTGGTCGCGGTGGTACGCCGACAAGGAGCGCAGGCCGTACGGGGACAGGAACTCGCCGGGGTCGAACAGCCTGCTGAACAACCGCAACGCCTGCTCGACACCGACGGTGCCGAGCAGCAGCCGGCGGCGTCCGGGGTCACCGCGCAGGACACCAGCCTTCGCGAGCCCTTCGGCGTCACGCAACCCCTGACGATCCAGGAAAGCCGCGAACTGCTTGCCTGGGGCAACGGACCGTTCGAACTGCTGCTCGTCGATCACCCCGGCGGCGAGCAGCGGGATGATGCCGACCATGGAGTGCACCCTGACCGGCACGACACCCCCGCCCGGTACGGCGATCCGGTCGTAGAACAGGCCGTCGGTCTCGTCCCACATTCCCTGCGCGGACATCGCGGTGCGGATCTCGGCGAAGTGCTCGAGGAACTTGTGCACCAGATCACGGGCCGGCCGGTACCCGGTCCGGTCCAGGACCGCCGCGATCGTCGTCATCGCCAGCGCGTACCCCGCCATCCATCCGGTGGCGTCGGACTGCTCCAGGACGCCGCCGACCGGCAGATGCGAGCGATCGAGCGGGCCGATGTTGTCGAGGCCGAGGAAGCCACCCTCGAACAGATTCGACCCGTCGGCGTCCTCACGGTTCACCCACCAGGTGAAGTTGACCAGCAGTTTGTCGAAGATCCGGCTGAGGAAGGCGAGATCGCGACCGCCGTCGATGGCGAAGACCTCGAGCGCCGCGAAGGCCTGGACCGGCGGGTTGACGTCGCCGAAGTCCCATTCGTACGCCGGAAGCGCGCCGTTCGGATGCTGGAACCACTCGCGGCAGACCAGCAGCAACTGGTTCTTCGCGAACTCCGGATCCACGTGGGCCAGCGCGATGCAGTGAAAGGCGAGATCCCAGGAGGCGAACCACGGGTACTCCCACTTGTCCGGCATCGACATCACGTCGAAGGAGTTGAAGGTTCGCCAGCGGGAGTTCCGGCCGGTCTGCCGCGAGGCCGGCGGCGTCGGCTGGCCGGGATCGCCGTCGAGCCAGCGCGCCACGTCGTAGTAGTACAACTGCTTGCTCCACAGCATCCCGGCGAACGCCTGCCGCATCACCATCGCCTCGTCTGCCGAGGCGGCCGGGGGAGTGAGGCCGGCGTAGAACTCGTCGGCCTCTGCCCGGCGCGTGGCGACGACGTCGTCGAAATCCTGGCCCAGTGCGGTCGCTGGATCCGGGCCGGTGCCGGTGGGGCGCAGCCGTAACCGCAGCTCGATCGTCGCCTTCGGTGCGACGTCCACGGTGTACCAGGCCGCGGCCTTCGTTCCCCGGCGAGCGGGGTTGACGGTCGGGGCGCCGGTCACGACGTGGTCGTTGATTCCGTCCTTGGGGTACGGCGTAGTGCCGGGGACGCCGTACAGGAGTTGGGTGTTGGTCTCGTTCTCACAGAACAAGAACGTCGGCGTGCCTCCGGCCAGCAGTTCGAGTTCACCGAGGGACGGGTGCGCTATGCGGACCGACGTACTCCCGGATGCCGTGAGCTCGGGTCGCGGAGCGCCGATGTCCCATGACCAGGTGTCGCGGAACCAGGCGGTCGGCAGGACGTGGAGGGTCGCCGTGTCCGGGCCGGCGTTCGTGACCTGCACGGACATCAGGAGATCGGTCGGACTCGCCTTCGCGTAGTGCACCTCGACGATCCAGTACCGGTCCTCGTCGAACACGCCGGTGTCGAGGAGTTCGTACTCGGGGTCGTGCTTGCCGCGTCTGCGGTTCTCGGCGCGCAGGTCGTCGTACGGGAAGGCCGCCTGGGGGTAGTGGTAGCGCCAGCGGTTCCAGGCGTGGTTGGGGGTGGCGTCGAGGTACCACCAGTAGTCCTTGACGTCCTCGCCGTGGTTGGCCTCCGCACCGGTCAGGCCGAACGGCCGCTCCTTGAGCATGGGGTCGCGCCCGTTCCACAACGCGAGGCCGAGGCACAGATGCTGCTCGCGGTCGCTGAACCCGGCCAGCCCGTCCTCGCCCCAGCGGTAAGCCTTCGAGCGGGCCTGGTCGTGCGGGAGGAAGCCCCAGGCTTCACCGTCGGCGCTGTAGTCCTCGCGAACCGTGCCCCATTGGCGCTCGCTCAGATACGGACCCCACAGATACCAGTCGTCCGATGGCTCGGGCATGCGTCTTCCCCCTCAGCACCCATCACGATGCTCCGCCCGTCGGCAGCCAGTCAAGGCGCCCTGTGAGGTCGGCTACCAGGTTCCGCGGTGGTCGGGGACCAGCAGGGTGAGCGGGATCATCAGCACCAGGATGGCTGCGAAGACCACGAAGCTGTAGGCCTGGGCGGTACCGCTACTGGTGGAGTGGGTCAGGATCGTCGTGGTGATCGAGACGGCGACGATCCCGCCGGACTGACGGAACATCCCGCGCAGGCCGGCGATCGCGGAGATCTGGTCCGGGGCGAGTTGCAGGCTGGCGTTGTTCGAGGCGGGGATGGACAGGCCCATCCCGATGCCGGTGATCCCCGCCGCCATCGCCAGCCAGGCGTACGGCGTGAGTCCGTGCGGGGGCAGCGACATCACGGTCATCCCGACCGCGACCAGTACGAAGCCACCGATCATCGGGGCCCGATAGCCGGTACGGCGGAGCGCGAACACCGCCAGACCGGCGACGCAGATCATCCCGACAGCCCGCGCGGTGAGCAGTGTCCCGGCCTGGAGTGGCTGGATCCCGTACCGCGATTCGGCGTACAGCGGGACGAGTGCGCCGAAGCCCAGCATGGCTGCGCCGAAGAGGAAGTTGATGGTGTTCATCGCCCCGAAGCCGTGGCCGCGCAGCAGGCTGAGCGGGATGAAGGGCGCCACGTGCCGGTTCGCGTGCCGGACGAACAGGAAGCCGAGCGTCAGGGCGATCACCATGGCCGCGATGAACAGCGGATCGGTCGGTTCTGCGCCGCTGCCGCCGAGCGAACTGATCCCGTACATGCCGAACAGCATGGTCAGCGCCAGCAGGAGGGCGCCGACTCCGTCCACCCGAGAGGCGGCCTTCGGCGCGCTGCTCGGGATGAAGCGCAGGCCCAGCGCGATCAGCAGCAGACCGATCGGCACGTTCACGACGAAGATCTCACGCCACGACCAGTAGGTGACGATGATGCCGCCGATGATCGGGCCGATGATGCCGCCGATCGGGAAGATCGAGGTGAACATGCCGATCGCCCGGTCCCGGTCGCGGCCGAACTGTTCGGCGACGATGCCGGTGGCGGTCGGCATGAACGCGCCGCCGCCGATGGCCTGCAAGGCGCGGAACACCACCAAGAGGTAGATGTTGTCGGCCAGGCCGCAGCACAGCGAGGCGATGGTGAACAGGGCGGCCGCGCCGAGGAAGACCTTCTTGCGCCCGAACTGGTCGCCGAGCCGGCCGGCCAAAGGCATCACGATGATCTGGCCGAGCGCGTAGATGGTGATCGTCCAGCCGCTCCAGGTCAGTTCGGCGTTCAGGTCGCCGCGGATGGCGTTGAGCGCGGTCGCGACTATGGTCTGATCGATCGAAGCCATCAGCAGAGCGATCGCGACGATACCGAAGACGAGCCGGCGATGGGCCAGTGGTTCGTCACCGGCCGGCTCGGTGATCACTGGGGTGGCACTCGACGGTTCCATCGATGAACAGACTACATTGCTTGCTGGCAGGCAATAAAGGGGTGACATGACTGACACCGAGACGTTGAGCAAGCTCCGTGGGGTGATCTCCAAGCTGGCCCGGGAGCTCAACGCCACGGCGACCGACGAGGGCCTGACCCCGACCCAGGCCTCCGTCCTCGGCCTGATCGCCTTCCGCGGTCCGCTCGGCCTGACCGAGCTGGCTCAGCTCGAGGGGCTCAACCCCACCATGCTCTCCCGGGTGGTCGGCAGACTCACCGAGCTCGGCCTGATCCAGCGCGACCCCAACCCGGACGACCTCCGCGCGGTCCAGGTCGAAGCGACCGACGCGGGCCGGCAGCTCCACGAACGCGTCAAACTCCTCCGCACCGAAGCTCTCGGCTCCTGCCTCGACCAGCTCCCCGAAAAGTCCGCCCGAACCATCATCGAAGCCCTCCCAGCCCTCGACGAACTAGCCCAATCCCTCCGCACCAGCCGCTGAGCCGCGTCACACTCCCGTACGTCGCGATGGTCCGGCAGCAGGCGCGTAGGCCTCGCTGGCGCGTAGTGATCATGGGCCTGCGCCGTCGGAGGCCCGGATAGCGTAGACGCGGTGGTCGAGGCTGCCCACGATGACGAATCCTGATGTCAGGACAGGGGAAGAGTCGTCAATCGGGCCACGGGCGGCGAACGTCCAGCGCTCGTCACCGGTGACTGTGTCGATGGCGTGAAGGTGGCGGTCCCGGCTGCCGACGTAAACTGTGTCGCCGTCGACTGCGGGGGTTGAACGGATGACGTTTCCTGTGGGATGCCGCCAGCTCAGTCGGCCCGTTGACGCGGAGATGGCGTAAAGATTCGAATCGTCGCTGCCCACGTAGAGCACGTCATTGTCCAGCACCGGGCTGGAGACGATGCCGCCTTCAGCACGGAATTGCCAGATCCATGCGCCAGTGCGCGTGTCGAGTGCGTAGAGGCTCTGATCATCCGAGCCGATCCACACTGTCGTACCGGACACCGCAGCCGAGCAGTCGACGGTAAGCGACGTTGTGTAATACCACTTTCGACGCCCAGTCGCCGCATCGAGAGCGTAGACCCTGTGATCCCGGCATCCGACATAGACAGTCCCGCGGTCCACTACGGGGGACGAATTGAACCAGTCTCCTCCACTGAACCGCCAGCGTTGTGTACCGGTGGCCGCACCGATGGCATAGACGTTATGGTCCCGGCTGCCGACATACACCGTGCCGCCCCACACTGCAGGAGACGAGTGGATGACGGCCTTGGTCGCAAATGTCCACCGCTCCTGTCCACTGGCAGCGTCGAGGGCGTGCACCCTGCCGTCATTGCAGCCGACATATACAACGCCGTCGGCCACCGTGGGGGATGAGGTGATAGCGCCGTCTGCTGTGAAATGCCAGCGGGGAGCGCCTGTCATGACATCGAGTGCATAGAGGTTCCGGTCATTGCTACCGATGAACACGGTGCCGTCGGCGATCGCGGGCGACGAGTAGATCTCCCCATCGGTTTCGAAGAACCACGGCCGGAGCCGATCGTCGGACATCAGTTGTCGCACCCTCAACGCTCCCGCTCCAGCCGCAACTACTGCCGTACTTCCGGCGGCGCGCAAGAGAGTGCGGCGCGACAGGCGACGACGAAGGACGGGCGCTGGGGAAGGGATGAGGGCGACGGGCGGCAAAGGGGCCTCATCGTGTGAGCGAGGGTTGCGTGCGACGACGATGCGCCCTTGGACATCCCACTGCCATTTGCCGGCCTGCTGTTGAGGGGCTACGTCGCGCATCCGCTCGTCGACGTAGTCATAGAGTTCGTCGATGTCGACGAAGCCGTCATCGTTGCGGTCCGCTGCTCCAGTGCGCAGTCCCGCCACGACGAGTTCGGTGAACACAGACAGCGGCCTGTCACCGAACGCTCTGTCACCTTCGAACGAAAACTGCATCGCGTCCGATGCCGTGAGCACAGCGCGACCTCGCGCGGCGAAGCGCTCTGGGGTGTGTATGGCCGTATCTGCCTTGGCGGTGCGGCTGGTCGCGAACGCGCCGCTGTAGCAACAGTCGAGTACGAGCACATTGCAGCGCGAACGGGAGCGCTCCATGGCCTCATGGAGGAACGTCGCGGCCAGTGACGTCGCGCGGAGGTAGCGGCGTTCCGTGTCGGCCGTCGCAAAGTAGAGCTTGCCGTGTTCGTCCTTGAGACCGTGCCCGGTGAAGTAGAACAACAGCATGTCGTCGAGCTTGCGCTCGGAGAAGAAGGCCTCCACGCTCCGAGCCACCGAGTGGGCGGACTGGTTCACGCATTGTTCGACCGCGAAGCAGCCGATGGCCGGATCCGCCAGCACTTGCCTTAGCGCCTCGACGTCCTCGGCCGGGGACGCGAGCTCCGCGAGGCCCGGATCGGTGAACCGGTAATTCGCCACGAGGAGGGCGAAACGACCGCCGGTCATCCGCTGTCCGAATGGCCGGCAACGAAGGTCTCCAGCAGCCGCAGGCGCTCCTCCGGCGTCGCGCCCTCGATGCGGAATTGCTCGTCGTCGATCTTGATGTCGACCACAACGTGCTGCGGCTGCCGCAGCAGCCAATCGTGAACCAGGTTGATGATGGTTGTGAAGACCCCGCCAGACGCGCTGAAGGTGAGCAGTATCGTAGATAGCGTCAAGGCGTCGGCCTTCGAGCCGGCCGGTGGTGGCCCGCCATCGGCGAAGTCGGCTCTGTCGACGTCGAGCTGCCCTAGCTCCATGTACAGCCGCTGTGCCAGTTCGGCGCGCTCGGCTTCGTCAGTCTCGTCAGGCAGGGCAACGTCGAGCGAAAGTCTGCGCAGCCCGATCGGTTCTGTGGTCATGGTGTTTCCTTTCTCAGAGTGGTTTCGCGATGACGGTGAACCGTGCGTCTCGTCGTAGACAGAGCAGGACTCCCCGGACCATCCCAATGCCCTCCCACAGAACGAAGAGCGGCATGAAGGCGAGGAGCTGGATCGCTTCGCTGACGCGGGTCCGGGTGTCTACCGAGGAGTGCACATTGATCCGGTACCCCTCCCAGTAGAGCCACCAGGTGAACGCCCCGTTCACGGCCCAGACAGGTATGACTGCCGCCGCCACTGGGCAGGTGGCGCCGCTACTGAGCGCCAGACCAAGCGCTAGCACGACTGCCGGGTGTTGAATGGGGCAGCAAAGCCACACCAGCACGTTGTGCAGGAGCGGCAGTCGCTGGCGCACCGGGATCCCGCTGTTGCATGCCAGCCTGAGGAGTCCGGCCACCCATCGTTCGCGCTGGCGCAGGAAGTCGCGCGTAGTGGCGGGGGACGCGCCGTAGGAGCGGCCCGTGAACCATCCGCTGCGCCCGGGATACCGTTCACTGAAGCGCAACGCGAACTCGGCATCCTCAACCGTCGAAGACGGGCCGAAGTCCCACCCGATAGCGGCCTCGACCGACGCCCGAACCAGCAGCAATTCGCCGTGTAGCCCGCATCGGGGGGTGCCGAGCCCTGTACCGGCAGCAAAGAGGCTGACATCGCAGGCAGGACGGATCGCATCGGCCAGCCAGACCCAGTGGTTGCTCGCATGCTCCCGCGGGAAGGCCAATACACCTTGGGCCAGGTGTAGTCCGGCTGTACCCGCCGCGTGCTGGTCACTCACAAAGCGGGCGAGAGCGGCGACAGTGTCCTCGCCGACACCGGTGTCATCGTCCATGTGCAGGACCCAAACGTCGTCGCGCGTCTCGCCCGAGTCGATCCGCGCCAGGTTTGCGAAGTGGTTGGCGCGGGCCTTGAACCGCGTCCCGCGTGCTGTGCGGAAGGTGGCCGGAATCTCGACGATGCGCACGTTGTCGTATCGCCCGGCGAGCAGCGAGATCGCGCTCCGCGCGGCGCAGCCCTCCTCGATGATGACGTCGATGCGGATCTGTGCGAAGGCATTCGGAAGATGCCGGCAGCATGACGTGACGACACGATCAAGAGCGGGAAGGACGTCGGCCCTCCCGATCGTCGGGATCGCCACGATCAGTGGATTCCTGACGAGTTCCGGCGGCGGGGCTGCCGCAGGGTGGCGTCGCGTCAGCACGCCGCCGAGAAGTCCTCTGATCGTGACTGCGGTTGGCAGTGACCAAACGATGGTCGTGTACCAGGCGAGGAAGCCAGATTCATGGTCGCCCTCGGATTTGATCAGGACTACCAGGATAATGAAGAAAGGCAGCAGAAAGGACATGATGCCTGGTCTCACGGCCCGGACGTGTCGGCGCCGTGTGGTGACCGGCGCAGCGGACGACATCGGAGTACCCCAATCACGAGCGAAGTTATCTATACGGACAGCCTTCGATCGTGCGTTGATACGCCGTGCGTGGAATCAGGGACTGACGGCAGAAAAAGTGAGAAAACGCGCCGTGTCACCGGGAGGAGTTGAAGAATTGTTTCAGTGTTCGAGGAGCGACACGCACCTTAACCACGAACTGGAGCTCACCACGTGAGCGGTAGTAGCGGTTGGCGCCTGGGCTCGGCACGGCAGTACGCCGACGGGTGGCGGATCAGCCTGTGTAGCGGGTGATGAGGGTGTTCATGGCTTCGTTGATGGCGGGGTCTATGCGGTGGCGGGTGGGGTCTTCGTCGTGCCAGGCGATGATTTCGCGGGCGCCGGTTTCGAAGGGGATGGTGGCGACGTAGTCGGGGACGACCTGGCGGAGTCTGCTGTTGTCGAAGACGGCCGAGTGGGTCTTGTCGCCGAGGAGGCCGTCGCCCCAGCCCTGATGTACGGCGGCGATGGCGTCTGACGGGACGTGGACGATCTGTGCTGTCGTGCCGGCCGCGGTGGCGAGCGCGTTCGCGATCTGGTCCCAGGTGAGCACGTCGTCGGAGGTGATCTGGAAGGTGTCGCCGAGCGTACGTGGGTGGCCGAGCAGGGGGACCAGTCCGCGGGCGAAGTCGCGGTGGTGCGTCAGCGTCCACAACGAGGTGCCGTCGCCATGGACCACGATGGGTTGGCCGCGGCGCATCCGTTCGACGATCGTCCAGCCACCGTCGAACGGCACCAGCGTGCGGTCGTAAGTGTGCGAAGGCCGCACGACTGTGACCGGGTAGCCCTCCTCGCGGTACAGGGTGGTGAGGAGGTCTTCGCAGGCGATCTTGTTGCGTGAGTACTGCCAGAACGGGTTGCGCAACGGCGTCGACTCGGTGATCGGCAGCCGGGCCGGTGGGGTCTGGTACGCCGACGCGGAGCTGATGAACACGTATTGGCCGACATGTCCGCGCAGCGCGTCGGTGCGAGCGCGCACCTGATCGGGCGTGAACGCGACCCAGTCGACCACGACATCGAAGTCCTGACCGGCGAGAGCGGCCAAGGACGCCTTGTCCTCGATATCGGCGGTGATCTGCTTCGCCTCCGGCGGGAGCGGGCGGATCGAGGTCTTGCCCCGGTTGGCGACCGTGAGGTCGAGTCCCAGCTCGACGGCTCGCCAGGAGCAGGCCGAGCTGATGATCCCGGTCCCACCGAGAAAGAGAACGCGCAAGCCACTCATTCGAACAACTCCTCGGGGAGTTAGCTGTAAGGTCGGTGACATTCAGAACTTGGAGAATGATAACAGCTGAGCCATCATGAGCTTACAGATGGAAGGATCTTGATGAGCAGCCTCGAGGGTCGTGTTGTTCTGATCACCGGCGCCGGTGGTGGTATCGGCTCGGCGACCGCTCGCACCGTGGTGGCCCAGGGCGCGCATGCGCTGGTTCACGACATCTCGGAGCCCGCGCTCGGCGCTCTCGCGAAGGAGCTCGGTGACAGCGCCACGGTCCTGGTCACCGACCTCACCGACCTGGCGGCGGTCAAGAAGCTGTGGGACGACGCTTGGGCCGTCAAGGGGCAGGTGGACGTTCTGGTCAACAACGCCGGCGCCTATCCGCCGGCTCCGCTGGACGCACCCCTCGACGAGTGGCTCAAGGTCTGGGACTTCTCGCTCGACCTGCATCTCAAGGCGCCCGCGGTCCTGTGCCGTGAGGCGGTGGCGGCGTACGCCGCACTGGACCGGGGCGGGATCATCATCAATCTGGCGTCGCGCGCTGCGTTCCGCGGTGAGGATCCGGAGTACTGGCATTACGCGGCGGCCAAGGCCGGGGTGGTTGCGATGACGCGCACGATCGCACGCCAGTACGGTCGTCACGGCGTGACCGCCTTCGCCGTCGCCCCCGGGTATGTCGACACCGACTTGAACGCGGACTTCCGTGACACGGTCGGCGTCGAGGTCGCCGCGGAGCAGACCGGCCTGGGGGAGGTCGCACAACCGCAGGACGTTGCCAACATCATCGCGTTCCTGGCGTCTGGTCTGGCCAAGCACGCGACGGGCACCACCATCGACGTGAACGGAGCGTCGTATGTCCGTTGACACCGGACTGGCACGAATGGACGCGGATCTGTTCGTCAACGGATCGTGGACCGCGGGCACGGCCGGGAAGCTCGACAACGTTGACCCAGGCAACGGTCTGACCGTCGGTGCCGTGTCGCTCGCCGGCGCCGACCAGGTCGCCGAGGCGATCACTGCTGCCGAGCTCTCGTTCCCAGCTTGGTCGGCCACGCCGGCCGTTGATCGAGGCAACATCCTCCGGAGTGCGGCCGGCCTGCTCGCGGATCGTGCCGAGGAGGCCGTGGCGACGATCCTCCTGGAGACCGGTAAGACAGAGGCCGACGCGCGCAGCGAGATCGGCCGTGCGGTGGAGACGCTGCGCTGGAACGGTGAACAGGCCGCCCGGGTGCGGGCCACGATGTTCCCGGGCATCGTGGCCGGTTCACGCCGTACGTCGGTCCCGACCGCGCTCGGCCCGGTCGCGGTGATCACGGCCTGGAACTTCCCGGCAGTCCTGGCCACGCGCAAGCTCGGTGCTGCGCTCGCGGCCGGCTGCACGGTGGTGTTCAAGGCATCGGAGTTCGCTCCGGCCACAGCGCGACTGGTCGTTGAGGTGCTGGTTGACGCGGGCCTTCCAGCGGGAGTGGTGAATCTGGTCTTCGGTGATCCGCGAGCGGTATCGGAACAGCTGACCTCGTCCTCGTCGATCAAGGCTTTGTCGTTCACCGGGTCGACCGCGGTCGGGAAGGCGTTGGCCGCGCAGGCAGCACCGAACTTGATCCGCACCGTACTGGAGTTGGGCGGGCATGCTCCGGTGCTGGTGATGGATGACGCCGACGTGGACCACGTGATCGCTACGACGGCGGCCGCCAAGTTCGGTTCCGCCGGTCAGTCGTGTGTCGCGCCCTCGAGGTACTTCGTTCACGAGTCCCTCTACCAGGAGTTCGTCGACAAGCTCACCGCCAAGGCGGGGTCCTACATCCTTGGGCATGGCACCGAGGAGGGAGTCACGCTCGGCGCGGTCGCACATCAGGGACGTGTCGATGCGTTGGTCCGCCTCGCCCGCGATGCTGTCGATCATGGGGCCGCCATCACCACCGGCGGCAACCAAGCAGACCGTGACGGGTTCTACTTCGAGCCGACAGTCGTCGCCGGGCTCCCGCTGGACTCGACGGCCCTGATCCTCTCGGAC
Organism: Kribbella sp. NPDC020701; assembly: GCF_055562215.1. Classification (NCBI taxonomy): domain Bacteria; kingdom Bacillati; phylum Actinomycetota; class Actinomycetes; order Propionibacteriales; family Kribbellaceae; genus Kribbella; species Kribbella sp. NPDC020701. The sequence continues at coordinate 43,595 of NZ_JBVHFT010000030.1, read as the reverse complement.
GAGCCGTTCGGTCCCATCGCGACCGTCTCATCGTTCAGCACGGTGGACGAGGCGATCGATGCAGCCAATGCGTCTCCCTATTCGTTCGCTGCGTACCTGTTCACCAACAGCATGAACGTGCGCGACGAGGTCGTCCGGCAGCTGAACGCCTCGAACATCGGCGTCAATCAGTTGGCTCCGTCGCTGCCCGACGTACCGCTGGGTGGTCTGGGCAACTCCGGCTACGGCTACGAAGGCGGAATCGAAGGCATCCTCGCCTTCACCCAGCTCCGCCTCATCTCCGAGACCGCGGGAGAATCTCATGCTCGCCGATAATCACTCCTCTTTGGCGCACGTCCGCGACGTGGTCGCGACGACGCGCGAACCGTACGTGCTCGACGCGATCGACCTTGCCCTGTTGAAGATCCTGGTCGCAGACTGCCGTACGTCGCAGCGCCAGATCGCCACCATGCTCGGAGTGTCCGCGCCGACCGTCGGTGAGCGGATGGCGCGGCTGGAGCGCAAGGGCGTCATCACCGGCTACAGCGCCCAGGTCGACTGGTCGGTCGTCGGCTACGGCCAGGTCGTGTTCCTCTCCATCGAAGCAGGCCCGGGGTACGACGTCGCCGCGATCATGGCCGCGCTGTGGGAACTGGCGGAGGTCGAAGACGTCACGCTGGTCACCGGGGAGCTCGATCTGCTGATCCGGATGCGGGTCCGGGACTACGGCGAGCTGCGGACGATTCTGATGGAGCAGGTCTGGCGGATTCCGGGCATTCAGCGGACGGCGACCCTGCTGTCCGTGGCCGACATGCCGGCGAAGGACTTCGGGGCCGCTCTCCTTGACAAGATCGAGCAGGCAGCCGACTAGCCTGCGGCGAGTGTGACGGCGATCCGGGCCGCGAGGTCCGCGTTGTTCCGGGCCAGCGCGAGGTTGGCCGGGATGCTCTCGCCGTCCGTCTCCTTCTCGATCCTCGCGAGGACGTACGGCGTGACGGCGGGACCCACGATTCCGGCACGGGCGCTGGCCTCCAACGCGGCCGCGAGTACGGCGTCGATGCGCGACGCCGGAATCTCGTCGGCGACGGGAATCGGAACAGTCAGCAGGACGCCGGTAGCCGGCCGCGCGCGGAAGCGGAGAACGTCACAGACCACTCGCTCGTCGTCGACCCGGTGCGGAATCGGCAGACCACTCGACCGCGTGTAGAAAGCCGGGAACCAGTCGTGCTGCCAGCCCAGGACCGGTACGCCGGCGGTCTCGAGATACTCGAGTGTTCGCGGCAGGTCGAGGAAGGCCTTGGCGCCGGCGCTGACGGTGATGACCGGGTGGTTGGCGATCGCGTCGAGGTCGGCCGAGATGTCGCCGCTGATTTCTGATCCGCGGTGGACACCGCCGATGCCGCCGGTGGCGAACACCGAGATACCGGCGGCGTGGGCCAAGGCGACCGTTGCCGAGACGGTGGTGACGCCGACGTCCCATCCTTGTGCCTGCGCCACAGCCAGGTCGCGCTCGGCGACCTTGCGAGTGCCCTGCAGCACGCGATTCTCCTCGTCCGACGAAAGCCCTACATGTGGCCGGCCGTCGAGGATCGCGGTCACGGCCGGGGTGGCGCCGTGGTCGAGGACTGCTTGCTTGCAGAGTGCGAGTGCGTCGGCGTTCGCCGGGGCGGGCAGTCCGAGATTGGAGAAGATCGTCGACTCGAGCGCGACGACCGCGCGACCTTCGGCCAGCGCTTGCGCCACGTCGTCGGACAAGCTGGGCTCAATCACACTCGGCTCCGTTCTCATCGAGGGTGGCGCCAGGTTCGCTGAGAACCCGCCGGGCAAGCCTATGGCCGGCTTCGACCGCCTCGACGGCATCGGCCTCCGCGAGTACGGCGGTCAGGAAGCCCGCTGCGAACGCATCCCCGGCACCAGTCGTGTCACGCACTTCGTCCACCGGGGGTACCTGGACGGTTGCCGACCTCTTGCCGTCGGCATGAATCTCGGTGGGCTCCACGCCGTTCTTGACCACAACCGTCGTACCAGCGAGGTCTCGCAAAGAGCCGACGTCGGCTTCGATCCCGTTCGCGAAGACGTACGTCGGCCGCAGGGTTCTGATCAACTCACGGAACCGCGCAGGTCCGACAGAATCGATCAGCGCAATCGAGGACGCATCGATGGTCAGGATCGCCCCTTCGGCCCGAGCGATCTCCGACGCCCGACGAAGGACGGACAGCGACGGCCCGGTCAGCGAGTACGCCGAGAGGTGGACAGCATCCGCGCCGGACAGCCAGACGTCAGGTACGTCGGCCAGTTGAGCCGCGGCCCCTCGGTCGGGATACATCGTGCGCTCTCCGTCGGCACCCACGAGAATCACGATCGTCCCGGTCCTCCCGTGCCTCTGCACCCTCGCATCAACACCGGCCCCGACCAGGTCCCGCACCAATGCCTCGCCCGCGGAGTCGTCTCCAACCCGCCCGACGAATCGAACAGGTGTCCCGAGACTGCTCGCAAACGCAGCAACATTGGACGCCGCACCCCCACGCGCCCGGCAAATTCGCGCCGGGTTGTCCGTCCCAGCCCGCGTCGCGCCGGTCGACCAGACGACGACGTCTTCAACGAGGTCACCGACGCACAGAAGAGTTCGACGATGCTGAGATGTCACAGCCCGAAGGGTAGCTGGACATCGAGCTATTCCGGGGGCCCGTCCGCGGTGCCATGCTGAGCCGGGGATGACAGACGCGAGGGGGGCTCGTGTACGGCACTGTGGAGCTGCATGCACTCGCGCCGGCGACTCGTGGGTGCCATCGACTGTGGGTTGGTGTTTTCGATGCCGAGGCGCCGGCCAGTCTCGAATGGAGGCTGAACGGAACCCCGGTTCCAGCCGGTGACATCGGCCAGGTCAGGGCTTTGACCAAGGTTCCGCTGGCGGACGTGGTTACGCAGACCGGAGTGTTCGAGCTGCCCGCCTCGGTCGGCGATCACCCGCTCCCAGACACCCTTCAGGTCACGGTCGTCTGGCCCGGTCGTCGCGAGGAGAGCCCGCCGCTGACGACGCGCGTACTTCCTGATGAACTGCCGAACGGATTCGGCGAGACGTTCAACGTCCTGGCCGTGTCGTGCTTCTACGAGCCTGGCGACTCCGCCGGCAAGGCCGGCGCCCTGGTGGAGTCCCTCAGCAGGGACGACGCCACGCGACCGGACCTGGTGATTGCCATGGGGGATCAGGTGTACCTGGACAACCCGTATCTCAAGGCGCAGACCTTGTACACCGAGGCGGCACTCGCCAAGGCCTTCGAGGTCAAGTACCGGAAGAACTGGCAGGGCACGGGATTCGCACAGATCCTGAACGCGGCTCCGGTCGCGTCGATCCCCGACGATCACGAGTACTGGAACAACTATCCGCAGCCGAGCACCGGCTGGCCGGCGACGATGTTCGATGCCAGCCGCAACAATTGGGAGCGGGCCGCCCACGAGATGTTCGACGCGTACCAGCTGGCGGAGACCGGCAGGTACACGTATCGCATCGACGTGCCGCCGCTGTCGTTCTTCCTGCTCGACAATCGGACGTTCCGGACGGTCAGCAAGCGCGGCGCCCCGGGAAGCAGCACCCTCGCCGACGATCTCTTGCGGTTCGATGCCTGGATCGACGAGGTGATCGCGAGCCGGGACCTGCTACCGGTTCTGATCACCGGGCCATCGCTGTTCCAGCCGGCGAAGGGCCTGTTCGAGAAGTACATGGATCTGAACCTCGCGAACCTGACGGACTATCCCCACATCATGCGGGGTCTGATGAAACTGTCCAGCCAGGGTCGCCAACCGCTGGCGCTGACCGGCGACGTCCACTACGGCCGTGTCATTTCCGCAACGCATTGGACCGGCAACCAGGATCGGCCGTGGAGCAAGCTGTACGAGGTGATCTCGTCTCCGACCTCCCTGGTCGCCATGAGTTCACGGTCCGAGGCCAAGAGGCCGGACCGGTACTTCCACGTGGAAGGCACGGCGGACCTGCTGGACACCGCCATGCAGTGGCCGGTCAGGGACCCCGGCAAGATGGGGGATCACGTCGCACTGCTGAAGTTCGGCCGGACCCAGACCGGGGTGGACGTGGACACCCAGTACTGGATGATCAACGAACCAGGCCGATCCATGAACCCGATCAACGCGCCGCGCTTCAAGCTGCGCCGCATCTAGTGCCAGGGAGACCTCATGCTTACTGTTCGCGGCTCCTCAGCCCTCGACCCGGTCGAGCAGTTCGAGTGGGCGGCCCGCGCCGCGGACGAGGACAATCTCGACTGGGTGCGCCATCAGCTGGATGCCCTGGGCCACGATCCGAAGAAGGGGCCAAAGGCAACCTGGCTGCTGCTGGTGGGTGGCACCAGCATCTACGACTTCCGGCTGAGAGTCGCGCAATCGCACCTGCGGCACGACATGACCCCGAGTCACTGGTCACACGCCGCGCTGATCTCCACGGTTCAGACCAGGATCGGCGACAGCCGGCTGCTGGAGACGTCCCTGGATCCACAAGAAGGGTTCCAGATGCCGTCGATGTACAACGGCGTACAGGGCGCGACGCTCGACCGGTACGGCGATCCCGAGCGGTTCCCGAACATCGCCCTGATCAGAGTGCCCGTTGAGCCCGACAAGTGGCTGGGCGATGTGGAGAACCAGAAGTCGATCCTCGGCCAGTTCGCCGAACAGCGCGTCGTGGTCGACGTACCCAGCCTGATCCTGGAGTGGCTCGGGTTCGTCTGGGGTGCCGGGGCGGCCGGCAACCCGATCCTGAACGGTCACGGGATCCCGTCCGCGGCGGTGATCGAGTCACTCATCGGCGCCGCCGGGTACGACTTGTGTCCGGGGCTGGACAGCGCTGCCAGTTCGCCGGAGGCCTTCTGGCAAACGGCCAAATGGTGGCAGGCCACCGTCGAGGCGCTGAACCTCGAGCCGCTGCAGACCCGCTACGTCACCTACGGCCGCGACTTCGCTGACTCGGACGCCAAGCCACCGACCCGCAAGCGCGCCCCTGCCAAGAAGGGATCCGCGGCCAAGAAGACGACGGCACGCAAGACAGCGGCTTCCCCGCAGAGCGAGGCTCCGGACATCGCTGAGGTGATCCGCACCCCGGCACCGCCCCTCTTCGTCCAAACGTCCAGCTTCACGCGCGACCTGTTCCGACGCCAATAGGCTGTTGCTGCTGGGGTATCTGCGCGTGATGGAGGTCTTTCAAGGTGACGCTTGTTGTGCGGCCATTGGATGGGGAGACGTGGCCTGCGTTCGCTCGGTTGGTGGAGGCCAACAACGGGGTTTGGGGTGGGTGCTGGTGTATGGGGTTTCACGTCAAGTTGGGGAAGGACCGGACCGCGGCGCAGAACCGGGCTGAGAAGGAGCAGCGGGTTCGTGAGGGCAGTTCGCATGCAGCCTTGGTGTTCGACGGGGATCAGTGCTTGGGGTGGTGTCAGTTCGGGTCGGCCGAAGAGTTGCCGGAGATCAAGAGTCGGCGGTTGTATGAGAAGGGCTTGACTGCTTTGCCGGACTGGCGCGTGACCTGCTTCTTCACCGGTAAGGGCGGCCGGCGCCGGGGTGTCGCGAATGCGGCGCTTGGTGGGGCACTGGCTGAGATCGCGCGCCTGGGCGGCGGCACGGTCGAGGGCTATCCGGAGGAAACCGACGACCGCAAAGTCTCAGGGTCGTTCTTGCACACCGGGCCGATGGCTGCGTTCGAGAACCACGGCTTCACCCGTACCCGGCCGATCTCACCCCATCGCTGGGTCGTCACCCGCGCCGTCGCCCCAGCCTGACGCGTGAGGCTCGAGCGACGGCGTCCGTACCGATGACTGCAGCTAGGTCAGCCGGCGTGCGGGCGGTGGCCCGGCTCCTGGCGGGGGACCGTCTGCTGGCTGCCGGGGATGGTCGGCAGTGGCAGCTGGGAGGCCTGGTACTGCGCGAGGCTGTACTGGCCCGTGGTGTCGGGAAGCGTGGGCGCGTGCTTCGTGTCGCCGAAGCGGAATGCTCCGGTCAGGTCGCCGACGGTCTCACGTCGCCAGTCACTGATGTTGGTCTCCTTCACACCGGTGATCCGTTCCAGCAGGCGCAGCTGTGAGGTGTGGTCGGAGGTCTCGGAGAAGACGTAGCCGCGGGTCGCCCGGCTTGGCGATGCCGAACTGCTTCCACTTGGTGATCGACGCCGCTCCGGTCTGGCCACCGGGCTGGCGGGGTGATCTTGGTGTTCAGCCGGTAGGGCAGCAGGTAGCCGTCGGGGTTGGACGGGTCCGGCTGGTAGAAGACGTTCCGGCCGTTGGGCAGCCGCCGTACGTGCGGGTCGCTGAAGCCGCGCACACCGGACAGCGTCCCGTAGTAGTGGTCGAAGCTGCGGTTCTCCTGCATGAGCATGACGACGTGCTTGATGTCCTTCAGTCCACCGTGCTTCGGCGGCGGGGCCGCGAGCGCCGTACGCACGTTCGGCGGCAACGCGAGCGAGGTCGCGGCCAGGCCGGCGGCCGCGCCGGTGCCGAGCAGCCGACGCCGGCTGATGCCGGTGGGCACGTCGGAGGAGTCGTTCATGGATCCTCATTTCCGCATGACGGGGGCGCCGATCATTCAGCGCTTCGCCACAGTCCGCCTGCTACGTAGCAAACGGCCGATACGCGGATGACATCCAGACGAACGTCCGACGACCAGCGGCCCGCGCCGAGGTCAGTCGACTACCGCGGGTGGCACGTCGTCGAGGAGGCGTGACTCCTCGCGTTTGCGGGGAAGCATGAGGGCCGGGATCAGAGTGAGTGCCACCAGCACCCAGGCGACCCAGAAGGTGTGGGCGAACGCCTCGGCGGCGTCGACGAGCCCGCGCACGATCGCGGCGGGGTCGATATGGAACGGGGCGAGACTGATCGGATGGGTGTTGGCCAAGATGGCGGCCTGGGTCTCGCGAAGGCCCTCGTCCAGCCCGGCGACGTTCTCCGTCCCGGGGATGATCGGCGAGTTGTTGAGCTGGTTGGTGAGGATGACCGACATCGTCGCGACACCGCAGGACGAGGCGATCTGCTGGGTGATGTTGAGCAGGGTGGACCCCCGCGCGACCTGCGGGCCGGCGAGCGTCTTCAGCGCCGAGGTGAACAACGGCATCATCGTGGCGCCCATCCCGAAGCCCATCACGACCAGCATGCAGATGATCAGGGGGTACGGCGTCGTCGCCGTGAGCTGGGTCAGGCCGAACATGCCGATGACGATCAGCACCAGCCCGACGGGCACGATCCGGCCCACCGGCACCTTGTCCACGAGTCTCCCGGCGATCGGCATGGTCACCATGGCGCCGAGGCCCTGCGGCGCGACCAGGAGACCTGCCTGCAGGGTGGACTCGCCGCGGATCTCCTGGAAGTAGGTGGGCACCAGCAGGAGCCCGCCGAAGAACGCCGCGGCGAAAAGGAACATTGTGATGATCGAGACGGTGAGGTTGCGGTTGCGGAACAGCCTCAGGTCGAGCAAGGGGTGCTCCGGCCGGAAGGAGTGCCAGACGAACGCCCCCATCAACAGCACTCCGACCAGCATCGAGACCCACACCCGCGGGGCGGTGAAGTCACCGCCCTCGGCGGGCAGGGAGGACACGCCGAAGAGGAACAGGGCGAGCCCGGGGGACATCAGTGCCACTCCGAGGAGGTCCAGCGACTCCGACCGGTGCGGGGTGTCCTTGGCCAGCGCGAACCAGGCGTAGACCAGCGCGATCGCGCCGAGCGGCACGTTGATCAGGAAGATCCAGTGCCAGCTCGCCACCTGGATCAGCCAGCCGCCCAGGATCGGGCCGAGGATCGGGCCGAGCAGCATGGGCACCCCGAGGATGGCCATCAGCCGGCCCATCCGGTGTGGCCCCGCGGCCCTGGTCATGATCGTCATGCCCAGTGGCATCAGCATGCCGCCACCCAGTCCCTGCAGGACCCGGAAGCCGATGAGCATGTTGATGCTCGTCGCGGTGGCACACAGGGCGGATCCGGCGGTGAAGAGGAAGATCGCCATCATGTAGAGCCGCTTGGTGCCGAACCGGTCGGCCGCCCAGCCGGTCAGCGGGATCACGGTCGCGAGCGCGAGCGTGTACGCCGTGACCGTCCAGGCGACATGCGCGTAGGTGACCGGGTTCTCCGGCGTGCCGAACTCGATCTGGAAGGTCGGCAACGCGACGTTGACCACCGTGATGTCGAGGATCGACATGACAGCGCCCAACACGACGACGCCGGCGATCTTCAGTACGGCGGCATCGATGTGGTCGGGGTAGTCGGACTGGGTCGATGGCTGGCTCATCTTCTGCTCCCCCTGAGCACGAATCAGGTCCCTGCCGAGACTACGCGCGAACCCGGCGCGGGCACGAGCAGATTCTTGATCAGCCGAGTTTGAACGGGTCGCGGGTGGCTCCGGTGAGTTCTACCCAGACGGACTTCACCTCGGTGTACTCGTGGACCGCGTCGATCCCGTTCTCACGGCCCATTCCGCTCGCACCGAAGCCGCCGAACGGGACGTTGGGCGCGACGACTCGATAGGCGTTGATCCACACGTTCCCGGCCCGTAGCCGCGCAGCGACCCGATGTGCTCGGTGCACGTCCTTCGTCCACACGGCACCGGCGAGCCCGTACGGCGTGTCGTTCGCCAGGCCGAGCGCCTCATCCTCGTCGCGGAACGTGTACACGGACAGCACCGGCCCGAAGATCTCTTCGCGTACGACGGTGTGCTCCTTCGTCACACCCGTGAGTACGGTCGGCCGGACGAAGAGCCCGCCGTGGTCCTCGTCGGGACCGCCACCACAGGCGACCACGGCCCCTTCCTTCCGCGCTGTCTCCAAGTAGCCGAGCACCTTCTCGTACTGCGGTGTGTTCGCGGCCGGCCCCATCTCGGTGTCCTCGTCGTTGGGGTCCCCGAGCCGGATCCGGTCGGCACGCTCGACGATGAGGCTGACCAGTTCGTCGTGCACACTCTCGTGCACGATGAGACGTGATCCGGCCATGCAGGTCTGGCCGGTCGCGGCGAAGACACCGGCGATGACGCCGTTGGCCACCGCGGGGAGGTCCGCGTCGGGGAACACCACCTGAGCCGACTTCCCGCCGAGCTCGAGCGTCACGCGGTTGAGATTCGCCCCGGCGGCCTGGGCCACGGCGGCTCCGGTCGCGGTCGACCCGGTGAAGGCGACCTTGTTGACGCCGGGGTGCCCGGCCAGCGCGGCGCCGACCGACCGGTCCAGCCCGCAGACGACGTTGAACACGCCGGGCGGGAATCCGGCGTCGTGAACGAGTTCGGCGAAGGCCAGGGTCGAGGCGGGGGAGTGTTCGGACGGCTTCACGACGAAGGTGCACCCGGCCGCGAGTGCGGTGGCGAGCTTGAAGGTCATCAGCAGCAACGGCGAGTTCCACGGCGTGATGGCTGCTACGACGCCGGCCGGCTCTCGTCGGGTGTACACGAAGTAGTTGTCCCGGTCCGAGGGGATGGTGCGTCCCTCGATCTTGTCGGCGAGCCCGGAGAAGTAGTAGTACCACTCGGGCAGGTACCGCATCTGCCCGATCATCTCGCGATAGAGCTTGCCGGAGTCGGCCACCTCGAGCCGGGCCAGTCGCTCGGCGTTGGCCGCGATGACGTCCCCGAGCCGCTGAAGCAGCCGCGCCCTCTTGAAGCCGGTCATCTCACCCCACGGACCCTCGAGCGCGTCCCTCGCGGCTTGAACGGCCCGGTTCACATCCTCGACCGTCCCATCCGGAACGATCGCCCAGTCCTTGCCGGTGTAGGGATTGTTCGAGGCGAAGGTCGCTCCCGACAGGGCGTCCACGAACTCTCCACCGATATACATCTGGAACCGCTGCAGATCGATCGTCGTACTGGTCATCGCTGCTCCCGGTCGTCGTACGCCATCCCTCCGGACGTTAGATCACCACCGGCACAACGGCTACGTCGTGCGTTGGAGGTCGGGCTGGGTGAGGTCGCCGTGCCGGGACAGGCGCAGGGCGCCGGCCACCGCGAGGACGAAACCCAGGGCCGCGACGTATCCCCAGCCGGGCCTGGGCCGGTCGCCCAGCATGAGTACGCCGACCAGCGCGGGTGCGACCGTCTCGCCGATCACCAGCGGTGCCGTCGCCTGCGTCACGCTGCCGCGTTGCAGGGCGGTCGAGTAGGCGAGGAGCGCGACTCCGCCGGCGAGGATCAGCGCATAGATCGACGGATCGGTCAACAACGTGCCGAGATCGCTGAAGAGTGTGTCGAGACGGACTGAGCCGGGCAGCACCCGGGCTGCCACCGCGACCGCGCCGTAGGCAAGGCCGGCAAGTGCGCCGAGGGCGGCGGCGCCACGGGCGCCGTCGATCCGGCCAAGCGGCACTGCCAACACTCCGAGCGCGACGGCTGCCACCAGCACGCCCCAGCGTTCCGCCTCGCTGACCGTGACCGAACGATCCTCCGCCGCGGACAGACCGACCAGGACCAGTCCGGCGATGACGAGCAGCAGGGCGATCCAGTCGGACCGGCGCAGCGGCATGTGCAGAAAGATCGCCCCGAGAACCGCGGTGACCGCCAGGAAGCTCGCCACGATCGACTGCACAACGAACAGCGGCAGTGACCTCAGCGCGGCAATGGACAGTAGGAATGCAAAGCCGTCGAACCCGATTCCCAGGAGGTATCGCCACGAGCCAAACAATCGAATGAGCAACCGTGGGTCGAGACCCTCCGCGGATTGCGTACGGCGGGCGGCGACAGCCTGCAGTATCGAGCCCACGCCGTAGCAGACGGCGGCCCCGAAAGCTCCCAGCAGACCGGCGATCATAGGCCGAGGCTACGCCGTACGGGCGGTCACCGAACGTGTCCGTACGTACGGTAGGCAGTCGTTCCGGGCGTGTACGTCACCAACGGTCTCCTGTACTGTCGTGAGCTGGGGAGAGTTGGTTTTACAGGGTGGGTCCGGATGAACACAACGGTGGATGCTGCTGCGTTTCCGGTGGAATCAGGTGCCCGGATTCGCTCGGTCGGCGTTCTGAAACCGCTCGACGATCGCTGGCCGGATCATTTCGCGGCGGCCATGTTCGCATTCGCCGCGCTGGTGACGGTTGTCGCGGTGGTGCCGCCGTGGCGGGATTATTTCGCGCGCGAGCAGGATATCGTTTCCATGCTCACGATTCCGCTCGTGCCGAGCCTTGTTTACGCCGCACTTCTGGTGGCCATGGGGGTGGCGCTACGACGCCGGTTGCGCGCCGCGTGGTGGCTCCTGGTGCTGTGGTGGTTGATCCTGCCGGAGCTGGCCAGGATCGCCTCGCTGCTCGATGGCGGGTCGTGGGTGCAGCTCATCGGACTCGTGCTGATCGCCGGAGTCCTCGTCATCGCGTGGCGTGCCCGGCCCCAGTTCGCGGCCAGACGGGTGCCGGGCAGCCTGTGGCAAGCGATCGTCTCGTTCCTCGTCGGCGGCGCGGCGGTCCTGCTGGGCGGTGCCTGGCTGGTGCGCCGGTTCGGGGACGCCGGTGACTTCGCGACCGCCGCGCAGTACGTCTTGGACGAGATGCTCACCGACCTCGGCGAGCTGGGCCCCGACCAGGCGGTGACGGCACCGCTGTGGGTGCGCGGGCTGATCGGGCTCGCGGGGGCGTCCGTCGTACTGGTGTCGGCGCAGCTGTTGTTCCGGGCGCCGAAGCAGACCCGCACCCTGGACATCGCCGACGAGGCCAGGATCCGGACGCTGCTGCGGGACTTCGGCGACACCGACTCCCTCGGCTACTTCGCGACCCGCCGGGACAAGTCGATCGTCTGGGATTCCGCCGATCCGGCCGATGCCCGGTCGGGGGTGTCCTACCGCGCGATCGGATCGGTCAGCCTTGCCAGCGGAAACCCGGTCGGCGATCCGGTCCACTGGCCGCCGGCCATCGAGCGATGGCGCGAGCATGCCCGGTCGAACGGGCTGTCGCTGGCGGTGATGGGTGCGGGAGAGGAGGGTGCGGCCGCATTCGCGGAGGCCGGGCTGACGGCGTACGAGATCGGCGACGAGGCCATCGTCGACCTGCGGACGTTCTCGCTGAACGGACCCGGCATGAAGGCCGTCCGGCAGTCGGTGTCCCGCCTGCAGCGTCGCGGCTACACCACGAACGTCGTTCGCCACGCGAGTCTGACTGCCGACGAGTTCGCGGCCCTCGGCGTGGCGGCCGGGTCGTGGCGGGGTGACGGCGGGGACGAACGGGGGTTCTCGATGGCGCTCGGCCGGCTGGAGGATCCGCTCGACGGTGACTGCGTCCTGGTGCGTGCGTACGACGCGGAGGGCTCCCTGCGCGGATTCCTCAGCTTCGTTCCGTGGGGCCGAACCGGGCTCTCGCTCGACCTGATGCGTCGCGACCCGACCGCCGACAACGGCCTGGTGGAGCTGATGGTCTCAGCGCTCGCCGAAGAGGCGGCCGTCTTCGGCGTCGGCCGGGTCTCGCTCAACTTCGCGATGTTCCGCGAGGCGTTCGAGCGGGGCGCGGAGATCGGAGCCGGACCGGTCGCGCGGTTGTGGCGTCAGGCGCTCCTGGTCGCGAGCCGCAACTGGCAGCTGGAGTCGCTGTACCGCTCGAACGCGAAGTACCTCCCGGTCTGGCAGCCCCGGTTCATGTGCTTCGAGTACACCTCGGATCTTCCCCGGGTAGGGACGGCCGCGGGCAGTGCGGAGGGGTTCCTGACTCGTCCCAGCCTCACGATGCTCCGGCGCAAGAACCCTGAGACCGCTCTCGACACCGCCGGTACCGCCCACGCTGCCGCGGTTACTGCTCTGATTCCCGAGCCGCCGGATCCGCTGGCAGCGGCGCTGTCGATCGAGGGCCTGCCCGAACAGGTCCGGGTACGCCGGGAGAAGCTGGACCGGATCCGGGCCCAGGGCATCGATCCCTACCCGGTGACGTACCCGCGCACGCACACGATGGCTCAGGTCAGGGCCGACGCCGGCACCCTTCCGCCGGGAACGTCAACGGGTCGCCAAGTAGCGGTGGCCGGGCGGGTCATCCTCAAACGCGACCTCGGACGCCTGGGCTTCGCGAAGCTGCGCGACGGTAGCGGTGACCTGCAACTCATGGTCGACCAGGCCGCCGTCGGCCAGGAGCAGTACGACTTCTGGCGTCATGACATCGACCTCGGCGACCAGGTGGGCGTCACCGGCGAGGTGATCACCACCCGGCGGGGAGAGCTTTCGGTCCGCGCCGAGTCGCTGCAGCTGACGAGCAAGGCGCTCCGCCCGCTGCCGGACAAGGTCAAGGGACTGGTCGATCCGGAGGCGCGGATCCGGGCGCGGTACGTCGACCTGATCGTGCGGCCGGCCGCCCGGGACGTGGCGTACAAGCGGGCGACCGTCGTACGGAGTGTGCGCGACTCCCTGCAGGCGAGGGGATTCGTCGAGGTCGAGACGCCGGTGCTGCAACTGGTCCACGGCGGCGCGAACGCGCGTCCGTTCGAGACCCATATCAACGCCTACGACCTCGATCTGTACCTGCGGATCGCGACCGAGCTGCACCTGAAGCGGCTGCTCGTCGGCGGCATGGAGAAGGTGTTCGAGGTCGGCAGACAGTTCCGGAACGAGGGCGTGGACTTCAAGCACAATCCGGAGTTCACGTCGCTGGAGGTCTACGAGACGTACGGCGACTACAACACGATGCGGCTGCTGACCCAGGACATCATCCAGGAGGCCGCGACCGCGGTGTACGGCTCGCCACTCGCCCGCCGTACCGATGCCGACGGGAAGACGGTCGAGTACGACCTGTCCGGGACCTGGCCGGTCAAGAGCATCTGCGAGGCGGTCTCGGAGGCACTCGGCGAGGAAGTCACCGCGGACACACCGGTCGAGACGCTGCTCGGACATGCGGCGAAAGTCGGGCTGGAGCCCGACGCCGACGCCTCCTGGGGCGTGCTGCTCGAGGAGATCTACGAAGTACTGTGCGAGCGCACCACGACGACGCCGGTCTTCTACACCGACTTCCCGAAGGACAACGCGCCACTGACCCGGCCGCACCGGAAGGACCCACGGCTCGCGGAGAAGTGGGACCTGGTGATCTTCGCGGCGGAGCAGGGTACGGCGTACTCCGAGCTGATCGATCCCGTGGACCAACGCGCGCGGCTGGTCGCCCAGTCGCAACTGGCGGCCGCGGGTGATCCGGAGGCCATGCAGGTCGACGAGGACTTCCTCGAGGCCCTGGAGTACGGCATGCCGCCGACCGGCGGGATGGGGATGGGCATCGACCGGCTGGTGATGAACCTGACCGGCCTCTCGATCCGCGACACCATCCTGTTCCCGTTGGTCCGGCCCAGCTCCTGAGGAGTGAGGCGTTGTGATCGCGCGCCGGTCAAGCACCGTCCAGAAGGTCTCGGTCCTCACCCTGACCGGCATGGTCGTCGGTTCGATGGTCGGTGGGGGAGTCTTCACACTGCTCAAGGAGTTCGGCGAGGCCGACGGCCGGACCTGGACAGCGGTGTGTACGTCTACGCCAACGCCGGGTTCGGCAACTACGTTCGCGGACAACTTCTGGGGCGGCGACGAGCGCTCGGTCGGCTCGGTGTTCGACCAGGTCACCGAGACGATGCTGGTCACCACCTTCGTGTTCCTCGGGATCGAAGGCGCGAGCGTGTACTCCCGCTTCGCCCGGCGGCGTCAGGACGTCGGGCGGGCGACGATCCTCGGATTCGTGAGCGTGCTGGCGGTGTTCGCATCGGTGACCTTGGTCTCGTACGGCGTACTGCCGCAAGCCGACCTGGCGAAGTCCGAGCAGCCGTCGATGGGCAGCGTGCTGGAGTCCGTCGTCGGATCGTGGGGGGCGACGTTCGTCAGCATCGGCGTGATCATCTCGGTCCAGGGCGCCTATCTGGCGAGGACGCTGATCAACGCGGAGATTCTCTACATGCCGGCGCGCGGTGACGTGATGCCGCGCTTCCTGACCCGTGACAACGCGCACGCGACCCCGATCGCCGCACTGCTCAGCACCACCGCGGCTGTCCAGTCGGTCCTGATCGCGGGATCTCAACCGATTCGCTCGATGTCTGACGGGTGATCTGCATGGGTTGGTATCGGGATCTCGTCGACACCGGTCGGGCGCAGGCAGCCTGGATGCTCCTGGCCTTCTTCGTCACTTTCACCGTCACGCGGGCGGTCACCCGACGCATCCGTGCCAAGCAGGCTTCCGCCCAGGATCAGGGCGGCCTGTCCGACACGTACATCGGCGGCATCCACGTCCACCATCAGGTCTGGGGGATCCTGATGGTGATGCTTGCCGGGCTCCTGTATTTCCGCTACACCCCGGGTACGCCGTGGGCCGAGGTGCTCGCGGTGATCTTCGGGGCCGGGGCGGCCCTGACGCTGGACGAGTTCGCGCTGTGGCTGCATCTGGACGACGTCTACTGGGGGCCGGAGGGACGCAAGTCCATCGACGCGATCGTGCTGGGCGGAGCGCTCGGTGTCGTGCTCCTGATGCAGACCAGCCCGATCGGAGCCGAGCCCGAACGCGCCGGCAGTGCCCTCTCGAGGTGGACCTACTTCGCCACGATCGCGTTCCACCTCCTGATGGCGGTCGTCTGCTTCCTCAAAGGCAAGCTCCCCACCGGCCTGATCGGCATCGTTGTGCCGGTCGTCGCCTTCGTCGGAGCCTTCAGACTGGCCAAGCCCACCTCCGTCTGGGCCCTCCGCCGCTACACCGGCCCAAAACTCGAACGAGCCCAGAGACGCTTCGGCCCGATCTACAACAAGCGCTGGAACCAAATCCGCGACAAACTCGGCGGCGGCGTGTCCTGAACCGCGCCCTTGTTCTACAGGGGCAAGCCGATGGCGGCCCTGCGCAGGTCGCGAGTGCGCAGGGCCGCCGTGCTCACCGGCCGGCTGTCAGAGGCCGGTGCACTGGCCCGACTTCGGGCCGGACGCGGAGTTGGGTTCGCCGGCGTCGGTCGGCGCGGGGGAGTTGCCTGTGCAGGACAGCGGCCCGCTGATGTGGTTGCCGGAGACAATCGTCGAGCCGGTGTTGTTCTGCAGGACGAGCGGGCCTGCCACGGTCGCACCGTCGACCGTCACCTGACCCACCGAACCGCTGACCTTCACCGGACCTGTGACAGTCGTTGGCGCGCACTCGCCGTTCCGGTTGCCGAGCCAGACCCGGGTTCCACCGGTCACGGTCACCGGCCCGGACACGGTCGTACCGCACAGCAGAACGTTCCCTGCCCCGGACGCCGTCACCGGGCCGCGGATTTCAGACCCGGATGCATAGAGTCCGGCACCCGCGGCCACGGTCACCGGTCCCGAGACAGTCGCGCCGTCGAAGCACGCGACGCCCGAGGACACAGTCAACGGGCCTTGGTGCGTCCCGGTGAGCATCGTCGTACAGGACGGGACGCCGGTCGCGACGAACGGCACGACCCAGGTCTTGCCCTGACGGCTGTAGGTGACGGTCCCGTGATACGCCCCGTCCGCCGGGTAGGTGTGGCTCCCGCTGACGGTCATCAGGCTTCTGCCCTGACGTTGACTCGCTGTGTAATCGCGGGCTGCGATACCGGCGGCCTCGGCCGGGGATCCGTCGCCCCAATCGATCGTGGCGGTGAACTCACCCGGCGGAAGCGAGCCGGCAGCCAGATGTCCCAGAGGTGCGTTGTTCACGGTCCTGTCCACACCGAAGCGGGTGACCGTGCCCATCGACTCCGGGCTCCAGGTGACCTGGGCGATGGAGCCGAAGTTCACGTTGGCGAAGGCCCACCGAGGTCCGGCGACGCTGAGCCGTTGGCGATACGCGTCGTAGTCCTGGGTGAGCACCTTGGGAGACCAGGCCTTCTCCAGGATTCCGGCCAACCGTGGGAAGACCATGTACTCGTTCGTGGCCAGCCCACGCATCTGCTCGCCCCAGATCGGCGCCTCGATGCCGATGATGTCCTCGGCCTTCGGACCGCCGTACGCCGGTTGCGCCCAGACGGACCGGTACTTCTCGTAGACCCACTCCGGGTCCCACGAATAGGCCTTGTCGAGTTCGGTCCGCGGTGTGCGGCCGGGAGAGCCGTCGTACCCGAAGTCGAGATAGGCGTTCCACTCCGGGGTGGTGATGACGTCGCGGCCCTGGTTGAACCACTCCGGCTTGATGAGCGGGGGACCGCCGCCGGTGTAGTCGGACCAGTAGTGGTTGATGGAGGTCGAGCCCGGCGCGTAGCCCTCGAGTGCGGGGTTCCAGCCCATCATTCGCTTGCCGGTGCCGTCGACGATGGTCTCCATCTGCCCGATCCACCACTTGTAGTCCTCGTGGGGCATCCCGATGGCCTCGTCGCCGCCGATGTGGATGATCGGTCCGGGCGAGATCGCGGCGAGCTGTGCGATCGCGTCTCTCCAGAAGGCGAGCGCCCGCTCACTGGCCGGGTCGTTTGGGTTGGTGCAGAACCGGTCGGTCTGGGTCTGGCCCTGGCAACCCATGACCGCGACGCCGCCCAGGGATCTGACCGCCGCCGTGGCGTGGGCCGGGCCTTCCAATTCGGGGACGATCTCGATGAACCGGTCGGCCGCGTACTTGACCAGGCCCTTGAAGTCCTCTTGCGTGTAGAAGCCCGCGATACAGCCCGAACCGTTGCACCCGGTGCCGTCCAGAGCCGGGTAGCCCTTGATCTCCAGGCGCCAGGACTGGGAGTCGCTGAGGTGCAGGTGCAGGCGGTCGCTCTTCAACGCTGCCAACTGGTCGATCATGGACCGGATCTCGGCCACGGTCATGAAGTTGCGGGCGGGGTCGAGCTGAAGGCCTCGATGCGCGTAGCGCGGGTAGTCCAGGACTGTGATGGGTTGTGCTGTCCACGGTCCCACACCGGTGGTGGGGGAATTGATTGCCGCTGGCAACAGCTGCCTCAGGCTCACGAAGCCGTTGAACAGGCCATGGGCTTGCGGGGCGACGATCTTCGCGCCCGCGCTCGAGATCGTGAGGGAGTAGCCCTCGTCGGCCTTGTCCGCTGGGATGCCGATCACCGGTGCGATGCTTAGCGCGATGTCAGAGGCCGTAGCGGAACCTGTCACCACGGGAAGGACGAACCCGGTGGCCGGCCGAAGGTAACCGGCGAGCACCTCAGCCGTGGCTGCGAGGGCGCTGCTGGAGACGACGATCCGGGAGGTGTCCGTGAGCTCCCACGGCTGACCGCTGCCGGGCGTCTGCTTCACCGGTACGGGAGTGATCTGCCCGACAACCGGTGGCGGCTTGGGGCCGGACCAGATCTCGAACTCGTTGATCGTGTACCCGGTCGTGGACGTGGTCGACAGGGCCTGCATCCGGACGCACGAGACCGGGTTCTGTTGATCGATCACCTGGGAGTCCTTGTCGGCCGGATTCACCACATGGGTGACCGTCGACCAGGTCTGGCAGTCGGCGTCCGTGGACACCTGGACGTCGTACTCAGTCGGCTTCGACGGTGACGTCCACCGCGTGAACACCTCGTACACCGGGGCAGGCGTGGCCAGCTTGACCTGGAACCAGTCCTGGGTCGGGTCGTAGCCGTTGCCGACCGACGCGTAGTTCGAGGTCCATCCGTTGTGCACGAACACGTCGGTCGCGTTCGCGGGCGCGTACGTCGCCGCGGGCGCGGTCATGCGTTGGGACTTGGCGGAGGCGACCGCACCTGGCAGGAGAGCGAGGTTGACGCTCTCGGAGTCTTCGGTGGCGGCCGTTGGTGTGCCGGCGGCAGCCTGTCCCACTGTCAGTGGGACGAGAGCTGCGGCCACAAGCGCACCGATTGTCAGAGCGGGGACAGCACGGGGTCGAGACAAGAACGAGAATCTCACGTCACTCCTTGCCGGTGCTGGGCGGTGTCACGCGGTCCAGAAAGTCGACCGTACCGGCGATCCTCCGCCCCACTCACCAGACCTGCAAGAAACCACGGCGTGTCAGGAGCCGCGTCAGGGCAAGCCGCGTGTCAGCCGGCTATGAGGCCTTGGGGTGTGGCAGGAGCAAGAAGCCTAGGGCCATGCCTATTCCGCTCTGTTCCGTGGACTGGTCGTCGCGGATATTTCCAGCATCGTCGCGAGCCAGTTCTGATATTGCTGGGCGGGCCATCCGCGGTCCCTGGTGAGACGAGCGAACAGATCCGGACCGGTCAACGCCCACCACGCATCGGCCACTGTCGTCGGGTTGGCATCCGCGGCGAGCAGTCCCTCGGTGGCGAAGTGACCCACGAAGGAACGCAGCCCGGTCAGACGTTCCGCATCGGTCTCGGCGACAACCTGCGCCGCGTCCGATCCGCCTGCCAGCAGGACCGCCGCCAAGGGTGCGAGCCGCTCGTTCACCGCGCACACGAATCTTGCGTAGGCAGCCAGTTTCGCCTCAGCTCCCGGGGTGGCGAAGATGTCGCGCAGCACGGGGCGGTCGGCGATCGCCAGCGGCTCGTCGTCTCCCGCCAGCGTGACGTCCCACACTGCTTTCGCGAGTGCGGCCTTGGGGCCGATCGACTTGTACAGCATTTCCGCTGACACGCCCGCTCGCTCTGCCACCGCATGCATCGTGGTTGCCGCGAAGCCGCGTTCCAGGAACAACGTCAGACACGCATCAAGTGCCGCGGCGCGCCTGATCCTGGCCTGGTCCCTGCGGCCGGACGAGTCGTAGCCGCGACGACCGGGTGCTGTACCAGCCGGCACCGGCGCCTCCCTTCACTTCCGTTGCCCGACCTGCCGCTGACCGGGAGAGCGACGGCACCGGCCGCCGCCCTCCCGGTTGTGCGGTCGTCAGCCGGCCTTCTTCACTCCGATCTGGGTCAGGTCGGGGAAGCCACCGGTGTTCGGGTCGGTCACGACGTTGTCGAGGTTGGAGCCCACGACGTACACGTTGAGGTCCTGGACAGTCGGCACCAGCGGAGCCGTCTTCATGATCTCGGTGTACAGGTCGGACAAGCCGGTCTCCAGTTTCTGCTTGTCGGTCTCCTTCGTCAGCTCGGCCATCTTGTCCCAGCCGGCCTGGCTACGTCCGTAGTTGTTCTGCGCCGACTTGTTCGGGGCGGTGGTGTCCGGGCCGAACACGGACGGCACGATCGTCGTCAGGCTCGCCCAGTCGTAGCACCATCCGGCGGTGATCAGGTCGGCCGCGGCGGAGTCCTGCTGCTGCGTCGAGTAGTAGTTGTCACCCGGGATCTTCTGGATCTCGACGTTGACCCCGATCGCCTTCCAGGACGCCTGGGCGGCCTCGGCCGCCTTGACCGCCAGACCGGAGTCTGCCGTGGACAGGACGAGCTTCTCGCCCTTGTAGCCGGCCTCGGTGAGCAACTGCTTGGCCTTCGCCTGGTCGCCTTCGGCCGGAGCCTTGAAGTTCTCCTCCGGCTTGTAGCCCTCCATGTCCTGCGGAATGATCGAGTCGACCACGGCGGCGAGCCGCTCGCCACCACGGCCGTCGCGGTAGCTCGTCCGGTCCAGGCCGTAGTACAGCGCCTCGCGCAGCTTCTGGTTCTTCAGCAACGGCTTCTGCTGGTTGAACGCGATGTAGCGGCGGCAGATGTCGGTGCCCTGGACCACGCGGTCCTTGACATTCGCCTGGTTGGTCTTGGCGATGTTCTCCGGCTGCACACCCGCGAAGCTGAGCGAGCTCTGGTCCGCGGTGCCGTTCGCGATCAGCCGCTGGTCGACTGTCGCCTCGGCGTCACCGAACTTGAAGATGAACTTGTCCGGCCGGGCATCGCGCACCGGGTCCGTCGCCTGGACCCACTGGTCGTTGCGGACCAGCACCAGCTGCTTCTTCCGCGTGTAGGACTCGATCTTGTACGGACCAGAGGCCACCGGGTGGTTGTCGTACTTGGTCCTGGTGTCCTTGGCCTTCGGGACCGGCGAGAAGACCTTCATGCTCGCGGTACCGTCGAACGAGGCGACCGGCCGGTTGAGCTTGAAGACGATCGTCTTCTCGTCCGGCACCTCGATCGCGGTGCAGCCCTTGCCGGCGTTGTTGTTCGACACGTACGGGCCTTTGTAGCCCGCGCAGTCGAGGTATTCGTGCGCGTACGGCGCACCCTCGGCCATGTCGGCGGCGAACGAACGCTCCGCGTTGTACTTGATGTCGGCGGCGACGATCGGCGTGCCGTCCTCGTACTTGATGCCGTCCTTCAGCTTGAAGGTCCAGGTCTTGAAGTCCGGGCTGGACTCGTAGCTGTCGGCGAGGTCCTTCTCCAGCACGAGCTTCTTCGCCTTGGCGTCGTACCGGTAGTCGGTCAGGGTCCGGGTGATCAGTTTGCCGATCATGCCGGAGTCGGTGACGAAGTTGCGGGCCGGGTCGAGATGCTCCACATCGCTGACGTGGTAGACGGTGACGGTGCCCCCCTTGGCACCGGCCGTGTTCTGCGCGCTCGGCGTACCCTTGTCGTCGCCCCCGCAGGCAACCGCCGACACGGCCAGACCGAACCCTGCGGCGATCGCCATCCCGGTTCGCTTGACGTGATCCATGGCCAGTGTTCCTTTCTGTATTGACATGCGCCGCCGGGTCGCGGCGGCTGTCCGTTAGTTGTCAGATCACATCCCGTTCCTCCGGGAAGTGACATGCCGCAAGGTGGTCAGGGGCGCCGATCTGCAGCAGCGGCGGCTCCTGATCGGCGCAGATGTCCTGCGCCTTCCAGCACCGGGTACGGAACCGGCAGCCAGATGGTGGGTTCAGCGGACTCGGCACATCCCCGGTCAGCCGGATCCGGTCCCGCTGCACGGTTGCGTCCGGGTCCGCCTCCGGGACCGCCGACAGCAACGCATGGGTGTACGGGTGCCGGGCGTGGTTGTAGAGCTCGTCCCGGCCGGCCGTCTCGACCACCTTGCCGAGGTACATCACCGCGACCCGGTCGGAGATGTGCCGGATCACCGACAGGTCGTGCGCGATGAACAGGTAAGCCAGGCCGAACTCCTCCTGCAGATCCTCGAGCAGATTGACGATCTGGGCCTGGATAGAGACGTCCAGCGCCGAGACCGGCTCGTCGCAGACGATCAGCCGCGGCCGCAGCGCAAGGGCTCGCGCCACGCCGATGCGCTGCCGCTGACCGCCGGAGAACTCGTGCGGGTAGCGGTTGTAGTGCTCGGGGTTCAGCCCGACCCGCTCCATCAGCGTCTGTACGGCGTTCTTCGTGCCGCCGTCGGCTTTCACCCTCTGGATGTCGAACGGCGCCGCGATGATCGCCCCGACGGTCTGCCGCGGGTTCAGCGACGAGAACGGGTCCTGGAAGATCATCTGGATGTCCCGCCGGTGCGGGCGCATCCGGGCCCGGCTCAGGTGCGTGATGTCCTCGCCCAGGAACGTGAGTGTGCCGCCTGTCGGTTCGTCCAGCCTGGTCACGAGCCGCCCCGTGGTCGTCTTCCCGCAACCGGACTCGCCGACCACTCCGAGCGTTTCCCCTGCGTGGATGGCCAGATCGATCCCGTCGACCGCCTTCACCGCCCCGGTCTGCTGCTGGAAGATCATGCCGCGGGTGACCGGGAAATAGCGTTGCAGCCCACTCGCCTCGAGTAGCAGTTCTCCTCGCGAGGAATTGGTGAGGCTCGTCTGCTCTGCGGATGTCGTACTCACCGGCGCTCCTCGGCCATCACAAGTTCGGCTTGACCTGGTCGGCGAACAGCCGCTTGCGCTGCCCGGACTCGATGTGGCAACGGACCAGGTGCCCCGCCTCACCGATCTGCAGCAGCTCCGGCAACTCGGCCGTACAAGACAGCCCCTCGACGTGCTTCTGGTGGTCGCAGCGTGGCTGGAACGGGCATCCCTTGGGCAGGTTGATCAGCGACGGCGGGGTACCGCGGATCGACTTGAGCCGCGCTGCGCCGGTGCGGTTCACGCGCGGGATCGAGCCGAGCAGGCCCCAGGTGTAGGGCATCTCGGGCCGGTAGAAGATGTCCCGGACGTTGCCTGCCTCAACGACCCGTCCGCCGTACATCACCACCACGTTCTCGGTCATCTGGGCGACCACGCCCAGGTCGTGAGTGATCAGGATGATCGCGGAGTTGAACTCCTTCTGCAGATCCTTCATCAGGTCGAGGATCTGGGCCTGGACGGTGACGTCGAGGGCTGTGGTCGGCTCGTCGGCGATCAGCAGCGATGGATCACACATCAACGCCATCGCGATCATCGCGCGCTGCCGCATTCCGCCGGAGAACTGGTGCGGGTAGTCGTAGAACCGTTTGTCCGGCGACGGAATGCCGACGCGGTCGAGCAGTTCCACGGCACGCTTGTGGGCCACCGACTTCGGGGCGTCGTTGTGCACCAGGTAGGCCTCGGTCAGCTGGTCGCCGATCCGGTAGAACGGGTGCATCGCCGACAGCGGGTCCTGGAAGATCATCGCGACCTTCCGGCCGCGCAGCCGCCGGATCTCGGCCACGGACATCGCGACCAGCTCGGCGCCGTCCAGCCAGATCTCGCCGGTCACCTGCGCCCGGCTGCCCTTGTGCAGGCCCATGATGGCCAGGCTGGACACGCTCTTGCCGGAACCGGACTCGCCGACGATGCCGAGAGTCTGGCCTCGCTCGAGGCCGAAGCTCAGGCCGTTGACCGCCTTGACCAGGCCGTCGTCGGTCGGGAAGTGCACCTGCAGGTCCTTGACCTCCAGGAACGGCCGGCCAATGCCTGGAGTCCCTTGCACGGCCACTGTCTCGGATTCGGTCACCACGTCACCTCACCTGATCAGGACAACCGCACGCGCGGGTCGATGACGGCGTACAGGACGTCGACGATGATGTTCGCGACGACCACGAAGATGGCGGCGAACAGCACGACGCCCATGATCGCGGGCAGGTCGTTGCTGAGCACCGAGTCGATCGAGAACTTGCCCAGGCCGGTGATGCTGAAGATCTGCTCGGTGATCACCGCGCCGCCCAGCAGGCCGCCGACGTCCAGGCCGAAGATGGTGACGATCGGCGTCAGCGCGGACCGGAGCCCGTGCTTGAACACCACGGTCCGCTCGTCGAGTCCCTTGGCCCGAGCGGTGCGGATGTAGTCCTCGTTCATCGTGTCGATCATGCTCGCCCTGGTGAGCCGGGTGTACAGCGCCGCGAAGACCAGCGCCAGGGTGATCCAGGGCAGGATGTAGAACTGCAGCCATTTCACCGGACCGACGGTGAACAAGGCGGAGTTCGCCGTGTCGGGGAACGGGATCCATTGCAGTTTGACGATGAAGAGGTACAACAGCACGTAACCGAACACGATCGTCGGGAAGGAGACGCCGAACAACGCGAGCCCGACGCTGAACTTGTCGATGAATTTGCCCTTGCGGAGCGCCGCGACCAGGCCGAGCAGTACGCCGGCGACCAGCCAGAAGATCGCGGCCCCGGTAGCCAGCCACAAGGTCGCCGGGAACGAGTCGGTGATCGAGTCCCAGACCGGGATGCCGTTCTGGTACGACTCCCCGAAGCACGGCCACGGGCAGTTGCGCTCGTTGCCCTCCGAACCGATCGTCCGGCCGGCCGGGCTGATCAGGCCCTGCATGTAGTGGCCGTACTGCACGATCAGGGGATCGTCGAATCCGTACGTCGCGTTGACCTGCTGGACGGTCTCGGTGTTGCAGTTCTTTCCGCAGATCAGCAACGCGGGGTTCGCCGGGGTGGCCCAGAACAGGAAGAACGTGATCGCGCTGATCACCACGAGGACGAGCACCGACTGGAGTAGCCGGCGGATCAGGAAGCGGCCCATCGGTCAGCTCCTTCCGGCGCGCGGGTCGAGAGCGTCGCGGACCGAGTCGCCGAGCAGATTGAAGGCCAGCACAGTGATGAACAGCGCCATCCCCGGGAAGAACAGGTACAGCGGATTGCTCTCGATCCAGTTCGACGCGTCGGCGATCATCCGGCCCCACGACGAGGTGGGCTCCTTGATTCCGACGCCCAGGAACGACAGTGCGGCCTCCGCGGTGATGTAGCTCGGGATCAGCAGCGTCGTGTAGACGAGCAGAGTCGGCAGCAGGTTGGGCAGGAGCTGCCGGAAGATCACGTAGAGCGGCCCCGCGCCGAGCGATCGAGCCGCCTCGATGAACTCCCGCTCGCGCAGCGACAGAGTCTGGCCCCGGACGATCCGGGCCAGATAGGCCCAACCGAAGAAGCCGAGCACGAACATCAGCACGCCCATCCGCAGCTTGTTGTCGTCCGGTATGCCGAACAGGTCCTGGCCGCGCGAGGCGATCACCGGGGTCAGAGCCATCACGAACAGCAGGGAGGGAAAGCTCAGCATGATGTCCATCAGCCGGCTGAGTAGCGTGTCGACCCAGCCGCCGACGTACCCGGACACCATCCCGATCACGGTGCCGAGCACGACGGCGATGATCGTGCCGCCGAGCGCGACCAGCAGCGAGACGCGGGTACCGTAGACCAGCCGGGAGAAGACGTCCCGGCCGTTCTGCGGCTCCACGCCGAGCCAGTGCTCGGAGCTGGTGCCGCTGCCCCACAACCCGCCGATCGGGATGCCGCCGTCCCGCGTGTTCAGCAGCGGGTTCCCGTTCGCATCGAGCTTGTTGAACTGGTCCGGCGGGAATCCGTTCAGCTTGACGATCAGGGGCGCGAGGAACGCCACCGCGATGATCAGCAGGATCACGATCGCGCTCACGATCGCGACCTTGTCCTTGCGCAGCCGTGCCCAGGCGATCTGGCCGAGCGACCGGCCCTCGATCTGCTTGGCCTCGGTTGTCTCGGCCAGATAGTCAGCCGGCAGGCCATCTTCCGGAGACTGCGCCTCGGATACCCCCAGCGTCATTGCCCGTCACCCGTCCTTGTGGTGATAGCAGCCCCAGCAGTCCACCCGGCCGTCCGGGTTCCCGGAACCTTATGTATCTCGCACTGTGGACGCCATGGGATGATGCCTCTGTCACCGAATCGTGACAGTTCGGATATAGAGCGTCGCTGTGCGATCCGTCCCCACGAGCACCTCAAGGAGGCTGACCGCGGCACCTGCTCCGTACTCGGCTTCTCGGGGAAGCTGTTGCCATCAGCAACATACCGCCGACGCCTCGACCCGGAAGTCAGGCCGAGCGGAGACAGAAGGGGTGTCCGGCCGGGCTGGCGTACACCCGGGAGCCCGGCTGATGCGGTGCGGATCGCCACGCTCCTGTACGACGGGCCGCGCTACGGCACAACGCACCACGGCTGGATCAATTGCAACCGTCGGAGGCTGGTAGCAACGCCAACGCCGCAAGGGTTTTGCCGAGTTGCCGGCTGGGCTGGACCTGTCGTTCGATGGCCACGAGTGGCTTGGTCTGGAGGTCGGGCCGATCATGTGGGACGCCGGCGAGCGTTCGCGTCGGTGTCGAGGCGCTGCAGGGCTTCCGAGAGGCGGCCGGCGGTCTGGAGGCGGACGGCGCCGGTCGAATAGTCGGTCACCTGCTGCCACTCGTTGCCCGTCACGTAGTAGACGTGTGGGCTGACGGGGCCTGGCGAGTCGGCGAAGAAGCAGGTCGTGAGTCTGACGAGCACGTCGACGGCATTGACCACGGTCTGATCTCGCAACACATGCACGAGCAGCATGTCTCGTGCCGGCATGGCTACGAGGCAGCCGAATGGGGGATTCTCAACCCGGAGCGATTCGCGCAGCACGGTGTCGAGGACGAGTGCCCGGGAGGCGGTGAACATCCCGCCGGTGATCATGGCGATCTCGGCACCCTGAAGTCGCACGTGCTCGACCTCGTCCTTGAGCCGGCGTAGGTTCGCCAGGCCGATTCGGGCGGCTTCCTCCCAGGGCACCCCGAGGCTGTCGATGTCGAAATGCATCGCGACAGCGCGCCCGGCGTAGCTCGCGGGTGCGGTCAGCACACCTGGCACGAACTCAGGGACACGCTCGACCCAGCTGGGCTCGATGGTGGACGCACGCACCAGACGAAGGTAGAGCTCGCCCTCCAGGTCGTCCGGAATCGTCGGCGGTCCGCCCTCGGGGACCATCTGATCGAAGTGCGCCGCCACCGCGGAGCGCCACTGCTGTCGTGGCAACCCGGCGACGGTGCGGGCGAGATTCACCAGACCCGCGAACATCTGGTCCTTCGCAGGATCACCGTCGGCTTCGATCGGCACCAGCGCCGCTGCTCCGTCGTACCGCATCGGTAACCCGCGTTCCGCGACCGCATTCTCCGCCAGACGCACCAGCCGGTTCGCCTGGGTCACCGTCAGCGGCACCAGGGCCGCGTGCGGCCGATTCCCGTCGTTCTCCATACGCCGTCGTCCGCGGTCACGATCATTCCGGCGACGGTCTCGGTCCTTGCCAGCACTCATCGAGCACCTCCTTGCCCAAAGAACATATGGGCTTTCACACGCCGGAGACGGGCGACTTCGTAGCCTGTGGAAAACCTGCAGGACCGGGCATGCGCGCGCGGCGGAGGGTGGGCTCCGCCGCGCGGGCTTCGTGCTTTGCGGATGTCAGCCGGCGACTGCGCGGGCGTATTCGCCGATCTGGAGGACGCCGTCCGGGTCGTACTTTTGGCTCACCTCGACGATGCGGCGAAGCGTCTGCTCGTCGTACGCGCGGTGTGCCGTCAGGGCGTCGTGGGGAGGTCCGAAGTTCGGCCACACTCCGCCGGTGTCCCACTCGGACAGCTCCGCGGAGAGCCGGTCCCAGTGCGGTAGGACGCGGGGGTCCTCCGCGATGCCGACGGCGAGAACGCTGAAGCCGGCGGCGCGGTGGGAGAAGGCGTCCGGGTGCTCGGGCGACCGGGCGTAGGCGGCGCCCAGTTGGCGGATCTCGACCATCAGTTGCGGTGACCCCGACCCGCAGCCGGCCACGTCGAGCAGCCGCTTCGCGGTCACGTCGGTGAACTCGGTGAGCAGCATGGCCGGGTCGACGACGGGCATCGGGTCGACCGGGTCCGCGTGCACCGAGTCGACGGCCAGGTAGGGCTTCTCGTCAGCGTCGTCGAGGATCACCGGAGCGACGGCGCGGATCCGGTCCAGCAGCTCGCGGCCCTCGTCCGCGGCCCCAGTCCAGACGAACCGGACGCCAAGAGTCATCCGGCCCGCCAGGGCGGGCGGAATGCCGGGGGCGTCGGGGAGCTGGAAGAGCACGAACGACGTCGTCGCCTGCTCGGGAAGCGACATCGACCACTGACGCCACCGGTCGATGACGCGCTCCGCGTCGGCACCGTCGAAGTACACCGCACCGCCGTAGAAGGTCGGTAGGTGAACCAGGTCGAACTCCACCGCCGTCACGATCCCGGTCGCGCCCTTACCGCCCCGCAGCGCGAAGAACAGATCCGGGTGCTCGGTCGGGGTGACCCGACGGAACTCGCCGTCACCCGTGACGACCTCGAACGCGCGCACCTTGTCCGCGGCGAGACCGTAAGTGCGGGCCATCGGGCCGACGCCACCACCGGTGGTGTACCCGACCACGCCGACGTCGCTGGTGGACCCGTTCAGCGGGGCCAGCCCGTACCGCGCGGCCGCTCGGATCACCGGGAGCCACTTGACGCCGGCTCCGACACGAGCCCAACCCTCGGGGTGAACCGTGACCTCGTCCAGGCCCTTGGTCACCACGAGCAGATGTCCGGCGTACGAGCTGTTGGCACCGTGGCCGGTGGCCTGGACGCCAACGGTGTAGCCGTTCGCTCGGGCGAAGCGGACGGTGGCAACCACGTCCTCGGCCGTGCTTACGGCGACAACCGCGGTCGGCTGCATGGGTACGGCGAGGAGCCACGGCGTGGACAGCCCGGCGTACTGCTCGTCGTCGGGCGTGTGGACCTCGCCGGTCAGGCGACTGCGAAGCTCCTCGAGGGAGGCGTGCTGCCGCGTGGTGGCGCGGTCAAGAGCGATCGTCATCGAACTCTCCTGTTCGGTCTGTCGTTGTTGTGATGACAGATCGACGGTGTCCCGGAGCGCTTGACGATTGCTTGTGACCGACTTGAGAGACCGGCTCAAGTCTGATGCGGTGCCATGAAGCGCCCGCCCGGATCCACCCTGCGACGGATCGCGGTCAGCCGGGTGTGGACGTCCGGCGGGAACGCTTTGCGCGTATCGCTGCTGTCGTCGAGCATCGGGAGATAGCTGCCTCCGGTCGACCATGGCCCGACCGCGGCCAGGAACCGCGCCGCGTCGTCGCGCTGCCGCGGCCAGTCCCCGGGTTCGAGCCCCAGCCCGACACCTAGTGCGAGGAAGGCGCCATCGAGGTGCGACAGGATGCCGCCGTCCGGGTCCGGCCGGGACAGCGCGCCGCCGAGCTGGCGCAACTCGACGATCGTGAGGCTCGTGCCGGAGCGCGGCCCGGCAGCCTCGATGACGGCGGCGATCGCCGCGTCGGGAAGCTCGGCCACCGGCGCGCTGCTCGCGTACGCGGGGGTCGGCTCTTCCGGCTCGAGGTGCAGCCTGACCAGGTCGGCGGCCGGGACCCGGCCGGTGGTGTCCATCTCCGGAGCGAGTGCGCGCAACGGCGCCAGTACGGCGTCAGCGAAAGCGTCGTCGCCCAGTACGGCGCCGTCGATGATGGCCATCCGGCGGCCACGGACCTCGGCCGGCATCGACCCACGATCGGGTACGTCGACCAAGCGGAACGACGACGTCACGTCCTCGGGTGCGTCCGCGCACCACTCGACCCACCCGGGCAGCACCTGGTCGACGGCCGTCCCGTCCCACGCGAGGAACCCGGCGACGGCAGTCTGGATCGGCTGGAGTTCGAACTCGAGCGCACAGACGACCCCGAGCGGCGTACCGCCACCACGGAGGGCCCAGAACAGCTCGGAGTCACTGTCGGCAGTCGCCCGTACGAAGGTGCCGTCGGCAAGGACGACCTCGACTGCGGTGACCGAGTTGCATTGCAGACCGAGTCGCCGGGCGTACCAACCGATCCCGCCACCGAGCGAATAGCCGACCACGCCGACGTCGGGGGAGGACGGATGGAGCGTTGCCAGCCCGTACCTCCCGGCCGCCTCCGCCACATCACCCCACAGGACGCCGGCGCCGACGCGCGCGATCCGGGTCGCGGGGTCGATGCTCAACTCAGTCATCGCGGAGGTGCGCAGCAGTACTGCATCGGCCAGCCTGCCGCCCAGCGCCGGAGCGCCGTGGCCGGTGCCCTGTGGCGCGACCTGGAGGCCGGCGGCTTCGGCGGCGCGGACGACCTCGGCGACCTCCTCGGGGATCGCGGGATAGGCGACGGCCGCGGGATAGTCGGAGACCACCAGATTCCAGGGTGCGCGCGCCATGTCGTACGCCGGGTCGCCGGGAAGCTGCACGGCGCCGCCGCAGAGCCCTCGAAGGCTCGCGGCCTGGAGACCCTGCTGCACCGTCACTGGAGCCTCCCGTTCTGGTCGTACGTCATCGTCCCTGCCCCGACTTGAGAAATTCCTGAGCCACTGAAGCCTGGGTCGATCCGGCGGCCGCGCCGTGCGAGCTCAGCCAGCGCGCGCTCGCGAACTTGACCGGCGCTTCGCTCCTCCGCCAACCGGCTTGCCGCTTCCAGCAGCGTGATCGCGTCATCGTCCGCCACGTCCGGGTGGCTGCCGAGCGCGCACTGCGCGCGGGCGAGGTCGACCGCCGCCGGCGTCGACGAAAGCAGGTTCACCGCCTCCACGAGGTCGTCGAGGCCGGCGCGGCCCCGGAACTCGCCCAGCATGCACAGTGTCCTGCCGAGGAAGCTCGGCGCGCCCCAGACCCGGAGCAGAGCCAACTCCTCCTCGGCTGTCTCGATGGCCTCCGCCGTACGGCCGAGCCCGTACAACGCTGCGGCCTTGATGGACCGCCACGGGTTCCAGGCCGGATTGACGATGGCGATCCCGTTTTCGGTCGGCTGCGGACTGCCGAGCACGACAAGCGCCTCGTCGCAGCGACCCTCGGCGACGAGCAGACGCGCCACGGCCTGCTGGTAGACGCGACCTCCCTCGCCGAACGCCGCACCATCGGCGAAGGCGTCGGCCGCCCGGCGGGCCGCAGCGAGGTCGCCCCGATCGAGCTCACAGCCGATCTGGAAGGCGCGGGCGAAAGGCTCGCCCACCCGCGTACCTCCCCAGAGGCGATCCTGGTCGAGGGCGGCCGCCAGGGACGCCAGGGCCGCTTCGAGCTCACCGCGCCGCCACTGCCAGAACCCCTCCCAGAGGCTGGTGGACAGGGTCGCGAACAGCGATCCCCGCGCGTGGCTGGCGGCGCGTGCCCGGCTCCAGAAGTCGCCGATGTCGTCGTCGGACAGGATCCGGACCGCGGCGGCATTGACCCAGAACAGCCCGTCGTCGACGGCGATCAGTTGGTCGCCGTCGAGCGCGAAACGGGCCATCGCGATGGCCCGTTCCCGGTCACTGCCGGCCAGAACCGCTTCCAACGCGACCGTGGCGGCCAGCATCCGCGATCCTGGCCCCTGCCCTTCGGGCTCCTCGGCGGGTGCCTGCCAGCCGTCGCCGATGCTGTGCATGAACCCACTGATGCGCTGGATGGCGATGAGCGCCTGGCGCTGGTCGGCCAGTCCGTCAGGGAGCGCCGCGGCGGCTTCCCGGGCGAAGGCCGTCGCGACTCCTGGCGGACTCGCGAACACCTGGGTCGAGGCGGCCGCGATGGCGATCTCGCTGCGGACGCGCGGGTCGTCGTGCAGCCGGTAGGCCTGCACCAGATGCTCGACGGCGGCCGCTCCGTCCACCGGCGCTTCTCGCATCCCGAGCTCGAGCACGACGTCGCTTCGCCACGAGCCAGTCGGCGACTCGGTGAGTGCCCGGCGGAGGTAGGTCACCGCGCTCTCCGACGCTCCGCGCTCGGCCGCCCCGCGTGCCGCCGTACGGAGCAGGCTCACGACGTTCTCGTCACCTCGGGGCGGCGCCAGCAGTACGTGTGCCGCGATCAGTTCGTCACTCGTCCGCGCCTCCTTGAGGACCGATGCGGCCCGCTCGTGGCAGAGGCCCCGCTCGGCGGCCGGCAGCGCGTGGTACACCGCGTCTCGGACGAGCGGGTGCACGAACGCCACTGGTTGCTCGTCCCGCACGATCTCGGTACGCGCGAGTGCGGCCAGCGCCTCCGCGGTTCGGTCTTCCGGGATCCCGGCCAATGCCGCAACCGCCGGCAGGGTGGCACCATCGCCGAGTACGGAGGCGGCGCTGGCGACGACCACGACCTCGGGTGGCAGCCTGCGCAGCTGCAGCAGCACCCGGCTCGAGACCGCGCGCGATCCGACTGCCACGACCCGGTCGGCGTGCGAGGCATCCGGCCGGACGCCGTCCGCGGCAAGAGCCTGGAGCAGTTGGCAGAGCAGGAATGGGTTGCCGGCTGTCGTCCGCTCGCAGGCGGTCACGAACAAGGGTGCGGGTCGTACGCCGAGCCGGCGCTCCACCAGTTCGGCGGTCGCCTCCACGGACAGCGGTGCCGGACGTACGACCAGCGCCTCGGGTTCGAGCGCCAGCTCCGCGATCAGGTCCTCGTGTTCGTTTTGCTCGCCGGTGCGCAGGGTTGCCAGTACCAGCACGGGTACGGCGGCGAGCCGTCGTACCAGGTATGCCAGGAAGCGCAGCGAGGCGCCGTCACACCACTGCGCATCGTCGACGGAGAGCACCAGTGGTCCCTCGGCCGAGAGGTTGACCGCCAGCCAGTACAAGCCGTGGAGTACGGCGAAGCCTTCGGCCCGGCCGCCGTCGGCGATGTCGAACACGGCCCCGGCTCCTGCCGCGGCACCGCGCAACAGCTCGTCGCTCCGCCCCACCTCCGCCTCGAACAGTTGGCGTACGACGCCGAACGCGAAGGCACTTTCCAGCGAGCTCCCGCGGGCCGACAGCACCCGCACCGATCGCTCGGCCGCGAGCCTGCGCGCCTCCGCCAGCAGC
The DNA here is from genome assembly GCF_055562215.1 of Kribbella sp. NPDC020701. Classification (NCBI taxonomy): domain Bacteria; kingdom Bacillati; phylum Actinomycetota; class Actinomycetes; order Propionibacteriales; family Kribbellaceae; genus Kribbella; species Kribbella sp. NPDC020701. The sequence goes on along the minus strand of NZ_JBVHFT010000030.1, from coordinate 10,982 downwards.
CGCGTCTTACCGATCCCGGCCGGACCCTCGACCAACAGCAGGCCGGGCTGCCCGCCCGCGAGACCATCGAGCATCGAACGGAGTGCGGCGAGCTCGCGGTCCCGGTCGACGAGGCCGTTGTGGTTCGCGGCCGTTGTCGGCCCCTTCTCCTCCCGCGGTTGCTTCGCGGGAACCAGTTCGGGCGACTGCGCGAGTACCTGCGCCTCCAGCTCACGCAGGGCCGGACCGGGGTCGACGCCGAGCTCGTCGGCCAGGGTCTCGCGGGCACGCCGCAACGCGGCCAGCGCGTCGGCCTGCCGATGGGCGCGGTACAACCCGAGCGCGAGCAGCCGCCACCGCTCCTCCCGCAACGGCTCCTCGGCGACCATCCCCTCGAGTTCGGCAGCGACGAGTGCCGCCTCCCCGAGATCGAGACGAGCGGCGAGGAGCCGTTCCCGGCCCACGGCTCGCAGCTCGGTCAGCCTGGCGATCTCGGCCCCGGCCCAGGGCTCGTCGGCGTACTCGACCAGCGCCGGACCGCGCCACAGCGCGAGCGCCTCTCGCAGCACGGCCTCAGTTTCCGCCGGGCTGGTCGTGGTCTTCTGCAGCAGCGTCTCGAACCGCCAGGCATCGACGGCGTCAGGAGGCAGTCGCACGGCATATCCAGGACCCTCGCGGACGACGACCGCGGACCGCGCGCGAGCCGGTGCTCCGGGCTGCAAGCTGCGGCGCAAGTGCGAGACATAGGACTGCAGGGCGCCGGCGGTGTTGCCAGGCGCATGCTCTCCCCAGACCGCGTCGGCAAGGCGCTCAGCCGGAACGACTTCGCCGCGTGCAAGCACCAGTACAGCGAGTACGGCGCGCTGCCGCCGCCCACCCAGATCCAGCACGGCGCCGCCGTACGACGCCGTGAACTCCCCGAGCAGACTGATCCGCAGCTGGTCCGCCCCCACGCCACCACCCCCACCGCCACGGTAAACGAAGAAGGCTCATTTCGACATCGCCTCCGCAGTGAGTGAGCGTCCCGCTACGGTGGCTGCATGATTGCGCGGATGTGGCGGGGCTGGGTACGTACCGAGAAGGCGGCAGAGTACGTCGAGATCGTGGAGCGCACGGGGATGGCGGGCTATCGCCGTACTCCGGGGAACGAGGGTGCCCAGCTGCTCACCCGCGATCTCGGTGACGGCCGGACCGAGATCATCACCCTGAGCTGGTGGACCGACCTCGACCACATCCGCGCCTTCGCCGGCGACGACATCAATCACGCCAAGTACTACCCAGAAGACGACGACTACCTCCTCGACCGGGAAACGACGGTCACACACTTCGAGGTAGCGCCCGCATCACCCTGACCCTCTGGTTGCCGGCAGCAACGAGAACGAGGTGGTCAGTGGCTGGTGACAACGAGCGTCGGTGGGTCGTGTACGAGGCCTGGAAGTGCGGTCGTCTCGTAGGGCTGCCGCAGTCCGGGCCGCCAGGCGAGGAGTCGGGTGCGGGAGCCCGCGTCGAGGGCGATCACCAACCAGTCATCACGGCCGGCGAACGCCAGCCCGGGTTGCGACTTGGTGGGCAGTTCGATCCCTGGCACTAGGTCCAGCCGGCCGGTGTCGAGTCGCATGATCGCGATGTCCATGGGCGGGAGCGGATGGCCCTCGAAATTTGAGTCTGTCGATGCTCGTTCGATCAGGAAGGCGACTCTGGTGCCGTCAGGGCTGACGACACCGCAGCACGCGGGGCCTGGAAGTGGGGATCCGAGGGTCTCCCGGCCAGCGATCGCCCGGCGGTGCAGCGTGCACGGTGACGCGTCGTCGTCACAGCCGCTGGTCCAGAAGACTTGGCCGGCGCCGGCGGCGAGCGGGGCCACCTGTTGGTCGAGCTTGGCCTGCAACTGACCGGTACGTGCATCGACGAGCGCGAGCCAGGTCGGTGAGATTCCCGGATCGGGCTGCAGCTGCCCGACGATCGTGTCGCTGACGATCGCGGATGCGGAGAAGCCGTGCGGCAGCCGCACCCGCTGCCCGCCGGTGACTGGAGTGATCGTTTCGTAGGGGGAGTCGAGGTCGCTGGCGAAGGAAGCGATCCAGACGCGATTGCCGTCGGTCAGCGCCCACTCGGTGGGACCGAGTGGGCGGACAGAACTCACCCGGTGATCGACGCCGATGCGCAACATCGCCTCGGGAGCTGTCTCGTTGCAGGACCCGGTGGTCGCGTACGCCGTGATCGGATCACCGGCCAGCACAGCGGCGTACTCGCCCGGACGGACGACCGCGCCAGGCAAGGTCGTCGCGTGGCCGCTGTCGAAGTCGACGAGTCGCACCCTGTCTCCGCCGAGCAGCACCTGGATCCCGGTGTGCTCCGCGGGCGGCGCACTCGACACGACAGGCAACAGCGTGTCCACCCCACACGCCCCCGACGCCGTCGGCCACGCCGTCGCCGGCGGCCCGTCCGGCACCGTGCTGATCAGCTCGGACGGGGCGGGACTCGGCACCGCCTGCTGTCGCGGACGATCAGTCGAGGCACGCAGAACAATCAGGCCCAGCAGCACCACCAGCACCAGAACCCACACGGCCCTCCGGCGCCCACGCCCCGAAGCGCTCCCCACTTCGAGGAGCTCTTCCTGATCGTGCTCCACGCAACCATGAAATCACCGACCCCGCCATCCGGAACATCAGGCTGAGTTCGGGCTTGTGGTCGCCGGTCGGAGCTCAGGCGTGAGGTCGCGCGAGGTGACGTAGCCGGGCGGTCAGGCCAGCGGTCTGGTAGCGCCAGAAGACAGTGACCGTGGCGCGCAGGGCCGGCGACACACTCCTTAACCACACGCTTCGGCCTGGAGAGCTGAGCCATCTGATGCTCGGTGTCGCAGTCGCAACCTCATTCGCCGAGTGCCGAGCGGTCGTTGCCCGTAGCGTTCAGGGGCGGCGGAGGTAGTACTCGGTGAACTCACGGCAGCGTCCTTCGCCGTCGAAGCGCATGATGAAGCAGTTCTCGTAGGTGCGGACGATGGGTCCGTCCGACACTTCGCGGTACCGCGAAGTGCCGGTGGCCACCACGGTGTCACCGTCGACGGCGACCGGAGCGTACTCGGCCTCGTAGGTGCCGGGCGCGTCGCGGGTGGAGGCGTCGCCCGACGCGCTCTGTCCGAGCCAGGATGCAACGACGGCGTCCCGACCGGAGATCGGCTCGTCACACGGGTGGTAGCGGTACGCGACGTTCTCGCTGAACAGCGTCGAAATGTCGCCCGGATCGTAGGACATCCACGCCTCGATGTACTGGTCGAGCCAGTCCTGAGCGGTCTGCTGGTCCATCGGCCCACCTTAGTCCGCTCGTCTCTCCGCGGAGAACGCAAATGCAGGCAGCCAGATCTTGGGCGTCAGGTGGTCTCGAGGAGGCCGAGTTGGTCTCCCCCCGGTACCGGTGCAGGTGACGAGTCGATCAAGTGCCATTCGGCCAGGGAGTCCATCGGTCGCTGATCGGCTGGACGCCCGAAGAACAAGGCGTACCAGTCGCATGCCGTGTCGACTTCCGCGACCGGTGTCACTGCCAGCACTGCGTTGATCGCCATCGGTGTCGCCCTTCTCGCTCGACTGAAGTGACTGGTCGTGATCGACGGTACCCAGAACTTGCGAACCGACCTCGCGGAGGTCGGTTCCGGCCTGACATCAGCGGCGCTGTCCGGGCCGTCCGGGGCGAGAATGGAGACCGCACCCCGCTGGAGGAACCACGAGCGCCAACAGGCTCAGTCGTCCTTTGTCCCGCGCAGCCGTTGCCGCGGGGCGGGCCGGCGATCGCACCTCGCATCCTGGGCTGGTCGTGCCGTCATGCGACGCGTTCTTCCTCCACGTCGAGACCGTCGGCGCGGCGCAGCACCTGGGCGGTCTGGTGATGTTCGAGCCGACCAGCGACGAGGCGGCCCTGTCCGTCGAGCGTGTGCGCGACGTCGTCCGGCACGAGCTCGAGAGGCTGCCGCGCTTCCGCCAACGGCTCGAGCCGGCGACACGCTGGCACCGAGCCCGCTGGGTCGACGTTCCCGTTATCGACTGGACGTCGCACATCAGCGTGCGCCGCTGTCCGGACGGCCAGGACGGCCTGCGGCGGATCGTCGCCGAGCTTGCCGAGACCCCGATGCCTCGGGACCGGCCGCTGTGGCAGATCGTGATAGTGCGCGATGCCGGGCCGGTGCGGTCCTCGACTCACCCCGCACCCGGCCGCGTTGGCCGGACGGCGATGATTCTTCTCCTGCATCATGCCGTTGCTGATGGAAACGGTGCGGTGCTGCAGGCGCTGAACCTACTCCGTCCCCGGATCGAACTTCCGAGCCCGCCGGCTCCTGCGCGAGGACACGTTCGGTTGACCACGGCAACGATCGTAGGACTCGCGCAATTGGCCGCCGACGGGGGAGCGGGCGGGCAGTTGGCCACGTCGACACGGCGCGACTTCGCCACCGCCGACCTCGATCTTGCCGCCGTCTGCGGGGCTGCCTCCACCCGGCAGGTGCGGGTGACCGATGTCGTTCTCGCCCTCGTCGCCGAGGCAGTAGCGGATACCCATCCTGAACTCAGCATCCGGCTCGGAGGCCGGCTGCGGGTCGCGGTTCCGCAGACGGTGCGCGGCCCTGGTACCGCCGCCGAGACCAACGGCACCGCGGCGGTGATGGTCGACGTGCCGATCGATGGCCGCCCGATCGAGGGACTGATCGCCGAAGTCGGTCGCCGTACTGCTCGCGCGCGTACTCCGAGCCGGGTCGTGGCGTCGCGGTTCGTGACGGCGAAGGGTTTGCGCGCCCTGCCCGAGCCCGCGGCCGCGTGGTTCGCGAGAACTGTGTACGGCCGCCATTTCCTGCACGCGATCATCTCGAACATGCGCGGCTCGCCAGTGCCCTTGTCGATGGCAGGGGTCCGCATCGCTCGGGTGTACCCGATCCTGCCCCTCGCACCGGGAGCCCCGCTCGCGTTGGGCGCGCTGAGCTGGGCCGGATCGCTCGGCATCGGTCTGGCCACCGACCCGGCGTCCCTCGACGCCCATGCTCTTGCCGCCCGGATGGAGCTTACGCTCAGCCGCCTGGCGACCGATCGGCCCATTCCTTGATGGTTTCGGCACCGGCACCGGCCGACGCGTCGAGTCGGTTGCCATGCGCAACGTTCGCCGCGCGCCAGGGGCCAGGGGCAGGACCGGCAGTCCCGGTGGGAGCGGTCGCTGTACCGACGCCGGCCGGCTCGTCCCACACCACTGGCTCGGCGCCCGTGCCTGCCTTCCGTTCCGCGTCTTCACCCCCGGCGGGCATAGGCCCAGCGCCCTGTGTTGCAGATCGGGGTCGGACGGCTCGTCCCGATCCGTGAGCGAGCGCGGTGTTGGCCAGTTCGAGCGCGGTTTCCAGCTCTCCGTGGGCGCGATAGGCGAGGTGAGATTGTTCAGGGCCGCATCCGGCGAGCGTCTGTGACCTGTGCTCGCCGGCCGTGACCTTGTGCATCGCCGTTCAGGCTCTCGCCGTGCGATCATCGATGGATGGATGTCTCGTCGATCGACGATTTGGCTGCTGAGCGGCTTGCGAAGGCAGCTTCGGCCGAGAGTGGGCGCAGCTCGGTCACGGTCTACGGCCGGCCCGGTGCCCGTCTCCGGCAGACGCTCATGGCGCTTGCCGAGGGTCGGGTGATGGGTGAGCACAAGAGTCCCGGGGACGCCTCGCTGCTCTGCCTACGTGGCCGTGTGCGCGTCCGTGCGGGTGACGCGGAGGTCGAGCTCGGTCCAGGTGATCTGGTCGCGGTGCCGCCGCAGCGCCACGACGTCGAAGCCTTGGCATCGTCAGTCCTACTGCTCACGGTCGCGTTGCACTGATCTGTCTCGCGCTGAGCCCGAGTGCGGATCGTGCGGTTGCTGATGGCAACTGATTCCCGGCGCGAGCGGCCCGCCGGCCGCAAACACAAGGCGGCACGACCCGGCCGCCCGCCGGACGCTGAACCACCTGTTTCAGCGTCCGGCGAGGTACGCCGCCTTCAGGCTGTGCTTGTCGGGATGCGCCGGCGTAGTAGTGGTTCGCTCTGATGCCTCCAGCCCGCGCCCGCCGTCCTCGTCCGGCCGACATGACAGTCCCCGTCGGCGCGCGCACGGTGTTCACCGACGGTGCCTGCTCGCGCAACCCTGGACCTGGAGGCTGGGCCTGGGCCCTGTCGAGGACCGAGTATGCCGCTGGTCACGAGCCTGCCTCCACGAACCAGCGGATGGAGATCCGTGCCGCCCTCGAGGCCGTGCGGGCCAACGACGGTCCGCTGCTGGTCGTGTCGGATTCGACGTACGTCGTCAACTGCTTCCGCGACGGGTGGCACACAGGTTGGCTCGAGCGAGGCTGGCTCACCTCAGCAAAGAAGCCGGTCGCCAACAGGGACCTCTGGGAGCCCCTGGTGGAGTTGGTGATCAAGCGCGGGGATGTCGCCTTCCAGTGGGTGAAGGGCCACTCCGGCCACGAGATGAACGACTTCGTGGACGGCTTGGCCGTCGCCGCCTGCTTCCCACAGCACTGACCTGGATGGACACACGCCATCCCATGTGCCCGTGAAGGAACATGCTTTGCGTCTTGTGACGATCTGGCGCGAGTGTTTCCTGATCGTGGGGGTGCGGTGCGGACGGGCGAGGTGCCTCTGCTCGCCGCGGAGGACGATGAGCGATGGATCGAGTACGACGTACCTCGTGGTGGAAACCGGGGACGAATCAGATCGACCTCGTGGCCCGCACCCTATGGCTTCGCGGAGCTTGCGCTCAGTCTTCGAAGGCTGTCATGGATTCGGCGCAGGATCCCGGTGTGATTGCGGTACCTGCCGAGCTCGGCTATCCACAGCAGCCAGGCGCCAGCGAGGAGGATTCCGATGAGCGGCACACTCGGCAGCATCCGGTCCTTGATCTTTCCGAGCGCCCAGCGCTGCGCCTCATCGGCACAACGCTTGCCGGTCTTCTCTACGTCAAGTTCAGCCAGACCGCAGGGCGGGGTGACCTCCGGCGGAAGGACTGTTGGCGCCTCGGCGTATGTCTGGTCGCGCGGCGGGTGTGCGCTCAGCCAGGCCGCGAGGGTGTCCGCCATCTGCTGATGACCGTCCTCATTGGGATGGAGGCTGTTGTGCACCCAGTTCTTGGGATACACCTGCGCTTCGACTGATCCGTTGATCGACTGCGCGCTGAGGAAGTTCACCCCGGTCTTCGGTCCGCCGTCACACAGCCGCAGCCTTTTCGCGACGAACGTTGTCCGCATCGTGTCCAGATAGAGGAACTTGGCCGCAACGGCTTCGTCCCGGATCACGATGTCGAGCTGGTCGATGAATCGGTGCAGGAAGTCGATCTCGGTCTGGGCCAGTGCAATGTCCGGGCACCTGCGCGCCGCGATCGGGTCGGGGTAGGGCACGACCAGGACCGGGATCCGGAGGTCCCGCTGTTCGAGGATCGACTTGAGCGAGGCATAGGTGGTCCGGATCGCGCGGCGGACGTTCTGGAGGTTTCCGGTCCAGAGCTTCTCCAGGTCGTCGCAGTGTCCGGGGGCCATGCACGTCGTTCCGATTGTTACGAATCCGGAGTCGTTGCCGCCGATGCCGAGCAGAATGAGATCGATGTCCGCGGCGCGCCGGTCGAGCAAGGCCTCGAGTTGCTGGAACTGGGTCTGGCCAGCGGTGCCGTTCACCGGTTCGCTCGGATACTGCGGAACACCGCTGCCTGCGGGCAGGTTGAGATGTGAGGTCCGGGCGCCCGAGCAGGCGAATGAGACTACGCCGGCCGGATAGTCCCTCGCGCCGCGATTGTTGGCGAAGACGAAGGGGTAGGCCGTAGGCGCCCGGCGGCACTCGTTCGCGCCGGCGTCGTCGGTGCCCCGGAAGAATGAACCGGCTCCTTCTCCGGACATGTACGAGTCGCCCAGTGCGACGATCATCCGGCCGGGACGCGGCTCGGGCGGAGCCGGTGCAGGATGCGCCGCGATCACAGCCATGACCAACAGCGCCAAGGCGACCAGTACGGTATCGGCCTGCGTTCGCGCCGCGATCAGGCCGAGCAGAAAGAACCCGGCGACACCGAACGCGAGTACCGGCCAATAGACCTGTCCGAGTTGCTGCAGGAGGACGACCGCCAGAACACCGACGGAGAGTGCGCCGACCACGGCGAGGATCCTGATGTTGCGAGTACGCCGAGCCATGACGGCGGGGCGGCGGAGCAAGTCCGCGGATAGCAGTGACACGCCTACCGGAGCGAGCACGACTGAGCCGCCCAGAAGAATCAGCGGAACCCACGGCCACCACCCACCCGGGTCCTTTGACGGCATCACCACGAGCCAGCCGGCGATGAAGCCCGCTGCGCAGATCGCCAGGACGATGCCGCCTCTCCAAGGTGCGCCGCGAGTGCTGGCGCGGGCCGCGAGCAGGAGATGCCCGAAGGCGACGTACCCGGCGACCGAGCCGACAACCCCGAGACCATCGACCTTGGCCAGCAGCCAGATGCCAATTAGGACGAACCCGCCGAGCCACACTGCCGTAGCCAGCCAGATGTCCCGATGGTGCCGGGATTGCTCGTCGATCGAGCCGAGCAATCGCAACAGGCTCCAGACGATGAGGCCGATGCCGGTCGCGATGTACACGACCGTCGGAACGTCGCCGCCCAGGAAGTTCGATCCGAGCACGATCAGAACCCCGATGGCCAGTGGGATCCACACTCGCTTGCTCCGCAGCGCCGGTCCGGCGGACCGGGGGGCCGCGTTCCCCGTTCCCCGCGCGTCGGTCATGTCGCCCCTCCTGAGGCATGGCCGGCCGGAGGATCGGACCTAGCCTCTTGTCACTCGGACCGGTGAGACGAGCCGGGAAATACATCGCGTTGCGGACGGGACCGGTCAGTGGCTTTCGGACGCACCGGCCACGCAGGGCGCCAACTGCATCACCCTGGCCACCCGGCCGATGAGGTCGGTCGGCGCCGGCGTAGGTGGCATTCTTCCGGTCGATTGATTGAAGCAATTGGGTGAATAGCGATGACAATTCCTGGTAACTCGGAGATAGCATTGACGCTGCTGCCGGCCGGGTTGCACGCTGGATGAATTCCGGGAAGGGCGGACCGGGACCCGACACACGGGGTCACCGGCTTTCCCGGGGGAATTCATGCATTCGGGGCGGAACTACTGCCGGTCGGCCGGCAGCACCACAAACAACCCTGGCACCACGGCACCACGCCGCACCACCAGGAGATCCCGCGACGCCCAGGTCGTCATAATTACCCTCGCGGCCCTGGCCCTTGCCGTCATCACCACCGCAGCCGCGTATCCGAATCCGCCAGTCGACCTGACGGTGACGCCGTACGTCGTGCAGGCCGGCGACATGGTGACTGTGAACGGCACGGGCCTGGTTGCTTGCCCTCAGGAAGCGAAGTTGGTCTGGCAGCTGGCCGGAGATCCTCCTCAGGATCTGGACTCGATAGACGTGCCCTTGAACGACGACAAGTCGCTGTCGGCTGAGATTCCTGTACCGACCAAGGCTCAATCGGGCAACCTGCTGACTTTGAGTGCGCCTTGCTCGAAGAGCGAGGAATACGAGCAGGTCGCAGTGGTCGGCCTCGAGGTCGACAAGACGTCCGGGGCTCCCGGGGATCGGGTGCAGGTTCAGGGTGACGGCTTCACCCCCTGCGTGACGGTCGAGGTGAGGTGGGAGGCCTTGAAGGAGGCGGAGGTTCTCAAGGCGTCGAGAGGCGCGTTCCGGGGTGAGTTCGCCGTACCGGATGACGCCCCGGCCGGGGACACCCATGTGGCGGTGGGGTGCCCGAAGTTTGGGACCTACTCGCTCCGGTTCACTGTGGTGCTCCCCACGACGCCGACGCCTACTCCGACCCCGACCGCGAGTACGCCGATCAACCCTCCCACCACGGTGACCTCGTCGCCGGTGCCGAGTACGCCGCCGACGACCACGCCTTCGAGCAGCCCGACGCCTACGCCTGAACCGACGACCAGTTCGGGCGGGGCGCCGCCGACCACGTCGGTGGGGCCGTCGCCGACTGCCGTGGTGCCGCCGACGACCGGACCGCCGCCTTCCCCTCCACCGACTCCGCCGCCGGTGAAGCACGTCAACCCGGTGCTGGCGACCATGTCCGTTCCGTTCCCGGTGGACTTCCAGATGTCGCTGGTGGCCGTGCTGGCTGTGCTCGCACTCGCCGCGCTGTTCTTCCTGCTCGTGGCGTTTCCGGCTGAGCTGTTCAACAAGACCTATGAGAAGAACGAGACCGAGATCAACAAGGCGTTCGGGTGGATGAGCGGCGTCGAAGGCGGGCGCGTGCGGCGCTCGCTGGGATTGGTCGGCTTCCTCGTCACCGTCGCATTGATGTCGCTGCTCCTCGCCGACCGGGAGCGACCCGACGGCAACGTCGTGGCCGAGTTCATCGCGTTCCTGGTCGCGACCCCACTCGTCATCCTCATCTACGAAGGATCGATGGAACTGTTCCGGCGGTCTCGCATGCACACCCCGGGCCGTCTACGAGCCTTGCCGTCCGCGTTGTTCGTCGGACTCGCGTGCTGCCTCCTCTCCTGGGGCCTGCACCTAGCCCGGACAGTTCACGGCTGATCGGCCGACTCGTGCCGTAGAAGCACCGAAGTGCCTGTCCTGTAAGGGATTCTTGGACTTGCGACAGTCAAGAACTTCTCACGGAACGGGCACTCGGTAGGTGAAGCGTACTTCGTGGTCTGCAGGGTTGTCAGTCACCGGCGACGGGACCGGTGTCGTGGCGCACGCGGGCAGTGTCGCGACCCGGATGTTGGCCGACCGGGCCGGCCTGACCGGTGAGCTGTCCAAGGCGTTGAAGCGTCGGTCGTTCACCCCGGTCCACGACCGGGGTCGGGTGCTGGTCGATGTCGCAGTGATGCTCGCCGATGGTGGGGAGGTGATCGCTGACATCGAGGTGCTGCGTCACCAAGCGCCGGTCATGGGAGCAGTCGCGTCGGCGCCGACGGTGTGGCGAGCCCTGGACGAGCTCACCCCGGCGGCGTTGAAGAGGATCCAGAC